>CP072660.1:1200000-1910795 GCA_029637525.1 Desulfurococcaceae archaeon MEX13E-LK6-19
ATTGAACCAGTTAGGATCAGTGGTATCGGTGATGATAAATGGCCTTCAGCAATTTATCTAAGAGACCTAGACGTAATTGCCGTCACCTGGGAGAAATGTGGTAGCAGCAATTGCACAATAGAACTAGCTCTCGTTAATCCAGATAACCCACGTGAAGTCTATGGAAACACGAGTATAGTGTATCCCGGGTACAGTCTACGTAAACCAGCTATAGCATTCTTTAACAATAAAATATACATCATATACTTGAATATATCATCAAGTACAAAGCTTTACTACACAGTAATAGACCTGAATACTCTAGAGCAAGAAGAGACACAAATACTGTCTAGTAATGTACTAGAGGCTACATGTATACACGTAGCAGAAAGCTCATCAAGCATAATGGTTACATGGGTTGATGAGGATTACTCTCTTCATGCTACATTAATAGATGACAGTGGTGTTATTGTAGATAAAGTAGTTAGTGCTAATGTTGATCCGCGAAGGCATTGTGTAGCATATGTGCCACAAAAAGATGTGTATGTAGTAGCTTATAGTATAAGTAATGAGACAAAGATAATAATTGTTGATACACATGGCTCAATACTATCTAGAATTAGCATAGACGAGCCTCTTGCTTGGTTTCCAGTAATAACAGTTGTAGAGGATAATAAGATCGCTTATACAAGTGTCAACAAAGTAGTTGTAGTAAACATAGATGATGGTAGTGTAGTGGAGGAAAAAGAACTAGAAAAACTGCCGGTAACAGGCATGAGTCTAATACATTTAGATCAAGAACTACAAGTTATCACACCGGACTATGGCTCGAATAATACAGTCAAAATACTATCGATAAAGCTGGTATCTAGGGAAACCACAACTACGACAACTACAACTATATCTACAACCACTTCAACTACAACCACTATAACTACTATAACACATACAACAACCACAACGACTACCACCACAGAAACCGTAGAGACAACACAATCAAGCCCAACAGAAACATCTCAACAGCCAACAAGTCTTGTACAGTATTCCCATGTACTCATACTAATTGTCATGCTAGTGATAATAGTGGTGTTGATCCTAATAAAGTATAAGAAATAGAAGCAGAACAAAGTGGTTACCAATATACTATTGTGATATAAAAAGAATGTCCTATACCTTTGCTTCATCAATATTTCTTCAAATAAACTCTTCATGTTAAGGTTTAGAAAAGCAATAGGTAAGAAGGATTAAGGGTAAAAAAGAAGTCTTTGTTTTTGTTTAAGTGATTCTTCATGAAATTTCTTCGGAATGTCACCCGTGGTATACTGGTGATGAAACTGCTTCTACAGGGCTTGTTTCGTGTACACTATACATGTGCCATGGATCATAGTTTGGCTTGTAGACTGCTCTATAGTATACTTCTTGCGGTACTATGAACGTGAAGACAGTGTCGCTATTGTCTTGTAGGGTTAGTGTTGTCAATGTATACCAGTGGATTCCATCACTGCTTCCCTGTATTATTATTGTACCATCCGCCACGGGATCTCCATAGATCGTCTTTAACTCTACTACGATGTATACGTAGTCTGCTTGATCATAGTAGTCTGTTATCGTGATTAGTGTTGGTATGCCTAGTATGTTGGGTACAAGGGAATAGCCTGTTTTCCCGTTGGCATCGTTTACTTCGAAGTAGGCTATACTTGCTTGGCTATAGTAGCCGGGATCGCTTCTAACAAGGAATACAGCATAGTTTATATCATCATAGTCGTTGCTGGCAGTCCTATAGGTCCATGTGAGAGAATTTGCTCCATCCCAGTAGGTCTCGTTTTCCATCCATACCTCGCCGAAGAAGTAGTCCTGGTAATACGTTACCTGGAGCCAATACCCTACTGCAGGCCAGTAGTCCTGGAAGTAGAGGTAGTCACCCCATCCTGTCCTGCTATTTGTTTGCCTCCATAAACATAGATCGTAGGGGTACGTGTAGTCTTTCTCGATATTCATTCCAGCAACGAGTTTAAGTAATGCTTCCGATACATCATAGCCGTCATCCGGTACAAAAGTTTCTTTCGATGTTGTTAACGCGAACCTCATCTTCATATTCCATGGTATATGCTCTGTTGATACAAGGGCTTTGATTCTGATATTGTCGCCACTATGTGTAGCTGGAATGAATATTGCGGCGAACGGTAGTTCTTGGTCGGCGTACTCACTATATACTTTAAGCCATGCCACAGGATAGTTCTCTCTTACACCAAAACTTATCATTCCAGCCATGCTCCTAGCATACATTATGCCGCCGGCGACTCTTGCGAAGAAGTAGAGTCTAGGGCTCCAGTATTCACGTCCGCTAGAATCAACAACATGTATCTCCATATAATGGGGTCCATTGCCAAGAGCCTCTACATCAATATAACCTACATACAAGCCACCATAACTATTTGCCTCTACAGCAGACATGTACGCTGCTGGCTCGCTGTCAATCCATAGTTCCACCTTAGTGATAGTGTCTTCACTGAATGCTAGTGCATGAACTTCGACTACACCACTGAGAACACTGCCTTGCTCGATATTGGTTATGAAGCCTATTGGCCACTGGCCAACAGTCGCGACCAGTGTTGAGACGATGTCGTTGTCTACAGCAACTAGTCTATACGCATATCCTATCCCGGTGTAATACCTGCTTGGATTCCAGTCGGCTTGCCATGGGCCAGGTAGTGTTAATGGTGCTGTTCCGATCCAGTACTTGCCGTAGTGTCTAGTTACATAGTTCTCGTGAACATGTCCATATAATATTCCTCTGACTTTACTATAACTACTGATCACACGTAAGAGTCTCCATGGATCACCCTTGGTTATCGTGTTGTATGGTGTAGCCTTGTAGTCCCAACCACCTAGGTCAACAACTTCGTTGCTATTCGGAGCCGGCGGGTGATGCATGAAAACCCATACTTCTCTGCAGGAAGGATCGTTTTCTGCCTCACCAAGCCATGTCTCCAGAAGATCAAGTATCTTGTCCTCGATATTTCCGCTCGACGTAGTCGGGTCGGATGTGTTTATTGCTATGAACCTAATGTACTCATAGTCGTTTATCCATAGATCCCACTTGTATGTTGGGCTACCAAAATACTCATACCATTTATCCCATCCACTAGCACTAGAATCCTTGTACGAGTATACATCATGGTTCCCAGCAGTATCAAGCCGTAGTAGGTCAGGCCAGAAATCCATGACACTACGGTACACAGGATACCATTCATCAGCGTACACAGGGTCATCAACTATATCGCCAGTGTCAATCAGCACGATTGGTTTGAAACCGCTAGCCAGGAAAACGTTTCTTACATCGTCAGCGAACTCATACATTTTGGATACATTAGCAGAACCACTACCTAAATGGAGGTCTGTTATATGGATGAGATAATAGATATTATCGCTTACAGCATCAGCTTTTATAGGATTGTTTAGTAGCGGCAAAGGAACTGTTATGAAAGTGAAGAGTACCAGAATTAATAATGTGTTAAAGAACTTAATAGAACGCAATATACCACCATTTACTATATATTTAATTGTAGTAGTATTTATACGAATATAAAATGAGATAATTATAAACCACTCAATTAAATAGCATTAGAGCAAGAAGATTTTGTTGAAAGAGGAAACAATAGAGGGAAAAATTATCTACAATACCGTAATTTGGTGCCTTTCCTTGAGCATATTGATTTAAGTCTATTCTCCTTACAACACCAGCTTAATCTATTGTATTTATCCATGGTATTGCTATAAATTATGCAAAAATCAAAAGAACATAGTCAGGCAGAATAGTATATACTGTACACTGTAACTACAGTAGGGTGGACGCGTTAAATGCTTGTTAGAGCATCTATTGGCACATTGGCTTTACTTGGTTTTTATAGTACTAGATTAGATGAAAGACCATTTACAGCCTACTTGCTCCAGTACTCTAGGGATGGTTGTCTTGCCGGTTGTATATTTTGTCCTCAAAGCCGATCTAATCTTCAGGTAGACAAGGAGCTCTTGTCTAGGATTCCTTGGCCTGTTGTTGAGCTCGAGGAAATTGTTGAAAAACTTAGGGAGTCCAGGGTTTTCTCGAGGGTTTGTGTTGAGAGTGTCTTAAAGAAGAAATTTATTGACGAGATGCTGGAGATCGCGAATTATATAGTGTCTAGCGGTATTGATGTACCGTTAAGTATTGCTGTGACTCCTGTCCATAGAAAATATCTCGTTGAGCTCGAGAAAACCGGTGTCGACAGGCTTGGCATCGGTCTTGATGCCGCTACCCCAAGTGTTTTCGTTGCAGTAAGGAAACCGTATACCTGGAGAACATACATGGAGTTCATAGAGAGTGCACTAGATGTTTTTGGCGAGCATAGAGTTGAGGTTCACTTGATCAGGGGTCTTGGTGAGACCGAGCGCGAGTTCGTTGAGACCATGGCTATGCTCATGGAGATGGGTGTTGATATAGCATTGTTTGCATTAACCCCCGTGAAGGGCACTCTCGTGGAGAAGTATAGGCAGCCAAGCATAGAGTCCTATAGGAGAATACAGCTTATACGCTACCTATTGTCTCGTGGGATGAAGCTGGAGGATATAGTGTTCTTCGCGGGGGACAAGGCTTGCCTCAAGAAACATGTTGTTGAGGAGGTACTCAGTAATTTCGACGAGTACGCTGGAGCCTTCCTTACATCTGGTTGCCCTGGATGCAATAGACCATTCTACAATGAGAGGACTAGAGGGCCATTCTACAACATGCCCTCCCATAGATTCATGCGTAAACACTATGAATTACTGTACAAGGAGGTAGAGAAAGCTCTAATGGAGTGTAGCCAAAGTGGCTAAACCACAAGCCTTCATCCCGGGGAGAAAATTCCCCGACATAAGTATAACCGGGAGAGCTTGTGCTCTCGGTTGCGACTATTGTAGAGGACACTACCTCCATGGCATGGAGTATGCTACCAGCCCGAAAGAACTCTACGACACGATAAGATACCTTGTCAAGAAGGGTGCACGTGGAGTACTCGTATCAGGAGGATTCACTCGGGAAGGCAGACTACCAATAGAGCCATTTATTCCAGTACTGAAGCAAGCTAAGAAGGATTTCGACCTAGTCATAAGTGTTCACACGGGTGTTATCGATAAAGAACTTGCGTCTAGGCTTCGTGAAGCAGGCGTCGATATAGTAGACTACGAGCTCGTACTAGACCCCATTGTCGTCAAGAAGGTGAAGCACTTGGATAAATCACCCGAAGACTATATCAGAGGGTACGATACGCTTGTTAAACATGGTCCACCATACATAGCACCCCATGTACCCATAGGATTCAACTACGGTAGAATACTCTATGAGAAACAAGTAATCGATATTCTGAGAGACTACAAGCCATATATTGCAATATTCCTCGTATTCATACCAACAAAAGGCACCCCAATGGAGAACGTTAAGCCGCCTGAGGTAAACGATATCCTCGACATAATCAAGTACTCTAGGAGGGTTCTTGGAGAAAAAACGATTCTATCAATGGGATGTATGAGGCCATGGAGTATGAAGTTCTTGCTTGATAAGATGTTGGTTGAACAAGAGCTTGTAGACAGAATAGTCAATCCTCCAGTAAAAATAATTGAAATGTATAACCTGGAGAAAATAGAGGCTTGTTGTTCTGTACCAAAAGAGCTGCTTTATAAATTCCTGTAAGCCATCTGGTTTGGGCGAGGTTTAATAGTGTGTAACCTGGCTAGATTGGTTCACGGGACGTGTTCTTGGGTACACGCGATCCTAGAGAGGTTCTCCGTTTACTGGAGGAGCTGAGGCGTAGGGATCCCAGTTATGTTGATGGAGAAGTCCTTGGCTCAATGACTACTGAGCCACTTTGGTATAGTGTCGAGGCATTCAAGATCTTTATCAACACTAACTTAAACGATCCCGCGTTGTTCAAGGAGACTTATAGGCTTGAAAGAGATGTCGTGGCAAGGATATCAAGTTTATTCCATGGCAATGGCCATGGTGTTGTTACCTATGGTGGCACCGAGTCCAATATAACAGCACTCTATATTCTCAGGGAGCTCCGTAAAGGAGACATTGTTGTTGCTCCAAAGTCTGCTCACATAAGTATCAAGAAGGCTTGCAAGCTACTAGGATTGACGCTCATAACAACGAGACTCAAGGAAGACTATACCCCTGATCTAGAGGAGATGTGTAGGGTTATACGCTGGTATAAAGACCGTATTGTAGCGGTTGTTTTCACGGCGGGGACAACTGATCTAGGGATCGTGGAGCCTGTCGACAAGCTGGTGGAGATGTGTGGTGACACAGGAGTACCGATACATGTTGATGCAGCATATGGTGGACTACTAGCTATCTTCCTACAGAAACACCGATCCGGCATACCATTGTTTGACTTCAGGCTAGAGAATGTTTACACCATAACTGTTGATACACACAAGATAGTCTCCCCGATACCCGGCAGCCTACTGCTTGTCAAGAACAAGGAGCTCGAGGAACTAGCTTCTTTCGAAGCACCATACATGCCGGAGAGGAAACAAAGAACACTACTTGGCACGAGAACGGGCGGCGTAGTAGCAGCAATATGGTCTATACTAGAAGTCGAGGGATTCGAGGGACTGGAGAAACTAGCCCTAGACCTCATGGAGCGAGCAGAGTATCTTGTAGACAAACTAGGCGAGCACGGCTTCAAAGTAGTCAGGAAACCAATGCTACCACTGGTAGCAATACGAGTGCCAGACAGGGATCGTGTAGTCGAGGGGCTGTGGAGAAATAGACTCTATGTATACCCATCAACAATACCAGACGTGATACGAGTAGTCATAGGAAGACACATAACCAGAGAACACATAAACAGGTTCGTCGATACATTGGTTAGAATAGTCAAGAAGTGAAAATAGGTTTTCTCCATTGTCTTTGAATCAATAGAAACCGGCCGGTTTCCAATGGCTTTGCTACTTCTTCCCCGAGACTATGCTGTAGATTATTGAGGTTAATTCTTTTGTGTCAATGAGGTTTTCTGGAGGCCTCTTGCCCTTGTATTCTCTTGGTAGTGGGTTGCTGCAGTACATTGCTTCGCTTAGTTCTCCACGTATAATGGCTGGTGGTAGTATGGCTGCTGCCCGTACTTCTCCCTTCTTGATGTCCTGTATGTTGGTTATGATTGTGTAGAGGAATAGTCCCTCAGCCTTTGTTATATAGAGTTTATCGGCGTTAGGGTGCTTGTGAACACTAGTTACCTCTACACCTTCTATGTCGACAGCGTACCATGGCTTGTTTTCTTCGCCGAGAGAAAGACGGTACTGGAGCCCATAGAGTATCCTCAGCACATACCTTACCTCAGCGACGACAAACGGGTCCGGCTTGAATTTCTGGAGCAAATCCTTTTGCAGTAGTTGCGAAGCAAGCTTCTTAGACAACTCTTTAAGCTGAGTAAGCTCTGGAGACTTAACGATGTCGGGCCACGGTAGGAAACTGTATTTCAGCCTCAACAGCAACGTCTTGGCTTCCTTGACGAGATTACTTACTGCACCCCAGTTCAATGGGAGGCTGAGCTTGTGGAGCTTAACAATCTCCTCAAGAGTACTGACAGCCTTCTCGGCAACAAGTATCCTGTAATCCCTGCTCGTATCCATAGTTGGCACCAAGCAATAGTATTGGTGGAAGGTATAAGTAGGTAACCGGTTTTACTCTATGTATGTAGCATGATAACATAGTTTAACAGCCATTGACAGATCGTCTTAACTAGAATTATGCAATGTTTTCAATGAATCAGCGGAGGTCGTATATCTCCAGTGGTATCACGAAAGACAAGAGGACTTGCAGCACTACTGGTGACTACAATACTATGGGGTTCTTCCTTTCCAGCAATAAAGATCATTATGTACTCAGTCCATGAATATACGTACACTTGGCTACGTAGCCTTGTAGCATTAACTGGATTATTCCCCTATGTGTTGTATCGTCTGTCTTCCCAAAGTAGAATAAGTGCTCGCGTTGTTAAGGGAGGGTTGCTTGCCGGTATAGCTTATGCTCTCGGGCTATGGCTTCAGGGATGGGGGACACGGTATACTACGGCTAGTAACTCTGCCTTCATAACTGGCTTGAATGTTGTCTTTGTCCACGTATACACGGCGGTTATATTGAGGAAGTATAGTGTCCGGCAAGGTATTGCATTACTGCTCGCTATAACGGGTCTCTACATGTTGACGAAGCCGAGCACGGGCTTCAATATAGGGGATTTTCTTGTACTCCTTGGTGCTTTCATGTGGGCTCTGCAAGTCATTATTGTAGACAAGTATTCTGTTGGAAGCGATCCACTTGTATTCACTTTCTTCGAGATGATTCCCGCACTATTATTTATTATACCAGATTATTTCACAGGAGTAACGCTACCTCCTCTAAACAGTTTGCTGCTCATAATATACCTTGGGCTAGTATGTAGTGATGCAGCATTCACTCTACAAGTATATGGGCAGAAATACATAGTACCATCCTACGCGGCAATAATATACTTGCTTGAACCAGTATTTGCATCAATATTCGCCTACATAGTTCTTGCGGAAACAATGGTTGCACTACAAGTAGTTGGAGCAGCACTGATACTGTCATCAATGTTTCTTGCGTCAACAGAAGAAATTATTGTAAAAAACAATACTAGTTAGAAACTTCGCCAAGGGATACGGGTTTCTTGTACCATCTAATGCTGATCTATATACGCGATAGCCTCTACTTCAAGGTCAGCATTCATAGGGAGGCTAGATACCTCTACTACAACTCTTGCTGGCGGGTTCTCTTTGAAATACTCCTTGTATACTTCATTGAATTCTTTGAACAACTTTATGTCCCTCAAGTACACAGTTACCTTTACGACATCATCGAGTGTTCCACCAGCAGCTTCAACAATAGCTTTTATGTTCTCGAGAACCCTCTTTACTTTATCACGGAAACTACCTTCAACAATCTTGCCTGTAGAAGGATCTATAGGTATTTGTCCTGCGATAAAAAGCCATTTGCCTGCAAGAACACCTTGACTATAGGGGCCAATGGGTTTAGGTGCTTTATCCGTGTACACGATCTTTTTAACCATACACAGGACACCTTCTAGGAAAAGCTTTTCAACGAAAACTATTTCTTCTTCGTGATACTTTTCAGTTTCTCTAAAACGTGTTTAGCCTCAACGTAAAAACTCCTTATCGTGCCGATTACTACTGTCTTGAAGTTTTTCCTATGCCGTATCTCGAATAGATAATATGTTATGAAGCTGAGTGCCGCTATGAAGAACAATATTTTCCCTACATCAACGGCTAGCCAAGAGGTTGTTGTATTGCTTGGTGGACTTGTTTCTCCTGTTTTCTTCAGTAATTGTATATAGTGTTTTGTGATATTGTAGATCGTATAGGGAGTGTACCCAGGGATTTCTGCTGTTGCATCGTAGTGTGGCTCGATCATGCTTCTTTCATGGTACTCGTTCCAACTATAAATAGCAATGATTTTTACTTCATTCTTGTGCTCTATAACCCACTCCCACTGTTTTATGTAAGCTTGGGCAACATACGTTGGGTCAACAAGCCTATCATCACAGCCTGTTCTATTACTGTATATACAGAATAGTCGGTCATCGAACCTAGGTGTCAAGGCTACATAGCCGTCTCTCCTTACCCTCAATTCCACGTCTTTAAGTGTAACCCATGGAGCCAAGTAGTCTGGCCACAAGTCCCAGTCCTGGTACCCTGCGTTATCAACGTCGTTCCCCACGATTCTTATCTCAAATCTATTGTCATTGGGTTTGTAGGTCATCCCTATGGGGTTGAATGCTAGTACAAGTGGTTTACCATTAAGCCTAAAGTACACGTTAGGATACTTCTCGACATAATTCTCCATGATGTAGTCTAGTGTGATGCTCCAGAAACTCTCATTATACCAGTCCGATCTCTCAGTATGGAGATAGGGTTCAACAAGTATAGCAGCTTTAACACTATAGTTCCCGTTACTGATTATACTAAACAGCTTCTGGGCAGCATGGTCTTCATAGCTTCTAGGGCCCCACCAGGATACAAACAATACATCGATACCAGCATCCTCGATCAATCCCAGCTGCCACTCGATAACACTAGTATTCATACTAGAGTAAAAGCCTATGACAGGCATATCACCGAAAAGTACGAGTGTATCATTACTATCACTCCAATGCCTGCCATCACTACCGTACCAAACATAGTAATACACAGCAACAACAGGCTCGCTGGATACATCACTATTTACAATACCAACATGCAATACAATGAAACCCAGCAGCATAACCCCAAGAATCCATTTATGCGTATCCACCACAAGCGACCCCAGTAGGTGAATAAACCTTAAACTATATAGAAGGTTTCTTAAAACAGAACACAAGGCGTGACTTTTTGATTATTCTAGTAGTACTATTGTTGATGAAAAGTGCGAAGATTACCTGGATTACTGAGAACTCCAGTCTTCTAGGGTGATGTTCCAGTATTTCCTATACTTGTCGTACTCTTTCCCGTCAATAAAGGGTATGGTATAGCGTTTTGCGTCGTAGGAAAGAACTGTGTACCTAGCGATTATGCTGCCTCCCAAGGTCTTAACGACATCAGATAAACTCTTCTCTACATCAGTAAGGTATTTTCCAGGCATAGCAAATGTAAGGAGGACACTGCCATCTGCAAGCAGGCTCCCTCCTGCAAACATTGGATACTCTAGGAACAAGCCTAACAATAGCCTAGCATCATTTTCCTTTAGGTCGGATACAATGGCTATAAGACCTAGATCGTTTAGTTTATACCATGGCATTCTTCTAACACACACTCCCTTGAATACTTTATGTGAATAAAAGAAATCGATGGCTTTCTTGACGTCTTTAGGTCTAACACCGAGTTTATTTGCTAGCTCATAGTGTGGATGGAATGGTTTCAACTCAAGTTCCTTAAGGATCTTCAAGTATAGACTTTTGAGGACAAGCTGTTTTTCTCGAGAGTTCATGTTAGCCGGGATAGGTGTAGCTGAGTCAAGTCTTTTTAGCAAAAGTCTAGCCCAGACGTTGGGCATAAGATCGCCTTCAACTCTATATACTGTGAATTTAGGCTGAGGATAAACATCAATAGATGATACATAAACGTCTCTAAACGACACGTTTATCCTAGAGAGAAACAGAGTATGGTTCAGCCCAAAGGGCATAAAGAAAACCATATATGTTCCTCTAGGAAGCATTCTTGCCTCAAGCCTTAGGAAAGGTATCCAGTCGTGTGTTATTTCGCTGTCTGAGAAAACAAAGACTTTCCTGAGAAAGATACGGCTTATATCAATACTCATCCTTAGCCTAAACCCTGCTTCTTCAACCTTCATGAGTCTCCTTTGGAAAACCTTATAGTCTATCCCGAGAATACTGCTTGCACGATAACCACATGGATAGTCTATCTTGTATAATGCTTCAAGGAATCTTGCTACACTATATTCGACAAATAAGTTCTGCATCCTGTGCTACCCACGCTTATTTATTTTGTGGGACTTCGCTACCGTTCTTCTTGTACTAGAATAGATAATCTCGTGTTAAAAAAGGAAAAGAAACACGGCGAGTAGAATGCATAAGATCCTTAATAGAGTACTCCTTTACTTTTCTGATAAGAGATTAGTCAAGCTTATTATACTCAGCATGCTAGTGGTCCTGAAAATATTTGGTTCAGAAATATCGCCGACAGGAGATCCCATTCCTGAAGCTGAAGACGGTAGTCTAGTATAGCTATACTGTAATCTTATTTGCGGACCTACTAAGCTCATGCTACAAAACTTTTTTGAATATAGTTCTCGTGATTGATTACCTGTCTTCCATAAAGAGTTTTCCTAAAG
Organism: Desulfurococcaceae archaeon MEX13E-LK6-19; assembly: GCA_029637525.1. NCBI lineage: Archaea > Thermoproteati > Thermoproteota > Thermoprotei > Desulfurococcales > Desulfurococcaceae > Desulfurococcaceae archaeon MEX13E-LK6-19. Next base: position 1,211,861 of record CP072660.1, read on the forward strand.
TAATATAGTCTCCTTCACGTACGTTATTTATTGGTTTTCGTGATACTAGTTTGATGTATTCGCGGGAGAAGTGTATCGAGACTCCGTGGAATACTTGGCCGGTTTCTTTGTCCACCAAAACAGTATCTCTTGTAGGAGCTTCATAGAGAGATGCATTGTATAATCCGAGATCAATTTCTCCTTTGTTTTTACCGGGGTTTATCATGGCTATGTATCCGTAGTGAGGATATCCTCCTTCTAGGAAGTATTGTGTCTTATCGTTTCCTGTGGATAATGGTGTAGGACCATATCCTATTGTCTTGCTTGGCTTTATGAGCACGTAGTACGTGTTTCTATGGGTAACAATGCCTTCGATACTATTGGTTGTTGGTACTTCCTTCCTTAAAGAAAGGATCTTTAGTCTGTAGGCACCACGTACTCTCAACGGGTCATGTAGGGGCCTTATCTCGATATGCATGTGTTTCTCAGACCACACGTACATGTAGCCCGATACAATTAATCTTCCAAGAGGGTCACCATAATAGATCTTCTCGCCAACACGAACCCTAGGCTCTACATGAAGGATCTTGGCGACAGTAAATGGGGTCAACTGCACTAGGATGAGAGGCTCCTTGTCAAGAGCATCACTCCTCTTTCTAGGGGCGTTAAACCACTTAATGAAGATAACTCTGCCTTCGTCGAAGGGGAATAACGGCTCGTCTTTTGGGTATATGTCTATAGCTGTTGAAAACTTGTGTGCAGGGTAAGGGCTATTATAAAAACTGAAGAAAAGTGCTTCGTCGAGAAACATGCTGATAAAATCTTTGTAGCTGGTGTATATGATGTTGGTTTTCATGGTACATCAGCCGTGGTTATGGCTAATATTTTGGCATTGCTTTAGTTTATGAAGAAACTATTTATTATTAGTAGCTACAGAATAATTTTATTGTGCCGGTGATTTGCATCGGCTCTTGTTTTCTCTATTTCTATTAGCGATTTTATTTATATTTCATGGAGGAGAAGTAGCTGTTGGCGATGATGGTGTCAGAATGTTTAAGAAAAAGCAGCTCCCACTCTTCTTTAAAGGAAGGTATATTACTTTTGGTGTACAGCAAGATAGGTGCTAACAATTAATCCAATTAACGCTATTATTGTTGTGTACATGAATGCTGTTTGTACACCTATATTCTCGTATAATAGACCTACAATATAGTATCCTGTTAGTGCTGTGAAACCATGGGTTCCATGCATGTACCCGTAGGCTTTTGCCCGTAGCTCTCTCGGTACATAGTAGCTTGTCAGTACTCTCATTAGGGTGTCGTTGAAGCCGTGGTATAGGCCGTAGAGTATGAAGTATAGGAGTCCCCAATAGTAGCTGTTCGTATATACTACTATGAGTGCTCCTAGTGCCTGTATTATGAAGGCCATGGGGTATAGTTTTGGGTGACCTATCTTGTCGCCGAGGAGTCCAACGGGATATGCTGTAGCGGCATAGACTATGTTTGCTAGTGTTAGGAGTAGTATGGCGTTCTCCTGGCTCCACCCGATCTCTGTAGCCCTGATCAAGAGGAATGCATGAGTATAACCAGCCAAACCTGTTAAGCCTAGTGCTGTGAGGAACATCCAAAACGATCTCGGTATACCTTGTATACTAGTAGCTTCACGTGTTTGCTTGGGTAATGTCTTTGGCCCTGTTATCTTGGGTTCTCTGACGAACAACCATAGTATGAGTACTGCAAGGAACCCAGGTATAAAACAGAACAAGAACACTCCCTTGAAACCAACAAGGGGTAGAAGAAGGAAGGCTAGGAAGGGACCTAGCACAGCGCCAACAGTATCCATGCTACGGTGGAACCCAAAGGCACGACCCCTGGTCTTACTTGATGCACTCATGGATAAGAGTACGTCTCTAGGAGAAGTCCTCACACCCTTCCCAACACGATCAACAGCTTTAACGACGAGTACGTGTAGCCAGTGGCTCGTAAAAGCAAGCAATGGCTTTGTGATAGTAGATAAACCGTAGCCGATAAGAGCAAGAACCTTGTACTTTCTTATCCTATCAGCAATCCAGCCGCTAAGAAGCTTAAACAAACTAGCCATAAACTCCCCAACACCCTCAATAAGGCCAAGAACATCCTTACCAAAACCAAGAACGGCAGTAACGTAAAAGGGGAGCACAGCATAAGCAGACTCGGTAGAAACATCAGTCAGCAAACTAGTAAAACTCATACCAAGAACATTACGGTTAAGATAACCTTTATCATCAATCTCTTTATTAACGTTCTTCAATCACAACCACCACTTTTCAGCATATACTAAACGCTCAGGACACCACTGTAAATTGCTCAGCTTCAAGAACTGTTTATAAATAAGTTTACAAAAACAATTATCCAGATGATGAAGCCTGCATCGGCGTAAAGAAGCTAGGGGATGCGCGGAATCTTCCCTGCGGCTGATTGACACTATTTGACAGTATGGCTGTTGTATATGTACTTATTTTTATGGAGGTAAGAAGAGTTCTTCATTACGTGACTATGTATTTCCTTAAGTTGCCTGGTTCGGGTATTGTTATTCCTGCTTTCCTCAAGACACTTACCGTCTTCTTGTGCTCTATGTCTAGAGTGTATCTATAGTTTCTTGTTGATTCTTTGAGTATTTGTACCGGTATACCCGTTTTTATGGAGTACCATTCCATTGCCTGGTCTGGTCTGCGGATGTATTCCTCGAGGCTCTCGCTATAGGTTTTCTTGACTAGGTCTATGTCTAGTTTTGTTAGTGTGCTTATTGCTAGTGTACAGCAATGCGGTATATCGAGGTCTTTGAGGCTTATGATCTCTTTGTAGCCCATTTTCTTTAGTTTTGTCGCGAGAGGCTCCCATATGGCGGCGTATTTTGCCCTACCACTAGCGATCATGTACATGATTTCCTCGCCTGAGCCACCATACATCTTGTTTTCCAGCGGGATCCCTTCCTCAGATAAAACCAGCGTGATCAATAGATCCATCGTTGAGGCCTTCGACGACACAGCCTTGTCATCTCTAGCCCACGGGTTTTCTATGACACTCGCGCCGCCAACAGCCCCACCCCCTATTATCCTCAGCCTGTTTGTCATTGAGGCATAGAGGAATTGTGTGACAAGAGGGCTTAAAACAAGATCAATCTTTCCAGTCACGGCGTCAAGTGTTGCATCGAGAGCATTAGAGTATACGATAACATCGAGCCAGTATCCTCGTTCCCTCAGTTTCTTAGCGAAATACGTTATAAAGGGGTATTCGCTTGACCACACTATACCAAGCTTAACTATATTTTCATGCTTCCCCGTGTGCTGAATAGGGTATACTATCTTTGTGATACCATGTTCTCTTATCTTCTTCACTATGCCTTTTCTCAAGAGCTCGTTTACTACTTCAGAGACATAACTGCGTGATACACCAAGAGCCCTGGCTATGTCTGCTTGCCGTAACCCCTCCGGGTGTCCTCTAAGGAGCTCTAGTATCCTGTCTTTTACTTTCTGCTCCCTTGGCGTCAAGATGTTTTCCTCACACTCCTCTATAGAATAGTTTTTAAACTAGCTTATAACTATATAGCTTATAGGTAAAAAAGTTAGCTAACGAACATATGTTCGTTGGTGTCTTCTATGGAGAGGAAGCAATACATTCTCCTAAGCCTGTTAATCATAATGCTGGCATACATTGTACCCTATACAGTCCTTTACGGCGTCGACAATATGGGTCTCTACATGTTCTGGCTTGTACTTGCCTTGCTAGAGATAGTTCTGTCCATGAAATACCTATACAGCCTAAAGAGGTGACCATGAGATGCAGATACTTATCGCTATAGTACTGTCTCTATACTTCCTCGTTGGAACTATTATAGCGTGGTATTCGAGGAAAGTAGGGATCAAGACGGCTATAGACTACTATGTTGCTGGGTACAGGCTCGGCGGCTTCTTGGCTGCAATGACTTATGCTGCAACAACCTATAGTGCGTTCATGATGATAGGTCTTGTTGGCTTTGCTTATGCTACGGGCGTCGGTGCCTTCGGGTTCGAGATACTATACCTCATAGCCACGGTATTCCTGCTGACACTATTTTCTCATAGAGTATGGAGGCTTGCCAGGGAAAGAAAATGGGTCAGTCCTGCCGAGATGCTAGGAGACCTTTATGGCTCTAGGATCTTGGCAATGACTGTATCGATTATCTACCTCGTAGCCTTGATACCCTATGCTGTAGCTCAGCTAGTTGGTTTAGGGAATCTAATGGATGGCGTTGGACTAGGTTATGTTACAGGGGTAGTCTTCGGTGCGTTAATAGTCTTCTTGTGGACCTATCTAGCAGGTATATGGAGTGTTGCTTCAACAGATACATATCAAGGACTATGGATGATCGTTGCATCAATGGGCTTCCTTGGATGGCTACTATTATTCATGGTTTCGAATAACCTGACACTAGACAATGCCTTTGCAATGCTTGGTAGAGAAGGACTTCTTGGGCTCGAGGGAGGGTTCTGGAGTTTCAGTATATTCCTAGCATTTACTCTTCCATGGGTATTCTTCGCTGTAACGAATCCACAGGTTGTACAGCGTCTCTACATGCCTCGTGACGAGAAAGCTCTTAGAGCAATGATAATATACTTTAGTGTATTCGGCCTCCTATACACTGTTTTGGTGACAATGATAGGATTACTGGCAAGATCGCTATCCATAGCCGGTGTGATACCGGCAATTGATAATAGAGATCTCGTTACACCAACGCTATTACTATATACGAACCCATTGCTTGCAGCAATAGTATTCACAAGTATTGTAGCAGCAGCTGTCTCAACCCTCGATTCAATAATACTCACGCTTGCAAGTAGTGCATCAAGAGACATTTACAGATATAAGGAATACAAGAAAACTATGACCTACACAATTATAGTATTGCTTGTACTAGTAACAATGACTATAGCATTACTCAAGCCAGGATTCGTAGTAGAATTATCAGTGCTCTCAAGCCTAATGTTATTACCTCTAGCACCAGTCACTTTAATAGCATGGATTAATCCATGGCTCCCGAAAAGGCTAGGGCTAGACAGAGTAGCACTACCAGCGATCCTATCAGGATTCATTATAGGATTCATAGCCGCTATAGTGTATGGACCCAAGAAAGCATTCGTGACATCAATACTAGGGCTACCCATATCGGTATGGGTGCTTATTGTATCAACACTAATTCTCTTTACACCTATCATAAAATCAATATGGTATACACACGTAGCTGGAAAAGCATGAATTAGTAATGTGTAATTATAATATTTTTTCAACGTATTAGCTAAATATCTCCTAGTGTTTAAACACGTAGGTAAAATTATTAGTTTTGTTCGGCAGAACAAAATTAAGACTTATATATACTCCATTTATAAAGTACTACATAAGCTTGGTTGAGTGGGCTAACAGGTGTCCTGTCATGAAGTTGTATAGATATACATCATATGCACTTGTATTACTGCTCATAATACCATTGATCTTACCAGCTGTCTCAGTTACTGCAAGTACTGAAGGATACGACAATGTACTCAAGAAAATGGGTATTGAAGTACCAAAGGATAGGCTAGCAGGTGAAGTAAGAACATACACGTTGACTGTAGGTAAGATAGAGTTCCAGCCAGCTATCGATGGATACGTTAACGTTGTTGCCGAGACATCAAGCCCTAGTCATCTACAATACGTGGCTTCTCCCGGAAAACCTATGATACCCTACATTTCATATTACTTCGTAGTCGATGGGTATGTTGATAAGGCAGTTGTATCAGTTAAACCATTAAGTGTACGTGAGGTTAGAGTGAATAGCAAGATACTACCAGCACCACAGCCTCTTGCATTCTCACCTGATTTCCCCAACAAGATAGTTTATGAGCCTGATAAAGAGGTCTATGGTAAAGACAGTTTCTTCCCAGGAACACTAGCTACAGTAAAGGTATACCATGGTCTCCTAGGCAAGAGCATTATTGTTATACACGTATACCCCATACAGTACAATCCTGTTGAAGACAAACTAATCGTCATAGACAACCTTAAAGTGAGTATATACTATCCACAGCCCAAGCCAATGCAATTCCCACAAAAGAGCCTAGTGATCATAACAACACCTGATCTAGTAGACCTTGTCAACAATACTCTCGCCGAGTTCTATAAATCTAAAGGCTTTAACGTAACAATTGTCGACACGGACTATATATACGAGAACTATAGTCCAGTACGCAATATAACAGAATACTCAGGTTTCTACAATGTGACATATCATGATAATATTTACGAGTTATTGAAGAGAAGCTACAACCACACACTAGCAAGAAAGATCATAAGATTCCTAAACGAGACCTATGGTAATTTCACACACGTACTACTAATCGGTAACGCTGTTGACGTACCGCCAAGCTTCTACTTCCAGTATAGCAGTTACCTCTACTACTACCTAGACCCGTACAACGCATGGATACCAACAGACCTATTCTACGCTGACCTAGACCGTGACCTCATACCAGACTTGTTTGTAGGCAGAATACCATTTAGCAATATAACCTATGTTAACTACACTATACACAAGATCATGGCATGGTATAACACTTCCGCTGCTAGTAGCGACTTGCTATTCATGGCTGGAGGATATCCATTTGGTTACGCTGAAATGTTTGGTGAGACAGCATTATCAACAATGACATTATTCAACGATACACAAACATTCAATACAAACCTATTGACGAGAACAAGCTACAACTACAACTCAGAGTCAGTTAAAGCAATACTACAAGGAAACCTGAGTGCCTTATGGTTCTTCCTCATAGCACATGGCTCAGGAGACGCATTTGTAGATCAGCTAGCAACACCTTATGGCTTGTACTGGGAGATGCTAGCTAGTACAGGCGATCTATTAACCATGAGGCCTAACCCGTCAGTACCAATAGTCTCAAGTGTTGCCTGTATGAATGGTGCATGGGACACCAAGCTAGTACCACCTACCGGATGGTTCATGCCGCCAAGCATAGGCGAATCAATACTATTATCACCAGCAGGCGGAGTAGCATACCTAGGATCAGCTAGAATCGCCTGGGAGCTCCTTGGACCATTCATTTACTACTATGGTGTAGAATACAACTACTTCTACGGTACAACACTTATACACAGAGAGATCATATCAGCATATAACACCCATAGATTTATGGGCGACGAAGTAACACTAGGACAAGTCGTAGCAGAAGGTATCATAGGATATCTAGCTGGTACAGGATGGATTATGGACTTTGGTCCGGAGTATGCTGACATAATCATGTCAGTGGTAATGATGCTATCACTACTAGGAGACCCAGCTCTAGAACTACCAGTACCTACAGCTGTTGTCGAGAAGCCTTGGCTTGGACTCGCCTATGGATACAATGCTGTAGACTATGTTGACGCAGACCTAGTGTTCCCAGGAGACTACGGATACATACCATTCTTCAAGCCAGCAGAACCAGCAATCATCGCCCTCATGGGCGGAGGCACAACACCAGTAATTGTATATGAGAACAGGATCTATTCATGGTACTACTACCTAGACTACCACAGGCTTGTAGGATTTAATGTAACAGGAATACAGGATGGCTATGGAGTATATACAACAGTATTTGATGAAATGAAGAGCGGTAAGGTCCTCATAAAGTTCGTTGTGCCAGGATGGGGTGAACTAAGATATCAGACATTAGCAGCGGGTGTTGTAGTAAAGCCTGACAGAGTAGTTATTGGAGGACTAATAAACATTGAAGGTTATGGCCTTGATGCATTTGGTACTATAGACACTGTAGATATAGTTGTTGCTGGTAGAACTCTTGCCAGTGCTCCAGTGGATACTACGACAGGCTACTTCAACTGGTCATTAGCACTACCATACATGGCTCCAGGTGTCTACAAAGTATCAGTAGTAGCGCCAGGACTACCGCCCAGCATAGTTGATCTATTAAGTGGCTATGTTGCAGTATATAGTGATGAAGCACTAGATATAATTGTCTCAGCACCTGTGGTTGCTGAAGTAGGCGAAGTGGTACCAGTAGCAATTGCGACACTCTACAAAGGACAGCCTGTTGACGCGGTACTCCTCGTGAAAGTAACTGATCCTGAGGGTGTTGAGAAAAGCATTGTTGCCGTACCAGTCACCACAGGAGTATACACTGTAGAACTAAATGTTACGGAGACAGGTCTCTACAGACTAGAAGTTGTAGCTTCATACATAACGCCGACAACTGAATCCTACGGCTACAAGAGTGTTAGCATAACAGCTGTAGACAAGCTCTACACAATCGGGGCATCATTTGATCAAACTATGGAGCTCATAAGACTAGTTAATGCAACACTAAGCAGCGGTATAACGGATATAATCAACAGGATTACAGTGCTAGACAACAGGACAGTTATCATTGATACTAAACTAGGTGAGATCAAGGGCATGCTAGTAGAAATCAATGACAACGTACTCGCAGTCAATACAACAGCTGGACTAATACTAGTGAAACTAGACGAACTAGAGAATGAGCTAAAGAGCGATATCAGTAATGCTAAACAAGAAGTACTAAGTGAGATCGATGAGAAAGCACAAGAACTAAAAGACGTAATTACTTCATCTACACAAGAACTAAAGACAAAGATCAACGAGACATCACAAGACGTATTAACTGTTGGAAAGAAAGTAGATCAGTTGACAACAATAGTAGAAGCAATGACAGCAATAGCCTACATACTAATCATTGGAGCAGGTATAGCAGCTGCAAGGAGAGGCTAATCACTAGGAAAAAGTTTTTACTCAATCACAAGTCTTTTTTCCACGATAACATAATTTTCTCTTCTAGATTAGGTTCTAGATTAGGCTCCTCTCACTTCCTGTCATGGTTGTTGTGACAAATACGTCATTGTAGCCGGGTACTATGTGCCTGCTATAGCATAGATTGTCCTTGTGAGAAACATGAGCGTTACAGTCATGGCTAGGAAACTCATGATCATTATGGTAGTACTACTTGGTTTAACTACGGCTATAATGCCAGTTAATTCGTGTTTTGACCCAGTTATACTGTTTTCATCACTTGTTATCCCATACTGGATTGAAACACTACACTACATAAGAACATTCAAACAATTAATCGACTAGATGACAATACTTTTAGTGAAAATTATCGAAAAGACTGAATCCGATAAGACTTATATATAAGAATATGTTACTTTTAATGTTCGGTGAGCATTATTGGTTATTCGAATGGAATTGAGTGGGTAAAAGAATTCTTCATCAAGAAGGGGAGACTATTTCTCAAAGTACTGGATTCTAAATGGGAAACAGCCGAGATAGAAGCCGGGCAAGTAGCGAGACTTCTCGAGAACATTGGAGTAGACAAGGGGTCTACAATACTTGATCTAGGCTGTGGTAATGGGCGTATAGCAATCAACCTAGCAAAATTAGGATATAGAGTAGTAGGTGTCGACATATCGCCTGTATTCATAGAGGACGCTAGAAAGAAAGCTAAGGAACATGGTGTCGAAGATAAAGTAGAGTTCCTTACAGGAGATGCCAGAGAACTCGATAAAGTACTTGGAGACAAGTTATTTGATGCAACAATAATGTATTGGACAACCATACTAGGCTATTATCTTGACAAGAAGACCGACGTAATGATCCTTAGGAATATATGGAAGGTTACCAAGCCCGAGGGATACCTCCTCATACTAAACCATGCAGGACTAGAACTGGTATCTTTCAGAAACGGATTCTGTGGAGCAGCATCCTACATGAGCGAGCTAGATGAAGAAACAGTTATGGTTGAAAAACCAGAACTCGACCCGACCACAGCGACCATAAAGAATACATGGACATTCTACAAGAAAGAAGGAAAAGACCTGAAGTACATAGATGAAATAAGCTTTGAACTAAGAGTATATGCCTTCCATGAGATAATAGAGATGGCGAAAGAAGCTGGATGGAGTTTCCATTCAGCATACCGAGACATAATGACGCTACGTCCATACAGACCGGGGCTAAGCAGTATAAACATAGTACTACAAAAGAAGACTCAGCAATAACTAGTAGTCTATTGAAGGCTATATCAAGTTATTTCATTTAATATTTTTTCTATTTCACTAAACAACGAATTCGGGCTTGAAACTACTTTCACTCCGCTAATACTCTTTAGCTTCATTATGTTCTCTACATCAAGTTTCCGAGGTCTCACTTTTATCTCCTCCCAACACTTTATCGCATTGTATTTACAGTATCTCGTACACTCCATGCAGCCTATACACTTACTCAAATCTATTCTCACAGCACCATCAACTATCTCTAGGGCATTAACAGGACAATGACTTACTGGAGGACAGTTTTCTTCAATACGATACATACATGTACTTTGGTCTACATAGCATGGTGTATAACTTACAGCATATCCATCAGGGCCCGGAAGATCTGTCGGCAAAATTATTACTGGTACATCGCTCTTTGTTGCTTGAGCGAAAACAGCCGTAGGCAATGTATCTGCTATCCCATAGACTATTTTTGCTACCGTATTAGCTGTTGCTGGTGCAAGCACTAATAGTTTATAACGTTTCATATTAAATCTACCAATATAATAGAAGCCCTTGTCGCCGACAAGAAGTTCTTCATAATATCCTCCAGGCGATATCTCCTTGAGTAAATGAAGTACGCCATAGATCCTGGCGACTTCATAACCCCATTTGCTTGCGAAAATTGTTATTTTTAATGAATACTTTTTCTTTAGTCTAAGAAAACCCTCAGCAAGCTCTCTAATATATGATCCACCGCCAGTAACAGCCCATGCTATATTGGTCATGCAGTAATCCTCCAGTAAAATGTCTCTTGGACATGCTTTTATTATTATAGTTGCTAAAATAAGTTTGTTTAACAGGAGGTGGAGTATCCTGAGGATCTTGCTTATCACTGGGAAGCAAGCTGAAGAAATCGTCCGCAGGATTGTTGCGAGTACTGGTACTAAACACGATGTTGACGTACTCGCCTTACCAGTATCAGTGATAGCTCTCGTCTCAACAGATTTTATTGCCAAACAACTGGCCAAACAGGGTATTAAGAAAGAGGACTACGACTTAATCATAATCCCCGGGCTTTGTAGGGGTTCGGCAAAAGTAATCGAGGAAATTACTGGAATAAAAGCCGTCAAGGGTACACTGTATGCAGCTGACCTACCATTAATTCTCTCTATGGAGGATCCCGGTAAGCTTTCCCCAGATAAGCCCGCTGATGACATTATAAAAGATCTAGTTGTTGAGAGAAACAAGAATATTCTTAGAGAACTTGAAGAGAAACTGGCTAAGAATCCTGGAAGCCGCATTAAAGTAGGATCCATTATGGTGCCTAGAAGCCCGCCTCCAATAAGAGTCATGGCAGAGGTTAGTGATTGCCATTTATTGAGTAAAGAAGAAATTCTCAAGAAGATACAGAAACTCGTCAGTAGTGGAGCTGATATTGTCAGTATCGGTTTTGAAGCAGGTAATCCGAGGTCCGACAGAGTTTATGAAGTAGTGAGATTCTTGAAGAAAGAAATCAGTACACCAATCGCAATAGACTCCATTATACCATCAGAGATCAAGAGCGCTCTTAAAGCTGGAGTAGATATGGTGCTCAGCATAGAAGCTGGCAATGTAGATAAAGTAGCTGATTACCTTGGCGAGACACCTTATGTCGCTATACCCTATGATTCGTCTCGAAACTATATACCAGGAGAACCCATGGAGAGAATAAAGCTTTTAGAATACGTCATAAAGAAAGCACATGAGCACGGTGCTGTTAACACTATAGGAGACTTGATTCTAGACCCACCTATCGTCGGGAAAACACTGGGATCGCTTGTAGCGTACATGGAGTTTAAGAAGAGACATCCCAGTATACCATTGATGATGGGTATTGGTAATGTCAGTGAACTCATGGACGCCGATACTGTTGGCGTAAATGCTCTCCTTGTAATGCTTGGGCTGGAAGCAGGGGTTAGCATTATGCTTGTTGTAGAAAAGAGTGTTAAGGCACAAGGATCAACATTAGAGACTAAAATAGCTTCGCAAATGGCTTCACTAGCATATATGAGGAAATCCCCTCCAAAAGACCTTGGTATAGACCTGCTCATACTTAAGGACAAGAGGAGAATAGATATGGCTATAGATACGGCTAATGCAAAGGTTGTTGATGTAGTTGAGGAGAAGAAAGAGTACAAACTAGATCCAATGGGGTTCTTCAAGATAAGAGTGAACCATGAGGCGGAGACTATAGAAGCACTCTATACTGGTAGGAAAGGAAAAATACTAATCAGAGGAAAAACAGCTAGAGCAATCAGAGACTATATTCTCGAGCAAGAACTAGTATCAACATTGAGTCACGCGTTCTACCTTGGTATAGAGCTTGGAAAAGCCGAAGAAGCACTTACAATACACAAGAACTACTACCAGGAAAAACCATTGTTCACAAAAAAGAAACCATTAGATATTTGATCCATCTCTAAATATAGGCTTTACTCAGACTCTAAAGTTTACACCAAGCTTCTTCAGAGCATCCTCTTTTATGGACTTCTTGTAAGCTTCGTATATTCTTTTCTGAGCACTTTTTAGTTGTGGGTGATAAACGTAATCGAGGACTGTTCCTTTAGCTTCAAGAATCTTCATGTGTTTGATAAGGCTATTGAATACTCCGCCTGCTATACCCTCACCTATTATCGCGTATCCCTGGGCAGCTTCTTTTGATATTTTTGCCCCGGGCAAGCCCTGGATTTTCGATACGGGAGCTATTTCGCTAAGCCTATTGGTGAGATCCCTGTAGATCTCCTTGTATCGTGTAAGCCTGCCTGATACAAGTATTTCACGTGGTTTCTTCACTACATGATTAACTGCCTTGACGTTCTTTACGAGAGACTCCATCATGGACTCATATGCATCACTACAAATACTTTCTTTATCCTTTTTCTTAAGGAATTCCTCAATACTGTAAGTACCACATATATCTGCCACGCCTCCATGGAAGACATCTGTCCTACTCCATGTTCTCCCGGCTACAGCAAGCTCAGCATCAATAGGGCCTATGGTGAGGAATCCTGTTGGAGTCAATGTACCCCCTAGACCATCCACTATCCTACCGTTCTCAACACCTATGACGGCATTGTATCCAAAACCCATTTCAACAAGTATGAAACTAACATCATCATAACTGATCCCAAGTCTCTTGGCTTGATCATAGACTCCTAGGACTGCTATCGCCATTTTGTCAGCAGTACCCATATCAAGCTTATTGATCTTCCTATGCCTAGGTATTGTAGGTAAAAGTATCACTGACGGTATATAGCATACTTTCCCTCTTGACCTCCATAAAGCCTCAACCACGTCAGCGAGAGCCTTGTAGACCATCATACCTGGGTCTCCACGTCTAACACCCTCTTCGACATCACTACTAGGTGTAAGCAACAGGATCTCTAGAGCAAAAACCCTCGGGTCAACAATATCCTCGTTACAAACAATAGGTGTACCATAACCAGAAGGTCCAGCCACTAAATCATATTCTCCAGCTTCATTAATAGCCTCAACAAGAACCATAGGATTACGTGCGATCTCACTTGTCTCGATACTTTTCTCCCAAACAACAAGTTCTCCATCGACTAATACGAGATCAAAACTCTTAGTACCAGGATCGATGCCAAGTGCTCTAGCCAAGATTAATCACCTACTATTCAACAAGTGGTCAAGAAAAAATAAAAATGAAACGAGTATTGTTGTGTCTTCTAAATTACTCTGTTCAAATTATCTGAATCATATGAAAACAGGGGTCAGCACGTCAAATGTATTATTGCAATAATCTTCTTGTTTTCATCTAGCATCTCATTAACTATATCGAGAATTTTTGGTGTTCTGTCCACATATAATTCTACACCAAGATTACTAATGTATTCCATGGCATCATTCATTATCGGGAGATCACCATATTGACCAGTACCAATAATTATTGCTTCAGGTTTTCCACAGCTATCAACAAGATACTCTATTTCTTCACGTGAAAGAGGCGTATGCCCGAATAGACCCCTGTATTTTCTCGATAATTCCTTGGGTCTCAGCTCTACATTGTTCATACATATGACAATATCTTCATCATACTTCTTGCCATCAATAACAATGAAACCGAATCCTGTTCTCTCCAAGTGAACCAAACCGGGAACCCCGTTATATCATTTTTAAAGCAGGGTCTTTATTAAATTCATTAGATCATGATTAAGTATTTTCCTCATTGGCTATTAATTTAGCTATGAGATACAATTTATAACTTTCAGTCCAATTTAATTGATGTAGTATATAGTACTGCTTACCTGTATTCACCTGGCTATCATGCTGATACGGGTGATGCTATGGTATTGGGTGTCCGCGTTGCCTCGTCTGCTCGTTTACACCTTGGTTTCTACAATATTCTTGGAGACGATATTGCTTACGGAGGGTTTGGTGTAGCTATAGATAAACCTAGAGTTGTTGTTGAAGCCTATCCAGTAGATAGTCAAGGTGTAATAGTTGAGGCGCCCTCTGCTGTAAGAGGTGTTGTTGAAAATGTTGCAAAAACTCTTAATGTCGATGGTGTTCGTGTTGTTGTCAAGGAGAGCATCCCTAGGCATGTTGGTCTTGGTTCTACTACACAGCTAGTCTTGGGCACAGCTGTTGCTTTATCGAGAGTTTTTGGACTTGATTACACGGTTAGAGAGCTTGCTGTAAAGCTTGGCAGAGGCTTTGTATCAGGTATTGGTATTGCTTGTTTTGAGAAAGGAGGTTTCGTAATGGATAGTGGAAGGAAAGTTGTAAACGGCAGAATAGAGAAGCCAAAAACAGTAAATGATCTCCCTAAACCTGTTATACAAGTAAGTGTTCCAGATAACTGGTACTTCATTATAGCAATACCTTGGGAGAAAAGAGGGCTTGAGGATAGGGAAGAAGAACCTCTTCTTTCGGCTCCAGAGAAACCCCCACATGACCTTCAAGAAGAAATCTATAGGAACTTTCTTCTGGGAATTCTTCCAGGTATAATGAATAATGACCCTGTTCTCTTTGGTAAAGCATTATCTAGAATACAGGTGCTTGTAGGCAAATATTTCTCTAAACATCAGGGAGGAATATTCTGTTGTAGTGAAACAGAACAGATTATAGAAGAGATGAAGAAATTAGGGGTACTAGGTTATGGGCAAAGCAGTTGGGGGCCGGTAGCCTATGGTCTTGTTTATGGGCAGGAGAAAGCACTTACCATCGCAAACAGTTTAACGAAATATGTTAAAGACACCGGCATAAAAGCAGATGTGGCAGTTGTAAAACCACGGAACCACGGTGCAAAGATAGAGTTCATAAACGTGAAGTAGTTTGTAATTTAATTCGTTTACTCTTTGTTTTCAAGAAAACGTCTCAGCTCTTTTAATGTATATTTTGTTTCGACAACAACATTATGTGGATGAATACTATCATAACTTTCAACATAGACGCCAATAATATCGTCATCTCTGCCTACTTGTGAGAGATATTCATAGAGATTTTTCAACACCTTCCTAGCAACATCTTCGGCAAACGAGGGATTGCTTAGTGCTTTCTTTATCATTTTGTACTCAGTTATTCTATCGAGATAACTCTTTAGCTCTACACTAAAGCTATTATTTAGTAATGATACAAGTTTATTGATGTCTAAATACATGTTGGCTGATTCAATCGAGACTTTTAGTAGTGTTCTCTGCATATGTGTAGGAGCGTTCTCGAGTGGAATATTCTCTATTGTACCAAACACCGCTTGTGCACATGGACATGCAGTTAATCCCTTTACAATAATAGTAGTCTTATACTTTACACCATTATTTCTGTTTATTCTAGCCTCCAGTACTAGCCTTAATGGATTCAGGTTCTCGGTAGTGTAATGTTTTGTCTCTAAAACAACGTCAACATATTGCGTGTAGGAATGTGTTTCAAGTAGTTTTTGGCCAAGATCGTTGATAAAGTCTTTGAAACAACCATACTTACCTTTATATGAGTCTTCAACTGTTTCATCAATAACCCTTATGAGTCTAGATAGATGTGCACCACGTTTACTTTCAGGGAGATGAATATATACTGACAACACTACATCATAATGGTTGTCTCCAATAACTATTCTCCTTTCAATATTTGAAACACCAACTCTACTAAGAGGTAATGGTATGGGGCTAACGCTATCCTGTATATCCGGGATCTCTTTCTTATCGATCTTCAATGTTCACCACTCCATTCTACTACAACATAGTTTCTTTCTCCCTCAAATAAACGAACTCTTACTGACATACCTAGTTTCTCATAGATTTTCCTAGCTATATCTAGTGCTATGTACTCTGTTGTAGCCTCCGGGTAGTCTATTGGTTTAATATCCTTGTTAAAGGGGCCTTCTATTACTATCTTTTCAAGATCTCTTTTTGGTACTATGATCTTGTGATCGTATTCTTTAATTATTTCTTTAACAACATTCTTTATGACCCCGAAATCAATAACCATTCCTGTCTCTGGATCTATTTCTCCTTCAACCTCGACATCAAGTCTAAACGTGTGTCCATGAAGGTTCATACATTTTTTGCTAATACCCTTAGTGTAATGACCTGCATCAAAAGTAAAGCCTTGCACCCCCACTACAATCTTCTTATTATGATTATTGTTATGGTGCAAGAACGCCACCATTGTTGGTCGTTTATCTAGCTAAGAGGTATCCCATCTACAGGATTGTTTATTGACTTGTTCTAATAAGCTTGACTAACTCACTGGAGCCAACGTGCTTTATACCTACTGGAGTATTTCGGGATAAACTATAGATCCTAGGATATCTTGATGAAGCATATGACAATAGGTTGTATGCTATTTCTAGTTTCTTCTTTTTCATAGTATTTGCCGGGACATTGTCTCTAAGCCAAGGTTTAGAATATTTCCCGACAATATTGCCGAGATCCATTCCAGCCAGCACTATCATCCTAGGGGACATTGATGCTGTGATGAAGACAGCGCGGTCGCCATCAGTGAACCCGCCGAAGTTCAGTACCGGGTATATTGGTTCTACTTGTGTTGTCCCAATGACTCTTCTTGTAATCCTTTTCATCTCAGGTACAATAGACTCTATTTTATCAATATTGTCTCCATGTCCGTGGGCGAAAACGTAAGCTCCTTTGGAAGCAGCATCAATAAGAACATCATCACCACCATCAAGGTCACTAACGATAATATGGGGTGTGATACCGTGTTCTAGAAGAGCTCTGGAAGCTCCGTCAGCAGCTACTAGTACAACGTGTTTAATCGTTAAAACACGTTTTTCCAGAAGCTCTTCTATATGCTGAGGTAACGAGGGTCCTGCACCGAATATGACTACATTCTTGTTTTTAACAAGGGCTTCAACATAGTTTAGAGATGGGGGGTTGTCTTTAAGTATTGAAGCTAGTATTACTGTTGCATACTTGTCTTTCTCAGGATCAAACCCCATGGTATCGATAATCGTTCTATACCATTTCATCCACTCAGATAAGCTAATCAAAGGCTTCATCACAAATCATCCATAGAGTATCCTCATCACGAGTTAATTATGTAGAACACAAATTATATACTCTGATAGTGGTAATACTCTTTGGCGATCTGTTGGTTCTCCCAAACAGTATCGTGGTGGAAAACATGGCGTATAAGAATATATTTGATTTGTTGTATAGGCTCGGCTTTAACTGCGAGACTTTTAGCGAAACAATTGTTGTTCTTGGCGATGAAAGAGAATACTATATATCGCCCTTGGGTGTGAAACTCCGTGGAGACAAGCTTGTTGCAAGAATTTTCAAGAACACCAAATTACATGAAATAATGACATCGCATTGTTGTGAATGCAGTATATGTGTAACAAGTGATCCACTAATGTTCTACAAGGCCGTCTTAGCCAAGAACTCGCTTAGAGTAATAGCTTCTAGAAGAGTAGCCGTACCAAGTGTAGATGGCTGCGATGCTTATGTTGAGGGAAGAGTTAGTGAGAAGAAGGATAAGGGGTTGTATACGGAGATTAGTATATCGCCTCTTGATGTATATTACGAGGAGAAACCTCCTTCAACGTATAATAGAGCTGGGCCAGCTATAATAGAGGCGCTTGTCTACTTAACGAAAATTCCTTATTTTGAAAAGAGTGAACAAGAACGCTTTTATACAAAGATCCTTTGGTGCCGTGAAATAGTCTATCATTCAAGTACTAGTGAGTTATTAAGAAGAATTATTGACGATATTGTGGCAAGGGCGAAGAGCATTATTGGCCGAGAAAAATAGCTTAACGGAAAAACTGTGTGTTATTTAAAAAAGATTGGATTTTCATACATTACTATGGGCAGTATCTTATTATGGTTACTCGCTTACTTTCTCAATGACAATTTTGCCTTCTTCTACACGAGCAACTAGTTTCTCGCCAGGGTTACCTCCAATTGCTACAACAAGTCTCTTGGGTACAACAACGTATCCTCTGCTTGAAATCTTTATTGTTGCCTTTCTTGCGGGCATATCTCACACCCCATCGGGATCCCTTTTTCTCGTATCAATAAGGATCTATTATTGTGTGGCTTATATTTCCAGCGGTGATCACCTATATAGTCTTAGAGATAACAGTCGATACAAAGTGTATATTATTTTAAATATTGTCTAAATAATTTAGACAAAAACTATCTATGGTTGCGTGGATTTGCTATAACGTATTTAGTTGAACATCTCATTATGGAGTGAGTTCCATGACCTAGTTTGATTAGTTTCATAACCTCGTTTTCATTATCTATTCTTATGGATGCCACGTAGTCTATTCCTTTCTCAAATAATATATCGGGGATTAATTGTGCCGATGGGCCTACCAATATTTTTACTGGTCTACTCGGCATGATCGATAGGATGTATTCAAGAGTATTTGTAGATAATGAGGCTCCCGATATGAAAATATAGTCACTGTCTCTAGCCAATTCCTTAACCATACTATCATGGTATACTCTTTCACCATACAAAACAGGGTTTCTCTCAACAACACGGTATTCAACATGCTTCTCTTCAAGCCTACGTGCGATAGGTTTTATGAAGCCGATGAGCAGAGCTATTGAACCAGGTTTGACATCGACTATGTCTATGATATCCTTGTTAAAGAAAATCCTGTATTGTTTATACATGTTTTTCTTGAATAAGTAGTACTGGCTTAAAGCATTCAATACAGAAATACCAGCTATTCTCTCGGTAATATGTAGTGATGAGAGAAATTCTTTGATCTCATGATATTCAGGTATTTTTGAAGGAAATACTCTGTAATTGGCAACTTCGCTGATATTAGTGTAAACAATCCCTAGGGAGCGCCCGTAAACTCCTTCCACTAGTGCATAAGTGTATCTGATTCCATAGCACAAGTCTTTGACAATAATCTTGTCTTCATTAAGGGTTTTCATGATCCTGTTTAGCGTACTCAATAACACCATGGCATAACACCTTGCTGAACTGGTTAATTGTCATTTATACAGTTATGTAGACGCTATTAGTTTTTGCAGGAGAAACTAGTTAAACACCTGGTTAAACATATTTCGCGAAAGAATTATATCATGATGTTTATGAGATAGAAAATACCCCATGCTATGCCTGCTACTGCTGGGAATGCTATAAAACTCCATGACATTATCTTGGCAAGGGTTCTTATATTCACGCTTTCTATTCCGCGGGCGAATCCTACCCCAGCAACACCACCTACTATAGCTATTGTTGACGATACTGGTAAACCTAGTCTAGTGACTATGAGTGTCGCTATAGATCCAGCGAATTGGGCTGTGAAGGCTGTTTCCGTACTTAATGTCGTTATTTTTTCTCCAATAGTTTCTACAACACGTTGTCCCCACATTAGTATCCCTATCGCTATTCCTGCTGCCGATAATGCAAGTGCTTCAATTGGTATGGTTATAGTTCCTGATGGAACACCTCCCTTGTAAACAGCATATAAGACTCCTGCAAGGGGACCTGCAGAGTTAGCTACATCATGGGCACCATGGCTAAATGCCATTGCTGCTGCTGATACCACTAATAGTACCTTGAATACTGTTTTCCTTGCTTGCACGGGTTCTCTAGGAGTTATCTTTGAAACAATAATATGGTAGAGTACTGTTATGATCATTGATGCAAGTAATGTTATCCCTATAGCCCATAATAGATCGCTTGCTCTTAGAGTCTTAACGCATAGCAGGAATGTTGTAGAGAATACAAGTGTAAACATTAGTATGTCGGATGCTAGAAGTAATTGTTTTCTCTCAAGACTCTCGAATTTCTTGGATAAGTATTTGTGGAGCCCCATGGCTATTCCGGCGGACATGAATGGTAGGATTAGCCATGCAGTTATAATTGCGGTGATTTTACTCCAGTTAATACCACCTACTCCGAGGGTAGCTAGGCCAAAACCCATTACGCCTCCTACTATTGCCTGGCTTATACTCATTGGTATCTTAAACCATGTGGCTACTATAACCCATATTCCTGTTGCCAGCAGAGCAGAGATCATTCCATAGACTACTATTGATGGGTCATTAAATACACTTGTATCAACAATACCCTTGAGTAGCGTTACTGACACGAATTTTCCAAACAACATGGCGCCGATGAAGTCAAAAGTAGCGGCTAAGTAGAGTGCTTTCCTTAGGTCTAGTGCTCGGGATCCAACGGCTGTTCCTATGGCGTTAGCAGCATTGTTAGCCCCGTTAATCCATGCTACAAGGAATGCGGCCATACATCCCAGTATAAGCCATGTTATCTCCATGTTTACGGTTCATCTCCAACTCGTTATTAGTGTCCTTATAGTGTAACTGTCATTATTGTATATTCGTGTATGTATTATATGTAGAAGACTATACGTAAAAATGTTTTGAATAAATATAAATGAAAAACTCAAAGATCTGTTGTTAAAGTCAATTGGTATCTAGTTTAAGTCTTGCTAAGTGTGCAAAGAACTTGGCTTCATTTTTGATGTCTTCGGGTACAACAATATAGTGGTTACCCATTGGATCATCAAGTATTTTACGGGAGTTACTGGTTTTCACGACAACTTGTGTTCTACAGAGCATTCTACTAATCGGCTCGCCTGTAATCAAGTCTCCTACTATAACTCTTAGTCTGTCAAGTTTTGGAGAAATCTTGATTAAACTCACTCTTTTAGTCTTCACATATCCTTCGACGCCAACGCTTTTGTTTGTCTCAAAGTGTGTATCGAGAGAATAGTTTTCCACGAGGTTAAACGCTATTGTACAGTGGGCTAGCTGTATTTCGTCATCGAGGATCCAGGCTACGTTAGCTAGGAAACCTGTGTATCCTGTTAGTAGCTGTGATATAAGCATCGTTATAGCGGCTGGGACATCGCCTTCGCAACCAGCAATAATTCCTTCACTATTAAGCATGGCTAGTGCTAGGCATGCTGATACATTATGTCTAAGTATGAGATCAAAGCATTTTATAGTGAATCCAGCTAAATTATATTCTTCAACGAGTTTCTTGAGAGCAATATATACCTTAACCGCCTTTACAACACTTTCCCGTGGAACACGAACATCGATAGCATTGTTAATAATCTTATCTACATACTGTGATGTTTCTTCATCGCTTATACTGTTAATTAATTCAATGAGTTTATCCAAAGGTATCTCGACAAGCTCTATGCCAAGTTTTTTCAGAGAATCTCTTTCAACCCTACTATAGACAAGCCAATGCGATACACCGCCAATAACACCTATTCGTGCACCACGTAGTTTCATCCAAGCTTTAACAGCCTTAACGAAAGACTTGACATCGTAGACAGGGTCTTCTAGAGAGGCGATCCATACGAGCTTGTTTTCTTCCCGAAGCTTTGAGTAGGCTTCAAGTGTTGCTGGTAGACTATTCATTCTGTCATGGGCTATGAGTAACACGGGTTTGTCCTCGTTGGCTATCTCCAGTGCTATGTGTTCGCTGCCACCAGTAACAACAAGAACGACGTATGCATCAAAACCTCTTGGTACATCCTGTGGTCTAGTTACGAGATCGAATACCTCGTCTACATAGGGTTCTATTTTATCTCTATACCTTCTGACAACCAGATCAACTGCTCTCTTGTCGTGTATAGGTGAAGCTATGGGTACAAATAATATCTTCATGAATAAAACACCACACTATACGAGAGTATACAAAACATGTCATCTCATAATCATCTTGTTCCAGAGTATATGCTTAGTTTTTATTGTAGCTTAGTACAATATATTTCTTGTTGAGCAATACGTTATAATTCAAATAGAACAGAGGGAGTAGTCTTGCCTCTCATGTTTCCCGAGTACTTCCTGTTTGGTACAGCAACCTCTTCTCATCAGATCGAGGGAGATAACATCTATAATGACTGGTGGGATTGGGAGCAAAAAGGGAAAGTAAGGCATAAGTCTGGTAAGGCATGTAATCACTGGGAGCTATACCGTGAAGACATAGAGCTTATGGCTAAACTAGGGTTTAACGCCTATAGGTTCTCTATTGAGTGGAGCCGTATCTTTCCACGTAAAAACGAAGAGAACCCGGATGCTCTGGAGAGGTACAAGGAGATTGTTAGACTGCTTAGAGAAAAGAATATCGAGCCAATGGTTACTCTCCACCATTTTACAAACCCTAGGTGGTTTATTGAAGAAGGTGGGTGGCTTAAGAAAGATAACATCAGATATTTTCTTGACTACGTAGAGCTTGTTGTCAATGAGCTTAAAGACGTTGATTTATGGGTGACATTCAATGAACCCATAGTCTATGTGCTCATGGGTTATGTGTGGGGTAAATGGCCCCCGGGTATAAAATCTATGGGTAAAGCAGGGGTAGTAGAAGTAAACATCTATAGAGCTCATGCAGAAGCCGTGAAGATCATTAGAGAACATGGTAGGAAAGCTGGTATTGTAAAGAATCTTGTTGCATTTAAACCATATTCTGAGAAGAAACGCGATATGGCTGCCTACAAGAGAGCCGAGCACATCTACAATTGGGCTTTCCTAGATGCCATGGAGACTGGTGTGCTGAGACTATTACGTGGAGTAGCCAAAGTACCCCAAGTAAAAATAGATTTCATAGGAGTCAACTACTACACTGGATACATTGTAAAACACTCTTGGAACCCCTTCAAGATGTTCATGGATACAAGACCTCTTGACACTGGAGAATGGACTACAATGGGCTATTGCGTATACCCTAAGGGATTGTATGAGGTACTCAAGAAGACTCATGAACGGTACAATAAGACAATTTATGTGACCGAGAATGGAGTAGCTACAGAAGACGATGAGTTTAGAATACGGGCGATAATAAGACACCTCCAGTACCTACATAAAGCACTAAATGAGGGAGTAGATGTCAAAGGGTACTTCTACTGGAGTCTTCTAGACAACTTTGAGTGGGCTGAAGGCTATACACAGAAATTCGGTATAGTAGAAGTAGACTTCACTACATTCGAGAGAAAACCAAGAAGAAGCGCATACATATACGGCGAAATAGCTCGCTGTAAGAAAATAAGCGATGAACTTTTAGAAAAATATGGAGTAAAAGAAAACTAAGTGCTAGAAAGAGAAACACCGGTAACGGCGTATTACGCTTAAGGTATTCTGCTATGTATTTCCCTGTATAGTTCGAGAAGGTCTTGCTTGAATCTCTCTGGGTATGTTAGGTATGCAGGGTGCTCCGCATCCTCATATATTATGAGTTTGGATCTCTCAAAATGTGATGCCAGTTTCTTCATCTCCTCCAACTCTACGATCTTATCTTTTGTACCATAGATTATGTAGACAGGCACCTTGAGGTTCTTGTAGTTCTTCACCAGATTAGGATCAAGCCCATGGACTGGTGCTATAAGCATTAATCCAAGAACAGGATTCTCCACACTATACTTTAGAGCTATGTATCCTCCAAGACTAGCGCCAACAAGAACAGGATGTATACCACCGCCAAATATCCCGTGAATAGCTTCTCTAACCACCATGACATTCTCATCTGGATCCCTTGACTTCGGGTTACACTTACTCTTCAAGCCATAAGGCATATCTAGAGCCAGGAACGGGATATTGTTTTCCTCAAGAACCTTCAGCACGTTTATATCATTCCATACATCACTAGTAAACATATATCCGTGAAGGAATACTATCGGTGCACCAGGCACATTATTTATAAAAGCTCTACATCTAAAACGACCAAGACTGAGAATATCCCTTAACAGACTCTCCACCTCAGGTAAATTCTTAGTTAAAAAATAAATTATGCGTTTTTGTTCTTTAAGCAATGTTTAAATGGAGAACTTATTCATGAACAAAGCATTGGATAAATAGTAAAACAAGTCAATAACATTAGTTTTTCCTATAGATTTTCCATATGTTATCTTCAAGGTTTTATAAATGGAAAAGGATTACCTTGAGTTGACGGGTTAATATATCCATAGTCTTTTCACATGGGTTTTATCAAAGTCTTTGTCTTCGCTGGCTATTGCCTGTAATCCATTTACTTCTATTGTAGCTAAGTGTATTGCATCAGATGGTTTTAGCCCGTATTTGGTCATGTATTCTCTAGCTTTCAGGTATTCGTCGAGACCTATGGGTAGTATTTCTATATAGGGCACTACGGCTCTGTCAATAAACTCTATTGTCTCGGTTACTGGTACATCGTACTTTTTCTTGGAGATATATATTGTCTCATCGAGAACAAGGATATTGGTATATATGTCATGGTTTAATAGAAGGTCAAGCCAGAACTGTTCCACTAGTCTTGCTTCGTTTTCTGGTAATTTGACGTTTAAGTATATGAGTAGGCTTGCATCAACAAATATCTTCATGAATCAAACTCCTCTTCAAGATCTATTTTAGCTAGGTCGCCAAGTCTCGCTTCTTTACCCTGTAGTTTTCTTCTCCTCTCTCTTATCCACTTGATTACTTGACTGGGGTCCTCAACACCACGTATTATTAAGCCATTTTCCGTGGGCTCAATTATTGCATAACCTCCTTCTTTTATTCTATAGGCTTCCCTGAAAACTTTTGGGATAACTATTTGGCCCTTGGGACCAACTTTAACCCTTAGTTTAACCACAGGTATCACCTTGTATAACTACTGGTTATACACTATTATAAGTAACTCCAAACTTAAACAGGATTCTCTCCAAAATACCTAGTCTCCTGTAATCCATAGGTGTATTGTTCTCTTATGATTGTATACAGGCCTTGTTTCTAGGAAGAATACATTGTATTCCTTCGGGATCATTAGCTTGCGGTTTTTAAACACAATGGGTTTTACTGTTGATAGGACTGTTGATCTGAGGTGTGCATAAGCGTTACCATGTCTCCAGCCGTAGACTGGTATGTTTTCTCTAAGCCATTTATCGATCAAGTCTAAATCATTATCTCTCGCTATTATTATCGCTGGCGTAGCTCCTTTAGCGTGAATCCATACTACACCATTGCTGAGACCATGTTTCTCTATGGCTTCTTCTATTTTGTCTCTCAGAGGAAAGTAGCTCATTGGACCATGTGTCCTAATTTCTATCTTCTCTAAAACTGCCTTCAAGAACGAACACCACCCTCTTTTCTCCTTTAACCCTACTTAAGTCGATGAACACGATGTGTTTGAAGACGCCCTGACTAAGCTCTCCATTCTCTACTGGTATAGCTACTGATTTACCCAGCAACGCCTCGGCTACAGCTGGGCTTTCTAGCTTCTCTATGAAATCCTCGAGATCCTTTAGTAGCTCTGGTTCATACTCGATCATAGTCACAATTGTTCTTGACTCGGGTGCATGGGCCAATATTATTCCATCCACTAGACCATAAGACCCAACGACCTCTACTACAATGGGGGTTAAATCAATAGCTGTATAGCCAGGTGAATCAATCTTTTTCTCAACAATCAACTGCTTGATCAATTCATAGCACCCAGAGTGTGTTTACACACTGGTATTGTTTTGAATACAGTGTCCTAGCCGGTATATAAGGTAGTTTAAACCCGATATGACATAGTCCTGTTCGAAAGATTTATATATTATTTGGTGGGTGTAAAGTGGGTGAGGTGGTTTTATGCAGCGCCAATGGCTTTAATTCCATCTAGACTCCGTGAGGAAATACTCCCTTCTAAATGGTATAATATCCTTCCTAGACTACCAGAGAAGCTACCACCCTACATAAAACCCGATGGCAGCGCAGTCAAGCCTAGTGAACTACAGCGCGTATTCGCTAGAGAGCTTGTTAGGCAAGAGTTCTCAGATCAAGTATACATTGATATCCCTAGCGATGTTCGTGAAGCATATCTCGAGATCGGTAGGCCCACGCCTTTACTCAGGGCACGGAGACTAGAAGAATACCTTGATACGAAGACAAGGATCTACTTCAAGTACGAGGGAGCAACACCCACGGGAAGCCATAAGGTGAATACTGCTCTCGCCCAAGCATACTACAATATGATCGATGGCATCGAGAGACTCGTGACAGAGACTGGTGCAGGACAATGGGGTAGTGCACTGGCTTTTGCGGGCAGGTTCTTTGGCTTGAAAGTAAGGGTCTACATGGTTCGTGTCAGCTATATGCAGAAACCGTATCGCAGGACAGTTATGGAGATCTATGGAGCCGAAGTATATCCGAGTCCAAGCACGGTAACCGAGATCGGTAGGAAGATTCTCGAGGAAGAACCAGATCACCCCGGTAGCCTCGGTATAGCCATTAGTGAAGCAATATGGGACGTCCTTAACGACGAGAAAGCACGTTACTGCCTAGGCAGCGTCTTGAACCATGTTCTAATGCACCAGACAATAATAGGTCTTGAAGCCAAGAAGCAGATGGAGCTACTATACGGTGAATACCCCGACATTATCATCGGGTGTGTCGGCGGCGGAAGTAATTTTGCTGGCCTAGCCTACCCGTTCCTAGATGACAGACTGTCGGGGAAGACAGACACTGAATTCATAGCAGTAGAACCTAGGGCAGCTCCAAGTCTTACACGAGGCGTCTACAAGTACGATTATGGTGATACAGCCGGTTTAACGCCGTTACTCAAGATGTTCACGCTAGGACACAAATATAGAGTACCACCAATACATGCTGGAGGCCTAAGATATCATGGTATGGCTCCAACAATAAGTCTACTATACAAACTAGGGTACATTAAGGCGGTAGCCTATCACCAAACAGAAGTACTGGAGGCAGCAAAGTTATTCGCCCAATTAGAGGGAATAATACCAGCACCAGAGTCAGCTCATGCAATAAAAGCTGTTATTGACATTGCTAGGAAGTACAGGAATGAAAGGAAGACGATATTATTCAACTTAAGTGGCCACGGTCTATTAGATCTAATGGCGTATAGGCAGTTGCTCGATGGGAAACTAGAGGACTACGAGCCAACTGAAATAAAAATAGAGTACTAAGACAAGAACAGGCTTCTTTTTTAACTCATCATTACAAAGCATTGTTATCAAAGAGCTTTTATTATGGATAACGGGAAGTAGTTCTATGGTTTTTGGAGGTGTCTCTTTGGTTATCACTGATTTTATTGCTAAGGCATGCCGGCATGGCTGGAGAGCCCTTGTTGTATCCATTGGTTCTATTAACGATCTCGCTATGATGCTTAAGGAAGAGGATCTACGCATAGGTCTTTGTATTAGTAGGCAAGAAAAGAGTATCGAGCAATGCGGGAACGTTGTGGGGTTCCGGGAGGCACACCGGCTTATTGGCGGGGAATACGAGAGTGTTGCTTTGTTTCTTGAGGGTGTTCGTGGTTGGCCTGGTAATTTGTTGGCTGCTGTCACAGAGCTTGTTTCGTCTCATGGTTTCTTCTTGGTGCAAGTACCACGAGAACTGGCTTCAACAAGGTTTGGGAGATACTTTATTGATTGTGCGAGATCTTCTAGAAACGTGCTCGTTATAGATAATGGAAGAGTGATTTATAGGAGCATAGTTGAAGACAAACCTGTTTACCCTGCGAAGCCAAGGCCTGTTAGCAAGGATAGGTTTGTCAGGAGACTCGAGGAACTCGCTGTTAACGAGGAGCAAGCTAGGGTCATAAGGATTTACCCTAGGTTTCTCTATGGTAGCGAGAAGCTATTTCTTATCCACGGCGATCGTGGTAGGGGTAAGAGTAGTATAATGGGGCTTCTAGCTGCCTATACTATGGTGAGGAAACCCGGCAGGTACATCGTGACGAGCCATAGCCTTGTCTCGGTACAGAGTTTCTTCAGGATGCTGGTCAAGGGCTTAGAGAAGCTATCGGTGAAACCTCTCGTGTATAAGAAGAAGGATCTTATACAGGGAGTGTCCACAGGGTCTTCATCAATAAAATATGTTGAGCCATGGCTTGTACGGGAAGACAGCGGTAAACCATTGTTTGTCGATGAAGCAGCTGGGGTTGGTGTTGCACGTGTTAGACGATGGTATAGGAGGGTAGGGAAGCTTGTTGCATCATCTACCATCCATGGATACGAGGGTAGTGGCAGGGTTTTGTTGAAACTTCTGAACGAATACTTCCGCAGATCAATTGTTATGAAACTAGTGTATCCAGTAAGGTATCCTCCACAGGATCCTCTTGAAGAATTTCTCTACAAGGTATTCCATCTTGATGCAGAACCTCCTGAAATAAGAGAAGTAGCTGAACCACTAAACTACAAGACTATAAGGCAACAAGAACTAGCGTCAAACTATGATCTCTTGAGAAAAGTCTATGGACTACTTGTGACAGCACACTATAGGAACGAGCCTGACGATCTTGTTCTTCTACTCGATACAGACTATTTCGATCTAAGGGTAGTAATTGACTCTATGGGTAACGTTGTTGCCGTAGCACAGTTGAGAGTTGAAGAAGCACTACCTGGCACGGAGCCATCGAAACTAGCTGACCTAGGGTACAGGATTGTCGACAAACTTGACAGGTATGGTATATATGAACGGGTTACCGGCACGAGGATCTGGAGGATCGTACGTATAGCAGTTACTCCACCACTACAACGCAAGGGCATAGGCTCGAGGCTACTCAACTACATCGAGAATGAAGCATCTGAGAAAAACATTAGCGCTATTGCAGCAATATTCTCTGGATTCAACATCATAAGGTTTTGGCTGAAAAACAACTATACACCAATATACATTAGCCCAAGATACAATAGGATCACGGGAGAGAAGAACATTATTGTACTAAAGCCTCTTGACGGTAAGTGGAAGAATATAGAGGAAGTATTAGGCAAAATAATGTTCAGTACAATACATTATGCAGGACACATCCTCTTCAGGGATCTCTCGGCAGAGAAGACAAGCACAATAATGCGCTACCTTATGGAGAAAGGTCTTGCTAGAGAAATAGGTATTGAAGTAACTTGTAAAAGACTAGAAAAATACCTTGAAGGAAATCTCTATCATGAGTCAATAGTAGACATCCTCTATAATTATATAAAAGGTATTAATATAGAAGACGTTAATGACCAAGAACTCCTCCTTATTACAGCCCGGCTTATACAGGGAAAAACGATCTCTGATATAGCGAAAATTCTCGGTAAGCAATTGAAGCAAACAGAGGAACTAGTCGAGAAGACTATGAGGAAATTAGCACAACAACTACACAGCACACTTTGTCATAGACAATAGTATTGGTTTAGGTGTATTCAGCTACATCATGCCACTATTGTATGTTGAAGAATACTATAACCCAAATCTCTTTAGTATCTTGCCTGCTTTGAATATCATTCTCAGTATAAGCAGTAGTATACCAATAACTATTATGAGTAACAGTATTACAAAGAACGCCAATAAGCCTCCTAGGGCTCCCACGAATCCACCCATGTATGGTGACAGCAGGTACCCGACAACTATGCCGAGGAGAAAGAATAGTAGACCGCCAAGGCTTATCCCTACATGTAATCCCTTGGTATTCTTTGTTAGAACCCGGTCTACAATAACACCAGCAATAAAACATATGGTTCCTATTAACGTGATAAATAGCCAGTCCAACTAGCCATAACCTCCAGGTCTAGATCTATGGTTAGCATGTGATAAAACATTTTCTCCTCATACTAGCTTAGTGTTTTTCTCTCGCTAAACATGCTGAGCGAGAGTATTAGTGTGGCAAATATTGTGTAGACAAGTATCCCCGGGCTCAATAGTACTGGTATGTATAGTATTGTATCTATCGATGTAATAATGAGTGGTATGAATGCTGCACTAATGTTTGATAGAAAGTTTATCGCTGTTGTCGCGAGCTCTGGGTCACTTGTAGTTTTTGCGGCGTAACCTCTTATTATTGGCTTGAAGACAGTGTTGCTTACACGAGGCAGTATTGTAAGCATATAGAGTATTTCTGGCAGTAGCTTCAGTGAGAGTATTGCTAGTGATGCTATCACTATGTAGCCTATAGCCAGGGGTATTGACCTGGATGGATGCTTGTCCATGATATAGGACACGATATAGCTCACAACAAGTGCTGCATACCCCGTATAGCTCCACAGTATTCTGGCAAGGATACTTGTGTAACCGCTGACGTTCTTTGCATAAGCCATTATGTAGTCTAGTGAAAGACCCGTCATCCCGCCAACTATGACTACCAATGGGATCACGCTTGAGAGTTCGCGGAAAACCCTCATATACGACATTCTTATCTTCTTGATAGACTTCTCTCTCCTCGACACATGGGTTGGCGCTATCAACGTGTACGGGATCACTGCGGCAAGCAAAAGTGTTATTGAGAACACGAACAATACCGTCTGACCCAGGTACTCCTCGATAAAACCGCCAGCCCATATGCCAGCATTATACGCTATAGAGCCAGCTATGAAGTAAAGACTCATAGCACGAGACCTATACTCCATGGGCACAGAAGCCATTACAAGACTCTGCATGAGAGGCCAGAGTAGCCCGGCAGAAAACCCCTCCAAAACCCTTACAATAGGGTAGAACTGCCAGGGAACAATAGTATAGAGCATTATTGATAAACACCATAGAAACAATGCCAGCGCTCCAGAAAGCCTATACCCACGCTCCTTGATCAAAAAACCAGTACACAAACTAGCAAACCCACGGCTAACCATAAAACCAGTAGTCAGCAAAGCAACATAAAACAACCCTTGTTCCTCGAGAACACTGAAAACGATAAGAGGACGAATAAACCCGGCAACAACCATGCCAACCACAACAACATAAAGAGCAGTAACATAACCACGAGACAAAAGAGACCTGGCTAACCAGTCAATACGAGCAATCAACTTCACTCCCAACACCATACAAGAAAATCATAGGAAACTAGTTCTCTAATACATTTCAACCAATAATTAAAACCTTGTTTACCTTTTCAACTATATAACACCTAAGATGGTTGTTTACATGATACTCTTCATTATTGCTTTGGCTATGTACTTGTATACGCTGAAGCTATTACACCAATAAATTCTTGTGGCGAACACAATGTGTAAAACAGGAGTGGTGCAACATATTTGTCTTCTAGTATGTTACTATTCTTGTGGTGGAGGTGCTGATTTGTGCCTAAGAGATTTGGTGTGTATATCCCTGAGGACCTCGAGAAAGATGTGGAGCTCTGTATGAAAGCCTTGGGTCTTAAGAGTAAATCTCGCCTCATCCAGGAGGCGTTGCGGTCTTTTATAGTTGAGCATAAGTGGAGACTAAAAGGTAATGTAGCCGGGATTATTGGAGTGATATATAATCATGATGTAGGGGATGTTGATGAGAAGCTAACTGATGTACAACACGAGTACCTGGATATAATTAATAGTACTGTACATGTACACTTGGATAAAGAGAAATGTATGCTAGTTATAATAGTACGTGGCCCAACGAGCAGGATCAAGGAGTTGATAAATAAGATCATGGCGTTGAAGGGCGTATTGGTGGCAAGACCGATGCTTCTTGCGGCTGAGTAAAGAATGAAATAATTGATAAGCCATCACTACTCCAGGATCTTTAGACCCTCTCTGTTTGAATATATTGAGAAAAATCTATATGGTTATTATTTTGCCTGTATGTAGTTTCTCAAAGTTGTTCCCGTATTCCTCGAGGAATAATGCTTCAGCTCTAAGGCCTGTGCAGTGTCCTGTGTAGATCTTTTTGATATCTAGTTCTTTGAGTTTCCCTATGGTTTGCATAATTCTTTGTTTTGAAGCATTGATTAAATGAAAGCCCCCGATGACAGCATATACATTCTCGATGTTGGTTAAGGTAACTGCCTTGTTTACAATACTTGCGACGCCGGGGTGCGAACAACCAGTTATTACAACAAGTCCCTTCCTTGTATTAATAGCCAGGCTTATTTCATCATTGACTGTATCAGGTACTATTCTCTCGCCATCAATCTTGTAGAGGTTGGTTGATTGTTTCTCAAAGTCGTATCTCTCGTCAGGGCTTATCTCTCCTAGCACAATTACTCCGGGAGCCAGTCTGACAGGATCTCTTGTTAAGATTAGTATACCGCCTTGTCTTTCAATGCTTTCCTTTGTTCCTCCACGGAGAGGGGGAATACCAGCGTATATGAACTCTGGTTCCATGGCAAAGCTTTTCTTAAAGATCTCTGGGTGAGCAATAATTGGTATCTCCTTGTTTACCTCCTTGATTATGCCCATTAGTCCTCCTGTGTGGTCGAAATGACTGTGTGATAAGATAATTATGTCAATACGCCGCGGATCTAGATCGAGTAATTTCATGTTGTATAGTATGGGTTCAGCATAAGAACCTGTATCAAAGAGCAACCACTTCTTTTTGCCATTATATTTGACCTCGATAAGGTAGGAAACACCATGTTGAGCCCAGAAGATACTATTGTAACCAGCATAATCATCAGCTAGAACGTAGAGTTTAAACTCATCAACTACGTCAAGCTTGTTCATTTGATTTTTCACCTGTATATTTAAACAATTTTTCTCAAGTATACAGTATAGTTCTAGGGTTTTAGAATATTCTTACTTTTTGATTACTTAACGGGCGTATTTTTATCTTGGTTTTACGTATAATGATACGTAACAGTGTAGTTAGGACAGCTATCGTTAGAAGTATTGCTATCAGGAAGCTCCTAAAGTATAGTATGGTGGCACCGAGTAGTAGCACATGTGCATAGCTCGGTATCTTTGGAGGCAACGTGTATTGCTCTAGTCTTTTACACATTTCAACCCAGCTATCATCATCAACTTTTCTCCACTCGGGAAAAATTTCAACATAGTCTTCAACACTCTTGATCCCATGCAGTATCGACTTATACAATGTAGTGCGATCCGTAAAGTGGACTAAATACAAGCCAACCAGAGTTAAAGGCTTAACTAGGAAACCATGGTCTCTTCCGATAACCAAGTCGAGTCCACGCATATTAACGATTATATTGGGGCTTTGTTCCTTGACTTCTCTAACAAGCTGTGCTGCCCATAGAGCCGTTGCAGCGATCTCTATTCTAGTGTGTTCATCTGTTATGTTTAGCTTATCGAGTATATCCTCTACAGTTTCTACAATCCATGGCTCCATGTAGAATATGTTGAATACTCTTCCAGCCATAGACTCTTCTACATAAGCTCCTTCAGTTCCAACCATTATATCCAAGTGATTGTGGGCACTACTCCATTCTCCACTAAACACACTATACGCTTCCAGATGATATGTAGCATTATACTCATTGAAGAGCTTCGGTGGAAACACTACAACATAGACGGTGGAGTCATGCTTTATGTCTACAGTAATCGTGATTTTCTTGGAGAACAAACCATAACTATACACGATTTTTTCTACACAGTCTATCGGCAACTCCAACACTCTATCATCACATATATTACGGTAGTTTTTCGCCTCGCCATTTCTATAGAGTATCCTAATGTCTATACATTCCTTGGGCAAATTAACTATGACAAGCTTCTTGTCTGGAGTAATAGAATACGTTATAGCATCCAGTAGTAGTGACGTAATAAAGTACACTAGTATTAACAGTACAAGAATTCCCAGCAAAGATTGGTGTCTCGGCAATATTCTTCACCATGAAGTACTAGATTTAATTAAGAGATAATAGCGTGTTTATAGAAGACACGTAATAAATTATATAAACAATACTTACACTAGATTGTTCTTCATAAATTAATGGCAGGGATCTTTGGTAGAACTATTGTGCGTTCATCCTTTGCTATAGTCTCGAACTCTACACCATATACCATGTTGAGGTTTCTTGGAGTTAATACTGTTGAAGGAGAACCATAGGCTACTACCTTGCCCTTATTAAGGAGTACTATTTTGTCGCTGAAAAGAGAAGCCATTAATGGGTCGTGGAGAGTCATTATGGCAGCTTCAACTTTTCTATTCTTTACAAGACTCTTAATGATGCTCAATACTTTAAGTTCATTCGCTATATCGAGATGGGCTGTAGGCTCATCGAGTAATAGGATCTTTGCTTCCTGGACTAGTGCTCTAGCTATCAATACTAGTTGGAGCTGTCCTCCACTAACTTCGGCAATAGTCCTATCAGCCAGGTCTCTTATGCCTAGTTCCTCTAGGATCTCTAGTGCTCTCTCATACTCTCTCCTTGATGGGAGCGAGAACATTGAGTGATGTGGAGCCCTACCCATCAACACGAAGTCTATTACCTTGTATGCGAAGACGCTATGGTGTCTCTGGGGAACATAACCTATTATCTTGGCGAGTTCTCTACTAGTAATCTTGTTTACTTCCTTGCCGTTAATATAGATTGCTCCACGGGGTTTGAGTACTCTAAGAATACATTTGAGTATAGTGGTCTTACCAGCTCCATTAGGGCCTAGTATAGTTGTTACCTCGCCTCTAAGAATAGTGAATGAAACGTCTTCAAGAACCTTATGGACACCGTCATAAGAGTAGTTTAGGTTCTCGACACGAAGTATTATATTGCTTATCTCCATACTCTTCCAGCCCTCCTAAGTAAGTATATGAACAATGGGGCGCCCATCAGTGTAGTGAGTATTCCTATAGGGATTACTTCAGTCGTAAGGCATCTGGCTAGATCATCTGCCAAAACCATGTATGTTCCCCCAAGGAATACCGTGTAGAATATGACGTCACGGTTGTCGGAGCCAATAGCTAGCCTGATGATGTGTGGCACTAGTAAGCCAACCCATCCTATGATCCCAGCGTAGGATACGGCTGTAGCAGCCATTAACGCACATAGTACCGCACAGAACCCTCTCTCGAGGACAGGGTTTACGCCTAGTGCACGTGCTTCCTCGTCGCCAAGCGATAATATGTTGAGCCGCCACCTCATTAGCACAAGCACTATAGTACATGGTATGATCACGATAGCCATTCTCTCTACATCACTCCACTTGGCAGCCTGCCCAATATCCCCCATGAGCCAGAAAGTTATGGATGCAAGTCTATGTGGATCTGGTGTAAGGAACTTCACCAACGATAATGCTGCTGAAAACAATGCATTAACTATAACACCTGACAAAACAAGAGAAACTATAGACCCCCGCCCCCAGCCCCATGCTATAGCGAACACTATTATGAATGCCAGTAAGGCGAAAACAAGAGCTACCAGTTCTATAGGTATGTACCATGGTAGCAGAGCTATTGCAAGAGCCGCTCCGAATGCTGCACCAGCTGTTATCCCGAGTATATGAGTGCTTACAAGAGGGTTCCGGAGCATAGCTTGTAATGAGGCACCAGATGTAGCAAGAGCTATCCCTACTAATGCGGCTGCTAGTACGCGTGGAAGCCTGTACAGCAATACTATTCTCTCCACTGTCTCGGGAGGACTATGGACAAGCCCTGGAGCCAATGCAGACAATATTGCCTCCAGGACATCAATAGGGCTTGTAGGATACCGTCCGAGAAACGAAGAGAAGATTATGGACAATGGTAGTGAAAAAACAATCAATATCTTTGCCACAGTTTTTCTCTCCATAACATTACTCACCAACTACATCGCTATAAGATACACCATACCACTTCATGTAGTATTCGTTCGCTATCTCCATGAAGTCTATGTCGCTGAACTTCTCCGGGTACATCTTCTGCGCAAGCCATAGTATAAACAATGATGCATCCATGTTCCAGTGCTCATAGTATGGCTCTTTATACACCCTACCTTCTTCAACAGCTTTTATCGCCGCCCACGCGGGGTCATTTAGGATTGTTGATTCATTGTATCTAGCGTGATACCATATAATTATTATGTCGGGGTTCCAGGAGACTATGGTCTCGAAGTCGACTAGAACATATGTTTTATCCGGTAGATCCTTTGCCGCGACATTGACTCCTCCTGCAAGCACTATGAAGTCGTTTACTGTCCCCTTACCTCCCTGTACTTTTGTTGGTTTACTCCACAAGTATAGAACACGTAGTTTCTCGTCGTCCGGTATGTCCTTGACACGTTCTTGTACCAGGCTAACTATGTGATCCATGTCATTGACTAGCTCTTCAGCACGATCCCTCTTATCGAATATAGTTCCTATAAGCCATAACAGCCTCTTTATATCCTCGTAGCTGTACAGCTGGATCTTTACTACAGGAATACCCATGGTCTCTATCTGCTCTATTACATCGGGTTTATAAGGCCATATTATGACTAAATCGGGGTCAAGTGCTGTAAGGTTCTCAATGTTTACTGAGAAACTACTGCCAGGGCTAGGTATCTCTGTTATGTTGGGATAAGCTGTTTTGACTAAGACGTTTGTGTAAGCGTATTTCGATACACCAACGAGTTTATCCATGACGCCAAAAGCTATGAGTGTCTCGTAGGTTATGAAGTCTACTACTCTCTCAACTTTCCTAGGTATCTTTACTGTGGTGTTAGTCATGTCTATTACTTCTTTCCACACAATATTGTATGCTGCAAATGCTTGTTTTGGTATAAAGACTCCGTAGAAGTTCCTGAGCAAGTACTCCATGTCAGCCCTCCAGTCTACATCACTATATACATCGGGGTAGAGTATCTTGGCAAGATACTCGCGGCCAATAATATCCCTAGGCCCCCAGTCAAGTACTCCGCCTATAGAGCTCCAGCATGGTATAACAAAGATCTTGTTGTTCTTGTACGCTTTGAGAGTCTCCCATTTAGGGTCATTTGCTATTTTATCTAGCACGGTTTGTATCTTGGAGACAGATGATATAATCACGATTACATCAGGATCCCATGACGCGAGCGTCTCGAAGTCTATCTTAGGCCATTCCTCATTGGGGAACTCTTTGAGAGCTATATTAATTGCGCCAACATCCTCTACTGCTCTACCCCAAGAAGTGTTTGCGTAGACACTCAACTGTCCTTCCTTGAGTATACTTGTCCCGGATATCATGACTACTCGTAGCCTCTGTTCATCAGGTATGGTAGATGCTTTCTCTAGTAGTGTCTGGTAACGTGTGATTATGAACTCCTTTAGCTCCTCGGCCTTATCTTCAGCACCCACTATCTTGCCCAGTATTTCTAGTGCCTTTACTTCGTCGTTGATTGATCTTATGAACAAGCCTACTACGGGTATGCCGAGATTCTCTATTTGCTCAGCAATCTCATCGGCTTTACTGTACCCACAATCCATGATAACTACATCAGGATCCAGTGCAGCAACCTCCTCTATATTCACTCCCTTGAACACGCTTCCAACAACAGTCTTGTTCCTTATACTAGCAGGTAAATAGTGATCATAGGGTACATAACTACCTATACCAACTATCTTGTCTCCAGCACCTAATGCCAAGAGGATCTCGGCCCAATATGATGACAAAACAACTATTCTTTCAGCAGGTTTCTCTAATGTTACAGTCTTGCCCCTGAAGTCCGTGACTGTAATAACTGTAGGCGGGACTGTTGTGGTTGTAGTAGTTGTAGTGGTGGTAGTCGTAGTTGTTGTGGTAATGGTTGTTGTGATAGTTGTTTCTTGTTGAGGAGCTAGAAACCATGGATATAGTGTTATGGTGCCTGCTGCAATAGCGATAGCGATCAAGATGATTACTATTGCGATAGATGTTTTTGTAAGAGCACTTCTATATCTCATATGGTACACCCTGTAATTCAAGCTGGTGTACCTAGAGGGTTTTTAGACAGGGGCTAAGGTTAATAAATCTGGTGCATCATCGACTATAGATAGGTGCACTTAATTGAGTTTAACGCTAGGGTTCACCATAGGCTACGGCGCAGCTATGGCACCAGTCCTCATTAATGTTCTCGAGAAACTTAGTAGTAGACACGGATTCAACTATACCGTCATCACACCGTATAGATACTCACGTGAAGACCTAGAGGCTCTAAAGAAGGCCAATGTTGTCCTAGTATACTCCTCTCCCATGAGCCAGGAGATAGAAGATATCTTGAAGGGCTTGCGTGATAAGGGAGCAAAGATCATAGCTGTTGACGAGAACCATGCAGAACTCTCAAATGTGAACCCGAGAGTTGTCTCGCAGGCAGCGGCGTACTTGAAGATTGGTGGTAGAGAGAATATTGAATCGCTAGTGCTACTCATGCTAAAGGAGGCTGGTTTACCTGTTTCTGTACCTGAGCCAGAGAATATTCCATGGCATGGAATATATCATCCGAGGTACGGTGTTTTCACTGAGCTTAACGAGTACCTTAAGACGTATCATTTCTCCTCAAGACCCCTTGTAGGCATATTGTTTTATAGGAGTGACTGGCTTTACGGGAGGACTGTTGTTGTAGACAAGCTTGTAGAGAAGCTTGAGTCTCTTGGCCTGGGTGTTGTACCTGTCTTCACATATAGTTTCCGCGACGACAAACTCGGTATTCCTGGGTCAGAGGATAGTATAAGAGAGTTCTTCTTCAAGGACAATAAGCCAGTTATTGACGTGCTCATCAAGCTTACATCATTCTTCCTTCTAGACCATGGTAGAAGCAGTGAATGGCCTACCAAGGGATTCAGTGTCGCTGGAATAGAGCTTCTTAAAAAGCTTGGCGTACCCATTATCCAATGCATTATAACCTACTATAAATCCCCTGAGGAGTGGCTTAGAGACGAGCATGGAGTAGGCTATATGACTATAGTCTACCGTGTTGCTATGCCGGAAGTCGACGGTGTTATAGAGCCTATTGTCGTGGCCGGCACTAAAGTAGGTGGTTACGGGGAGAAAAAGATCATATCTATTGACGAGCATATAGACTACATTGCGAGGAGGGTCAAGAAATGGATTGTACTGCGGAGGAAAAAGCCTTGTGAGAGAAGAATAGCTATAGTATTGATTAACCCGCCATGTAAGGGAGTTGAAGCAAATATTGGCGTCGGCCTGGGACTCGATGTTCCCGAGAGTGTTGTCAGGTTTCTCAAGAAGCTGAAGGAAGAAGGCTATAATGTCGGTGACAAGATCCCTGAGACGGGTGAAGAGCTCATCAAGATGTTTATGGAGAAGAAGGCTTTCAGCGAGTTTAGGTGGACTCCTGTTGAAGAGATCGTGGCACGTGGCGGTGCACTAGGCTTCGTTGGTAGAGAAGAATACTTGAAGTGGTTTAATGAGCTGCCGGAGACTGTTAGAAAGAAAATGATCGAGACATGGGGTAGTCCTGATGACGTGCTTATGGGCCGTACGGATAAGGTGTTGGCTGGGATGGTTTACGAGGGTAAATTCGTTGTCCCCGGGCTAAGGTTTGGCAACATTATTGTTTTGCCACAGCCCAAACGTGGTTGTGCAGGACCTCGTTGTGATGGCAGAGTCTGTAAGATACTTCATGACCCAACTATTCCTCCACCACACCAATGGCTAGCTGTGTATAGGTGGATTACGAGAGTATTCAAAGCCGATGTAGTCATACATTTTGGTACACATGGTTACCTAGAGTTCCTGCCCGGCAAGGGAGTAGGGTTATCTTGGATGTGCTGGCCAGAGATCTCTATAGATGATGTACCACACCTATACGTGTATGTAGTATCTAACCCTATGGAGGGTGTTGTCGCTAAAAGGAGGGGTTATGCAGTCATAGTTGACCACTTGTACCCACCGATGAAGCATGCTGATGTACTAAGTGATCTAGAGTCCTTGTTGGCACAATACAGTCATGCCAAGACAATGGGCGACAATGCTAGAGCATCCATAACCTATAAGCAGTTGCTTGAGAAAGCAAGAGAACATAATATCAAGCTGCCTAGTGGGGCTAGTGAAGAAGAGGTTGTAGAGTATCTACACAGGTACATCCATATGGTGAAGAACACCCAGGTGAACAAGGGTCTACACATCTTGGGTCATCCACCAGTTGATGCTAGAGAGCTAGCAGAGTATGTAGCTACTATAATGAGTTTCGATACCTACAGGACTCCTTCGATAAAGAGGGTTCTGGCAGAGTATCTTGGTCTTGATTATGATGAGCTCCGGAGGAAGCCTATGGAGTTAAACAAGGTGTATGGTATCAGGAATAGCGAGCTTCTAGACAGGCTCCATTTGATTGCTGTGTCTGTTCTCGAGAAACTCATTGAGAGGGAAGACATGGGGGAGGAAGAGATCATTAGGGTTGTTGAAGAAGAGGCTAGAAGGTGGCTTCAAAAGTGATGGCTCCCCGTAGAGAGAAGGCAGACAAGGTTATTGAAGTGCTCAAGTACGCTGTCCAGGTAGCAAGACTCATTAGGGAATGTAGACGGGAGACAACGAGTTTGATCGATGGATTAGCGGGATCTTATATAGAACCCGGTGCCTCTGGCGCGCTTACACGCGGTAAAATAGAGGTTCTTCCCACAGGGAGAAACTTCTATCTCATAGACCCACGTACACTCCCTACAAAAGCTGCATGGATTGTTGGCAGGGACTCTGCCGAGAAGCTCTTGAGACATTATCTAGAGAAGCATGGTAGGTATCCTGAGAGTGTCGGCGAGGTACTATGGAGTATTGATGCCTACAAGGCTGATGGCGAACAATTAGCGCAGATACTATACCTCATAGGTGTTGAGCCCGTCTGGGATGGTAATGGTGTTGTCAGGGATCTCAGGGTTATACCATTGGAGGAGCTTGGGAGACCACGCATAGATGTTGTCGTCAGGATAAGTGGTATTGTCCGTGATACATTACCGAACTACATAGAGCTTATAGACAAAGCGGTGGCCAAAGTTATCGCTCTGGATGAACCTCTTGACAAGAACTATGTTAAGAAACATTATCTTGAGAACATGAAGAAGCTTGTTGAACTAGGTGTTGAGCCTAGGAGAGCCGAGAAAATGGCTCGTTACCGTGTCTATGGTGCTCCACCGGGCGCTTATGGTGCTGGTGTTAACCTTGCTGTTGAGGCATCTGCCTGGAAGACTGATATGGATCTCGCTAAAATATGGATACAGTGGAGCGGCTACGCCTACGGTATCGACTCCTATGGAGAACCGGCTCATGAAGCGCTTGTACTCAGTCTAGAACGTGTTGATGTTGTTAACAGGAATCACGTGAGCGATGAACATGACATATTTGGTTGTTGCTGCTACTTCGCTTACCATGGAGGATTCTACAATGCAGTCAAGGCTTTGACCAAGAGGAGCGATATCGAGATAGTTACTGTTGACACACGTGATATCTCCAGTGTTGAAGTAAGAGACATGGATCTCGAGATCGAGAGGATTACTAGAGCAAAGCTACTCAATAGAGAATGGATAAACGAGATGAAGAAACACGGGTACCGTGGCGCCAACGAGTTCCAGAGAAAGATACTACACCTCTACGGATGGGCTTCCACAACAAGAATGGTTCCCGACTGGGTTTTCCAGGAGATAGCCG
Source organism: Desulfurococcaceae archaeon MEX13E-LK6-19 (assembly GCA_029637525.1). Classification (NCBI taxonomy): domain Archaea; kingdom Thermoproteati; phylum Thermoproteota; class Thermoprotei; order Desulfurococcales; family Desulfurococcaceae; species Desulfurococcaceae archaeon MEX13E-LK6-19. Next base: position 1,253,541 of record CP072660.1, read on the forward strand.
AGACCTATGTACTTGATGAAGAGATGAAGAAGTGGTTTATGGAGCACAACGTCTGGGCGCTTGAGGAGATCACTAGGAGGCTTATCGAGGCAGCTTTGAGAGGGTTATGGAAGCCTAGTAGGGAACTACTAGACAAGCTTAGGAAAACACATACAGAGATCGAAGGCTTCCTAGAGGAAGACATAACCACTCCCGGTGAAGTACAAGGAGGCTATATAGACGTAGTCATGCCAGACCAAGTAAGCTCGTGGAGTAAATCGATCGAGAGAATAGAGACTATTATAAAGAGGTTTAAGGAAATTACTGGGAAATAAGTTTATCAATAAGCTTGTTCTTCTTTATTAACCTGGTGCACTCTCCTATTGAGGATAGTGCATATTGCAGTGTGGGATCATGAATACAAGCGAGGTTGAGCGCAGGTTAGTGTTCCCATTCACAGCTATTGTAGGCATGGAGAAAGCCAAGCTAGCACTGCTTGCCGTGGCTGTGAACCCGTTGATTGGAGGAGTACTGCTTAGAGGAGACAAGGGCACCGGTAAAACAACGCTTGTTCGTGCGCTAGCCAACGTATTGCCGGAGATCGAGGTTGTAGCTAACTGCCCATTTAACTGTAATCCCAGGAATCCTATGGAGATGTGTGATAATTGTTACAAGAAATGGTTGAATGGTGAAGAGCTCCCTGTTGTAAAAAAGAAAATGACTGTCATAGACCTTCCGCTTAGTATTACTCCTGATAGACTTATTGGTACTATTGATTTTGAGAAAGCATTACGTGAAGGCATAAGGGCTCTTAAACCTGGTATACTAGCTGAAGCCAATAGGAATATTCTCTACATAGATGAAGTGAATCTCCTGGACGACTACATAGCTGACCTTATACTCGATGCCGCTGCCTATGGCTGGAATATTATTGAGAGAGAACACATCTCCTTCAAGCACCCAGCTAGATTCATACTTGTAGGAAGCATGAATCCCGAGGAAGGAGAGCTTAGACCACAGCTCCTCGATAGATTCGGGCTCGTAGTAAATATCGAGGCCCCACAGGATCCCGAGACACGTGCTGAGATCGTTAGGAGGGTTGAAGAGTTCTCCAGAGACCCCGTTTCATTCTACAAGAAGTATGCTGGGAAAGAAAGAGAGCTTACTTCAAAGATTGCTAGAGCACGTGAGCTGCTTCAACATGTAGAAATAGATGATGATCTCTTGAAAATGCTGGCTAAGACACTTGTCGAGATGAAGGTGAGGACCTGTAGAGCGGAGATAGTCGTTGTCAGGACAGCGAAGGCCATAGCAGCACTCGATGGCAGGACAAGGGTCTCACTCGAAGATATTGAGAAAGCAATGGAGCTAGCGTTACCACATAGGCTATCTCTTAAGCCTCTTCAAAACACCTACATGGATAAAAAGCCAAGGCTCCTCGATATAAAAACAAATACGGAGGGAAAACACGGTAAAACAAGAGATGATGTTGCAGGAAAAGAGAAAAACAAGTCTATCAATCAAAGACTAGAACAAGCTCCGAGAGATGGTAATGGGGATAAAACAAGTTCTCCCGGTGAGTCATCAATAGTTATACCACCTGATAGAAACAACGAGTATAGAGTATCCCTTGGAGAAACAAGTCTATGGAAAAAAGATCGCGGAGATCTAAACAATGTAATTGGGTCGAGATACAAGTATACAACTATTATAAACAAGCCTCTTGGCATACCAATATCGTATCTCTACCCTTACCCGAATCCTAGAGACATAGATATTGTTGGTACTATAACTAACGTCCTATCCAACGGTATCAAGTATATAAACGAAGTTCCCGTCGATATACTGAATGATCTTATAGCTGTTCGTGTCAGAAGGAACCGGCTACCTGTTTTGACTATGATTATTCTCGACACAAGCGGCAGCATGAATGTGTCCAAAAGAATAGCTGTGGCTAAAGCTATTGCCCAAAAAATTATTGAAGACACGTACACAAAGAGGACATGGCTCTCCCTAATAACGTTCAGGAGTTATGGAGTAGACAAGTTCATACCGCCAACGAAGAACTATACAATGGTTTACAACGAGATAGCCAGAACGCCCACAGGCGGAAGAACACCATTGCCGGCGGCACTACAGAAAATAGTTCATGTAGCAAAGACTTTCAAGACAAAACATAAGAACGCGTATATCAAGGCAATACTGATCACTGATGGCAAGGCGAATAAGCCCCTGGTAGATAATGTAGAGAAAGAAATCAAGGAGCTATCCAGTATCATTAGAATGGAGGGCATCGACATGGATATTTATGATACACGTGGAAACACTCTAGACCCTGGAGTCTCATATGTTGAGATGATAGCTGATATTACAAGAGGAAGGCTTTACAGGATCTAGTATTTTATAAATTAAATGAGATTAGTTGAGAAAGCCATCTTTATGTCATGATTGTGCTGATGATTTTTATATTTAGCTTGATAAAATAGATTAACATGGTTGAAACAAGGTGATATTTCATGGCAGCTTCTAGACCCATGACTGTGGATGCGTTAATCTCTGCTTTTGGAGGAGAATCAATGGCTCATATGAGGTATCTTGTTTTCGCCGAAATAGCTGAGAAAGAAGGATTCCCTAATGTAGCACGTTTATTTAGAGCAATAGCGTTCTCAGAACAAGTCCATGCAAGAAACCATTATGACAAGCTTAGGAACCTAGATACTGATGCTAAAGTAGTGGCAGGAGCACCATTTGGGCCAGGGAATACTTCAAAGAATCTAGCTATGGCTATTCGTGGCGAGGAATTTGAGGTAAATGAAATGTATCCAGTATACATAAAAATAGCTGAGTTCCAGGGAGAAAAACAAGCTGAAATAAGCTTCAAATGGGCTCTTGAAGCAGAGAAAATACATGCCGAGCTATTCAAGAAAGCTAAAGAGCATGTTGATAAGGGAGAGGATATACCTCTTGACGGGCACATATGGGTGTGTCCTATTTGTGGACATACTTATATAGGTAAAGAGCCACCAGAAAGATGCCCTATTTGTGGATCTCCAGGAGAGAAATACGTTAAATTCTAGAGTATAGTGTTTAAAGACTATTTAACACTTCAACATTTTTTAAATCTTTCATCAAGCCATACATATCCTCTTTCGTGATAACCTAGAGCTTCCCAGAAACCATCTCTATACTCCTTAGTGAACTCTATTACAGAAACCCACTTGGCACTCTTCCACCCATAAAGATGAGGTATTAGTATCCTCGCCGGGAATCCTTGTTCAGGCGTTAAAGGTTTTTTGTTCATTTTCAAGGCCAGTATAGCGTTTTCATCCATGAAATCCTCTATGGGTACAATAGTTGTGTAGCCATCAAGACACTTGATAAATACCCATCTGGCTTTCTCGGAGACGCCGGCTTTCTCGGCTAAGTAATGTAATGGAACACCCTCCCATTCGATATTTCTTACAGACCATCCTGTGACGCAATGGAAGTCAGTGGTTATTTTCTTCATCGGCATTTTTAGTATATCGTTATAAGTTAGGTCGAGTTCTCTGCTAACTAGACCTGTTATTTTGAGACTCCAGTCATCAATATGTATATGTGGCTGTCCAAGAATACGGTATATTATGAAGTTTGGAATAATCTTCTGACCAGCAGGTATATGGTTTTTCATACCTGTCTCATTAATGGATGTTTTACTGTAGCTTCCTAGACTAGGAGAAAGAGGGGGAGACATTGTGTTTAGTATTTTTATTCCACTTAACGTACAAACTATGAGAATAACTTTTTGTAGATAAGTAACTATACGGCAACTACAATATCCTGTTCTAGTGTCTTGTAAGTGTAAACGATACTTGTATATGATGTAGTCACTCCCTATTGGTTCATTCTCTGTAAATTCATAGGACTTGAAGTTGATACCAGTTTTTCTGGACAAAATATTCATCAGGTATTCGATAACACGATTTAGGTCATGGAGCGATCTATAGGTAATATTGTTTGGACAGCAGGATATTATCCATTCCACACCTTTTTGTTTAAGTGATTGAGGAGCTGATAACGGCTCATAACAGATAATATCCACTGCCTTACACCGAAATAGTATTTGGCCTAAATGTATTTCTTAAAAGATTTCCTCAATACTTCAGATAATTTATCTACGTCTATCCTTGGGTAATACTCATCTAATAACATGACTTCTCTAACCATTATTGCTAATGTTCCCGAGCAATGTTTATCATTAAGACACTCACATAGCGTTTCACCGAGATATTGATACGACTCAGCTGTCACTACGAGGTATTTATGAAGCATGGGAGCATCAAAGTCAAGAAATCTACAGAAAAGCCATACCTTCTTCTTGCACAGATCTTCCAGGACTTCTTTAAAATTATACATGCCTACTTTACCTACTATTCATGCACCCCTGTTCCACGAGGGGGTTGAGTACAGTATGCTTGCACCGATATTTAACTTTATAGTATTCATGTTATTGTCTTTAAGAAAAATTTATGATGCGTTGTTGAAAAGGAATCTTTATATAATACTTCATATAATATACCGTTTAAGCAGCTACCCTCTCCATAAAACCTATGCAAAACAATTGAAAATATTGCAATGGAAATTGCTATGGAGCATAAATACTAAAGCAAAACATCCAATATAATACTTATAGAGGTATGCATATAATGAGCTCTATATCGAGATCGCCTCTAGGAATAGATTCTTTTGACGCAATAATAGAAGGGGGGTTTCCTCGGGGTAGTTTAGTGCTCGTTGCTGGTCATCCTGGCGCTGGTAAAACGATATTTGCTGCCACTTATCTATTTAATGGCGCTGTGAAATATGGTGAGAAAGGACTGTACATAAGTTTTGTAGAAGATAAAAAGAGTTTCACTATGTATATGAAAAAGCTGGGTCTTGATTTTAGTGAGCTTGAGGAGAAGGGGCTATTCTACTTTATGAGCATACCTCATGCTGATATCGAGACAAACATGGAGTCTGTTGTAGCGAGGATCATGAAGGTCATAAAGGATAATGATATTAAGCGCGTTGTCTTGGACAGTATTACAGCGATTCTTCAGACACTAGATAGCCCTTCTACCATCAGGGCTTTCCTGAGAAACACGCTGATATATGGAACTAGGGTGCTTGACGATGTTACAACTCTTGTCATCGCAGATCTACCATACGGTATAGAGGTTATAGGTTATGGTGTTGAGGAGTTTGTTGTTGATGGAGTACTTGTACTGAAAGCAGAGTACACTAAAGGAACGTATTTCCGATGGATTGAAATAAGGAAAATGCGTGGAACAGCTGTTCGTTCAACAGTCATACCATACACCATAGGGGAAAAAGGTTTTGCACCAATAGTGTACTCTGCCAAAATCCCGAGGAGACAAGAAAGAACTAAAAAAGGATTAAAACCTTTGACTAGAAACTTAAGCAAAATATTCTCACTAATACCGCCAGGATCAATAACACTAATAACAGGATCCCATGGATCAGGGAAAAGTGTGCTCGCCTTAGAGTACGCCTTGAATGCTGTCTTGCAGGGAGAAAAAGCTCTCTACATAAGTTATAATGAATACATTGATTCTCTCAACGAGAAAATAAATTATCTATTAAAACGTGTTTGCGAACCCGGGAGAGAACCTAACTTAGATTTATTGACAATGAAGTACATTGATCCTTTCACGTCAGAAATATCAAAGACGATGAAGAAAATACAGGAGCTTATTATGGACCTTGATCCTGGTTTGATAGTTTTTGATGGAGTAGAGGTATACTCAGGGCTTATACCACATCACATCTACAGGTTTATAAATAGAGACCTTTCAGCATATATTAAAGATACCAACAAGATATTAGTGCAAACCCTACTAGCAAACCTAGAATCATGCTGTGCCACGGAGTACCAAGTATTTCAAGAACTAGGCAATATATCTGATACAATAATAAACCTAAAACATGATCCAAAGGAACCCAGTAATAGAATATTAACAGTAATAAAAAGCAGGAGTGGGTATACAAAACAACTAAGAGAGAGGTTAACTTTGTGATGAACCACTATAAGATTTCATTTTGGAAAATGATAAAGGTGGTCTTGCAACGCAGAAGACATTATTTTATAGTAGTGCCATTTGTAACATACGTAGAGGCGATCAAAAAAGTTGATGTAGACAAGATCTTAACGGAGAATCCGGCTGAGTTTTACAATATAGTCTTAGACTATTTCCGCGGCGATAGGGAGGCAGCATACTTTTTCATAGACTATATAATATCGTGTCTCATACCCGGAGAAATAGAGCTAAAAGAAGAACTAATTACGTATATGAGAACAGGTAATAACGAGAAAGCAAAGAGCATAATGGCTACTATACTTGAAAAAGCAAGAAAAAGACTGAGGTTATAACAAGCTTTTTTGATAGCAAAAATAACTATTAGCTAGAACAATCTTTTCTTCTCCATTCTTTTGTTGTCAAGAATTCTTCTATACACTTGGCGGCTTCAATACCGCTTTTCAAAGCAGGCCCTATGAGTGATGGACCGTGTTTTACGTCGCCTGCAGCAAATACCTTGTATTTTGTAGTACGATATTTTTCATCAACATTTATTGTGCCATCATCATTCAGTTTTACTCCAAGACACTCTCTCCTAAAGGGTGGCGATGGTTTTTCTCCCACTGCTATCAAAACGGTATCAACTTTTAGCTTGAACTCTGTACCTGGTATTGGTACTGGTTTTGTTTTCCCATCGCCTACAGGAACAAGCATTACATGCTGTAGGACAGCTTCTTTCACATGGAGCAACCCGTTGAACTTTATAGGTACTGTTAATTCCAGTGATTTTATACCGTATTCCTTGATTAGTTTCTCAAACCTGTTCTTCCCCATAGGTGCTTCATATCGTGTTCTACGGTAAGACAAGTAAACCTCCTTTACTTCATCCCTAAGGTACCTCAAAGGCGTTTCCACGGCGTCTACAGCCGTGAGCCCTCCACCTATAACAAGTACTCTTCCTTTCACACGTGGTACTTTCTTCATCTTCTTATACCCTAGTCTAGCTAGATTGAAATCAACAAGCCACTCTAGAGCATAGTATACTCCTTTCAGATCCTCACCGGGTATACCCAGTCTACGTGAACGCCATGCACCAGTAGCTATTAAAACAGCATCGTATTCCTCAACAAGATCCTCAAGACACTTTCTTGACTTAATTATCTTCTTCAGAATCTTATCAAAATGATTCCTTACTTCATGTTCTCTACAACAGATGACTTTTGTAGAAGTATGGAATACGACACCAGCGTCAACAAGCTCCTTTACTCCTTTTCTAACAGGCTCTTTTGGTATATGATGCTCAGGTGCACCAAAAATAAGCAATCCACCGGGCTCAGGAAGCATATCATAGACATGAACTTCATATCCCTTACATATAAGGTATCCAGCTGCTCCAAGGCCAGCGGGCCCAGAACCTATTATAGCTACTCTTCCATGTTTCTTGGGAGGCACATCCTCTAACTTACATTGAAGGAACTTCAATGTTATTCCCTCCAAAGACCGGAGGGGAGCTATAATGGGGGCAGAATTATGGTTATGAATAGTGGTGCAGTAGTGGGTCTATTTTATAAAAACACGTATTATAATATAAAAGAGTTGTTGCTACAAATCATATCAGACTAATATTATGTTTCGTGTTTAACTAAGTCCTCTATAACCATGGTGTATATTCTTGGTAACTTCTTTAAGGAGCTAATAACTACGTATTCATTGTCGCCATGAATATTACCGCCACGTGGGCCAAAATCAACAGCCTCGACGCCAAGTATTGTGAAGTATCTTGAGTCAGAAGCACCGGCACCCTCCATTACTTCAGAAGGCTCCTTGGCGGTTCTTAAGGCGTTTAGGAATGATTTGACTAGTAGTGAATTCCTTGATGTATAAAGGTATCCTCCGGAACCGCTTCGTACACTATACTCTATCTCCGGGAAAAGCTCTTCCTTGAGTCTCTCAAGCTCTTTTTCAATAGCATTTTTGTCGGTAAGCATGGCTCTGATATCGAGATAGAGACTGTGCTTGCCATCTGCAATAGTATACACGTTTGGCGTAATGCTTACTCCATATTCACTAGGTTTTTCTGTTGGTATAGGCATTCGTGTTAATGGTACTATCATTTTTAGCAGTAGAGTTAAACCTTCATCATACTCTACTTCATCTCCCTTGTCATCGGGTGCAATGTATTCAAGAACTATTTCTGGCGGTATAACATTTGACTTCAAAAATACTCCATCGATACTCTTTACCAGTACATTTGTTTCCCTAACAAAAATTGATGCAGACACTAGTGGGTGAGTGTCAACACCAGGAATAAAGTAGGCTGCATGGGAGTGCTGCGCCACAGGGTATTCTGCCTTAAACGTTTTTCTACATACTTTGCCGCGTGTTTTCTTCTTCAAAACAGGTACTTTAATTACTGCTCCAAAAGCTTTTCTTCTACGAATAATTACTTTCATCCCAACTCCATCAGCATTGATCATATACTTCGGAATGGACCCATTGCTTCTGAGTTTCTCGGCTATAACGGCAGCACCGTTGACTCCGCCTATTTCCTCATCGCCTGTGAAAGCATAGTATATTTTGTACCCCAGTTTCTTCCTAGACAACTCCCTAACTGTGAGCATTAGTGCCGCGACATTAGATTTGTCATCAAGAGCTCCCCTGCCATAACCCTTGTCGCCAACTATAGTTAATTTAAAGGGATCGTAATCCCATCTACTCGGATCAACAGGAACAGTATCAAAATGAGCCATCAAGAGCACAAGAGGTCTGCCATCCCCTATGCTCCCGAATACACTGTAGTAGCCACTGGACTCAATGATCTCGGGTTCAAGACCCCAGTCAACAAGAGTGTCATGAATATACTTTGCAGCTTCTTTACCGGGCTTCACTCCTTTAATAGGGTCGTTAACGGTTTTTATTTCAACAAGTTCCCTTAAGAGATCTACTATATCCATTATTCTACACCACAAACTAAAATACAAAATAACCTAGCTATATAATGGTGATCCGGGAAACTAAAACCTTAGCCCAAGAGCTTCAAGGAGCTTCTTTGTCTTCTCGAGCTCCTCAAGTGTTTCGAGGCCACGACTTGTTATCCTGTAGTAAGTCTTATCATCTACGTTTACCTCCTCAATGAGATTTTTCTCGAGAAGCTTTATGAGGATTGGTTTCAAACGGTCATAGGGTAGGCGTGCGTAGCATGATATTCTTGTTGCAGTAAGTTCTCCCTCGTCACGAAGTGCTTTGAGTATATCATAGACGATCCCTGCTTGGCTCCGGTATGTTTTCTTCTTCGGCATGACTCGTCATCACCTTTTCAGGCACAATGCAATAAAGTATAATCCTATTGGACGAAGAGTCTCTGCCATAGCGAACAGTATAGGATTCTGCATTAGTATAGCAGCTAGTCTAACAACATGCGATACCAGTAATACTCCATAGCCGAGTCTTCCCTCAATAGATCCCTTATGAATTATCACGATCAAAGCAGTCAAGATCGCTGAAACAGCGTCTCCAAAGAATAGTATGTATCCAAACACTCCTATGAGCGGGCTATGTACTGCAACTTGGTAAAATTTATTCTCCCCGGCATCACTATCGGTTATTTCCTCTCGTGATATCAGTAAACTTACTAGCATCAAAGTATACGCTAGAGAATACATCATACCCGATAACCCGTAGACAAGCCACGACCAGAAGCCTATGTGTCCAGCTAAAGCCTCTCCAGGACCACTCCATTTATGTTCTTTATACTCTACCGTGTGGAAGTGCTGGTGGTATACAGGCTCTGTAGTTATAGTTATCTTATGGAAAAACGTGGCAAACCCTGCTATACACGATAACATGAGCCCTACAAGGAATACAGTATACCCTGCTGTCAATAATACAAGACTTGTTATACCTATCATTCTCTGGAGTCTATACAATCTAGTAAGGATCAACACCACTATTGCAATCGCTATAATGTTCATGATTGATGATACTATAAACAATACTATAGAATCCAAAACATCAACACCATACTCTAGCATGTAGCCAGCTTATTGTTTAATACTACTCACAATTTGTGAGCCAGCCCTATAAATACTAAAAGACAATACTGAGCCCAGGTGAGACCAAGATGGCAGCCCTAAACACAGGAGCACTAATAATACTATCCCTCATCGCATCATCGCTAATAGGTGGACTAGCATATGCTGTATCAAGCGGCTATATCCAATCAACAAACATCAACATACCAGGTCTAATGCAGGCAGAGGATCACACATCTGGGGCCACTATGCATAGAAACTGCCATGGCGAACACGCTGAAGAACATGCAAAAACGAAGGATCACTGTGGCGAGTGCCTACAAATACATGAGCGAGAACATGAACACCAGTGGGTCCACGATGAGGCAGAGCACGAGGTAATACAAGTAGAGGGCATAGTAGTTGAAACTAATCCTGAAGAAGGCTACATAGTAGTCAATGCAGCGAATACAACATACACTGTAAGAATAAAGGGTATGTGGCTCGATGAATCAACCAACACAACAGTATGGTACACAGAGATCATAAAGTCAATAGAAACCGGTAGCCAAATAGTGGTAACTGGCTACGCATGCGAGCACAACAACGGAATAGGCGCCCAGTCAATAATAATCGGTGGCTCTGAATACGTGAAACCCCATATGGGTTAATGTATACTCAATGCTTTTTTCCTCTTTATTTTCTGAAAAAGAGTCTGGGAAAAAAGATTGTGTTTTTGTTTATTTACTTCTGTTTAACCTGTTGAAAGAGCTTGTTCAACAGCTTTATCCGCTCTAATGATGCCGTAGCCATATAGACTATCGTATCCATCGTTGTTTACGTCATCAGCTGTTGTATGCAGTATCCCTCTGATAGTGGTTGTTGATATATCGTTTTCAGTGCCGGGTGGCAACAGTGGGAGTCCTTGTGCTAGTCTAGCGGCCTGTATTAATGCTACTGTACCGGATACATGAGGTGTCGCCATTGATGTACCACTTAAAGTGGCATAGGTATCGTCTGGATACGTGCTCAGTATGTCAACACCCGGTGCAGCTACCTCTGGGTTCCTATTACTCCAATCTGGTACGAGATCATTGCTATCAGTGGCGCCAACAGCTATTACCTCAGGGTATGCTGCAGGATACGATGGTGTGTCAGCGCCTTCGTTTCCAGCTGCGGCAACTATGGTGACGTTGTAGCTGTAGGCGACACAGATTATGTCATGGAGCGCGTCGGGCGGAGATGATCCTCCTAAGCTCATAGAGATTACTTCTGGTGCATCATCCTCCGGGTCGCCGACTATGACTCCATCGCCATCACTGTCAAGAACGCCATCGGGTCCCTTGAGAGCTACTTCTATAGCTAGTATTAGGTCGCTCCAGCTTCCTGTACCACCGTTGCCTAGGGCCTTGATCATGTAGATCTCTACATCTGGTGCTACACCAACAACACCAATATCATTATCTATTGCTGCAACAGTACCGGTGACATGTGTTCCATGACCATTCTTATCACTCCAGAATACCTCCTTGGTCCTAATGACGCCGTTTACTACACTAACACCCCATTTGATGTTCTTGTATAGATCAGGATGGTCGTAGTCGACACCTGTATCGATTATAGCTACCTCTATTTCAGAGTCGCCATCACCATTAATGTCCACGAAGCCTGTGGTTATGTTCCAGACGAGAGGTGCTTTGATCCTATCGATACCCCATGGAATAGTTTCAGGGGGCTGTGTGTTCCGTGATCTCCCGGGCGGGTCTATGGGTGGAGCATATGCTCTTACTTCGCCGTCTCGTTCAACTCTAAGGACGCCCGGTGTCTTCTCAAGAGCCTTAATAGCTGGTGCAGGAAGATCGACTATGACAACTGGTATGAGATCGAGTTTTGTTACAACTTTTCCTCCCAAAGCCTCGACAACGCCTGGATTAAACGTTTTCTTGTCAATAGTCACAATAACTCGGACATTCTCTGTACCTGTAGCATTAGTTACAATTACTACGCAGACAGTACCCAATACAAGGGCCAATATTAGAAACAATATTGGGATTCTATTTACACTCATTGATATCACCTAACCTGTGTAAAAACATCAAAGAATCATATATAAAGTTTGCACCAAGATTAAGCTAGTATATATAAAGACTATATGAAAATAACTAGCTAACCAGTAAACTAATGAATCAATAAGATGAACTGCTAACTAAAGACAATACCTATTCCATGTAACAAAGACTCTATTTGAGAACAAATTCGTGTCCGCAATAGGGACACTTAACATATGCACATGAGCTCCTTAGTGCTAGTACGGAACATCCTTTGCATGAATAGGCTCTAGCATACATTATATCGAATTCCCCGCCACACTTGGGACACTTAACGAGGCCCATGTGCACCGCCCCGTCTTCAGCGAAGGCTTCTCTATGTAACAAAAACTTGTTGTCTTGCTAACAAATTTTTCTCTCCCCAAAGGCTCCCACCGACATGGGATTAAATATATTTACGGATGCCAGCAATTATACTCGTCTTAGGGCTTCGATAATGATACCGCGACTAATGGCTACACAACACCCGGACTCCACGAGACATGTTGGTGTTTACGACGAGATTGGCGAGGCTATTGAAGCGTATACGAAGTATATGTGCGATGAAGTAATGATTGATTATGAAGGAAAGCTCACGCCATATCATCAAGTAGAGTGGATTATCGAGAAAGCTTTCGAGCGCGATGTAAAGGTTGGTGAGAAACTCCTCTTAACCCCACGTGTCCCAAACGATAGTCTTGAAGACTTTAGTAGACACACAATGGCTGTTATGGAGGCTGTTCTAGCCAATGTCAAGGCCCAACGTCTGGGTTTCAAGCAGCCCGTAAAATACGTTATAATACCTATGACAGAGAACGTGAGGGATTCCATACGTATACAGCGTAGACTCTATAAGATCGAGAAAGTTATGTCTGAAGAATGTGGACTTGATCCAACATGGTTTCTCCTCGTAGTCCCACTGATCGAGACAGCGGATAAACAAGTACACTCTGACATGATAGCAGAGGCTTTCCACAGAGCCTTACTAAAAGAAGTATCGTTGTTCGTGAACGAGATAAGAGTATTCCTCGGTAAAAGCGACAGTGCATTACTCTACGGGCATGTCGCCAGCTCTGTAGCATTAAAAATAGGGTTGAGTAGACTCCATAGGTGGGGTGAAGAGAGGCTTATAAGCGTTAAGCCTATTCTTGGAATGGGTAAACCACCATTTAGAGGACATCTTACCCCAGAGAACATTGATACATGGACTAACGTGTGGAAGGGATATTCTACAGTAACAATTCAGTCAGCGCTACGCTATAACACGAGCTACGATAAGTACTTGCACGTAGTCGAAAAACTTAAGCAGGCGTCCAATATCAAGAAGCCCGCTATAATAGATGAAGATGTTGAGGCAAAGATACTAAGGATAGTGCCCAAGCTGTCTTTCAGTTATCGTAGATACGTTGTTGAAACAGTTGAGAACCTCTATAGTGTATTTGACGTGATCCCATCGACTAGGGAGAGAATGCAGTACACCAAGTATCATAGGATCATAGATGGCGTAAAGATTCCTAGGGCAATAAAATTCGTTGCAGGATACTATACAATAGGCTTGCCCCCAACATTACTGGATATACCTGGTCTAGCTAGTCTAGATGATAAGGAAGTAGAGCTGTTGCTTGAAGTATATCCGTCTATAAAGCTTGATTTAGAACATGACCTGAAGTACTATAGCCCACTAATAGCAGCCAATTATATTCAAAAGCAATTAATCGAGGAGATCTCTGGTAAACTTAAAGTAGTTGCAGACAAGCTGGCACTTGATATACCAGAAGCTGATCCCAGTTATCATAAGCTATTGGGAGAACTTGTTGAAAAGAGAGGCAATCCTGAGGAATCAAGGAAAATAGTTGTAAAATTAGCTGAATACAGAGGATTCCTTGGATAACCTGTTCTCCTATGTTATATAAAATTATTTATCTAATCTCTAGGATTTCTTATTCAATAAAGGCAATACTTGTGGTGTAGTTTCGTGTCTAGTGAAGAACTTGAACGGATATATCGTGTGTTCATATTCCCTGAGGACCCTTTTAGCGAGGAAGGTAGAGCTAGGTATGAGCGTGCTCTTGAGGAATTCAATAAAATCATTGAGCACACATGGGTTAAGAATATCATGGATACTCGCGATAAAGTACATGTACTAGATCTATGCGGCGGGACGGGTATTGGCGGAGTAGCTTTAGCAAAAAAGATAATTGAGGCTGGGAAAAACGTTGAACTAACAATTGTTGATCTACGTGGCTCTGCTTTAGAGAAAGCAAAAGAGTTTTGTAGAAGAGAACTCGGGTTTGAGCCGAGGACTGTGGTTTGGGATGCACGTAAGGTACACGAGCTTGGATTGAAAGTAGACCTCATGCTCATGTATGGTCTTGCCACACCACATTTCTGCCCATGGGATCTACTACGTGTCTACGCTAGTGCATCACTCGCCATAAGTGATGACGGGGTTTTTATTGTAGAGGAAAGCGATCGTTTCCAAACAATATTCAGACGCGTAGGCTACAAGGACATTCTCGCAGAACATGTATCGGAAGATCGTATAGTCTTGACTCTTCATAAAAGCCATGATATACTTACCGGCTATACAACACGTGTAGCAGTAGACTTGGTAACAAAACAAGCATCGCCTATGAATGTGTATTTCTGGGACATAGCTAGCTCAGCTACACTCTTATGGATATTCTTCAATGACATAGACTTTATACAGAAACCTGCCAAGCCATCAGGATACATAATAGCATATAAGCCTAGAAAAACGATCACGCCACAAAGTTTCATATCATGTCTACCCAAAATACTGCAAAATAAATAGTTTATAAGTTAGTTCAATAAATGCGTTTTACTTATTTGTTTCAGTAATCTTCTTAATTTCTTCTTCTACTTCTTTCTTTCTTGTTTCTTCCTTCTTGACAGCCTCTATGTGTTCTTTATCTCCTTGTGGTCCTCGTAGTCTCTTTGTAAGGTTTCTCAGGGTTTCCTCGTGGCCATAGCATATTAGTACATCGTTCTCGAGTATCACGGTGTCTCCACGTGGTGCTCCTATGAATACTTCTTTGTCATCGAGCTTCCTATAGATCCCTAGGACGAGCACTCCTTCGTCCGCCAGTCTTAGTTCCCGGAGTTTCTTGCCATGTAACCAGCTGTGTTCACGTACACGGAATTGTGCTATAGCATAGCCGCGACTTAGTCCCAATAGTTGCTCGTAGTCATAAAGCTTTAGGTTCGTGAATTTCTCAAGGGCTTTCTCGATAACCCAGCTAAGCCCGCGGTCAACGAGTTTAGATCGACTAAAAAGGTAGAGGCCGAAGAGACCAACTGCAAGCCACATACCACGAATCATCATTTCCTCCGGCGTTTGCCCAACAAAAGTGAGGACCAGTGAAGCCATAGTAGTCGTTATTCCAGCGCTACCAAGAAGCATCAGTATTCTAATGATCTTCCTCCTGACAGGATGAGAAACCACATACTCTGACTCTGATGTAGTGAATCCAACTCCAGAGAAAGCCGATTGTGCCTGGAAAGCAGCTATATCACGCGACAAACCAGTCATCTTAAGAGCAATAGTGCCTATCCTAACAACAATAATTGAGAAGAAGACTACAAGCAAAACCATTATCAATGGTATCAATAATACCAGCCTCCATCTAGCCTAGGCAACACCATTAAAATAGCGGCATCCAGCTAGCTAATATTTTTTCTTCAAATAAATTTTAGCCATTAGCAACTATGTAAAGCCTTGAGATCTCGGGAAACAATTAGTAAAACTATCATGGTTAGGTGGATACCGGAGACAACATGTTGAGAGAGAGCTGGCCGAAAGTATTCTGTTTTAATCATTGAAATACACTTATAGTTGTTAACAAACAGTAACTATTGGAGATGTGTAATGGTTAAACTATGTATTGTAGTGAAAAAGATTTTCTTTGAATCAATAATGGACTTTGCTATACATGCAAAAAGTGCTGAGGAAGTCTATGAATACATTAGAATGCTTGAAGAAGAGGTAAAGAAGTATCCCAAGGACAATATAGATATCGTCGATGCAAGGAACATTATAAAGACGGTCAATGAGAAATTTAGGATGAAGAAAGCCATGGGAAAGAATGTTGCAAGCTAGACTATTTTGTTTCAAAACTTGTTGAAGCATTTTATTGTTTTCATCTTTTATTGATTTGATGTTTGTATCTTCTAGTTATTATGTATGGCTTGATAACGATATGTTTAAATAATGTTTGCGTTTTCTAGATTTTATTTCACGGTGATATACTGTGTTTAGAAATAGTGTTGTGTTCTTTCCGGTTTCATTAGTGTTAATATTGTTTATCTCGTTCTCTTATGGAGTATATGCTGATTCTACGTTTAACGTTGATGTAGTAGTTGAGGGAAATACCTATAGGAATGTAAAGATTGTGTGCAATACTAGTATCTTATCTGTAGGAAAGATCCCTAATGGATTAAGAATTATTGTAAATGAGACTCCTGCTAAAATAGTGTTGTACCTTAATGGAGACCTTCATGTTGGCTATGTGAGGGGTGATGTGCTATACTATAATGTAGTGACGACTGATACTGGGGCTAGTGCTTTAGAAATATTTGTGTCGAAAACTAGCGGGTTAGCTGAAGTAGAAATAGTATTCAGGAGCCCATCATGGTTTCCCAGGATATCACTAATGACATTTATGGAGATAGCATTTATTGCATTGATTATACTTGTGATAGCTATAGTGATCAGGCGTAAATAGTGTTTAGTATACACGGACACAATATGTTGGTCAGCAACCGGTGCATCGATCATTTACTCTTCGATCACCGACGGAGTTGACTCATCATCCCATGCGTAGGCATGTCACAATTATTCTATGAGGTATTTGTTTTAAATCGCTATTTTTACGGTAACTCTCTTTTCTATGCCATAGCTTTTATTTATCGTGTATAATAAAGGATGTCTTGATGTTTTAAAGTGATATATTGTTTATAAATTAGTGGGGTCTATAAATGAAATAATTAGCGAGCTTAATGAGTTTGTTAAAGTATAACATCGTAGTTACGTTTATGGTAAGTTTTATGTAGGGATGATTACATTATTCGAATTGGTGGAAAATTGAAGCCTATGGTATACAATTATTTAATCTTGGGTTTCTTCGTAGTATTAGTACTTGCTTCTTCTTTCATAGTATCAGCTAATCCTATTCCAGTACCAGTTATTATTCTCGAGAAAGAATACATTAACATAGAAATAGAGAAGATAAGTTCTGATGAGCTACATGTTTCTGTAAGGGGTGTTTACCCATTCGAAAACATAATGTATGACCATGTGGTAATGTACTTCCCAATACCAAGAGAAGCTGTATACGGCAATATAACAATACTTTACGGTAATGAAACAATAAGAGACTGGACTATTGTAGAAAAAGGCTTTATTAGTGACCATGAATTCGAGTACAATACCGTCCTCGGTACACTGCCTATGATAAAATTTAGTATAAATGGTCTCAAAAACGTCTCTAAATTCAATATCACTGTTATATATGAGTATAATATCAGGAAAACAGATGGTGTATTCGAGACAATATATGCTATGGGTACTGGAAGATACTATTATTCAAAACAATGTACTGCCTACGTAACAATAGATCTAATTGGGCTAAAGGGGTACGAGCTAAGCCTCTCTCTGACGCCAGCTGAAAAATTTGAAGGAGGGGTAACAGAGTACTCTATGACCATAGATAGTGATCATGATAAAGTAATGTTGGTAGAGTCCAGCAGGTTGTTCCAAGGACTGGAAAGAGACTTGCTAATTAAAGTAATTCCACCAACTAATGTCACAACAAACACTAGTAACACCAATACCACTACTGGCAACAATACTGAGGCCAATGAGTGGGTTCCAAGCCAACCAAGTAGTGTAACAATAAAGACTTCATATGAAGAAGTCAATGGAACAACTATAGTGTATGTAACCATTGAGATGACTTTCCCTCACCTAGGCTTCCAAGTGGACTGGGGTAATGCTACAGTTGAGGACAACACAATAAAAATAAATACAACAGTTCTCGAATGGACGGGACCGTCAGGACAGGCAGTGATGAAGAAAACACATACATACACTATAGTTGGTATTGGCCCGGGAGATTATGTTATTGAATTATATATAAACAACAAATTGTATAACCAAACATCGTTGACAGTCAATAGTGGTGGTAATGATAGCAATAGTTCTCCTTCAGAAACAGTTCAGGCAAACACTAACTCCATGATAGCAGCGGGCTTAATAGTAGTGGTTATCATTGTACTTGTATTAATAGCCAAGAAGATACTTAGCTAATACATGTTCAAGACGTTGTTAAGCATTGTTTTGGAGTTCATTACTATTTTTGTTTCATTGTCTACAAAAGAAGTAGCTTATTTAATTTTAATATTTGATCGTAAGTGTGTATCTTAGGTACAGAAGATTTAATACTTATGTAACGTATATACTGTCTGTACATAGGCTTCTTAGGGTTGTTAAGTTGTGAGAGAAAATACATATCATAGATCTAGAATAGATATATTGCTGGCTATTCTAAAATTCATAAACAATGAAGGCTACGCGAAGAAAACACACATTCTCTATGCAACGAACCTCAATACACGTAGCCTCGAGAAGTTCCTAAAATATCTCGTCAACATTAATGCTGTAGAGATTATTGAAGACAATGGAGTAAAGTACGCTTTAACATCGCATGGTAGGCATATACTTAGACTTATAGTGAGATTAAAGACTATCCTTAATAGTCGTGATTATGCTTTAAAGCTTGGTAATGAGGTATTTCTAAATAAGTTGAATTCTGTTCTCAAAGATTCTGCGAAAGATGTATTAGTTGAGTCGCGTAATGAGAGAATAAAAGGTTACTCGGGATTAACTTATAATGTAGATATACTTGTTGGCATTAAGTACAAGTACGTTATAATACCTGTGGTAAACGTTGTCAACAACTATTGCGAAGAGATAGATAACGCAATATGTAAGGCCTTATTGTATCTATTTGATACTGATTATAAATGTATAATGCTGCTTAGCAATGCTAACAACAATAATTGGTCACATGTACTAGGCTCTATTAAGAATTTGTTTAATAAGATCGGTATAGATGAGGATAGATATTTTTTTGTTAGAGTGAAATAGTCTATGGATGCACTAATAGTATGTATGGTCTGTTCTTAGTTTAGTCTAGATTATTCGAAACAAGTTATATGTATAAGTTGTACATATCTGTCTTATGTATGTAAGGTAGATACTTGTTATATAAATTTGTCATACAATATCTTCTTATATTACAGAAACAATTATGTAACCTAAGGTGTAAAACGTGAAAGCCTTCAGTAAAATACTCGGAATAACCATGCTATCAATAATACTAGTAGGCTTCGGCGCAGCATTGGCAATGTGGAGCGAGACACTGAGGATAAACGTGTACATCAATACAGGTGAAGTGAAGGTAAAATGGAGCAATTGGTCATGCAGTGACGTAGGGATAGACCCTCAAGCACCGGGCTTCAATAACACTGAGGAGAAAGATGTGGCTAAATGTATAGTGAAACCAGAATTATATGATGCAGAAGGAAACCCGATCAAGATGAATATAACACTAGACAACGTATACCCTGGATATGCAGTAAACATAACACTCATAGTAGATAACATTGGTACAATACCAGTAAAACTATTGTCATACTCTTGGACAAACCTTAGTGCACAGGATGAAGAGGCACTTAATATAAGCCTCATAATACCCAATAATACGCAAATCGATCCACCAAATGGTACAGGCGTATACATACTCGAAATTATAGTGACACAACAGGCAAATGAGACAGCTACGTATCACTTCGACTTAGAATTAACGTTTGCGCAATGGAACGAAGTACCATAACCATAGTCTAAATAGTATGGTTTAAAATAATTGTTTTTTAAATCTTTCGTAACCGTATAATCAGGTGTAACTAAATATGATATATAAGAATATAGTATTAGGTTTAATAATAACGGCACTAATGTCATCGGCATTAGTAGGCCTAGCTATGTGGTACGATACACTCAAAGTAAACGCGTATGTTGATACAGGTGAGCTTGACTGGGAATTTGTAAATGGTACGATAATCTATAATGATGCATGTGGATTAGCCCCAGGCTATGGATTCTTTGCTGGAAATGATTGGAATGCATCATTCTTACCATCTCCAGGCGCACTACAGCTTGACAAAGATGTTGGCTGCACAGTCGTGTCATTAATTGATACAGATAGTGACGGCGATTCTGACACGATGAACATAACACTAGTAAACGTGTATCCATGGTACTATACGCACATAGCATTCAAAGTACACAATGATGGCACGATACCATTGAAGATATGGCGTGTAAGAATAAGCAATGGAACACATGAGTGGTCTTATTATGAATTAAATGAACAGGTATTACAACAAGGTGTTTATGTAGACCTCAATAGCGATGGAAAAGCTGACATACTAATATGGTGGGGCGACAACTTTGGTGAACAGCTTCATCCATGTCAAAGTGCTGACATAAGTCTTGACTTAACAGTACTTCAGGATGCACCAGAGAACACAACATTGACTCTATATATATTCCTTGAAGCAGTACAATGGAACGAATATACTCCGGGCCCATAAACCTGCCCCGTACCACACAAAACCCAATATATTTTTTCACCAAATAACTCAATCCGTGGTTGAGGTAGTAGTAAACCTTGAAGAAAATAACTACTACAATAATACTGCTCTTTATTTCTGCATACATGCTTCAAAATCTACAAGTCCTCTATGGGCTAACTTTCTACGTAATTCCTTCAATTATATGGATCATAATGTTTGTTACATTCATAGCTACTAATAGTGCACATGATATTTTTGAGCAAAAAGAGTATGCAAACGTAATCTCGTTTATGCTCTTAGCAGGTCTTATACCATGGTATGCTGCGGGAATATACTTTGGTTTTGGCTTTAACTTACTAGCGGTAATGCTTTTCCAGTATATTGTATACATAGTGTATAGGATTTCATACGTTATTTCATTAGAAGTTCTTAGAAACATCTTTATAAAGAAAATGAGTTATCTCTGGATAAACCAAAGATTTCTTCTTCTAGTTTCCTTGGCAACAACATTGCTCAGTGTATCATTATCTAAGCTTGAAGGTCTTGAGATCAAGGACATTCCCGAGTTAATGGTATTATTTTCACAAAACCTTATATTAACCATTATTGCTTGGAGATATGGGTTTAAAGCTCAGTTATTCTTCAGTATACCATATACTACTATGATAAAACTTGTACCAATAATGCCTGATTTAACTGGAGTAATTAGATGGTTATTACTGGTATTTATATCATTACTCCAAGCATCAATATTCTATGTATATAACGTTGTTGAGAGAAAGACATCAATAGGCATAGATCAAGTTACGGGCTCATTCTATAAGGCGAAGATAAGTAAGTTCGTTAATATTGTTAACAAGATACTGCTTATCGGAGCAATAATATTTATGGTGGGTTTCTTTGTTGGATACCGTGCTATAGTAGTGGCTAGCAATAGTATGCAACCAACACTGAGTAGAGGAGATATTGTTGTAATTAATATCAATGATCTAGATGCTAATAAAGGTGATGTCATAGTTTTCATTGTAGGAAATAAAATGATTATCCACCGAGTTATTGCTTCTTATCAGAGAAACGGCGAGCAAATGTATATAACACAAGGAGACGCAAATGATGCTCCCGATCCATGGGTTTTAAAGAAAGAAAATATTGTTGGTAAACAAGTATTTACTATACCACACATGGGATATCCGTCGCTACTTTTTTCTGGAATATTTGAAAGTCCTGTAACAGGTATTGGTGTAACTATAACTTTTATACTGGGTTTATTCATAATATACATACTAAGAGATGTGGTGACTGTTTTTGAATAAAAATATCGAGTTAAAGATAATGTTGTACTTTAGGAGATACATCGAGATTATACTCTTGCTTCTCCTCATAGCATTGGTTGCCTCCTCTATAATAATGGTGTATGCTTACAGGCAGAGAGAATATATTGAGAACAAATATACTATAACGTATGCGTCTCTTAAAGCAACAGTAAAAAGTGCTGTAAAAGTAAAGCCAGCTCTCATATACGATTACAGAACTGTTATCAATACAAATCAAGTATACTACAATCTAGTTAAAGAAATAGTGGTGAATATATCGGTAAAAACAGTATTAAATAGCAAAACCAGTTTGGGGAAGATAGTATCCGCAAATACTAGTGTCTCAATGGGTTCAGTAATAAAATCTGGTTCATGGGCAAAAAGCTATGATGTAACCTATGTGAAGGTAAAAGATAACCCGCTTACGTATACAATAAGTATTGATGTAAATAAAATATCAAAAGTAGTTAACGTAATTGATTCCGAAATCAATCAACGTACACGAGAATTCGAGTATGAAATCCCAATAAATATTGTAGTAAGAGTGAAATATAGCAATGGTGCATTGAAAACGTATAACCTTAACCCCAAAATAATAATTTCATTTAATAAAGATGCCAATAGAATATCTATTTCTTCAAAAGATTTAAGCAGAGAATACTCAAGTTATTCGAGAAACGTTAAACCCAATATATTCAACCCCATAGGCATGACTATTGTGGACGCCAGAAAAACATCTCTGTACATGGTACTAGCTTTTACAGCCCTATTTCTTGTTACACTAGTAACATATGTAAGGAAGGTAAAATTAACAAGTAAACCGCCAAGTTACTTAAGCAAACACTCTTCTCAAATTATTTATGGAGAACTTGTTGACAAAGGAAGCAAGCCAATAGTATCGTTACAAAATATAGAATCACTGTTTAAACTAGCTAAACACTACAAGAAGCCAATACTGTACAGCAGGAAAGACAATAGTTTTTATCTAATTCTTAGCGACACAATATACATGTACAATCTACCCGAGAATAAGGAAAGCTAGACCTAAACACCACATACTTAGGAAATATCTAATATATTATGGCTTCTTTTTATACTTCATAACAATGAATAGATAATATATTATACCAATGAGTCCAGTTGCCATACATATCATGTATATTTCGTCGGTAAGTGATGGATTATACAGGAAGTTATATTGCAATGGAATGAAAGGTTTTATGTCCGGGTATAATGGGGAGTCAAATAGTACGTGTAGTACTGCCCCCAATATCCCGGCTAGTATATAGCCTTTGAGGGCAACTGCATAATCTATGTTGTCCAGGAAAACACTATAGATCGGCTTCAAATACTTCTCTAGTATATACATTGTATATCCTAGAAGTATACCTATGATTATTGCTGCTAGGAATGTATGTGCATAACCATGGAGTGGATAGTCGAGACCCAGTATGAACACCATTATGATAGGCTCTAGGTCGATTATCAGGTTTGCTATGAGGAAAGTTGGTGGATGAATATGTTTTCTCAGTAGCAACCCAAAGAATAACCCTGGACCTATGTGGAATAGTGTGAATGGCAATAGGGGTCCCGGGTCTTCTCTTCCTGATGTTTATATGTTGTTAACCTGTATTGTCTTTATCGGACGGTGTTTTGTATATGTATTTGATGTACTTTTCCGCTGAGAAGATATTTTTGACCACTGTCTCTAGTACTTTCTCGTCTTCTATAGTGAATGTATAATGTAACATTACTTGTTGTAGTGCACCAGTAGGCAATGGTATTTGGAGGCTTGCTGTTAGTTTGCTTATTTTACCGTACTTCCTTAGTATACTCCTTAGCCTCGATAGTATTGTCTCGTATGTTCCCGTGATTGCTTTGAGTTCTTTAGTTTCTATGTATGGTTTTATTTTTGCTCTAAGCTCCTTGTTAGGGGTAAGGTATTCTTGATATTGCTCGTTAACCACTTCTATATCCTGTGGTAAAGCATAGGTTTTGCCTAGGTGAGTGTATATGTAGAATACAAGTGCTTTTTCTTCTAGTTTCTTCAGAGCCTTATGGACAAGGTCTATAGGCATGTTCACGATCTCGCTGATCCACTCCGCGGGCATAGGTCTTCCTTCAAGTAGTGCTATTATACGGCTTCTCGTGGTCCTCCTCCATAGAGACTCTAGCACCTCCTGGTCAACAGGCACATCTACACCAGCTTTTCGGGCAACTTCAAGCGAGTCCAGGAGACTATCCATATCCGGGGTATCTGGTGTAACAATGTATGTAACAAACTTCAGCCCCTTGGCGCCGACCAGCCTAAGGATCCTCCCATGCCTCTGTATAAACCTTATTGGACTCGCCACATTACTCCATATAACTAGTAGATCCGCCTCCGGGAGATCGATTCCTTCCTCCCCAGCCGAAGTAGACACGATCACTCTCGTGTCCGGCAAACGTGCTTTCTCCAACACAGCCTTGACATCAGTCTTCATCTTTGCCCGCCCATAGATTGCAACAGGGCTATATTCACTCAGTTCCTCGACAAGAGTCTTAGCTACAATGACTCTATCAACGAAAATAATAGCCTTATCGAACCCCTCGTGGTCACGGAGAATCCTCTTCAATGCATCGAGTTTATGCAGGGGTCTGACACCAGGGTTTTCAAGCAATGGCTTGACATGACTTAGTATTCCAGCTAAACTAGTCTCCTTTTCAAGGCTCTCCTTGAGAGCAAGTGCTCCATCACGTACAAACCACCTGATAGCAGTGTTTACGAGACCACGCAGTCTCCCAGCATAGTTCATTCTCGTCTCTTCTAGTACGTCTAGAACCTTCTTCTCGGCATCATTGAGCTCGGCTTCATAGATCTCTCCTATCCATGGTGGAACATACTTCTTTATCCTCTCGTCTTCCCAGCTCCAAACCCTTATCTCGCCAATATACCCCTTGATCTCATCCCAACGGCTCCTCGGGATATACGCTGTTAAGCCGAGTCTGCGTTTAAACCTTGTTTTCTTCATGAACTCCGCGTAAGCATCTTTGCCGGTAGTGTGATGGCATTCATCTACTACAACACCATCGAAACCCTGCTCAACAACAATCTCGTGGTCACTTAACGCTGTCTCGGGAGTCGCGACAGCTATTACGGCCTTCTTCCAGAGCTCAATACGTTTCCTACGGGGGTACATTCCGTGAATAGGGGTTGCCTCAACGCCCAAGACATTCCTTATATACTTTGCTGTCTGTTCCACCATGATCCTTGTTGGCTCGAGGAAGAGTATTCTCTTAGCTTCACCCGTCTCCAAGAGCTTCTTGGCCCAGAGAACAGCGATCAATGTCTTCCCGGAGCCAGTTGGCATAACAACTACAGCGCCCTTCCTCTCAAGAGCCCATTCAACAGCTTCAACTTGGTAATCTCTTGGTTTTACCCGTAGTTTGAACTTGTTTGCCAATACCAACACTCCACATCATAGTTTATTGTTGGAGAAAATATAAAACATGAGTGGCATCAGTTCCATTATTGTTTTAGTGAGTTACGATATAGAACGTTCGTTGTTTAAGAACAGTATTAACTGTAGGTATATTTCACGTTTTTAGTTTATTCATAGTTCTCGCAGTCCTTGCTCCACAGTTGCTCTTATGCGTGCTTCGTCAACAATGTCTCTGGCATGGGGTATATCTAAGACTAATCTTATGACAGCATTTTCGTATCCTGTCATGTAGTATGTGGCATAGCTTTTGCTTATTACGGGTTTAATCCATGAATTGTCTATGTTGAGTAAGTGGAAAGCATTTTTAGTATCAGGTAATGGGAGTATCATTATCTCTTTGGGAATAACTAGGTCTAATACGAATTCTTTTTCTCCACTAACATCTAGTTCTCCAATAGTTTTTGTTATATCGAAGAGTTTGTCTCTAGACCTAGTGTAAAGTACTAATCTTGCCGCTCTCGATTTATTCTTGTTGTACTTGAGCTTGATATAGATCTTATCGTTTTTCTTTTCGATAACAGCTTCAGCGTAGTCATCATCTTTTCTTACTGATAGCACGTTCTTTTCTACATTAATATCAACAGGCCCTAGTATAGCTAGATAAATACTGTTCTCACCTTCAGTTATCTTCAATGCATTACTTAGTATGTAGAATTGGCTTGCCGTTTTCCTTATGTTGGATTCATAGGAGAAGTAGATGTATGGAGCGACTAGACTCCTTAACTCTACTTCACCACTACCAGCAATACCTTTCTCTTCAAAAGAGAGAACTTCTTTCTCCGATCTCTCACCATAACGATACCTCCCTGCTTCAAGAACCCCGTAGCTAACTCTTGCTCTTGATGGAACTATGATCTTGTCTTTATCGATTTTTATTCTCTCAAGCATTCTCTTAAATTCAATGTATTTGTTTACAGACCGTGTATATACAATGGGGTAGCCTATAGTTATGAGAAGCAATAATATAAGTGCAGATACCAACCCAAGATAGGCACTTATGCCTGTTGTAAGTGGCTTAAATAACGTTAAATATACTATGGTGGTAATGATGAGTATTGAAATCATAGTACTAGCAAGGAAGACATGTTTAACATTAGAAGCATAAGTCTTGGATGCAACATTGATAATACGGGCCAAGATGTACACCAAATAAATACTATCCTGTCTGGAATGTTCTTAACAGAAAATACGTTGTCTTCCGTTATAAAGATTACTCAAGACTTTTTCTATACAAGTATTTATTATAAAAAATAATTGCTAGCATTTACTTATCGTCATTACTTTAATCGTAGCAGTCTAGAGATGCTGTACGGCACGCTTCATTATCTCTGCATAAAGCATTATAGTGTCTTCATACTTTGTCTCGGGTGGGCCGGTATAGATTATATGCATTCTTATTGGTATGTTCTTGCTTCTAACCTCCTGCACCATGAACTTAGCTAGCGCCTCTGCCAACGGCTCTAGGCTTGGGTAGCCCTTGCCTAGTGGTACACGTTTCTTCAGTAGTCTCCTGCCGAAATATACACCAGTTACTTGGCTGAACCTTAGGCTTAGGAATCCATGGCTTATCTCAAGGTCTTTCTTGAGTATGTCTAGCCAGAACTCAGGAGTAACCTCCTTGTCGGCTGCTATGAAGTTACCGTGCTGGTCAACCTTCTTCTCGTACATGAATATGTTTTCTAGCTGCAGACTGGGTATTACACGATCGCTTCCAACAGCCTCTATTATAGCCTTGATCTCATCTAGACTACCTACCTGCCTCCTCGTATAGGTTGTCTCGAGACTTATGTACACGTTCTCAGGAGCGGCTTCAAGAAGTTTCTTAACGATATCAGCAACGGCATCAAGGTCTCTTTGATCCATATAGACTCTCCAGCCAAGATGCAGGTTGAAAACCTCGGCACCAGCCTTAACGGCTTTCTCTAGGGCGGCCTTCATGATCTTTAGGATCCTGCTTGATATCGCTGGGCTATCACTTATAAGGTTGTAGTATGGGGCATGAGCAGTAATGGTTGTGAAAGCTTTCTTCCCGAAGTCACTGTAAGCTTCAAAGTATTCTGGTCCACGTGTTCTACGAGAAAAATCCCACGGCGGGATCTCGGTAAGCCTCATGCCGAGAGCAGCGGCTTTAGGCAAAGTATTCAATGCATTATATGTACCCCAGTCAAACAATATCATTCAGATACCACCACAAAATAACTTATACACGACAACTTAATAAATACAGTGATCATTGACGGAGTATTATTAATGGAGAACATTGATCGAGAGAAAACTATTAATTAGATTTTGAATAACAGGGATTGAATGAATGTTTATCGATATAATCGCTATTGTTGTGTTACTTTATTCCTTTGCTTGATAGTGTTTTGTTGTAGTAGTGTATACATTTTTGCCTACATGTAATAATGGTTTTATATCCTCTGGTACAAGCCCGTTTTCGAGCACTCCTTCTTTTGCTTCAGCGTATAGTACTTGGCATAGTATTAGGTTATGGTCTGTATACTCGATCTCATTTACTACTTTGCACTCCAGTACTGCTAATGCCTCCTCTATAGCTGGTGGCTTAACTTTCTTTGAGGATTTTAGCTTGAATCCTGCTTTGACTAGTTTGTCTTTTACATCTCTACCAGACACTGAGCCCACGTAATGGGTTTGGTTCATGTGGTCAAAGCTCATGATATTAATTGTTGCTTCACCAGACTCCTTCAACAACTTGTAAGTGTACCTACGTGGCGCCAGAGAGAACGCTACAATAGGCGGGTCAACGTTTACAGGAGTAATCCATGATACTGCGCAGCCATTGACTTCACCGTTCTTACTTATTGAAACAACAATAACAGTTGGTCTTGGATGGAGGAGGCGGAAAGCCCATTTTAAGTCAATAACTCTATGACTCATACACTATCACCATAATGAAAATAACGTGTTTCCTCCTAATAGCTGTATCAACTCTGTTTGGCTCTGTACTATTGGCTTCTTCTACACCATGATCTTGTTCTTTTACTATCTATGCATCTCTTAAGATTAATCAATGGGCTTATAGTATTGAGGATGTTTTAGAATAATTATTTTTTCCTAGTAAGGAACTATATTGTTTTGGTGATTTCCTGTGGTTGAAGGGTATGTTCTTGTAACAGGGGGCAATCGTGGTATAGGGAGGGCCATTGTACTAAGGTTTGCTCGTAGCGGTTACTATGTAGTATACACCTACCATAGTAACCGTGATACTGCTAAGAAGGTTCTTGAAGAGATAAGAAAACTTGGAGGCGAGGGATTCTATGTACAAATGGATGTTAGTGATCCTGAGAGTGTTGAGAAAGCGTACAAGGAGATAGCAGATAAGATCCCTTATCTTAATGTGCTAGTGAATAATGCTGGAGTATTTCATGACAAGAGTATTGATGAGACTACTCTTGAGGAATGGGAGCATGTGATAAGAGTGGACTTGACCGGCGTATTCTTGGTTACAAAGACATTCCTGCCACTCTTGAGGAAAGCTCCTTGGGCAAGCATAGTGAATATAGCTAGTCTTGCTGGACAAACAGCGGGAGTAGCATCAGCAGCTTACTCTGCAGCCAAGGGCGGCGTAATAGCCTTGACAAAGAAGTTGGCACTCGAGCTAGCCCCTAAGATTAGAGTTAATGCAGTAGCACCAAGCTTTGTGGCAACAGATATGGTGAAGAAATACATTGATACACCAGAGAAGCTAGAGAAAGTAAAAGCGCTACACCCCTTGAGAGACATAGCACGCCCCGAGGACGTTGCTGAAGCAGTATACTTCCTTGCAACACCAGCTTCAAGATTCATAACAGGTGTAACATTAAGCATTAATGGAGGAAGATTTATGTACTAAAGTAGTTAAGACCACAAAATAATCGTGTATAGACTTATAAAGATATTTTTCTTTAAACACTTGTTTTCATTTACACTTATACACTTATGCAGATGGTGTCTAGTAATTTTTGCAGTTTGTGTAAATAGAATACGAGTAGATAATTAATTTATTGGAATAAGATGCTTGGAAGTACACGCTTATGGGAAGATCTTTTGGGGAATAAAGTTATCTAGAGATTTGGTAAATGTATAAAGAGAAATATATAGTTGGGCTAAAGATTAAAACTATAGTAGATTCATTGAGTCGTAGTGACGAGAAATCCTGAAAACGGCAGTAATTTCGATACTCGATTACATTAATAAAAATAGTAGAAACGGTGACAAGAATGTGTCCACCAAATGGGCGGCGTGTGGTTATAAACAAAAAGAGGGGTTTGTATTATATAAAAATCAATGATATTGAATGCCGTGTTTCCACTAGAGAGCTTATGAAGCATCTTGCAACATTGCCTTATGACGAGGATAATATAAGTCTCGACGATGTCCTAACGAATAAGTACTATGTACTCCATGTTCTTGTAGAACTTTGTCTCCTGAAGTCAATGGGGTACAAAATAGGTGAACGGACGTTTAAGGAAGTAGAACTAGAAGACCTTTGGAGAGCCCACTTAAAAGCTCTTGACATAGAACTTAAGCATGCAGTAAAAGATGGTAATAAAGAGTGGGTTTTGAGAAGGTTGAAAGAGCTAGAGGAATTTCTCGAAGATACGTCGTTATCTGATGAGATTAGAGAAGAAATACTATTGCTACTCAACAAATGGTTTTACATGGAAGAAAAAGATTAGCCAAAGTAGACTCTGGTTCAATACTTGTTTTCAGCCTATATCCCAGCTCATTACCACTTCCCAGAGCTTGTCTTTTAGTTCTCCTATGTTGTCTTCAGTAGCGCAAGCATAAATTATAGCGGTTCTATCTTTTACTGGATCGTAGAATGTTATGAAGAACCCTCTTAACCTAACTTCCTCGTATGGCTGTACATCACTACGTGAAATCATGCCTCCCTCCATGAGCCAGGCATCGTATCCCTTATAGTTTATCTTCGTTATGTTATAGACAACATCAACATATGTATACGGCTTAGGGCAGCCATGGACTCCTAGCCAGAAATTCTGGTCCCATATTGCAAACTGTGACACGAGACCTACATCAGCGACATCGTGTTTGCCCTGGATCCAATACATTCCTATCCATACCTGGTATCCTTTACTGCCACGTTCAAATCTGTCGTGTGGATAATAGTAGTTGTTTATACCCTTCTCACCAAGTGGAAGCCACACGAAATCCATTTTTGTATGGAATCTCTGGAGCCAGTCGTAGTCTTTGAATCCTTGTGTGACACTCCACTCGTTATCCAGTACAACGTAGTAGCTTATCCCAATGACTACTACTAATATGATGATAGGTATCGTAATATGTTTCATTGAGAAAGAATGTTTCTCGCCAAGTCTTGTGGTAACTTCAGTACATATTCTTACTATAGTTATCGAGAACAATGCATCCATAATAAGTACTGTAAACCCCTTCATCCTCAGTAAGACCGGCATGTAATCAAGAGTATTCGTCATAACAGCATAGAGTAGAATCCATAATATAGCATAAATCAGCGGTGTTATAATAAATGATACATGAAGGTACTTGATTTTCTTAGCAGTAATCCAGTAGGCAAGACCCACGACTACATAGATCCAAAACGCTATCATGTATACCTTATAGTATAATATAAGTATAGCTGGTATCAATAATGATGCTGCCAGAGCCCATGGTAATGGTAAGAGCTCGTAAGCTAGCACAACTCCTGTTAGATCATAGTAACCGGGTACATGAAGAGCATCACTAGCAATTCTCGCTGCAATACTTGTTAAAACAGCGAGAATTAAATATGAGATCTTAACTCTTGTTGAGCTCATTTCATCCACCGATCATATCTTATCTGTTGAAAGGAAGTAAAATATTATACTTTCATTTCGGCATACAAAACCTAAAAACATTTAATAAAATAAAGTTTTGTAGTAAATAATTGCCTGTATACTTCTTAGAGAATTTAAAGCACAATTAGCTAAGCATACAAATGTAATTTATCTTTTATATGTAATAAGGTTCATTAGATCATCTATATATGCTTCATAAAATGCTAAAGCTTCAGTGCCTATTCCTGTCGCCATAATTATTTTTCTTCTTTCAACTAAGGCTCCGCATGGAAGTATTGTTGATGCACGTCTACCGGAGTATACCAATGGATTAGGTGTTAACACTGGCTCTATAGTGCCTCCCAGGAATTCTCCTGTATCACTGAGAACAGCTACGTATAGTCTATGAACTCCATAGGGGTCTTCACTATAGTAGAAGAGGAGGTTTTCTCCACGTGATAGCTTGGCTACGAAGCCTCCTCCTGTTTTCACTTCCCACTTGAGGGGGATAAGTTCTGGTATAACATTAGTGTCCTTGAGCTCTACGAAATTCTCTTTCCTGGGACCAATAAATATTGCTCCGATGTTTCTTCTTTTTATATATGGTCTAAGGATCATGAACCTATCGTTGAGCGGAAACGTGTCTCTAAGGTCATTATAGGCTTTAGGTTCTCCGCGGTGCATGAAGAGAACAGGCTCTATTTTAAGTCCCTCCCTTCTATCCACGTAGGCTTTGAAAGTGAAGACAAAGTCTTTATCCCAATAATGGTAGCTTCTCACGTGATACAGTAAATTAGGATCAAGTGGGTCAACACGGGGATCTTCAATGCTTTCACCTGGGAGAACCCTATTGATGTATGGTTCTACGACGAGTTCATAGAATTCCTCATTTATATCAAGAACTGCACGTGCTATGAAGGTCTCCGAAATAGTACTTGGTAATGTGGCGACTCTTATGTAGAGAACAGCTTTCTTGCTTGATCCAGCTATTGTGGGGTTCGTGGCTATTGATGCTTGTGTAATAATCTCCCCAATACGGATCCGGACTCTATCAGGTGTGATAAGGCTCTTTAATTTAAAGATCCCTGGCCTACTAGTATAGGGTTTTCTAACGACTAGTTTTTTCTTTTTCTTTGCCTTAATGATCATGTTGTAGAAGTAGGTTTCTAAAGTAAAGTCAATTATTCTTCTCAATTTAATTAACAGTCTCTCTACGTCCTCAATATTTTCAGCGGATACCTCGTAGCCTCTAACCAAAAACACCAACTCCAGTCATATTACATGTAAGACAATAATGTTTTTACATAGCATGCCGACCTCATAACAATAGTGTATACGGGGTAAAGCTTTATAATATACGGCTCTACCCACGTCTTGAGCGTAGTCATCATGTTTGTTAGTATGAGTATTTTTAGAGACAAAAACATTTGATTACTCCTCTTTCGGAACACTCTATTACCGTACTTTGTTTTATATCTTGTCTCTAGATATAATAAACTCTCGGTACCACGCTTTTCATCATTAATTATTTTCTAATGAATACTTTATGTAACTACTTAATATCCTTCATGTGCTCCATTATTTTTTCAATGTCTGCCGCAAATATTCCTATAGCGTGGTCGCTTACTCCTCCAACCCATATTATTTTCTCCTTGTATTTCACGAGACCATCTCCGAATATTACGGCTGGCCTATCTCCGTACATCTCCTCTAAACCACGTGGTGCTAGTAGATAATACTTAGATATCATTTGTGGCTCGCCTTCTCTGTTAACAATCATTAGCCCGTTTCTGTATATACCGTCGGTTTTCGATACTCCATGCCATCCAACAAGATACTCGTTGGAAGACAGCTCTACAGCGTTTGTTGACCACCCGACTTTTCTCTCCCAAGACTCATTGTAGAATATTGGCTCGAAAGTATCTATGTGAGCTGTAGCCTTATCTAGATCGGCTATACAGCGCCAACAAATTTCCTCTCCGAAAACCATTGGACGTGTAAGCATTGGTCTCTTGATACCACTACCCAGTAATGCAGAGTCTTTCCATACTAAAGGCACGTGGTATCGGCCGTACCCTGAGATCTTGAAGTAGTCTTTTCTGAGGATATTCATGTCCTTGTCTAGAAAAGCTATTGCCTGTAGACTATACAGTTTACTTATGCCTATGTGTGGTTTATCGCCTATGTTCTTCTCGGAGAAGGATACGCCAGTATATAGCACTATATACATGTTGTTGTCAATGACAACACGGGGGTCTTCACACCCGAGGGCAAGTTCCCAGGTCTCAGTAGGGTATATCACGATCCTTGCGTCAATAGGTTCACTCGGTTTTACGCCACTAAGCAGCTCCTCTATGTCCAGCTCGAATACGCCAACAACAGATGCGTAATGATAGTATCCAAATATTATCCTTGGAAACACATAGAGCTTCCTTCCAGAAACCACGGCTGCAGGATTGAATGCTGCAACAGGTTTTCTTCTAATCCAGTTAACTACGTTAAGCATTTCTGGACTAATATAGGCTAGTCTATCAAATATATCAACGACATCGCTGTTCCTGAGGCCAGTGTACTTCCTTCTATTTCTCAGCATTTTGAAGTATAGTTTCAATTCTATTCTCGTAGACCTTGGGAAGAGCCTCATGAAACAACTACCCTTCACTACTACTTGATCACAACTATAAGGCTAGTTGATACCCTGTAGTAGAAAAACTTTACCTAAAACAACTGAAGAAAAACACTAATAAACCTCAATACAAGAACTTTATTGTATACATTTGTTCGCATTAATTTTATACACAATGGGGGCCGTAATGCCCTACTCATTGGTACTCCATGCTAACATACAGTACGCGGAAATACCTTCAAGTAATATACAGGATGTCTATGAGTAATCAAACAGACCTGTTATAGAAACCCTGGAGAAAAGCCGTCGTTAGTGTTCCATTAGAATAGCTTGAGGATTTCTATGAGGAGTATTCTAAGAACATTGATTAATATACCTATGCTGGTGACTATCAGTGCTGATACTGTTCTCTGTAACTGGATGAGAGTACCAAGGCTGTGTATCTGAGTTATCAGCGTCTCACCTGTATCTGATACTGCTTCCCTTAATCCTCTCACGTAGTCAAGTATCTTCTCGTTAACATACATTAATGCACGAGACTCTGCTTCAACTATACTGCTTGGCTTTTCTTCCTCCATAATAGGGGCAGATATATGGGTCTCCATGGCCTTAGTCTCGTGTATAAACCTGTCGAGATAAGATATTGCGTCAGTATAGCTTGGATACATTTTAACCATTTTCTTTAGTATATTGCTTGTAATAAATATGTTCATAAGAGGTTTCTCGTAAAGCATTGCTATAGTGCTGGTATACAGGTTACGGGCACGCCTAAACACATCTATGAACATGTCAAAATAAGTTCTAACAGATGCTAGCAAGGAGTTGAGTAGGAGTATGTTTAGAGCAATGTGTATGTCTTCGGGTCTAGAATGTATTTTCATCACATAGGTATCCAGACCTCTTGATATAGATGAGGAATGCTCTACAGACCAGCCCTTGATTCTAGGTATTCTTAGGAGCCTATAGAAGTACATTTCACGACGTGGTATGACAAGCCCTATCTCGGTTATAGCGTCAGGTTTCCTGATTATATCGCGGAGGTCCTCTATTTCGTCTATAGTCTTTAAGTATACGATGTTCGTGAAAACGAAACTGCGTGCAATAACTGATGGATTACCTTCTATTATATGGTTTGTAACAATGTTATTCATGTCAACTCTATATTCATCGGGAAGCATGTAGAGTGCGAGAAGAAGTTCTCGTACAAACCTTGGTGCTTTGACAACAATTTCTCTCTTCACCTCTGATAGCGGTGTCTCGCCTTTAATAGGAATATTCTTGTCGAAAACAATCATGTGGGGCAACTTATTATTAACAGAGCAGGCAACGGTTTCATCGTCAATAGTCTCAAGGAATACTCTACTACAATTAACTAAATCAGATTCTAATATGTAGTCGAAGAAATCAGTTTCACGGTTCTCAAGACGTTTTACAAATAATCTTACCTGCTGGGTTTCCAGGGGAAGACCTTTCTCTATAGAATCTTCATAGAGTTTGATAAGCCATGGGGGCAGTGTTACGCCTAGAAAACATAGCGTAAACATGTTTCCTCCATTACTAGACAATGATCCTTACACCTACTCTGTATACTTACTCTCTCACGGTATTATAGTGGAATAGTTCTTAGTATATTTAAAAACAAGACCATGTAATTAATATTATTCAAGTGGTAGAGGGGAAGGTGTACTTGTTTTGAAAGACAAAAGGAAGATCAAGATGGAGTTTAGTATCCCCGTTACGAGGAAGGGTAAAGCAGCATTTATTGTTACAACAATAATGGTGCTGTACATCATCTTCTATTTATCTTACGGATTCATTGCAATAGTATCAGGGTTTGCTGAATGGTGGGCGTCATTATCAATTAGTGTAAAAATAGGTGTTGTATTAATTGTCGTAGGCTTGATCCTAATGATTATATGGAGTATATGGAAAATAAAGACTGTCACCGAGGTTCTCAAAAATCCTGACCTAAAGCCTATTCTTGCAACTAAACCCGTACATAGAGTAATGGTTTTAGTGGCGCTAGGGCTTATTGTAGCTGGGTTAGCGTTTTCTATTGTTGCTCAATTAAGAACTCTTGACGCGAGTCCCTATGAGATAAATATTGTAAGGTTAGACACACCAATAAATACTAGTACTGCCAGACTTGTCCCGCTTCATACTGCCTACGCGTATGCTGTCTCGATGCTACAAACGCCGACACATACGATCTATGAGGAGGAGACCTATGTTTATTATCTTAACGGTAGTATCGTCTATAATTGGATTATTGAGCCTGAGGGATTTTGGAACGCTATTAAGTACTCACCTCAAGGAGTTATATTCGTAAATGGCTCAGTGTATCCACCTAAGGTGGAGATTATTAACCGTAAACTAGTGTGGGGTCTCCATAATTTACAGGCAACGCCCTTCTACTTAAACAATCTCTATAGAGAAATAAAGGTACGTGTTGGTTTTGATAAAAGAGTGCTTATGGACTGTAATATAGAGATCATGTATAACGATAAGATATACATATTAGTACCAATAGCTACCTGGAGAGTAACAATGTTTACATCAGTGCCAGTACTTTATGGATATGCTGTTGTAAGCGAAGACGGTAACATAGAGATTCTCAATGTAGACCAGGCAAGAAACGATCCGAGATTCAAGAACATACCCTTGGTCCCCGACGTCATAGCGCGTGAATGGACTGAGATATACAAGTGGTACACTGGTGTTGGAGAAGTCATACTACGCCATAACACCTATGAGATAAGAGATGTTGGAAGAAACCCACAGCCCTATCTCATGGTAGATGAGAAAGGCAGACCATACTGGGTGTTTATAGTCGAGCCACCGGGCCAGACCTATGCGGCAAGATACATATTCTATGTTGATGCAAGCAACCCCGAGCCACATATAATGATATATACTCTCCCCGAGCCAGTCATGGGTATATCCAAGGTTGAATCAATAATAAAGCAGGCTCACCCCACATATGACTGGGAGCAGTTCGAGATCGCTGAGCCGTTGCCCATACTAATCAATGGTAAACTGTACTGGAAAGTAACAGTAATAACAAAAGATGGTAGAGGACTAGTGTCAATAGATCTTGTTGACACAGAGACAAATCAAGTATTGAGTCTAACGCCGACAGGAAAAGTAACAATGACCAAAGTGCTTACTGAGTTCCAGATCATAGAAATACCCGAGAATGTAACAAAGCCGCCGACAACACTGCAAGAGATTATAGAACGTATAGAACAGATCAAACAGAAGATCAAGGAGTACCAGCAAGAACTAGACCAGCTATACCAGGAGCTAGACCAGCTTCAACAGATACTAGAAGAAATAACGACAAACGAGACAAAAACATGATACATAATCTCTTATTAGACCCTCAAAACAATTTTTCACTTCTTTGATAAACAATTATAACAATATTTTTTGTCTAAAACCGCATCAGCATAAATTGATTACCATAGGTCATCGGCTTCTCGCTAAGACAATCACTACAAGTATTCCTACAAGTACAGAAATCGTTAATCCCACAAGCGATCCTTCGATAAACCAAGTTACCATACCTAAGACAACTATCAATAATAATAGTGCCAAAGGTATATGCGGTAGAGACAACAATCTCCGTATAATATTCTTATCGCCAATACCTTTAGTATAGACAAGTCTTTGGATACATGAGTAACCTGCATACAAGGCAATAGCTAGATAGACAAGATACTCTATGCTCCCGATTCTATAAGATGCAATAGCAGTTGTTACGAGGAATAATGTCGCTGAGAAAAGAATCAGCGTCACAGTGTATTCCTTCTTTTTCTTAGCATACAATACGTATCCTGCTATGAGAGAAACCAGTGCCGCTGCCATAAGTACTCCTTGTACTACATCAAGTACTTCTGTCATAACCTTTACCCTTACTTTCTTGGTTTAGACAGGAGGGCAACATAGGTTCCTTTCTTTCCTCCGGATACGAGTGCTATAATATCGCATTTAGGCATCAGTAGGAATACAGTAGGTTTACCAAGATCTATTTCATGCAGGTACTCGAAATGAGCCATTCCTTTTGCTATAACGATGTCTGCTTCTTTCAGCTCTTTGAGTAGATCATTTGATACCCTGTTTAGGTGTATACTTGACCCCATGTATCCTGTTGATATTAGTTTATCGAGATACTTGTCGAGTCCAGCGTACTCGGCATCACTTATCGTTAAATCGTTCTGGAATCCTGGGTCTTCTTTTGCGGCGCCAACAACCTTGTTGCCCATTTCTCTTATAATGCCTATGAGTATGGTATCAAGCACGGCCTCGCCGGCGTTGTCAAACAACCAAAGTATCCTGTGTCCTCCTTCTTTAAGTAGATTATAGATCTCTCTGGTGTGGTCAACTGTTATGGGTGTTGAGAGTATTGTTTCTTCACTGATCTCTTTAGGGGGTTCGTGTCCAGCAACACCTGTATCCATTGCATTACCTGCTATGGAGATCTTCACGGCAAGCCTGAACTTGTCGTACCCGTCAAGCCCCTCTATGAGCTTCTTGTACTTACTTATCATCTTCCATGAGTCATCTATAGCTCTCCTCTTAATGATCCTGTAGTGCTCGACTACTTCTGGCATGATTTTTGTCAATCTGTAGAAAATCCTTGAGGCAATCATAGTGAGCTCGCCGCCGCGGACAAATTCGTTGCGTATCACACTCAATAGCTCAAGTTGTTTCTCAATAGCTTCATCTGGGTCGGCAGCTGCTGATCTGATGTCGCGGAGCCTAACGTCGGTGATACATTGTATGCATGGCGGGTATGTTCTCATGGTTATTCACCCTATACTGTATCTTCTTGGTTTTAGTTAGATCAAGAGTGGTTTTCTCTAAAAATTGTTTTGTATAGATTTGTTATAGACAAGGCATGTGAAAAACTTTAGTTCTCCACGTTATCGTTTTTAGTGAGTTCTTTAACACCCATGGCTTCTAGTATTTTCTTCTTTACATCAACTATGTCTATCACACCTTTGTCGCCTGACTCAATAGTGCCTTCGGGGTCATATATTGTGAACACACCGTACCAGTCATGGACAGCGTCATCGGGGCCTTTATCGTTTTCCTCTAGGTAAGGTGTTGGCCAGCCTATTGTTCCTGCTGCACGCCAGTTCAGATCGTCTAGATACACTAGTGTGTCAGGTGCATCACCATTGACGACAGGGTAGAGTTCCTGTGGTGTATAGAGCATGTTCTTCCATTGCTCACCACTTGGTCCACGCAGCTTCTTCAGCTCGTCACGTAGTTCTGCTATGACGTCCGGAACCTTCTCGGGGGGCACTATGCCCTTGGGTTCTCTGCCCTTGATGTTTATGAATATCCTAGAGTAGTAGCCTCCCCAGCCCCATGCCTTGGTGTGCTCCCAGTCAACCATATCGGGCTTCAAGTCGGTGCATGGTTTCTCTGGTTTCCTCTTTAGCTTCAGGAACCCTATTTCTTCTAGCCACTGGTTTACAGCGAAAGCACCCTTCATAGCCTTGGCTCCATGATCCGAGACTACTACTAGGAGAGTGTCCTTCGGCAGCTCTTGGAGAAGCTCCCCGATCTTCTTGTCTAGGAACCTATAGTACTCCGGTATGACATGTTCATACTTGTTACCAGGCTCATACTTAGGGTGTTCTTTGTCCCAGTACTTCCAGAAAGCATGATGTACACGGTCAACACCTATCTCGACGAACCACATGAAATCCCATTTCTTGTTCTTCACGAGATACTTTAGTACCTTGAAGTGCTGCTCAGTCATCTCCCATAGTTCC
Source organism: Desulfurococcaceae archaeon MEX13E-LK6-19 (assembly GCA_029637525.1). NCBI lineage: Archaea > Thermoproteati > Thermoproteota > Thermoprotei > Desulfurococcales > Desulfurococcaceae > Desulfurococcaceae archaeon MEX13E-LK6-19. The sequence continues at coordinate 1,293,345 of CP072660.1, forward strand.
TTGACAATCTTGTCTTTCTCATGGCTCCTATAGACAACGTCGAAGATGTATGGGCCGACAAGCCCTTCTATCTCCCTTTTGAGGCCTGGAGGCCACGTATACATTTTTGTCGCATCAGGTGTTATGAAGTCGCTTATAAGATACCCCTTGATCGGCTTGGGCGGATAGCTTGGGGGAACACCAACGACTATACTATGGTAGCCTAGGCGGCCAAGCTCAACCCATATATGGGGGTGGCGTACTAGCCTAGAGTTAGCAATATAGATCTCGCCGTAGGACCCAGGTTTCCTATGCCTAAAACCATAGAGCCCGAGCTCGCCGGGCGTCTTCCCGGTGGTCATAACAGCCCATGCGGGTATAGTTATAGGAGGGTGGCTTGACTTCAACACATATCTCTCGCCATCACCAACGATCCTGCCGAGATACTCAAGCTCGTTTTTCATCTCATCATAAAGTATCCTCGGGGGAGCACAATCAAGACCTATGACAACAGTTTTCCTCAACAATTATACACCCTATCATATACCTGCTCTTTTTTGCTTGTAAAGCTATACAACCAGAGGTTTATAGAATTGACCTACTCTGTCTAAACCTAGCTAATAATGGTTTTCATGGCTCTAATTGGGTAGACTACTCTCCACATATCAGGTGGATTTGCTTCTACAAGAGGTTTATGCTTGTGGAGAAGCCTTATTGTTAGAAACGGGTGGCACAGTGGTTTTAGAAGCTGTTGTAGCTGAGGGTCTTGGGAAGAAGTATAAGAACGGTGTTTGGGGCGCTGTTGACGTGTCTTTTAGTGTAAGAGAGGGGAGCATAGCGGTACTGCTGGGGCCTAATGGCGCCGGCAAAACTACTACCATAGGCATGCTTACAACAATACTCAAGCCCACTCGTGGACGCGGTCTTGTCGCCGGCTATGACGTGGTGAAACAGGTACGTGAAGTACGTAGGAAGATAGCGTTATGCCCGCAGGATGTACACATAGACCCTAACTGGACTCCATGGGAAGCTGTTGTAGGCTACTTGTGGGCACGCGGGATACCTAAGTCTGATGCTAGAGTCTATGCAAAGAAGTGGCTTGAAGAACTAGAGCTATGGGATGTAAGGAATAGGGTTGCATACTCACTTAGTGGTGGCCAACGCAAGAGAATAGCTGTCGCGATGGTGCTTGCTAGCGAAGCCGATGTAATATTCCTTGATGAGCCTACAGCTGGACTTGATGTCGAAGGGAGGTATAAAGTATGGAAGGCTCTACGAGAAGCTGTTAGGGATGGCAGGACGATACTCCTTACAACACATGATATGAATGAAGCCGAGACTGTTTCTGATAAATTAGTACTTATACATAAGGGTAGAGTAGTTGATGAAGGAAAAACTAGTGAGATCAAGAAGAAGCTACCTTATACGCACAAGGTGGTGTTGAAGAAACCTAGAATGAAACCAAGTATAGATAATGATAGGATTCTCGAGCTAGGAGACACATTGATCATCTATACGAACAGTTATAGAGAAGCATTATCAATAGCTTCTGACTCTATTGCCGAGAGCGTGTCTATACAGACTGTTTCTCTTGAAGACGTCTACCTGTATATTGTGAAGAATATATCGGGGTGACTTGTTATGTCATTTAAGGGCGTAGCTTACCTTACAAGTAGATGGATCATAAGACAGCCTACATGGCTCTTTCAGTCAGTAATGTTCATGCTAGGCTTCATAGTAATAATGTATGCTTGGGGAGGAGTTGAGGGTCTCAGAAATCTTATCATAGCATGGCTGATAATGGGAGGCTGGTCTACAGGCATAAACCTTATTGCACAAGAGATTGGTTGGAGCCGTGTTGGTAGAACACTACACATGTACATAGCAAGCTCGATCACACCATTCAGCTACATACTAGGCAGCTTCATCAGTAGCATGATGTTCCTCGGTGTAGAACTAGTAGTCGTTGGCTTCATGGCGTATATGTTAGGGTTCTTCACAGAACTACTAGTCGGACTACTATTATCAATACCACTAATATTCATATCAATGCTCCTCGGGATAGCAATAGTGATGAAGCTTCGTGAAGGAGTAAACGTCTCGGCGATAACAAACCCTATTGCAAACATATTCTCGATCCTGCCTCCAGTACTTTACCCAGCAAAACTCGTGCCCAGTCAAGTAGTGGTATTAGGGATCGCCATACCGCTTAGGAAAATAGCACTACTAGTCCCCACGGCAACAGCAGCTGAACTAGCAAGACAACTAGCGGGCCTCGGTGTCTCAGAATCACTTACATACGTAGCAACAGTATTCGCAACATGGATTATAATAAGCATAGTAATTGCATTATATGCAATAAAATGGGGTCATGAATAAAACCAGGAGGTCTTTTAATGGCTTTTCTTTTATAACCGTTTTTACTCATGTTTCCTAAAAAACTATTTAGTTCCAAGAGAAGAAAAATAAAATATGTATTAGGTAAACATTATTTACAAGCCAATAGGTTTCTTGGAGTGATATCATGGGCAAGCTTGCACATGGTATAGCTGTTAAATTTCCTGTAGGATTTGACAACATAGTACAGGCTGTTGCCAGTATTAATATAGCCTCTAACGTATTCGGCGAGATCTATAGTACAAAGCCGCGTATGGCCGTATTTGTTGGAGAAAAATACTACTTTAGAGCCAAGAGCGGCTTAGTAGCAACGACTATAGTTGTAGAGAGCAGCCAAGGGACAATAGTCAAGGTAATTACTAGTGGCGGGCGAGAAAGTTTCATAGACTTCTTCGACCTAGGTGCATCAAAATCTTATGCACACAAAATCATAGACGAGCTCTCCAAGAAACTGGGTGTACAGCCAACAATTATAGCTGAAGTAAACAGGCTAGACTACCTGAAAGCAGAAAGTCTTCACGGCATGTAGACAAACCCTTACCACAAATACTAGGCGATATTTTTCTCTTCATTGTTTCATCATTCTAAGTTTACGTTAAAACTATGACCTATACTACTATAGCCTAAGTCCAAACAATGAAATAGTGTTTTGTACTAGCTTCATGCCAATACAGTTCTTGCCGCATTAGTTTTAGGAATTGGAGGGATTCCAGCAAATTAATAAAATGAGTAATAAGTCTATTCAAAACAAATACTTGGAAATATTATTTTCCCGGGAAATTATTTTTATAGCCTATGTATGTCTATGGTAATGGGGATATTTTTACCATGATTGAGAACAGGGAGATTTTACTTAAGTGTATTGTATATGGTGTAATGCTCCTCCTTCTAGCCATCTATACATACCTGTACGTCACGCCGATAATGTACTTTATAGTTTTTATAGTAATCATGACAGCTATACTTATGCTTATACAGGTAGTTGTGAATAGATCAACTATTTTGGGTATAGTTAACACGTATTTATTCATAAGCATACTTAGTTGTCTCACGCTTTTGAGACCGAGAACAGCAAAGATCGGTGATCCAATTATCTTATGGACTACCTATAGTGTTTTCATATTTATTTCAGCTCTCATATGGGTTGTTTCATCGGCGATTATAACAAGTAACTTATCATTTGAGTATAGGCGGGTGAAGAACCTAGTCAAAATACTATCATCTATAGGTATACCATTATCTGTTGTTGTCTACCTGCTTGTCGTACCATTTAACTCGTTGAATATCTATGAAGTACTAGTAATATCCACAATATCATCGCTAATGGCCTCAGCTCTACTATTTTTCGACCAGTTATTATTTCATAAAGCTATCAGACTAGCTAAGCATGTTCGTACACATGATGCAGACCAGTTCATCTACACACTAATACTCATCATAATGTTCTACTCGTTAGCTCTAGTAACCACTATGTTGCCCGGATTTCACCCAAGTGAACGTCCTTTCCTAGCACTTGGTATAGCCTACATCTACTACTATTCTGGACTAGCAATAGCTTTTGTAGCACAACTCTTTCTCAACCATGGACTTGTTGTTGAAGAAATAAACGACTCTAAAACAGTATTTCTAGAGAGATCTCTAACAGACTATTATAGACTAAGATATTTATCTTCTCTCGTGAACCTATTCAATCATCTAGAGTATATTGGGCCTAAAGGAAGATCCCTTTTAAGCCAACCACTCAAAGAGGCTTTAAGTAAGGGCTATAATAACCTACCGGGTCATGTGAAGAAGATAAGGGTTTTCAAGAAAATACCTGAGCTTATCGAGGAGGCGGATAATGTATATGTTGTTAGATTAAAGAAGGAAATCTATGACTATCTAACGCAACTAGAGGATCATGGTAAAGCTGCTAAAACCGTTGAAACATTCATCCTAGAGTTATATAAGAGCATAATCAGTAAAGAGAACTCCAGAGCATCAACTAAGCAGTTTAGAGGAGAACTAAAGCATATAATTAGGCAGTTAAAAAGTGCTGGATTACCTGTAGATCCCATTGAGAAGCTATTAAGTAACCTACAAAGGCTTTCAAGAGAAGAACTTGAACAATACATTGAGTTCAATAGGCTGACTCTTCGCGATCTAAGGAACTTTATTGTACATGGTAGATTGAGTAGAGAACTAGTAGTTTACAAAGGTAAAGTATCCGAGCTTATACCATTTACTGTTGAGCCCGATAAACTATATCTTGTGACAACATGTCTCTTAGCGTTGGTGGGTGGACATTAAGCTGATATTATTTGGCTTCTCAGTAAATCATTGGCTAATAGTTATTTTTATCTCTTGGACATTATTCTAGTAGTCGTTGATACTAGTTATGGTGTTCAAGAAACTTAACGTTGTTTTTGCTGCTTCTGCCTCCTGGATTATTCTTATAGTCTCGTATAGTTTGAGCATTGTTTCGATGAGATGTAGTCCTTTTGCCAGGTTTTCGCTGGTGTATGGTCTGTTGACGGTAACTTTGATTCTTGTCACACCATCATAGTCTCTTATGAACTCAAGGCCGTGTTCTCTAAGCAGGTTGTTAACAAGTTCTTGGCCGTGGAACCATTCAAGGAATCCTCCATAACTGGTCTCAATAGCTCCGTCAACTGTGTAGTAGAGTACTAGGTCTGTTCTAAGACTCCTCGTGATGTCTCTATAGGTTTGCATCAACTTGTACAAGACATCATCTAGTCTTGGCAGAGCCTCAAGGAGCTCATTATAAACATCTTCCAACAGATCTTTCTCAGGCTTATAGACTTCAAGTACAACGTGTTTAAGGAAACGGACAACTTTATCTCCATAGTCAACCCAGTTGCTCTCGGCAAAACTAATGTCAATACCTTTCTTCTTGTACTCGTCTTCAATAGCTGGCGCCCTAATAAGAGAACGAACTTCAATCCAGTGCATACTACATGCACCCTAGCTCCAGCAAATCTAGCTATTAGGTTATGGTTTAAATCACTTAGGAGGTAAGGGATATTGTGATGAAAATAAGGTTGATTAAAATGAGGAGGTATAGGAAAAATACATAATTCTAGTCATGGTGTTAAACATGTTCTCTATGTGGTCTTGCTTTTGTCTTCTTGTTCTTGAAGGTATTTCTTGAACCATTCTAGTATGTGTTTTAGTCTCTCGGCTCTGTGCTTTGGTTTGCCTCGACGGGATAGATCGTGGTTTTCTCCGGGGAAGATTACTAGTTTTGCTTCTTTCCCTAGTGTTTTTAGTGCTGTGAATAACTGTATTGCTTCTACGAGATGGCAGCGGTAGTCTTCTGTGCTATGGATTATCAGTAGCGGTGTTTCCACGTTCTCTACGTACCGGAGAGGGCTTTTCTCCCAGTACTTGCCTGGTATCTGCCATGGATAACCCCCGATCTGGTCAACGTCGAAGTAGTAGCCTATGTCTGTGGCTCCGAAGCTAGTGAACCAGAGGCTTATGCTTCGCTGTGTTACGGCTGCTTTGAATCTCTTTGTATGTGTGACAATCCAGTTTGTCATGAACCCGCCGTAGCTCCCACCTATAACGCCAAGTCTATTCTCATCAACTTCACCACTATACCTAGCTAGAATAGTGTCCATGAACTCCATGAGGTCCATATAGTCTCTCTCGCCCCAATGCTCCCTGATGTCGGCGAAATCCTGAGTATATCCATCGCTTCCCCGTGGATTCGAGAACACTACGTAAAAGCCATTACTGGCAAGCATGTGGAACTCGTACATAAAGCCTTCTCCATAAGCAGTCTTCGGGCCTCCATGGATCTCTAGTATCACTGGGTGTTTACCGCCATTGCTATTATAGGGTTTTAGAACCCATCCCTCAACCTCCACGCCATCGCTTGCCCGGAAAACTACTTTCTCTGGTCTACGTAGCCCCCACTCCTTGACAAGCCTGTCATTAAACCCAGTGAGCTTTACCTGTCTTCCATCAATATACATGTAGACCTCGTTCGGGTGATCAAAAGTCATGAACGTGTATGCTACCCTGTTGTTGGAGACACTAAACTCGTCTACAACACCTCCACGTATAATCACCTCGGGCTCGTTTCCGGGACGAGTTCTCACAAGCCATACTTCTCCTCCAACAGCCAATGGATAGTAGATGTAGCCGCTAGTATCCCACCACAAGTCATCCTGGCACATGGGTCCACGGCTATCACAGTTCATGCCATTACCATGGTTTCTATCAATGTTGTCCAGGAGAACAGGATCCTGGTTTTCCTCGCGGGAAGAAACAATCCATACCTTGTAGTGTGTAGCTGTACCCCGCTCCCTGTGATGTCCCCTGAAGACGATTTTTCCTCCATCAGGACTCCACTTGGCTTCAATAACACGCATGGGTTTCCTAAGGAGGCTAATGTCCTCGCCTGTATCGAGATCGTATACATGAATCTCGTTGTCAAGAGGCTTAAGGTTATCTCTCCTCAGCACATACAGTATCTTCTTGCCGTCAGGCGATGGCTCGCCAAAGATAACACTAGCCTTGTCATCAATAGGTAGTTGTAGTTCCTCAACCTCGCCATTATCAGTATAGACTATGTACAGCCTAGGCTTCAAGCCGTAAACGTATCCCACACCGTTAAACCACACTGGTATCTCGTCAATTACCTTGACATCCTCATGGATCTTCCCTTTAGCTGAAGAGACAAGTATTCTCCTTGAATCACTAAACCAGGAATACCTGTTTACACCATTCTCAAACCACGCTATAAACCAGGGTTCACCACCGGGCTTAACAAGCCATAGACCATTACCTTTCTCGTTTTCCTTCTTGCCAGGTCTTTCATCAGATAAGAACGCTATAGTCTTCCCATCAGGACTCCATTTACCACAAACAGCTTTCTCGCCACGAGTAACAGGATATACTTCGCCGTCGAGCTCAGCGATCCATAGCTGGCTAAAATACTTGTCTTTATCGAGATCAGCCCTAGTCCTGACAAACAATACCTTGTCTTCTCTTGGATGAATACTTGGTGACGAGATAAAGACTATCTTAGAGAAATCTTTCGGCTCAAGTTTCTTGGTCAAATAAAGGCACACCCTTTACCAAGTTAATACATGACGATACTAGTTATCCACGTGCTTAAATAATAAATCTTTATTGACCACATAATACAACAATCTTGCATATGTGTAGAAAATATTGATGAGATCACATGGTGACTGTCTATTGTTGGCTACTGAAGTTTATCTCGATGCATGTTCCCTCTAGGATCAAGTATCCTTTGTAAAGGACAGCATTAACTCCAAGGATAATTTCTTCACCGTCTACTCTCCCGGTGAATTCTCTATCGCCTATGTATATTATCCATGTTCTAGACCTATCACTGATTATAGAGAACGTGTTGTTGCTTCTTGATGTAATCACTGTTCCCGATGTATTGTTGAAACCAACTAGTATTGGGCAGGTGTCATTGACTGTATAGAGGATTGCCACATAGGGGAATACGTCGTTTGACGCGGGCTTAAGCTCCTTGATCCCATAGGGGTATATTATGAATCCATTGTACTTGAATAAGAACACGCTATCATCTATACGTTGCCTTATTATAATTGCGTTGCCCGTATAGGTGAGGTTCATGAGTGTAAAGTAGCCGTTGGGTCTACCGTTGTCGTTTAACGCTATTGGGTAGAGCCATAGCATCCAGTCTGGTGCCCAGGTACCAATGTGTAGGCTGATGAGTGGCGAGATCGTCCACGCGAACATGTCGTGTCGTGCAAGAGTTTGTTCACGTATATACGTCCTCAGGAAACCATAGTCTTCGTCCACAAACTCCTCCAGAAGGATTCTAGCCATTTCTCGCGCCAACTCAAGGTATCTGGTATCGTTTGTAGTGTAGTATGCAACTATATTGGCTTCAATAAACTTGGCGGCATTAGAGATCTCTTCATGTAGTGCCTGGTTGAAGGGTGTCATTGTTCCCAGGTAATAGCTTGCTTCATCCCAGTACCATGTATCACCTGTTATCACAAATAACCATATGTGGAGCCATATGCCGAACCAGGCACTCCAGTAGCCAAGTCCTTTCCAGTAGTTATCGTGGTTGAGAAGCCTTGCATTAAGAGCTATGGCATCAAGTAGCTTCTGGTCTCCGGTCAATATGTATAGTGGTATCATACTTACAAGAGTTTCCTCGAGACTAGCATAATTAATAACTCCACGACGAGGTATTGTCAACACACCTACATCGAGACGCTCCTTGTCCCAGTAAAGGAAACTCCATCTCTTATCCGGTGGATAAAACATTACATCGGTTCTCCATTGATATATTTCATTTAATGCTTTTGAAACCCATTCCACCACGGTATCCCGCATCCATGGCCTATAGTGGAGAAGTGCTGTAGCCAAGGGCCCTATGGAGTCTCCCCAGAACCAGTAGGATGGTATAATACCTCTTACACCAAGGTTTGGAGTAGCAACTATCCCTATTCCTCTTATCCTCAACTTGACTGTAATAGTGTTTGAGGGAGACACAATTATCTTGACATGGTATGCTCCGCCACTATTCTCATCCACGAATATGCTTCCCATGGTTATGTTCACATACTCGCTTGTAGGGCGTAGACGTGGGAATTTGAGGATGTACTCTTTCATATCGTTGTATATGATCATCGTTATGTTTACATCATCGCCTGTATTGAGCAGGTTTAGTACGAAACTATAAGCGGCATTACCTTTCAGCAAAACAGTCTTGTTGACGACGACGTAGGTTCTCCTGGTTTGAAGTATATCGAAGTCAAACACGATCTCGTCATTGTCACGTGAAACATAGGGACCGAGCGTTACCGATGACGCGTTGAATATGTATGCGTAGGGAGCATTGTCCAGCCACCATTTATGGTCTATCCATGAGTGCACGAAACTCATGAATGATCTCTTGTATTTCTCGTACTCGCTTGGAGGACCATAATGTACTATTTCCCAGGGAGTAAACCAGTACCAGTCGTATCTTGGGTCATACCATGCTGTATAGTTCCAAGCATGCCATGTACTTTCATTAAACCAGTCGTCATACCACCAGGAGATCTGGCTTTGAGTATACCATGTCAGTAGCTTCCATCTAATAACGTATTTCCCCAAAGATTCATCATATACTATTGGATCTGTTACCCCCCAACAACCACCGAGGGGAACATAGTCTACACTCCAGTACTTGACAGCGTCAACGCTATACTTTGTTAGGTTAAGCCATGTAGTGTTTCCTGTAACCCAGTATAGCCAAGCATAAATCCATGGGAGTTCTGCCGAGAACTCCGAGACCTCAAGACTATACGGGCTAAAGTAGTACAGGATCTCATCAGGGCGAAGTGATACAAGCGGGATTAACCCATGTCCTCCATACTTATCGTAGAGAAGCTGTGCTCTATACATGTACTCGGCGGAAACAAACACTGGTCTAAGGAGAGTCGAGTTGTACGGGCTTACCAGGCTAAAGTTGTTTCTGATAAGTCTGTCTATGAGTTGTATGACTTGAAGATACTTTTTCGTAAGATTTGTTGCTGAAGGAGGTGTTGTGGTCTGTGTTGTATACGTTGTATATGTTGTAGTCGTTGTTGTGGTTACAGTGGTTGTCGTTGTTAATATTGTTGTGGTAAGGGAAGGTGTTGTCTGTACATGAGTTGTGGTTATTGGGCTGCTTGTCGTTGTTGTCGGGTTTTCTAGACCTGGTAGGGTAACTATGAGTAAGGCAATAATTATTGATGCGATAAGCAAAACGGCGACTATGTAGTAAATGTTCTTGTTCACTAAATCACCTCAATAGGAAGATAAGCAAGTCATGCCTAGATTAACTTAACCTTATTAAACATATTAACATGTCCTGGACAGGCATCATAGTAGAATACCAAAGGAAAATAGGATACAATGTCTTTATTACTCTCTATATGAATACAATAGTTTGTTGAAATGAGGTGTTTTGTACGATATGTCCTTGAGGAGGCTAGGGCCGGTTCAACTGGCTATAGTAACGTTGGTCAATAAGGGTGTTAAGGATTTTGATGAGATAGTGAAAATACTTTCCTCGTTATCGATACCGAAGAGCAGTATATACACGGCTGTCGATGAGCTTCAGAAGAAGAATATAATAGTTGTCACAATAGCTCCCGATGGCAGGAAGATAATTAGGCTACAGAGAATAGACACTAGGGGTCTTATTGGTTTAAAGAAGAAACTTGTGGACAGGCTGAAGAATATAATGTTGCTTTTGAGTATTGTTGCAGAAGAGCCAAGTGACTATAGTGGACTTGACCCGGCTGTTCTCGAGGGCTACAAGAGGTTTCTAGAAAAAGAACTTGAGAAAGTAGAGAAAGCACTTAGTAAATGGAAAAAAGTTTCTATTGAATAACACTAGTGTTACTCCACAGAGATTTCTCTTGTGGCAGTCTTCTTTGGTGCATCGATGATTAATATGCCGTTAATGTACTTGGCCTTGGTGTTCTCGAGATCAATGTTCTCTTCAACCTCGATTTTCACTCTGTATTCTCTCGGCAGATACTTTGTCTCAACAGCATTTTTTGCCTGCACATAGATAGTCTTTGGCTGAGCATAGATCTTTATGTCCTCCTTGTTTGCTCCAGGGATCTCGACTATGATCCTGTACTTGTCCTCTTTTTCTTCAATATAGTACCTGCCATAGTACCCCTTGATGTCGACGAGCTTTGGTATAGATGATGTTATTACTGATACTATCGCCGGGATTCTTGTCTCAACTATTTTCCTTATCCTTTCACCTATGTCGTCGTCTCTATATGCGACCATTGTTCGTCCCCGAATGTATAATATACGGAATAGAACAATATATAGTTTTTGCCGAATAGCATGTTTAGCCGAAAGCTTTAATTACATTTAATTACATGGTTATTAATTAGATTTAATTAAATGGGATCGGGTGCGAAGTGTTGAGCAGCGAGGAGAAGAAAGGCAAGTACACAACGGTATCGATACCAGTAACTCTCTACAACCGTATAAAGAAGCTCATTGAGGGCACTGGGTTTACAAGTGTATCACAGTATGTGACCTATGTTCTCCGTGAAGTAGTTGCTGCTCATGAGGAGGCACGATATGAGGAGCCGTTTACTGAAGAAGATCGTAAGAAGATTATTGAGAAACTAAAGAGGCTAGGGTATATCTAGCAATAATGCCTGAAGGGTGTTTCTAGTGGTTCTGATTTCATTGAAGAACAGATTCAGGGAATCAAACAAAAGATCTCTTGTGAAATCAATTACCTATAGGGTTTACCAGAGTTTCCTGGTAACTCCTCTCATAGCTTATTTTCTCACACAGAACCTAGTGTTGTCGCTCAAGTTTAGTGTAGTCGAGTTTTTCGTGAAAATACCTGCATACTACTTGTTTGAACGCTTATGGGCTCTTATTCCTCATGGGTACAAGATCCAGACCAATATAGATCATGATCGTTAACGGGGGTGTGTTTGTATGGTTTCTAAACCTCATGGAGGCCGGCTTGTGGATCGTGTCGTGAAGGGTAAGAGAAGAGAACACCTGCTTGAGGAAGCCCGTGAACTACCCAAGATAGAGTTGTCGTTCGATAGAGCAGTTGATGTAGAGGATATAGCTCATGGAGTCTATAGTCCTCTAGAGGGATTTCTTGTACAGGAAGACTACCTCCACGTACTCTATGATATGAGGCTCAGCAACGATATTCCATGGACTATACCAATAGTCCTCGACGTAGACCCCACCGAGATCGAGGGTGTTAAAGAAGGTGACGATGTAGCACTGACATACAATGGCAACGTGATCGCTGTAATGAAGATCGAGGAGATATACGGGTGGGATAAGAAAGAGTATGCAAGGTATGTCTACAAGACAACAGATCCCGGTCACCCTGGTGTAGCCAAGGTATACAGTATGAAGGAGCTACTGATTGGTGGGCCTGTAGACTTAGTGAATAGTGTTCCGAATCCTCTAGACAAGTACGTGCTATGGCCTATTGAGACACGCATCTTGTTCAGAGAAAAGAAGTGGAGAACAATAGCAGGATTCCAGACAAGAAACGTGCCACACCTAGGGCACGAGTATGTGCAGAAAGCAGCATTGACGTTCGTCGATGGATTGTTCATAAACCCGCTTATAGGCTGGAAGAAGCCTGGCGACTACCGCGACGAAGTCATCTTTGCTGCCTATGAAGCCTTGATCAAGAACTACTACCCCAAGGACGTCGTGGTGCTAGCCGGGCTACGAATGAACATGAGGTATGCTGGGCCCCGTGAAGCAGTACACCACGCTATAGTCCGGAAGAACTTCGGCTGCACGCACTTCATAGTAGGACGAGACCATGCTGGCGTAGGAGACTACTACAAGCCATACGAGGCATGGGAGATCTTCCAGGAATTCCCAGACCTAGGGATAACCCCGCTGTTCATAAGGGAAGCATTCTACTGCAAGAAATGCGGTGGAATGGTCAACGAGAAAATCTGCCCACACAGCGAAGAACACAGGATCAGGATAAGCGGAACAAAGCTAAGGAAAATGCTTCAGGAAGGAAAGACCCCGCCAGAATACATGATGAGACCAGAGGTAGCACAAGCAATACTAAAATTCGACAACCCATTCGTGACATAGAGGAAAACAGCTGGGATCTAAGGGAAAGATCTTTATTTTTTATATCCACCGCTTTTCTCCACGTCTAATAAATACCACCAATAGAGCAATTATGGCTAAGACTATAATCGCTAGGATGGTGTAACCCGTTGAAACCAGTAGTTGTGTTTCTGGTGGAAACTCTTAACTACTCTACTGTGGATACAGTGTAGGCAAGAACCTAAGCGGGTGTGAGTGGTTTGTCCGAAAAGATAAAAGTCGAGGTAGAATTGCCCAAGAAGCTCTATGAGGAGGCTATGAAGAAAGCTGAGGAAGCAGGTTTCAGCAGTTTCAGTGAGTTCGTTGTTTTTGTGTTGGAGCAGCTTGTGAGCGAGGAAGAAGGTGGCGGCGAAGTATTTAGTGAAGAAGACGAGGAGAAGGTCAAGGAGAGACTAAGAGCGCTAGGTTACATAGAGTAACCCTAGATCGCTACTAGTGTTTAATCTGGGGCATGCTTTTCTCTTCAATACCTAGGTGCTGGCACGCCCCTGTAAATAATATTTTAGTGATTTTTTCACGAAAGCTCTTGTCCAAGGCGATAACAGGTATAGTACTACAGCATATATGGCTATTCCGATGAGAACATCTTTTATTAGGAGTGGAGAGTCAGCCCAGAAGCTCTTGATCACGAAGCTCGTTACGCCAGTCATGAACAAGTATAGTGAAGCAACTACGCCGGCTATCAGTGTTGAGAATAGTTCTCTCCACGGTATACTGAACTCTATTTTCCTACGTGCTTCACGGTATGTATAATAGAGGAATGGTATTGACGAGGCTAGCCATGCAATAGGGTAGGGAAGAGTTATAGTTATCACGTCCTTAACTCCAGAGATTATCAGCAAGTACATTACGATAACTGCTGTGACCAACGATAGCGTGTTACGTATAAGCCTGATAAATGGTATCCTGAACAAAGGTGTTGAAGCAAGAGCTAGTCCCTCGAAGTACACGTCTTTCCTCTCGACAGCCATAGCTATTGACGCCATTATATTTGCCAATGCTACAATAATTGATTCAACAACAAATAACACAAACAATGGTTGTGCATTAACATACTCTTCCCTAAACAGGCTGAGCACTGGTACCGATAGCGTTAAGAGGAAGATGTTCATGCCGAAAACTAGGATGAATGTTATACGGAGAACATCCTCTATATCAACGCGATTAGGTTTCCTAAGGAGTTTCGCCGAGAGACCCGATGCCAGTGCCTGAGCGCTCTTAAACACTATGTTACGTGGAATATATGAGACACCCAGGTACGCTGCTGCTACCGTGCTCACGGTTATAACTGTAAGCAATGGTCTCTCGAGATAACCCATTAGCCCCGAGAGAACCACTAGTAATGGTATATAGCTGTTTTTGAAAATACGTTTAAACTCTCTCCTAGAAACCATAGGCTTTGGAACGTGGACTCCATAGTACCTTAACAGTATATAGTATGAAGCAGAGGCGATAAAGCCAGCAATAATAATTGCTGCAACAGCTCCTACTAACTTGTATAAAAGAATTACAACAAATACATAAGCCATCGCTACTCTCATAGTACCTCTGACAATCAATACTTTACCATTAATAAACGGTTTAGAGCCTAGTGCAACTCCACGCAAATACCTATTCAAGGCTTCTGATACAATAAGAAGACTTGCCAGAGTAAAGGCTGATAAACCAAAGCCTAGTAATGCATTATACTCAAGACCGATAATGATCATTATAGCAACTCCTATGGGAGTATACAACAGGCTTAATGCAAATGCCGAAGAAACGTTTTCATAGAGCCCCCTAGCATAGGCACGTGGAACCCAGAAGATCCAGAGATTGTACATAAGCACTATTATGTTGAATACAGCCATTATAGTTGTAAACAAACCGTATTCTTCTACAGAAAGCTTGCGTGTCACAATTATTGTGAATAATATTGACATAACAAGCCAGTATAATTGACCAATATAATTAACAATAGTGGAGTATCTGACTCTAACACCTAGCTCGTCATTACTGTTCAACTACTTCACACCATAACATCGATATTTACTTAATATATCATTATACTTGCAATCACTATTACAACAATAAGGGTGACACAAAAATTTTTCTCAATAATTCACTAGCGGAGAGCTAAACTAACCATTAAATCAACTATATTCTCCTCAGTTTCATCATAAGCTTGTATTTCGCTAGATAATTCTCTTTACTAATATTCTTAAGCATTTGTAAGAGGGCACTATCTGTATCATTGGGTAAGGGTAGCCCGAGAACATAGAGTGCTAGTGGAACTATATCCCATAACATTAGCTTGTCAAGTTTATCCAAGACTTCCCTAGCATCACTGTTGTTGTCATCATGGTTTAGGATGAAGATACCGTCTCTACTATGCATGGACGCTTGCTTTGTAATGTATTTTTGTGTTGAAGTACCTATACAATAATCGTGAACAGGCTCTATGATTAAATCAGGTGCTTTATCAACATAGGGCCCCCAATACAGGTCTCTTGGCTCGTACACGTTCTTTATCTCAGGATCTCTTAGGAGAAGATTCTTGACTTCATCCTTGTACCCGGGTGCGACATAGATTATACCTGCATCAGGGACAATAGTTTTTGTTTCATGATAAGGAATTTCTCTCCTACGTTCTCTACTAGAACTACTCGACGTCTTGAACAACAGTTTTCTCATAAACGCTTTCAGCTTCTTATGCTTCCTAATGAACCTCATTATTGTTGGTGGTACACGGAGTTTCTTCCCCTTAATCTCTAGCATCATTGTTTCACTAAACTTGTACTCAGAAGCAAGTCCATGCTGTTTGAGAATGTATCCAGGATTTACTATGTAAGGGCAAAGTGTAAAACCGTGGTCACTTACAATGATGATGTTGTCCGTGTAGTCGAGTACTTTCCTAACAAACCAGTCTATTTTCTGGAAAACCCTTCTTGACTCGGGCGTGAAATCTCCTCTAACAATCCTTGTATTACCATGCATGCTCCAGTCGGGTTCCGAGAATACTACGAACAATAAATTCCAGTCAATATTATCCATTAGCTCCAGTAATCCCGCCGATATGTGTTCTACTCTTTCAGCCATTATCCTGAAGGATTCTTCACTACTACCCTTCAGGTCCAGTGCTTCTAAACCCTTGTTAAAATAATGGAGATACCTGTTCTCCAGCTCCCTAGGATGCATTCTTATCTCGGGGGCCATCCAGTCATTTATTACAATACTATGTTTTCCACCGGCAACCCATGGAGGGTATGTTAATGGTAAATTACAGACTATACTCTTCATCTTATGTACTTCAAGCATATCGTGGATACGAGGATACTTTACATCTAGTGCAGTAGCTATCCTTGATAAGAATCCCGTGCTCGTCTTCTTTACTATGTGGAAATCGAATACCCCATGTTTCCCCGGGTTAACACCTGTGGCAATACTGGTCCAGGCGGGTGGAGTGTATGGTGGTAATATCGAATACAATAGCTTGTGTACTCCCTTACTGGCAAGCATGTACACGTTAGGCATTAGATCTCTGGCTAAATTAATGAAGTTATAAGGTACTCCATCAAGCCCTATTATCGCGACTCGCTTGTTTACCAAGATATTGCACCATAATGTTGTCTCACTAGACAGTTGTAGAATAGGTTAGGTATTTTATATCTCCTCAGTTACTACTAGAATAGGCTACTGATCTTGAGAGATGACTAGTATGCCTGTAGACATAGTATACTTGACTACGTGGAGACAAGATGTTTCCGCCGAGGAAATCAGGGCAAAGTACTTCAAGAAGGCATTAGTCGAACAAGGCTTTACTGTCAAGGACTATAAACTAAAGGTGACAAGATACAATAAATACATATTATATTTACTAAGGAAACCACCTAGAGACCTTGTTTCTCTTGCAGGAAAAGCCGAGTTAATAATAACAACTTCTCCCCCATTGATAAACACTATCATTGGGCACAGTGTTGCCAAGAAATACAACATACCATTAGTTGTTGATATAAGAGATATCTGGGAGGAATACGCCAAGACCACATGGAGATTATTCACGAAACTCAATGTAATAGACTTGATAACAAAATACTATTATCAAGCACTTGAATACGCTAGCGCCATCACTGTTACAACAGACAAGATGAAGGAATACTATAGCAGCAAACTAGGAAAAGAAGAAAAAATACATGTCGTAAGTAATGGCACCGACCCCGATGTCATAAAGTGCATTGATGGCGAGAGAGATAAAGACCTGGTTTACCTGGGGAATTTCAACAACCCGAATCAAGCTCTCGAATTCCTCTTACATACACTCCCCAATAACGACTTGAGCCTAATAGTTATTGGTGGTGGAAGATACCTAGCTGAGTTAAAGAGAATCGCTGAAAAGGAAGGCGTTAGTGATAGAGTAGAGTTTGTAGGCGAAGTAAAGTATAGTGATTTACCGAGATACTTGTGTAGAGCAAGAGTAGGAGTTGTAGGAAGACCATTCATAAGAAATCCTCAGTATCTGTACACAATACCAGTTAAGATCTATGACTACCTTGCTGCAGGCCTACCTGTCGCTGGCTACGGGCCTAAGGGATCTGCTTATGGAGAGTTTATTACGTCAAATAATATTGGCGTCTATGTATGGGATAACGATACGAAGATGTTTTCTAGGAAACTAGTAGAGCTTGTTGAGAGATCTGACGGGTTGAGAAAGAATGCTAGAGAGCTCGCGCTCAGGTATGATAGAAAGAAGTGGGCTAAAGTATTCTCTGAAGTCGTTGCAAGTGTTTTATCAAAATAGCTTGTAGTCTACAAGCTATGGCTACCTAGTCCTATTGCATAGAACTTTATGCCCTCAGCGATAAACTCTAATGGATCATATATTCTTCTACCATCAATTACCACGGGGTTCCGCATAAGGTCCTTGAAGACCCTTGGCTTGAGGCTCTTGTAGACATCCCACTCTGTAACTATCACTACGGCATCACTATCCTTTATGGCTTCTTCAGGAGTGTTGCAGTACACTAGTTTGTCTCCATAAATCCTCCTGACATTATCCATGGCTTTAGGGTCATGTACTTTAACTGTGGCTCCTAGCTCAAGAAGCTTGTTTATTATTTTTAGTGAAACAGCTTCCCGTATATCATCTGTATCAGGCTTAAATGCCAGTCCAAGAATAGCAATGGTCTTACCCTTCAGACTGCTGTATTCTCTCATGAGATACTCTATAGCCTTAAATGGCTGTCTCTCATTAACTTCATCAACAGCTTTTATTAATATAGGATCGTATCCTTTCTCTGTTGAGTAATGTATTAAGGCCTTAACATCCTTGGGTAGACAAGAACCGCCATAGCCCAGCCCTGGCCTCAAGTACTTACTTCCTATCCGGGGATCTAGGCCAGTTGCTTCAAGTACTTTCATTACATCACAATTCGGCGTTAGTTCGCATATGTTTGCAATAGTGTTAGCGAAACTCACTCTCATAGCAAGAAATACGTTGCTAGCATACTTAACAAGCTCTGCTTCCTCGGGGCTCATAACTAGTATTGGAGGGATCTTGCCTACTTTTCTGTAGAATTCCTCCCAGAGGTTTTTCACAATACTACATGATTTCTCGTCAGTACAGCCTATTACAACACGGCTTGGATAAAATGTGTCATAGAGGGCTTTTCCTTCACGTAGAAACTCTGGGTTCATTACGAATCCTAGATTTTCACCCAGCACCAAGCCTGATTCTTTTGATGCAATCGAGGCGAGTCTTCTCGTTGTACCTGGGACTACAGTGCTTTTAATCACTACAACCTTATAGCCATTGGCTCTCTTCCATGTTCTAGCGAGAGACCTTACAGCGTCAACAATATATTTTTGCTCCTGGCTACCATCGGGTCTCGGCGGTGTACCAACAGCTATAAATACAAGATCAACATCACGTAGTAGGCTGTAATCGTTTGACACAACGAGATGTTTACCAATAACACTCCTTAAGATCTCTTCCAAGCCCTCTTCATGGAATGGAGCTATGCCTTTCTTTATCTTATCAATCTTGTCAACATCTAGATCTATGCCGACAACATCGTATTCTTTTGAAGCAAGTGCTGCAGCAAGAGTTAACCCAACAAATCCGAGCCCTATAACACCTATTTTCATAGGCATAAAGTGGTTCACCTGTTCTACTTATTCTCCTGGACAAAAACCTTTAGTGCTTCTAGATAATACTCTGGAGTACCAAGATCCAGTCTCTTCCCCTTTACTCTTAATGCATGCACTTTTTCTCCTTTCTTCAACAAGAACCTTATAGCATCGGTTAATTGATGTTCTCCTTTACTAGGCCTTGTTGATTCAAGGGCTGAGTAGATGTCTTTATCGAAGACGTATACGGCAACAATAACTCTGTTCGATGGGGGTCTACGGGGTTTCTCGATAACATCTTCAACAACAACGTAATTGTCTTTTTCTTCACCTATCACAACACCGTATCTCTCGGGGTGATCTGAGTAATCGTACAAGAATACTATTTTCGGCCTATGTTTCTCGTAGTGGCTTAGAAGGTTCTTGATGTTTTCAACGTGATTAGGGTATATGATGTCATCGCCTGCATGGACGATAAATACATTGCTTGTCATGAAAGATTTTGTCTTAAGAACAGCGTCTCCAAACCCTCTTGGCAGAGGCTGGTTGACCATTATTATTTCACTGTTTTCTATGCGTTCATAAAACCTTTTGAGAATAGAGGCTAGTTCTTTTTTACCTAGATTCTCGAGGAACTCAACATACTGGTAATCAGGCGTAAAATAGTCTTCGATAACACGTTTACCCTTGCCGACAATGAAGTAGTATTTCCTGATACCGGAATCATAGAGTGCTTCGAAAATATACTGGAGAGCAGGCTTAACGTGAACCTCATTGCCCTCTTTCACTATTATTGGTAGCATCTCCTTAGGGATGCCTTTTGTGTAGGGTAGTAATCGTGTACCCAATCCTGCGGCTGGTATGACTGCTGTATCTATGGGCAAAACAATCATCTACCTTATTTCGTTTTCTATATAAGCTACTATAGTCTGTGTGTTTTCAAAAACTTTATGGTATACAATCGAGTACTATAATAAGTTGATATATCGTTAAGGCATTATTGGATATGGATACAGTGGAGATGAAGCCTATTGAATATACTGGTGCTCACACATAGACCACTATATCCGCCAGTCTACGGTTACTCCAGGGTTATCACTGATACATACATGGCTATTGCCGATAAGGGTCACCGGGTGTGTATAGTATCTATTGTTCCGAAGAAAAAAGTTGGGCAGAAGAACCTTGATGGACTAGATTATATCGAACTTAATGAGCCTCTGAAGGTTTTCTTGAAGTTAGCTATTACAAGAACACTATTGAGACTAGGCAAGGGCGAGTTCTTGTTTTATCACTTGTTGTGGCTTGCAAAAACTTATGCTTCGCAAGAGGTGGTAGAGAATACAATAAAGATCGCTAGGGAACACTTAGGGGAACCTGATGTAGTTGTTGCAGAAACTATCTACCCTGGGTTTCTCGCCGAAAAAGTGGCGGAGAAACTTGGTGTAAAACATGTTGTCCGTATACACAATATTGAAGCACAGTACATCAGTAGTTTGGTAAAACTATTAAAAAAGAAGGCTGTAAAAACCATAGGCTTGCTTGAAGAAAGTGTTCTTAAAAAAGCATGTAAAATATATGCATTATCATATAATGACTTCCTAACCGTAAAAACGCTCTATGGCAATATTAACGCAGTATACATACCACCAATACTAATATCGAGAACACCAATGCAAGAAGATGTCCTTGAGAAAATCGGTATCGAGAAGAATAACTACTACTTCTATATCGCCTCTCCACATAAACCCAATATATTCTTCTTAAAAAAGATCCTAGAATGCTGGATACATATACGAGAGCATGGATACAAGCTAGTCATAGGAGGTAGTATATCACCTATTGCTAGAAAACTACTAGACAAGTATACCACCAAAGAGAACAACATTGTTATAGCAGGTCTTTTGTCGAGAGAAGAAGTAACAGCAATTACCAAAAACGCCTACGTATGTATAGCTCCTCATCACGGCCATGGTGTTCCAATAAAACTTGTTGAAGCATTACAACTAGGTGTACCAGTAATTACCACAGTAAATGCTCTGAATACATTAAAGGGTCTCAAGAACAAATACAACATATACGCCATTGATAATGTAAACGAATTATGTGAAGCAATAACATTACTCATGCATGATAAAGAGCTGTATAATAAGATAAAGTATGGTGCCGTAGAGTTCTCGAAAGAACTAGATCATGATAAGCTGGCTAGCCTGTTTATCAACGAGATATATCAAATCATAAGATAGGAGAATAGGTTTCATTACAATTTCTATCTTGGTTCACGTCTCCTTAATCTCTTAATCTTCTTGATTAACATCAACTTTCTTGATAGAGGAGCTCTTCTGACACTACAGTCAAATACAGACATGCAATCCCCGTCCATATCATCCGGCAGAAGACCCGTTAGTAAACCATGGATTGTTGCACCTATATCCCATGGTTCAACATAGTCTCTATCTTTTCGTAGATTCTCCTTATTGCTCACAACCACGAGCAGTCCATCAGGATAATGGTCTCTTCCCTTTGTTTCAAAGATTTTCTTGCATACAGGGTTATTCAATAGTCCATAGGATTTACTTAGACTCTTGAAGTCTATTAGAAGATCTGGAAGTTCTTTAAGGTAAGGACCCCAAAAGACCTCGCTAGGAGTATAGACTCTTAAGCCTAGTTCACTACGATAAAGATCTTTTAGCTCATTGATATTCTTTTTAATATCAGGTGCCATGTAAAGACCTATGTTCTCTTCTGCGACAAAGACATTCCTATACTTTACACGTCCATGAACTAGCTTGGCTATTGAAGAAATCAATGCTTTTCTGAGTATTATCGTTGACAATGCTACTCGTCTATACACACTGATATTAATGAACTTGTTTAAGACATGTATTAATGGAGTAGTTGCATCTTTGTTTTTCTTATTCTTGACTTCAATATACATTTCTAGAAGATTCTCTTTAACTAGTGGGTAGATTATGTTGTAGCATGCAGTATAAGTATGGTGGTCGTGGTCAGACGTTATGAATACATAGTCATACTCATCAGAGACGTGTTTCAGGAAATCATCTATCATACCCAGTATATCGGCTATTGTGCTGTATTCTTCAATATCTGCTTTGGTTCTTACAACGAGATGTTGGATCCAATCTGTTTCAGAAATGATTAAAGCTAGTAGTTCATGTTCAAATCTACTCATTAGCCTCTTCAATGCATTGAGCCTAATGTGGAGAGCCTTCTTCAATCTGTCCAAATAGCTTTTTACATATTTTTCATTGTTTTTAACAAGAAATCTATCCCATTTGTGCTTACCTACTACGAGGAGACCAGGAAAACGTTCAGCTACATTACTTGGATGTGCTTCAATCCGGGGCGAGTCCCATCCGGGGACGAGTACAACATTATTGTCAAGATACATTGCGTTAAATGGGTATGTTAGTGGAAAATTTACCACTATACTTCTTTTATTCAGTAAGGATAGATACTCCCAGATCCTAGGATACCTCACATTAAAAGAATTGGCGGCATGAAGAACAAACTTATTACCAGTATACTTCACCTGGGTGAAACCTATTACACCATGTTTTCCCGGGTTCACGCCTGTAGCTATAGACGTCCATATTGGTGGAGTGTACGGCGGCGTAGTATTGATTTTAAATACAGGGCTATGTCTGACGAGGTTTTTAAGGAATGGCATATAATCAGAAAACATTCCAAGAGCATCAAGGCCAACGCCATCAAGACCCACTAAAGCAATCTTGGTTACCATTAGATCGCACCTTTTTGCAAGAATTACCTTTAACACTTATCACTTTTGCTTACTTAATTAGTTTTATTACTAAAAATGTTTAAATCACTAAAAAAGAATAGGGCTGAAAAATAAATCCCTCTATAGCTGGATGGGTGCAAAATTCATGAAAATGAGTGTATCAGTAGTGCTAGTAGTCCATAACAGGCATAAGGATGCTTGCGAGACCATAGAGAGTTTATTGAAGCAGAGAACTCCTCCTGATGAAATAATAGTTATTGATGATTACTCTAAAACACCATTTGTAATCAACGATGATATAAGAAATCTTCTTGAAAAAGTGAAAACTAGGATCAGGGTTGTGAGGACGCCCCGGGAACTAGGGCTAGGGCTTGCGCGTTCATTAGGTGTGAAGCTGTCGAGAAGTAGTATTGTAAGTTTTATTGACGATGATGCAATAGCTGATAGTTCTTGGATTGAAGAATTAATGAAAAGCCATTCAACTGGATGCGATATTGTTGGTGGCCCCGTTTATCCTCTCTACGTAAAAGAACCGCCGGAGTGGTGGGATGAGAGAATATTCGGTAGCTTTGTATCGATAGGCAACTACTATCTAGCCAATAAATTAAGGACGAGAAAAGATATAATACAATACCTGGTATGGGGTACAAACTTCTCTGTAAAAAGAGAGGTCTTTGAGAAAATAGGTTACTTCAATCCCAACTTAGGACGTATTAAAGGCACGTTGTTGTCGGGTGAGGAAGCAGAGTTTGTAAGGAGAGCTTACAGAAACGGCTTTACGATATGTTATAACGATAAAGCTGGAGTGTATCATAAAGTGTATCCCTATAGGTTTAGGCAAGACTACTTAGTTAGGCGTGCTTGGAGTCAAGGAGCCACGGAGTTTTTCATAAAATACTATGTTGAGAAAAGGAAATTTACTGCAATAGCTAGTGCTTTCCGGAAAATATTATCTCTACCAAAACATGTTTTGAAAGCAACAAAGTACAGGCTACAAGGCAGAAAAACAACTGCTTCGATCTACTTGAAAATAATGACTAGTTACCGTCTAGGATACATACTCGATCGTGCTAAATAACGTTGGCTAGTAAATTAGTTCATATAATTCTTGGAATGCTAAACTATTTCCCGGCAACTATTATAGCTATAGACACCATGTTTTTTACATAGGTGCCTACTCTATTATTAAGGTGAATAGGTATCTTCGGCAGGTGGATATTCTTGGGTACATTAATTATAGAAGGAGGTTTCGTTATTCCTGTTAGACCTCGTGGCAAGATAATTAGGGACGGCGCTGTTGTCGTTGAGGATGATAGGATTGTTTTTGTTGGCAAGAGAGATGAAGCCAAGAGGAAGTACCATAGCGACACGGTGATCAAGGCTTATCGTCACGTAATCATACCAGGGCTTGTCAACGCCCATAACCATTTGTTCCAGAGTATACTCAAGAACATTGGTATTGACATGGAGCTTGTTAGCTGGCTCCGAACCAGTATCCACCCAACACTAGCTAGTTTCACCGATGAAGACTTCTATGTCGCTGCGAAATGGGGTCTCATAGAGAACATCAAGAGTGGTGTAACAAGCATTATTGAGAACCACTATGGTCCACGTGGACATGAGGCAGTCATAAAAGCCCTCATAGAATCCGGGCTAAGAGCAGTTCTTGCTAGAGGCATATATGAGCTAAACGTGTTAATCGACATGCTCCGCGAGACACCAGAGGAAGCATTGAATCACGTCGAGAACCTTGTTAAGAAGTATCACGGCAAGGAGAATGGTAGAATAATGATTGCTGTAGCTCCAATGCACCCATACAATGCTAGCAAGGAGCTATTGCTCAAAGCCAAGGAGCTCTCCGATAAATACGATATAATCTATCACACCCACACAGCCGAGTCCAAGAAAGACCAGGAACTCGTTGTACAGCTACATGGTAAAACCGATGTAACGCTGCTATATGAGCTAGGAATCCTTGGGCCAAGATACCATGCTGTCCACGCTGTTAACGTTAGCCCACAGGAAGTAAAGTACATCGCGGAGACAGGAGCTCACGTCATACATAATCCTGAGAGCAACATGTACCTAGGCTCTGGCATCGCCCCGATACCAGATTACCTTGAGGCAGGAGCCAACGTTGCACTGGGTACTGATGGCGCTGGCAGCAACAATAACAACGACATGATTGAGGCCATGAGGTTTGCTGTACTATTACACCGTGCAGCAAGAAGCCATCCATCAATAATAACTGCCTGGGATGCACTAGAAATGGCTACTATAAACGGTGCTAAAGCGCTTGGTCTCGAGAAAGAAATAGGGAGCCTAGAGCCAGGCAAGAAAGCTGACATAACCATTATAAGACTTGACGCACCACATACAGCCCCAGTCCACGACCCACTTGGAGCCATAGTCTACTGTGCAACAGCCCAGGACGTCGACACAGTTATCGTCGACGGCAAGATCATTATGGAGAACCGTGTAGTCAAGGTATTCGATGAAGAAAAAGTAAAGGAAGAAGCAGAGAAGACAGCACAGAGAATACTCGATAGAGCAAGAGAAAAATTCGGAGCAAAATTCCCGTTCGAAAAATTCCTTGTCTAACCCCAAGCACTTTTTCTTTTTCTCTTTACTTCTCTTCTTGATATTCTCTAAACGTATCTAGAGATTAATGTAAAGGGATTTGAAGAATTCCGTAGACAACTAGATAAAAACTCGAAGAATAATGATCTTAGATTATGTAAATACAACATATTGTTACTCCATAGCTGGGGAATGAGAATTTACTAAGAAATACTATAGACAATTATATTGGGGTTTAAACTATGTACCCTCGTAGTCTTTCTTGGATTGAACTTAAGGAGTATATAGAAAGTGGTAGGGGTCCTTTGGTGCTTCCTATAGGTTCTGTTGAGGCCCATGGTGTTCATCTTCCTATAGATACGGATACCTTAATCGCAACATTCTTGGCCGATAAGCTTGCTGAAAGAAATAACTGGGTTTCGCTCCCACCTATAACCTATACCATAGCTGTCCCCGTAAGACCTGGAAACGTGCATATACCACCTGAAATCTTTAGAGACTACTTAAAGGCTGTTCTCGAACATTTTATATCATTTGGTCAAAGAATGTTCATCATAGTTATGGGACATGGAGGCCCTGATATGAAAAAATCTGTTGTCAATGCATGTAATTATCTTTGCAGAAAGTATGATGCAACAATAACGGTCTTCCATATATCACAGATTCTTAAAGATCTACATCTAGTCGATACATCCATAGATAAACATGCAGGTATGTGGGAAACAAGCATTATCATGGCCATAGACAGTAATCTCGTTAAGAATCTAGATCTCTATAGGAAATGCAGAGACCCCCGTAGGTATGGAGTTGCTGGAGATCCCTTAAAAGCCTCGCCTAACCAAGGATTAAAGCTCATTGAAGCTGTAGTAGGCTATATTGAAGATTTTATCAGGAACCCTGCATATAGTAAATGCTATTACAATTGGTTAAAATGATGCTTAAAGAATGAAGATTTTTACCGTACCTAAAATAAACGCCGGTAAAGATATTATTGAATTGGCTAGAACATGTGTAAGAACAGATCTGCTGGTAGGCTATTCTAATAGATGTAGATTAGCTGAACATGTTTCGGTGTAATGCTTTATATAGTTTCTATGTAGTGAGTCTAGTTAATGTGGTTTATACAGGGAAACAATAGTGATGGAGGAGGTTTCGTGGCGGGAGCAGGAACCAGGAAGACGCCGGTCATACAGATCATACTGGTGTTGGCGTTATCGCTCTTGGGAGGGATTGTGAAAGTACTTGGTGGAATACTCTATGGCTCCAAAGCACTCTTCGTTGATGCAATGACTTGTATAGCGAACTTCGTGGCCTTGGTGGCTACAATACACTACTATCGTATAAGCCTCATACCACCTGATGAAGACCATCACTTCGGGCATTCCAGACTAGGTTTCGGGGGAGCACTTGTATCCATTCTAGCTTATTCTTTTGTAGCAGGCGTGGTTATAGTGGATCTCTTGTTTACACGCGAATACACTGTATCGATACTAGCACCAGTATTCGCTGGACTAGGCTTCATACTATACCTGGGAGCAATACTTGTCGCGAAAAGGATAAGCTACTTCTTCGGACCCTACGCCATGTTCACGTACAGTGAATTAATCGAGAGCATTACCGTTATAGCGGCTTCTCTCGGCGGTGCACTATACTCTTTCTACATAGACTTCGCGGGCGCGATAATACTCACAGCATACATTTTCTACGAGGTATACGATGTTGCGAAAGACATGTTCTACTACCTAAGCGATATGGCTCCGCCACCAGGGCTACTAGAGGAGATCAAGAACATTATCGAGTCTAGGGGGTATAGTGTTGAGCGGCTACGTATGAGAACTATCCTAAAAGGGCTATACCATGGTGAAGCGATCATTGTAGTCCCCCGGGATATGAGTGCAAATGAAGTGGCTAGAATTATAGAGGAGATTGTTGAGAACGTGAAAAGGAAATACAATGTGGACTTGATTATATCAATAAAAACAAGGTGAAACACCTAAATAACCATTTTAGACAATATTATTTTGCTACAACACAATAGTCTAGGCGGGTAATTGTAGCTGTGCCAGGCATCTACACCGACATAGTGGAGTTTATATTGTTTCTATCGATAGCAACGATATTCATATCCCTAATTAGGAGAATCCATGTCTACGTGCCATTACTCATATCAATATACTTGTGTATAACAGGAGTTTTGTCCATAGACGCTATTATGAATAATGTCTCTACGGAACTACATATAGCTATAACGGATTCTCTTGGGAGAGGTATCATCATAAACTTCAATCTTAATCCATTGAATGCTGTCTTCCTGCTAGCTTTCACACTAATAGGTATACCAGTAGCATTCTATAGCCTAGAATACCTGGTACATCATCATAGACACGAGGATCCCAGGCATTACTGGCTCTACTTGAGTCTATCATACTTCTTCGTCTTGGTGTTCTTGCTGTCAGACAACTTCTTGGTCTTCTTGTTCTCACTCGATGCATTGATAATATTTCTTGGTCTCTTGATAGCTTTTGATCGAACATATGTGAAAGCTAGGGCGGCTGCTAGAATATACATTATAATGGGCTTGCTTGCAAGTGCTTTGATAATAATGTCCTTGTCGATCATATACTTTGAGGTGAATGCTTATAGTTTCAGTGAACTAAGGGGCATTATGAGGTATAGTACCGTAACAAGAACTGCATCACTTTTCCTAGCATTACTCCTGGGGATAACTGGTTTCTCCATAAAATCGGGTATAGTACCATTCCATTCTTGGCTTCCTCGTGCACACGCTGAAGCGCCAACACCTATCTCTGCTCTACTAAGCGGATTCATTGTTAGTACTGGTGTCTATGGGTTGCTTGTGCTCTTAACTAGCATAGGTGTTGTGTTTGATACAATAGTTTTGCTAACAATGGCTATTGGCATGATCTCGGTGATCTATGGTGCTATCATGGCTTTGGCGCAGGATGATATAAAGAGGCTTCTAGCGTATAGCACCATTAGCCATATGGGCTACTTGTTCATGATGACCTCAACCATGTATAGTAACATAGGCTCCGAAAACATGTACCATAAAGTACTTGGTGTAGTAATGCTTTCCTCAATACTATTGTATATGTTGAGTCACTCCGTGGCAAAAGCTACTTTGTTCCTCATAGCTGGCAACATAATATCGCATATAGGTACACGTGACCTCAATAAAATGGGTGGTTTAGCTAAAGAGATGAAGCTTGACTACATAGCTGTTGTCCTAGCCTCAATAGTAATGATAGGTCTCCCGCCGGCAATAGGGTTCCAAGCAAAGACTCTATACCACTTATCGATCCTGGGGATGGAGCCGGGGGCTCTTGTATTTGATGTCTCGATAGCAGTATTCTCCGCTGTAATAACTACGAGTTATCTACTGAAAATAATCTACAAAGGGTTTGTTAGAGAAGCTCCTCATACGGAGTACTATGGGATAATTACCAGACATAAAGAAAAAATCCCCGAACTAATGACTTACCCGCTCTACCTCCTCATAGGGACAACTATGTTCCTCGGCTTATGGACGGGGTTTACATTCTCCTTGATAAATAGTGTCTCGAGCCACGCTGGGGTCCTGAAAGAAATTATGCTGGAGCATCTTGTTGTAACACCTATACTAATATTATATCTCCCGCCCTGGGCCAACATGATATCTAATGTTTTAGCTGTTGTAGCAGCTATTGCTATAACCCCGTTGTCCATTATTGTTGGCTTTTGGTTCTGGACGCATATAGAGGTGATTAGCTACGAGTTTCACAAGATAGCTGATCTGGTTTACCACGCGTATTTCCTTAGGTATACAAGGAGGACACTATATGGTATAGTGGCTAAGCTGGAGGTCATAGAAGACAATTACTGGCTTACACTACTAGCCTCGCTAGCATTACTGCTGTTCATGTTAGTAATGCTTTTAAGGTGATTTTTCAGCTACTACACACAGAAGTCTCTTCTCTGCACAAGAAGGCTCTTTGATACAGTGTAATGGCTGATAGTATGTATGTAAAAAAGTGGATTCAAGTAATGGTATTGGTTGCGATCGTGGTCACGGTGTCTATAGTGCTTACAGTAAACAACATGACGCTTATCCCTGTATACAGTGACTTAAAGCCCTTGTCCAAATGGATTCTCTACTTCTCATATAATCCAGCATACCCATTATTCACGTCGCTAACACCAGCCATAGTTAATGCCGTCGTATGGGATTACAGAGGGGTTGACACGTTCTTCGAGACAAGCGTGTTGTTTGCAGCAGTAATAGGCTCTATAACAATATACTACGAGTACTTCTACGAGAAACCACGTAAGGGCAGGGGGTTGTCGCTTATCATCAGGACTATTGTTAAACTAACAATGTTTATAGCCATAGCACTAGGACTAGCCATAGCATTGAAGGGGCATATCACTCCAGCGGGAGGATTCCAGGGAGGAGCTGTTGCGGCAGCAATAGTATACGTTATGGCTATGGCTTACTCTCTATACTGGCTCTACATCCGCGGTATTACACAAACGAGAATGCTTGTACTGAGGACGAGCGGTCTCCTTGGAATAACTATGGTGGCATTGATGCCGGTGCTACTGGGTCTACTACTTGGCTCTAATGGCTATATTCTGCAAAACCAGCCTAAAGAGGACGCCCCCATAGGGTATAGCTATCCGATAGAAGACTATAGAGTATCTCTGACAATACTATTGTTCAACGTATTCGAGTTCTTGACTGTACTAGCAGCATTCACGTTGTTGTTAATGATCCTCTATACTGCTGGGAAGAAAGAGGTGATTATAGAGTAATGGATTCAACGCTATTGTTCATCAACATACTGGTTGTATCACTAGTGACAAACTTGTTTATAGCTCTCTATGGCCTCATATTCAAGCCTAATATGGTGAAGAAGATTATATCACTTACAATATTCAGTGATACAGCATCAATCACGGCAGTCCTAATAGGCTATAGGATAAAGGTAGTTCCATGGCCGCCTGTTTATCTCGAGCCCTCTAACCCCAACTACGTGTATGAGCTCCTGGAGAAAAGTGTTGACCCAGTACCACAAGCCCTGGTGATAACAGCTATCGTGATTAGTCTCAGCTTCATAATATTCTTGTCCGTGATAACGCTGAGGCTCTACGAGGTGTTTGGGTCGGTTAACCTGCATTTGGCGTTGAAGAGAGAGGCTATAGAGCATGTTGAGAGCGAGTACGAAGTCTATGAGGAGTAGGGCATGGTGTAGAGCATGGCTGTTGAAGTATCTATTGTTCTCGGTTTATCCTCGATAGCCCCAATGGCTTTTGCTTTCAGTCTCCCTCTCCTCGGCAAGATCGTTAAGAACAGGGTTATCGAAACCATATACTTCATAGTCGCGACTGGAATCGTATTTATACTCAACACGATTATTGCCTACAAGGTGTTTGTAGAAAACATAATCCTTGTCTACCCCTTTGGTGGATGGCCTCCTCCATTGGGTATAGCGTATATTGCTGATAAGCTGAGTGCATTACTGGGCTTCATTACTGCTTTAACGATATTTGTTGTCTCGCTATATATACAATGGTATAGTAGGCATATGGAGAACTACTTGATGCTCTATACCCTCGTGCTAATTCTTGAAGCAGGGTTCATGGGGTTCCTGTATACTAGTGATGTATTCAATATTTATGTGATGCTTGAAGTAATTGGTCTCTCGACATATCCTCTCGTCGCCTTCTATAGTCATAAGAGGAAAGCTCTTGTGGCAGCGGCTAGGTACGCTATCCTAGCGGCTACGATAACAGCACTGTACTTCTTCTCCACGGTACTTCTCTATGGTGTTGCCGGGACACTGAATATGGGTTGTCTTGCTCTTAAGGCGAGGAACATTACTATGGGATCTATAGGTGACCCGTTTTTCAATAACGAGGTTTATGGCCCAATGTTTTATTTCACGTTCTACCTAGCAATGGCTCTATGGACATCGTTCCTTATATCAGCGTTGTTTCCGAATCATTTCTGGCTACCTGATGCACACTCCGAGGCTCCATCGCCTATAAGTGCTATATTGTCTGGTCTCGCTGTGAATATGGGAGTATACTTCTTCATGAGGATCACGTATACTGTCTACAATGGTGGTGTTTTCGCCAGGGAACTGGTTAGCGTCCGTGATATAACTCTCCTACTGGCATCCATAGCGACATTCTATGGGGCGTTGATGATGGGGTTTGAAGACGATGTAAAGAGGATACTGGCCTACAGCACGGTCATGAATATAGGCTTCATATACATGGGTATAAGCCTTGGGACAATACTAGGAGTCACAGCTGGATTATACCACTTGATGAACCATGCTATTGGGAAAACACTAGCCTTCATAGCCATCGGTGTCTTCGTTAGGAGATATAGGACGAGAAACATCAGGGCTCTCGAGGGAGTTGGGCACGTCTACCCGCTCGCCATGTTTGCGTTGATAGCAGGGTTCTTGCATCTTATTGGTCTCCCGCCTTTCGGCGGGTTCTTCAGCAAAGTACTATTATTCCAAGCACTAGTTGAAGCAAACAATTATGCTGTAGCATCTGTTCTAATAGTTTCTACAGTTGCTTCATCATATGGTTACTTGAGGGTACTCGAGCATCTATGGCATATGCCTTTCCCATCAAAAATAATCAAGAAAGAAAGACTCTCTCTCAGCGTCAAGACTGTTATCCTTGTACTCATTTTATGGATAATAATGCTGGGTTTCCTACAGTCAACACTAGTAGACATTCTCAACGATACTAGCAGACAATTACTAAGAGACTACACTACATACATAACAGCACTCTACACACTCTACAAAAACATGATACCACCAGGTATTACACTACCATAGAGAAGGGTGTTGAGGAGAGGAAGCCCGGTATCATCCAGAGCCTATGCGGCTACGTCAACCGGGAGCGGGGGACCCAGTTAATTCTCTGATTAAGCCGGGTGTAATAATGCTTATCTTGCTATTGTAGAAACACTTACAACTAAATGGTTAATATCCTCTAAAGCAATAGTTTCAACACAAGACAGAGGAAACAATGTCTCGTAGGGAAGGTGTCTAGTAGGCATTGAAGGAGCCTAGTTTTATCACCTATAGAAACCCGTGGGAGCTAGCATTCGAGTGTAGTAAGGAGAGATGCGATATCGAAGAGATTACCCGGGTTCTGAGAAGAATATTCATGGAAAGCGATGTAAAGTCTAGAGAGTATTTATGGGCACTAGAGTTCATCAAGGCGTTCAAAGCTAATGCCAAAGAAGACAAGGTACTCGAGCTTGCATTGAAGATGTTCACGAGAGAAGTTAGAGGCAAGTTATTGAGGGACACGAGTCCAACAACAATAGTTTCTGTTCATGAAGAAAACTTCTACTTGTCAATGGGTCTCCTAACTATATGGGAGTATCTCGCCATAGTTGGAGTTCATGATAGTATAGGAGCCTATATATCAAGTCTAATTGATGAGCTGTGGGATGATATTGCTTTAAACTACAATAAAGTAAGGGATCTAGCTAAAGCAGTTATTGAAGGACCTCTATCTATGTTGCCGGAAAATATAGTCTTTAACGTAGTGAAAGAGATCATGGGGAAAAGCGATAAAGAGGATACATTATTGTTTAAGATAGAGCTACTTTACTCGTTAACAGAGTGGTATAACCCAAAGATACTGCTTTACGATGACAAACATAGGGAACTACTCATAAAATCTATGAAGAATATCTTGAAGAAGATCATTGAGCTAACCGGGAGGAATCCTGAGAAATCAATTTCCCTAATGAAGGAATTCATGGTTACTCTAGGAAGGATAGACAAGTTGTGTCTAACACAACTTATGGATACAAAACCGTGTGATACCATTAGAGAATCGATAGTCAGGGAAATGATGATGTTATTTACTGTAGCTAAAGAGAAAGGATACATCTAAGAAACATACTAGCAACGCTGAATCATTTAAGATTCTAGTTCAATGAGTTTCAATAAGTTCTTAGTAAAACTTGATGCAGACGGGCATACGTGTATACATTTTCTACAGCTATCACATTTATCTGGCTCTATTTCTCCTGGCTTGATTGCTCTTCTTGGACACGTTATCTGGCATAGGCCGCAGCCGTAGCATAGGCTGATCATGAAGATCATTGGCGCCACTTTCTTAATGATACTCTTTACCACCTTGGGGTTTCTTGTGCACACTTCTATTCTTCCATCATTATAGACTCTAGCCTTGTGTTCTCCAATACTAACTTCTACATAGTTGTCTTTCCTGGTTCCCTTT
Organism: Desulfurococcaceae archaeon MEX13E-LK6-19; assembly: GCA_029637525.1. Taxonomy (NCBI): domain Archaea; kingdom Thermoproteati; phylum Thermoproteota; class Thermoprotei; order Desulfurococcales; family Desulfurococcaceae; species Desulfurococcaceae archaeon MEX13E-LK6-19. Next base: position 1,327,096 of record CP072660.1, read on the forward strand.
AACCCTGTGATCTTGAGGTATTTCACGTATTTGTCTAAGTCTACTCCACGTATATTGTGTAGATGTATTATCTTGCATAACTTGTTCTCTGTCGAGACTTCTATTGCTAGCGAAGCGTAGTGGGATACACTGGTTTCGATGATATCTCTTGCTTTGAGCCCTAGTTTTTTGACCAAGAATATTATCTCGCTGGGGTACCCGAATCTCCACCTCCATAAACCATAGTCTACCCATGGACGTGGCAGTCTCGTTTCTCTAGCATAGCGTGAGAGGTACCTGTACCATCTATCCCATAGGCTTCTATGTGTCTCTCTCACTGCATCTATTTCGGCGAGCCTGCTTGTCGGGCAGAGATAGCATCCTATTCTCTCATAGCCCATTTTATACAAGGGGTTCAGTGGGAGTCCACGGTACTCAATGTACATGAATACCTCTAGGCTAGTCCAGTTCTGTATAGGAGCGGCAATGTAGTCGAATGCTGTTGACCCACTTGGCGCTAGTCTCCCTGCTAGTGCTCTCGAGGTGCTCTCGTATCTCCTCTGACCAACAATACTGACAATCCTGTCGAACTTCTTCTTGAGTACGCGGGCTACGAAACTAAGCTTGATTACTTTGCAGCACCACCTATAGTCTCTCGCTGGGGGCCCGTAGACGCTTAATGCTCGCCAGAAAGTGTCTCCCGCCTCGATCCTAATGAGGTCGAGACCTAGCTTCTCGACAACCTTCTCCACGGTCTCTATGGTCTCGGGGAACTCTATCCCTGTGTCCAGGAAAACAGCTTTGTTGTAGCCTGCTAGAACAGCTGTATATGCTGCCGATGTGCTGTCCTTGCCTCCGCTGATGTTTATGAGTGGTGTTCCATACTTGTCTATAGTCTTGAGGAACTCGATTGCGTCTCTCTCAAGAGCATCCAAGTGCTCACTGTTGGCTTCCACCAGATCCCTTAGAGTCTTCCTCTCGGGTTCGAAGTAGAAGTCTCTAGAAAGTCTCCACACCTTGGCAACCCTGATCCTTCCGTCCCTCATGTTTTTACCTAGCCCGTAGACATCCTGGTTCCTAGAAGCTATAGGGATCCATTTCAAGTCGCTTGGCGGTTTTCCTCTATAGTCTCCTTGGCTGAGCACATCGTCTTCGTGGATAGTCTTCGTAGCAACTATGAAGGGGGCTAGCTCCTCGTCAGCAATAAGTTTCACTCCATAGTACATTGGCTTGAAAACCCATTTTCTAGAATAGATATCGTACTCACGGATCCCAATACTATACCCGGACACTATCACTTCATCCGAGGCATCAATAGACTGGACCTTGTTGAGCAGTACAAGAGGTTGTTTCCCGAAAACCCTGTCCGCAAGCTCTCTACCATAACTCTCCTCTACAGCCCTACGAGTAACCTCGACATCCTTCTCAAAAGCAGGCCTAATATCACCAGGGGGTACAAGCTTTATCCTAAAGAGCTCGCCATACCTCCTCCTATCATAACTGAAAACAGGTACTCCAAGGTCACGCGACCAATAAACCAGAGGGACTATGCTCCGGAAAAGCCTTGTAGCCTCAAGCCCCTTAAGTCTCCTACCCATACTATCCACTCCACAAAAACAAGTCCAACAACCCTAATAACACTTCCTCAAATCCTATAAAACACAAAGACACTTAGCGTAACATACGAAGAAATAAAGTGATATACTTGTTTGACTTAAGACTACTTCTCCTTCCTAGATAAGAAGCATTGGTTTACCCAACTGTTTATTAATTGGTTTACCTAAATGTATACCTTGGTGATTACATGAGTGTTGTTAGTTTTAAGGTAAAGAGGGAAATCAAGGAGAAGATGGAGAAGTATAAGGATAGAATCAACTGGGCTGAAGAGCTTAGAAGGTTTGTTGAAGAGAGAATTAGAGAGCTTGAAGCCGAGGAGAATATGAGGAGAGTTATTGAAGAGCTTGAGAAAATACCCGTACATGCTCCACAGGGTTTCTCGAAAACTTCTGTGAGGGAGGATCGTGATAGTAGTTGATGCATCCGCTCTTTCAGCATTTATACTCAAGGAACCAGGGTGGAGGGCTCTATCAAAATATCTCATAAACTCTGTGTCCGTAGACCATATTGTTAAGGAGGTTACTAACTCCATATGGAAGGCATGTGTGCTAAAGAAGATCATGAGTATTAATGAAGCATTAAAGCTTTACATGATTATGTCGTCTATGATAGGCGTGAATATAGTCCTTGAGCCCGAGGACAAGTATATAGAAAAAGCACTCAAAATAGCGCTAAACCATAAGATCACTGTCTACGATGCACTATATCTCGCTCTAGCCAAGGAAAAGAACTTGCCGTTGTTAACATTAGATGAAAAGCAAGCTCAAGTAGCTGAAAGATTGGGCATAGAGATAATACATTTTAAAACATAATAGAATCATGTAAAGAGACAAACCATAAAATATTGACTATGAAAAGATTCATATAATCGTATTGAAAAACACTTTTCTTCAATAAAATAAAACCCAATACAAACCTTAGTGGAACATAGAATAGGGGACTACACGAAAAATACTGCGTTAAGAGGAGTTTATCTTTTGGGAGAAGTATTATTAATATGATTGTTGTTGCTAGCTAATGTTGTTGCGGTTGTTTGATCTCGTTCTCTAGTTCAGTGATAATCTTTCGAACAAAGTCTTTGTCTACGCCCCTGGAGGCTTCTATGTGGCTTCTCGTGATTATTTCTTGTGCTCTAGATAAGGATAGGGTTTCTATTCTGCATTCTTCTATGATTCTTTTTCTTGCTTTGTAGATTGTTTTTGCTGTCTCTTTACTATATCTCCATAGCCCCATGTATGCGTAGTCTATAGGGTCTATTCCGTTGGCACCTATTTTCTTCATGTACTCTTCTACTGCTCTAACGTATTCGTTTACTGTCTCTACGCCTTGTGTCATGCTTTTTAGTAGTTGTAGTGTTATCTCTGCTGATGATGCGTATGGGCAGAAGGTACAGGAGGCTCTTGTAGCTACACTATAGACTGGGTTTAACAGGTTCTCTTTGACGACTATGTGTAGTACATCTGCTGTTGTCATGTAGAGTATAGGGTTTACCCTACGAGCGTTATGTGTTGGTGGAACAATGTGTTTGTGTCTATACCTCTTTATCCTAGACCCGGTCTCGTAGACTCTTAGCCCACTAGCTCTAAGCCCATAGGACTCCATATAGGGTTTCAGAACATGGTGTTTAAGCCTAGTACACCATCGATCTATTTTAGAAGGAAGTAGCCCCCTCACCAGCTTATGGAGTATCTTTTCTCTCGGGGCCTCAGCTATATCTGCGCTAAACCTCTTGATTAGCTTCTTAGACTCCTCCAAAAGAAGATCCTCGAGGACTGGTAGATACGAGAACACGGCTTTGTACGGTATACCAAGAGCTTCCAGGAGCAAGAGTACAACAGTAGAGTCTTTACCACCACTAAACAGCACGAGAACACCCTGGCTCCCAGCACGCTTCTTGATCTCCTCAAGCTCTCTCCTATGCCTATCAATATAGTCGTCTAGACCACTATACCTCCTATCATAGATCACAAGAGACTCCTTGAGACCGCGAATAAGCGAGGAGACTAGACGCTGATAATACACGGGATCAGTATTCTCACGAGCCCACTCAAGAAACTCCCTCCTACCAACAAGACCAACTCTACACCCAGGAAACGCGATCATAAAAGAATCAAGCCTAATAAAATACATGAAATCATGAACAGAAACAATCAACGCTTACACCAAACAACCCTCATACCATAAACCAAGGAAGAAAGCGTTGGAAGGGCAAGGGGCCACACCCCGTCCCATACACTCCCATACGGGAGCTACGGACGGGGCGCGGGAGCCCAGACACATTATATCTACACCCAGCTATTATTCATTCAACACAATGGTCTAATAGAGACACATCATCCTTATCCATGCGTCCTCATTGATGCTCCTCCATGATATGTTTTCTTAAGCTCAGTAAAACCCTTTACCTCAACCTTCAATGGAAAACCGGTTATGAAACCATAGATGGTATTTATACCGAAGTCGATAAATAAGGATCTATGAGGGTTAATGCAATGCCTGTCTATCTTGTAGAAATGTGGATCCCTAAGGATGGGATGGAGAAACAGTGTTTAGAGCTTAGCCGGAAGATCCTCGAGTATGTTAGGAGTCATAGAGATGAGTTTAAGGAGATGAAGTCTCTTAGACTGTTCAGAGTATTCATAGGTGGTAAGCCTTATTTCATTACTGTTCAGGAGTACGAAGATCTTAAGTCTATGGAGGAACTAGACAAGAAGATCATGGAGAATCAAGAGTATGTAAGGCTGATCATGGAGTGGAAGAAATGTATAGATGAAACACAGACGCAGGGGCTACTACTCTTCGATGTACTGAGAGAGCTTTGGCTAGAATAAGTATTCCAGCGGATACCTGTGTTGCCTCCCATTAGTATCTGCATGTTTTACTAGAGATAATGTTAAGTAGTGGTTGATGTTAAGTAGTTCTCGGGGTTTAGTTCTTGGGCTATGAGTACTCTACGGGACTCAATAGTCTCACTATTTTCTGTGCTGTTGTATCAATTATCGTCTTCGTGTTTTTCGAGATATATTATGTCCCTCTCTTCACTGGGGAAGAACATAATGCGTTTGAGGTACTGGGATCTAGAGCTCAGTCTTCTCAGAGAGTATTTGTTGAGAAAGCAGATATCGTCTATAGAGATTCCATTATTGAGCTGAAGATAGTGGTTGCATTTGAGAACATCCCGGTATGGTATTTAGAGAGTGAGGAATGTGATGTTGTAATCGGGATAAAGGTGTTCATTAATGGTACTAGTGTTGAAAAGTATTATGCACCACATGTAGGCTTCTCCTATGATAGAACTACCGGCAAGGGCCGTCTATTCTATACGTACCCTCTAAGTTATACTCCCTTTGTGAAAGGACTCAGGAACACATACAATATCACGGTGTTTCTTAATACAACGGCGGGTTTGTTCAAGTACTCTGTAATAAAGACTCTTGTCCTCGAGCCACCAGTGGTTAAGAAGACTAATAGCACATTCCAGATTGTCAACAACCTGCCTTTCCCGGTGGAAGTAGAGTATAATGTCACGCTAGTATCTAATGAGACAGTGGTTGGGGTACTCAATGAGACTACTAGGATTTACCCTGGCAGGACATGGACTTATACGCCATATTATACAGGGCTCATAGACAAAAATATTGTTAGGATCAGGATTGTTTGCGAGAAAATAAACTATGTCCAAGAACAAACAATAGTGGTGAGTAGGCAGTGAGAGTCATCGAGAAACCAGTAGTTGAAGCCATAGCATTGATTCTCTTGGTGGCGGCGATCTATCTAGTCTATCAGGTTTGTACATCGGATATTATTATCTACAGGGGGTTCTTCAACGGGTACTCAAATTTAGAGAAGACGCATATCGAGGTCAAGGGGTTTAAAGCTCTGCCAGTAAACTACTTGTCAGCAAGTTCCCCTATTGTACCCGTTGACACTAGTAGTGAAGACTACTACACTATTATAGATGCTAGCGTATCGAATATCAGAAGCAAAGCTCTACCAGCACTCTACGTGGTTATTATATTGACAGCACTCTACACGATATTCCTGTTAATGATGTTTAAAGGAGTTTATGTTACTAGAACAGCCAATATAATCCTGATGCTTGCATCAATAATGCTACTGACAATAGCGATACCCGTTCACCATATACATAGCTACTTGGTGGTAAGAAACACGATATACTGTGGCAGCATCCAGCAGTTCTTCGGAAGCGATGAGGGGGTTCTAGAGCCTATTATAGTTTATAGCAACGACACCACAACATACTGTACTATAATACCGCCCGAGAGATCATATGCAGCCATAATATTAGCGCTGACATCGATAGTAATGATAGTGTGTGTAAGCATGTATTATGTAAGGTCTAGGAAATCCGAGGAACCAAAGATGTATCCAACATGACACTCCATGGGAGGCTTCTATAAACAAGTTATAGCAGACTTCATAGACTATAGTCTTGAAGCAAACATGGCCTTCGCAAACAGGCCAGCAGTATACATACCAGGTAAAAGCGGAGTAGCATAGAACAACATGTACTCATTACTCAGAATGGCTATGGAATCCCAACTAAATTTCACATAAAATTCCTGGGCACTAGTTAGAAATACCTATTTGATCGAGGAACATTTTCGCAATACGCTTTATGTAGTATCTGCTCTCTGCAGCCTCGTAATTACTTCAAGAGCCCCTTTTGCCAGTTCTTGATATATTCTATCAACTTTCCTACTTAGCTCTGTTTCAAATCCACAGTCTTTTCCTAGAACAACATTATCGCTTACAGCAAGTAGAACTAGTGACGGTATACCAGCAAGGTAGCTTAGAGTATAGAGAGTTGATGTCTCTCCATCCACGCATAAAGCTCTATGTCTTCTCCATGCCTCAATACGTTCTGGTGTTTCAGCAAGCATTGCTGAAGTTGTTACTGTTACTCCTAGCCATAGATTTGACCCTAGTTTTTCAATACGGGGCTTAATATTCTCCATAGCCATAGCCACAAGCCTGGGATCACCTATAGCAGGGAAGCATGGATCAACATAGTGTGTCGAGGTATCCTCGTCTCGTATAGTCGCTACTGGGATAACAGCATCTCCTATCTCTATGTCCTCTTGGAGAGCGCCACACCACCCTACCCCTATCAATGCTCTAGCATTCTTCATATGAGCTAGTGCTACAACCCATTCAGTATAAGACGGTCCACCACCCATAGCTACAACAGAAACTTTTGCCTCCTTATAGTACCCAGTGTACGTCTTTATTGTCCTAGCATAACCAGATACATCACGGGGATCCTCAAGCAGTTGGGGAAGAACATCAAATCCTCCGCCAAGACCAACAACAATATAGTCTCCTAATAAGCTCAGATCACCGTTACGAACCATCAATTTTCTAACAGAGTCCAGGAGATATCTCGGGCAACGGAACAAGATATCACCACTTCAAAATAGAAGCTCTACATGAATAAAAGACTATTGCGATTACAATCTATCGAACAACATATACATTTTTCTTCACAGAAGTATCCTATGTATTGAGCAACTTTACCACATAATTCTTCACCACTCATAGTAATAGCTAAGGCTGATATCGGGGAAGCATTGAAAATATGTTATATAAAGGTAGAAACTAAGTTAAGTTCTATCAATGTTTATCCTTTTGCGTAATTTAGAATTCCATATATTTTGCTTGTGTCTTCATTGTATTTAGGCCCTAGTCTCATTCTGGTGCAGTATACTAGCGGTTTTGCTCCCACTTTATTCATGAGCTCTACCGCCTTGGTGTTGGCTTCGGGGATAGTTATCTTTGTTACACCCAGTCTTATGCTCTCCAGTATTAATGTACAAGCTGTATCCTCGTTGTTTGCTATCACGGGCCCGATCCTGGTCTTCTGGACCATGGCGTAGCCTTGATCCCTGATGACTAGTAGTTTTGCCCCTCTCTTAAGCCAGGCCCTGAGTACACGTACTCTATCCCCACCAAAAACCATGCGATCCGTTTCAGCGACGAAATCGGGGATATTGTCTAGAACCTCTACTTCATCTTTACTAGGACATAAGCTGGTATCAATGTTTGAGAGATCGTAGGTTATAGTCTTGTACTCTTCGATAAAACCCAGCTTCTTATAGAGCCTGTACCCTGCCTTAGTTGAGTCAAGCCTAATGGTCTCGATACCCCGTGTTTTGAGTTCCCGGAGTATTCTCTCCATGATCCTAGTGCCAATACCTCTACGTTGATACTCCGGAACAACACATACACCACCAACCCAAGCAAAAGAACCGTAGATAAAGAAGCATCCCGTGCCAACAACTCTGTTATCCAGGCAAGCAACAAAACAACCATCAGGCTGGACTTCAAGACAAACCTCAAACACCATTTTAACGAGCGAGATATCACCCTTAAACCCGAATGCTCTCGCATAAACACTAGCCATAGCATCAAGATCATTATACGTGGCATTACGGATAATCATAATGAGACACCAGAAAGTGTTTACTTAGTAAATACTTTTCATCGTATTCGCTTAAACATGTTATTTAGCTATCATGCTACATGGGTTTGAGGGAACAGAATATGTAGTTTGGTTTACCTGGTTTAACTAGGTTGCCTAGTATGGACTTGTTCAACCAGTTGAAAAGAACTAGGCTAGTGGCGATCAAGAATTTTGATGAAGAGCTCTATATGCTTGTTAAGACTTATGCTTCTCTTGAAGGAAGAACAATTGCATCTATTTTGAGGAGGCTATTAGCTCAGGGTTTCCAAGGTATTGATCGAAGTCAATGGTTCAAGCATTCTTTGTACAGCGTATACAATACTAGGGGTAAGGAGAGCTCTTATTTTGAAGAGAAGTTCTCAAGAAGACTGGTCTACTATATAGGCCTCCCAATGAGCTCAAAGTAGGGTTTGGAGAATCTACCTGAAAATCTAGGGAAACATATATACTACGCGGGATAGCTATACTGTATCTTTTAGAAATACCTAGTATTTGAAATACATGTTATTAGGTGTTTGCTAATGTTATATATTAGGATGGCTTCTCTTGATGATGTTAAGGGTATTGTTGAGGTTCATTGTTCTGGTGTTGATAAGTGGTATAAATGGGTTGATGGAAGGAGAATTGAGGCTAGTTACGACGAGCTCAGCGTCTTGGATCGCTGGGGTCACGGCGGCCCATGGATGAGTATCGAGACATGCGCTATCCATATCAACTACGTGCTTGTCCACAACCAGTATCCTCTCGTGGCTCTACTTGACGGCAAGATTGTTGGTGAACTAGAGCTCTATATCGGTAAGGAGAAAGGAGTTCTCGGCAAAACAGCTTTCATCGATATACTCGAGGTCCATAGGGACTATAGGCGTAGAGGTATCGGTAGATCCCTTGTCAACAAAGCAATAGAGATCGCGAAAGAACGCAACTGTGATACCGTTAGTGTTTGGCCCGCTAAAGAAGCTGTGGGTTTCTACAAGAAATGCGGGTTCAACACCATTGCATACAATATAGTTAATGCAGAACTAGACATAGAAAACATTAAACCACATAGCGTATCATATGATGTCAAGGAGTTTCCAAGCAACTATAATGTACTAGAGGATACATGGTTTATATCACCACGCATAGAGTCATCTTTCACTGCATGGATTAAAAGCAGATGGAAATACGCTGTAGAAGAAGAGGTAGTAAAAACCATAGAAGGCTACATACCAGGACTACAGACAGCCTTTATCATTGAGAGCCTTTGGATGAATAAGGATACAGCTAGTCTATACCTTTGGATCAAAGACGTAGCCAGTTTACCTGAGGCTATAGATACAATGCTCGAGATCGCTAGAAACGCTGGGTTCAAGAAGCTACGCCTGATAATAGACAAAAACATATATGAAAGGTATGTCAAAAACTATCAGCATAAAATTATTGAACAGGAGATTGTTCTCTCAATAAAACTATAGTTACGTACTCTTACGGTGTTAAAAACAATACATCTTCGTTGGGATTATTTTGTTTTAGATTTCGGATAATAATTCCCTCAAATGTTCTATGTAGAGATCATCATTATAGAAGTCGTCTCCTACGGTGGTAACGAAGTTTGCTCTATCCCAGAAATCACTATACACTGTTTCAAGAGCTTCCCTGAATTCTTCGTCTGTCAAATACTTTGTCCTAATCTTCTCGAAACCATGGATTTTAAGTAATCGTGCAGTTTCATTTAACAACCTAACAATATCATGTATTTTGTTCTCCTTACCTAGAAGACTAAGATATTCACCATAGTACTCAAGATATTCTAGGTCAGCAGCTAGTTTGTCTACAGATGCATTAAACAACGTTTCATTACCTTCTTTTAGAGACTTAATAATATCTGCCAAGTCATCCCTTATCGGGACAAGACTCGCTCTAGCCAACGATTTTATGAAGCCATTCCTGCTAAACTCCTTGACCATAAGTTGATGGGTTACGTATACGGAGAAACCTATGGATAATATGAATAGAAGAACTATGGCAAGTACCTTCATACGATTTCTCTTACTGTTTTCACTCAAGTACACTATCCCACCCTTAGAGATTGAGTAATAGCAAATACTTCTTAGTTGTTTCTGAACTATACTAGTTTTTCTCTGTTTTCACTATAGGTGTTTTATTTTTGATTCGGTCTTAGACAAGTTTTTATTGCTGGGTAATGAATTTTGTTTTTCATGGGAGGTGTTGTGGGCTTGTTTTCTAGGAAGAAGATTATCAAGGAGATCCTGGATTACTATAGGAAGATCTGGGCTATTGGGCATGCTTTAAATCTTCTCCACTGGGACACAGAGACCTATATGCCTGAGAAAGGTGTTGTTGAGAGGAGTAGTGCTGTTGCCGAGCTTAGCGTTCTTGCCCAGAAGCTTATCACTGATGAGAAGTTTGTCAAGCTTGTTGAGAAGGCGGCCGAGCTCAAGGATCTTAATGATTATGAGAAGGGGTTGATTCGTGTCCTAGAGAGGACTATTAGGGTTGCAAAGAAGCTCCCGCCTAGACACGTCCACGAGTTCGCTAAGGTTACGCAGGAAGCTGTTGTCGTGTGGAGGAATGCTAAGAAGGCCAACAACTATGATTTATTCAAGCCTTATCTCAAGAAGATCATTGAGTTAAATAGAGAGAAAGCAGAGTACCTAGGGTACAAAGAGCACCCTTATGATGCACTCCTGGATCTCTACGAGGAGGGTATGACTACACGCGAGGTAGAGGAGGTTTTCCGTGTACTCGAGCCCGGTGTTAAGAAGATCCTGGAGCGTGTTCTCGAGGAGAAAACGTATCCCCAAACACACCCGCTTGAGGAAGTAGAGTATAACATCAGGGCTATGAAGCGTGTCAACGAGAGAGTCCTCAGGATACTCGGCTACCCATTCAACAGGGCTAGACTAGACGAGTCAGCACATCCCTTCACTATACACATGGGGATATTCGATGTAAGGATAACGACTAGGTATGAGGGCAAGGACTTCAAGAGGAGCCTCCTTGGGACAGTCCATGAATTCGGTCATGCTCTATATCAGCTACAGATCGATAAAAGGTTCTCCATGACACCACTAACAGAGATCACCTCACTAGGTCTCCACGAGAGCCAGTCCAGGTTCTGGGAAAACATTATCGGTAGAAGTATGGGCTTCGTCGAAACAATATACCCCATATTAGCCAAGAGCCTCAGGTTCATAAAGAACTATAGCCCCAATGACATCTACCTATACTTCAACACCGTCAAGCCCAGCCTCATTAGAACCGAAGCAGACGAAGTAACCTACAACCTCCACATAATCCTCAGGTTCAAACTCGAGAAACTAATGATAACAGGGGAAGTAAAAGCTGATGAACTCCCAGAACTATGGAACCAAGAAATGGAGAGACTCCTAGGGATAAAGCCCAAGACCTACAGCGAAGGCGTTCTCCAGGATATACACTGGAGCATGGGAAGCATAGGCTACTTCCCAACATACTCTCTAGGCACAATACTCGCGGCACAAATAAAGTACCATGCCGAGAAACAACTAGGCAACATAGACGAGATCGCTAGAGAAAGAAGATTCAAGCAAGTAAGAGAATACTTGAGAGAGAAAATACACCGTTGGGGCTCAGTGTATCCACCGAAAGAACTGCTTCAGAGAAGCTTTGGCGAGACAATAAACCCCGAGTACTTCATAAAATACCTAGAAGAAAAATATCTTCAAAAACAGTTTTAAGCAATAATACATTTCTTTTATTAGACCATCAATACTGCCATAAAGTCCTTATTGGTGTTGGCTATATATAGCTATTATGATTTAATATATAATTGAAGCGATGAAGAGCGAACCCGTGTCAGAGCGTTACTTAACGCGATGAAGAGGGTCGGCGAAGCAGAGCAACATTTTTGTAAGAAAACAGGATTCTAGTTAGCTTATGATTTTGAGAAAGATGTTCTTCTTTATACACTATAATTTTTATTTTAGGGTTATGATGTTATGATATTGAGCTTAGAGTAATTGGGTGCTTTAGGGTGGTTACTGGGTATTGTGTTGTTATACTAGGTCTTATTAGCTGGGTTGCTATTATCTGGTGTCTACTGTACGTGGTTAAGAAGAAGTATTTTGTCATTGACTACAGTAGGTGTACATCATGTAGTTTTAGAAGTGTATGTTCTAGACTTAAATTAAACAAGATATTCCCTCCGACCAGGAGAGCAAAACCTATACCATGGGGTATGAGATTACTGATAGCTTTAATACCTGTTGTAGGCTATTTTGTTATAATCTACCTGGTATCTATAGTAAATAATGAGCCAATAAATCTCTACTCGATGGTTCTCGGAGCAACGGTAGCAACAGCATTTTCATTGGTCATAGCTGGAGAACTATAGGGAATACTGTACTTGGCTACTGCCATTATCTTATTGATGGCTAGCTAAGTATGGTCCATCCTTTGAATTGATCCCATCTGCGTGGTTTTAGCTCTCCATAACCTTCTATAGTGATTTGTTTGTCTTCAATTACTTCTCCTATTATCTTGAATGGTATATCGTAGTTTGTTAGTTCCCTAGTTATTTTGTCTAGGTATTTTTTGTCTACGACAAGTACTACACCGTATTCTTCTCCGCCGAAGAGTATGCGCTCCCAAATGCATTTATCATTGTTTTTACAGTAGTCGTCGAGTTCCTTTGGGTATAGGGGTTTCTCTTTGATATGTATTCCTACTCCTGATGCCTTGGCTATAGTGTGTATAGTATATGCAAGCCCGTCGCTTACATCCATTGTTGCATGGAAAGCTTTTGCATACCCTTGTATAATGCCTGCTGTCCTTACTTCGGTTATAGGTCTCTTCGTCTTCTCTACAACCCATTTGATATCCCTAGCTTTCTCGATACCATCCAGTGCAACAACTCCCATCGCGCCGTAGTTGTCTCCAGTCACGATAACAGCGTCCCCGGGCTTGGCGTTGTTTCTCGGGGGAGGATATGCTGTTGATGTGAAGCCTATTGCTGCTACAGTGATCCATGGGTCTTTCGAGGAGTTCGTGTCTCCTCCAAGGAACCTGACACCATAGTAACTACAGGCTTCACGAATACCCTTCATTAGGCTCATGATTTCTTCTATGCTCCACTCACGGGGGATCCCTATGCTAGCCATTACACCTTCGGGCCAGCCAGCTTTCGATACTATATCGCTTACGGTACCAGTTACCGCAGCCCATCCTATGTCCTCCAGTGTTCTCCATGGAAGCAAGGCTGATTCGATGCTATAGCCATCGATGCTAAAGAGGATCCTGGGTCCCTTCACAGTAATATCTCTCGCGTCATCGCCTTCAGGGAGTCTTTCTCCGTGAACCGGTTTATCGAGAAGCTTCACGATCATTCTAACTATCTCTTCTTCACCAACATCCCTTGCATACATAGTGAACCCCGTTGTATGGTTCGAGTACACGTAAGGTAATCGGGCTAGTGTAGTATCATAAAACTCCTCCTTAAAACATGTAGTGTCCCGGAGAATACGGGTTTAGGTAGGGATAAATTGTTGCTCGGAGATTAGTGTTCCCGCTGAGTGTAGCAGATAACCTGGATTAAGTGGGATAGATATAAAGTACTCCATATAGATTCACAATAGAGAGGTGGGCTAGGTGCCAGTACTGGCGCTAGAGAACGTGAGCATCACGGTCAATGACTCCAGCAACATTATAGTAAAGAATGTCAGCCTTGATATTGAGCGTGGTGAAATAGCTGTTCTCCTTGGTCCAAATGGTAGTGGTAAGTCAACACTCTTGTATGGAATAATTGGTTTACCTAGATACAAGATTGTGACAGGGAAAATACTGTTCAATGGAGAGGATATAACTGGGAAGCCTGTATGGGAGCGTGCCAGAGCAGGCATATCGTTGTTGTTCCAGAGCCCGCCTAGGATCAGGGTTAAGCTCGGGTATTTGGCTAAGAAGATAGCGTCCATGTATACGAGTCTTGAAGAAGTAAATACGCTTGTTAAAGAACTCAATGTAGAGTACCTGCTTGACAGAGATCTATACGATGGTTTTAGCGGCGGTGAAGTAAAGAGAACAGAGCTCTTCCTAACTATTCTACAGAAACCACGAGTAGCACTACTCGATGAGCCTGATAGTGGTGTCGATATTGATAGTATCAAGAGGATAGCATCGTATATCGATAAACTAGCTGACCAAGGCTCAGCTGTTCTCTTGGTTACACACCTAGGGTATATTCTCCGCTACCTCGATAATCTTGGGAAAGGCTACATACTCATTAATGGGAGGATTGTCTATAGTGGTGATGCACACGACGTTATTAGGAAACTCCATCTCCACGGCTACAAGAGCTTCATGAAGGAGTAATGGTGGTGTAGATGACGGTTGAAGTAAGTATTGAGAAGATACTTAAGGAGGCTTTGTCTAAGGTAACACAGCTCGGATTCGAGGTTACTAAGCAGGGCTCTATTGTCCTCAACGAGTCACTTGTTTATCACACGTTGTCTAAAGCATTAATGGAGTATGGTGTTATATATACTAGCATACGTGATGCAATAAAGAATTACCCCGATCTAATAGAGAAGTATGGGTTCAAGAAAATAAAAATAGATCCCAAGAACATTGATGACGGAGTGTTTCTTTATGTTCCAAAGAATACTAGGCTAGTCGACCCGATATACACGTGTTTCGTTCTCGGACGTAGAGGTGTTAGACAGAGAGTATACAACCTAACGATAATTGATGATGGTGGTGAAGCCGTTGCAGCCACTGGATGTTTGTCCCTCGTCGAAGAAGGCTATCACACGAGTTTCACTGAGGTATATGTTGGGAGGAATGCTAAACTCTACAAGATTATGATACATAACTGGACGCCTTCAGTAGCAGTATCTACGGTCAAAAAGATTACTCTAATGGATAACGCTGTATACTATGATTACTACGTGAATTATACACAGCTCAAGAAAATAAGTTTCATAACAGAAATATATCACGAAGGCAGCAACTCTGTTTCGAGAAGCGACACCATAGTTGTTGGTAAAGGAGAAAGCAACCTAGGATACACAACGACAGCATATCTTCTCGCAGCCGATGCCAGTGCCGAAATAATATCAAGACTCCTCGGCATGGATAAGAGCAGTATAGAATCCAGGGCAACAATTGTAGCCGAAGTACCGGGTACAAGAGGTCATGTTGAATGTCATGGTCTACTGCTTAGCGACAATGCTACAATAGCAACAATACCCGTCTTGAAGAGTAGTACAAGCAATACAAACTTGACACATGAGGCAAGCATAGGGAGGATCTCTCAGGACGAACTAGAGTACCTTATGGCTAGAGGTTTTACTGAGGATGAAGCGATATCTATCATCATAAGAGGGTTCCTTGAGCTCGGGATAGAGAAGATACCGCCGAAACTCAGACCAATGGTAACAAGTGTACTCGATAGACTATCGGCGAAATCAATGTAACGCCAATACTGTTTCCTCCTACGCTTGTATTCCATGATAATAGTTTCTTTGATACTGTTTATCTTGTAGAAAGTGGAATAAACGTACATGCGAAACATATTTTTGCGGGAAAAATACTGCAAAACCAAAGGAAAAAGCATGGGGGTGTGGAATGCAATGAAGCCCAAGATACTGTTGATAAATGGTTCACCACGTAAATATGGTGCCGTATACAAGCTCTTGAAAATAGCTGAGAAAGGCGTTATTGATGCTGGTGGTGAGCCGAGAATTATTCATCTCTACGATTACAATATCAAGCCTTGTATAGGCTGTGTATCTGATGAGCACTTGGTCTGCAGGTTCCCATGCATTATTAAGGACGATGACTTCAATAAGATCGGTGACATGGTTCTGGAGAGCGACGGCATAATATTTGGTACACCAATATACTGGTACTCTGTATCAGGAGTGTTGAAGAACTTTATTGATAGGCTTACGAGTATGGAGAACATGATTTTTCACACGGGTAGAAGCCTTCTTGAAGGAAAAGTCGCTGGGTTCATAGCAACAGGTAATGATAGTGGTTCAATACACGTGTTAGCCTATATGATGGTGACAATGAATAGCATGGGTGTCCACATACCGGCATGGGCTATAGCATACCACCACACAGCTGATGATGTTCTGGAAGATGAGCAAGCCATTAGAGACTCCTACAACATAGGCTATAATGTAACCAAAGCTGCTGAGACGCTGAAAAACGTGGGCCCATGGTATAGAGCGAATATAGATCTCAATAAACTAGCTGAGATAGCGAGGGAAAGCGCTGAGAAAGAGAAAGCATCACAGTACCCGATTAGAGAGAAGTTCTATCGTGAATCACTTGGGTGACAATACTTTTCCTTGATCTTCTCTATAATCCTTGATGTACTATACAGTTTTCCATCAACTCTATGAGGCAGTCTCTCGATCCTAATGTCCTTTAATCCCCGCTTCCTCAATTCCTCCAAAAGCTCGTTTTCCCGAGGCCATTGATCGGGTCCGAGCAGTATTATATCAGGCTTTATATCCTCTACAGGCTTTAAATAATCGTTCTCGTCGCCGAGAACAGCCTTGTAGACGTACTTGATGTTCTTTACAACCTCTAGCCTCTGTTCCTCGGGTACTATGGGTTCTCGTTTCTTAAACTTCTCGATACTCTTGTCCCGTGCCACAACAACGTATACTCTGCCCTTCTTCCATGCCTCCCTCAAATAGTATATGTGACCGGGGTGAATTATCTCGAAACTCCCGGCGACAAGTACTTTTGGTCTAGCAAGAAGCTTGCCTAGAGATTCCCATTCGATCTCTTCAAAACTAAGGTATCTCAGAGAATCAATAAGTCCTTCGGCATAAGCTATACAAGCAAGTGCTGTAAACAAGTCTTTCTTTTCCTCAAGATAATATTCTGCATCCTTCATATAAAGCTCGGCAGCTTCAACAAGCTTAGGGTATTTTTTATCAATATCCTTGCTCCTGAGGCTATTGATAACCAGCTTGACGTTCTCTATATAGGCTCTCACTCTATCCTCGCTAGGAACCGAGTTGTACAACTCTCTGCACCTCTAGGAAACTACTTGCCATGCCTTAGAGAAATAAAGACTAGTATGAAACCAAGTATACACAATACATTATCTTATTATTTTTGATAACAGTTCTTCGAGTCTATATGAAAATCTCCTCATGAACAATATGCTTAAAACGAATAATATCAGGAATGCTGCTGCGAAAACTAGTTTAAGCGAGAGAATAATGCTAAGTCTTATCATAACGATCTTTTTTATAATTAATGCACCAGACCATGCTATTACTGCGTATTTATAACTATTGATCTCAAGAACTTTTGTGGCTAATTTCGCTGAGTAATACACGGTTAAACAAATAAGTATTTGTGTCAATAATAGTGAGAATACTATAAGTCTATACGTGAGATCGTTGTTAAACATGTTGGTCTCCGCTAGCGAGACAAGCTCAAGCGCATTCATAATATCCTTTTCATTCACTAGGTAATGATCTCTATAGTAAAACAATTGAGTGAAAATATACCCGGCTCCAAATAATAGGTACATGTATACAACACGTACTCCTAGTATAATGAAGTATACTACAAGGAGAGCTACAACTATGTTATACAACGTATTCTCTCTTGAAACAATGTTATCTACGTTGTTACGGTTAAACGCTTTGAGGTCTCTATGCATTATAATGATGGACCCAGTCACTCCACCCAAAACAAAAATGATCGCTATATTTAAGAAAAGCATTGTAAAACTATCGGTTACAGTCTCCATTAAACAAAGCTCGTAAATTCTTGCAGCAAACTCGTCCGCAGCTATTTTCCCATGCATATATAGGTATCCGTAAAAAGCACTAAGTATTGAATCAAAAAACGCTACTCCAAACCTAAGAAGAATATAGAAAATAATAAGGAACCTGGTATACGTGCTTCTGAGCTCCTTCGGGAGAGCATAGAGTTCCTGTATTACTGAACCTGTTATAGTGCTCGTACCTCCAGTAGGAGGTTTATTCAAATCAACACACCTAGATTCCCTTAGCAGTAATATATTCAATATGTTCTGATTAAAATAATGTTGACTTTAATATCTATGGATTGTACTAATAGGTTTGCCAAAAGAGATAGATAGAATCCTTTTTGCCAGGGGAAATAAAAATATGATCGCTATTCTTGTTTAAGTAGTTCAAGGATCTTATTCAATATATGGCTATCGACTTCTTTCAAGCCATCACTTATTTCCTTCAACGCTTTCATTCCTAGTTCACGATATACCTCCAGTAACTCCCATGGGAAGACTACCCAGTTTCTCGTTGTTTTGTAGAAGTAGTCGGGTTTCATTGTTGTCCATGGCTTGACGTATAGTGCTAGTGTCTTGACTTTCTTGGCTCCATGCCTGTATGCTTCTTCTAGGACTAACTGTAGTGTTCTACCTGAATCAACTACATCATCTACTATCAATACTGCTTTATCATACACATCTATGGTTAATGAGTGGAGAATTCTTGGCTTAGCCATTTGTACTCCTGCTTTCTTATAGAATTTTACAGCGATAACACCGATATCCTCGATTCCCAGGAGATCGGATACTATTCTCGCGGGTATAAAGCCTCCCTTGGCGATAGCTATTATGGCGTCGAATTGGTGTCCGTCATTTATTATCTTTTTGGACAAATCGATCAAGGCTTCATGTATTTCATGCCAAGAAACATATTCGAGTACAAGTTCTTGAGGCAAGTTTTCTTTGCACCCGTTTTCAAAGCCCATGTGCTTATGATCCCTCTGATCTCCTTTATTAACATTATTTACTAAATCTTGGTTGCACGCCTTGGCTGTTTAAGTAGCCAAGAATATAAGTAGTGGTCTAGGACTACACTATTATCGTGAACGGCATTGACTAAATACGTTTTCATTACAGGAGGAGTGCTCTCAGGTCTAGGTAAAGGCGTTGTTGTTGCCAGTACGGGTCTTCTCCTGAAGTCCATGGGCTATAATGTGACAGCGATAAAAATAGACCCCTATGTGAACGTTGATGCTGGCACAATGAACCCGTATATGCACGGAGAAGTATTTGTTACAGAGGATGGCGGTGAAACAGACCTAGACCTCGGGCATTACGAGAGGTTTCTCGGCGTCAATCTCAGCAGGAAACACAATATAACGACAGGTCAGATCTACTGGTCTGTTATCGAGAAGGAGAGGAAAGGCGTTTATCTAGGGCAGTGTGTCCAGATAATACCTCATATAACAAACGAGATCAAGGACAGGATCAGGGATGTTGCCAAGGAGACTAATGCTGATGTAGTGCTCGTGGAGATTGGTGGTACCGTCGGGGACATTGAGGGGCTACCGTTTCTTGAGGCAATAAGGCAGATGAGGATTGAGGAGGGATACGAGGATACAATGTTTATACACGTTGCTTTATCACCCATACTATCTACCACGGGCGAGCAGAAGACAAAGCCTGTGCAACACAGTGTCCAGGAGCTACGTAGGATAGGTATACAGCCAGACGCCCTGGTCATAAGGTCTCCGCGTAGTCTCGAAGAAGAAGCCCGTAGGAAGATAGCATTGTACAGCAACCTTCCTATAAAAGCAGTGTTCAGCAACCCTGATGTCGAAACCATTTACGAGGTGCCTATAGTCCTCCATAAGCAAGGCTATACAGAATACATAGCTTCTAGGCTAGGGCTAGAATACCGTGACCCAGATCTCGGTAAATGGCTTGAGTTCGTCAACAGGGTAAAGAATCCTACACGAGAAGTAGTCATCGGCATGGTCGGCAAGTACACTAAGATACGTGACAGCTACATCAGTATAATCGAGGCAGTAAAACACGCTGCAGCATGGCTTGGAGTAAAACCTGTGTTCAAGTGGGTTGAGGCAACAGATATCGAGAACAAGAGGATTAGCCTCAGCGTACTAGACGATGTTGATGGAGCAATAATCCTCCCCGGCTTCGGTAAACGAGGCGCGGAAGGCAAGATAGCTGCTATAAAGTATCTACGTGAGAGAGGCAAGCCTATTCTTGGCATATGCTTTGGCATGCAGTTAATGGTTGTTGAAGCAGCCCGCAACATTGTTGGTCTCGATAAAGCTAATAGCACCGAGATAGACCCGAATACACCGCATCCAGTAGTCGATCTGTTGCCGAGTCAGTATCACGTAGAACACCTCGGGGGCTCGATGAGGCTTGGTGCTCAGCCGATAAGACTTGTCCCAGGTAGTCTAGTACACAGCCTCTACAGGAGGGATATCGTCTACGAGAGACATAGGCATAGATACGAAGTCAATCCGAGCTACATAGACAAACTTGAAAGCGGTGGACTCAGGATCACAGGGTGGAGTCCCGAGGGATACCCGGAGTTCCTCGAGATCAAGAACTACGATAGCTTCTACCTTGGATCCCAGCCACACCCAGAGTTCAAGAGCAGACCACTAGCACCGTCTCCTGTATACTATGGTTTTATGAAGGGTGTTTTAGAGTATAGACTTAGAGAAGAACGTGGATAAGAAATGGGTAGGTGTGGTTTGTGAAGAGAAAACCACGTCTCATAATAGCTCTTGACCCTCCACCCGATGTTGACGCCTATAACTGGGCTATAGACATTATAGAGTCTACTAGGGATCTAGTGGCAGGCTATGAAGTCGGGTTAACTCTTCTTGTTAAACTACGTGGACTCGAGGAGCTGAAGGACATAATAAATGCTATGAAGAACGTTGAACTAAAGATCGCTGACTTCAAGCTCGCCGACATATCTGACATGATGCTTCTCGCTGTCGAGCCTCTCGTGAAAATAGGGTTCAACGCTTTTACAGCCCATGCATTCATAGGCTACGACAAAGGCTTGAAAGAGCTCAGCGAGTACCTTGCATCAAACAACGCTAGGCTACTGACTATAGTATCGATGAGCCATCCCGGCGGAGTATCTTTCCTCGATCCTGTGCTCGATAAACTGCTTGGCCTAGCCGTCAGAGCAAACTCATGGGGTATCATAGCACCGGCTACACGCCCCTGGGTTATAAGGAAGGCACGTAGGCTTCTCGAGGACTATGGGTGGAGACACATAAAGATAATATCGCCGGGAATAGGCATCCAGGGAGCCAAGCCCGGGGATGGGCTTCTGGCTGGTGCTGATTACGAGGTTGTAGGCAGACTGATCACAAGGGATATTGATCCCCGGAATAAAGCGATGGAGGTTGTGGAGATTCATCAGAGGATTATTGAGCGTGTTGAAGAAATGAAGTAGAATTACACCTTGTTTATACTCTTTCATACCGGGAAATACATTTATCCCTCGTGCATTCTTTTAATAATAGTAGTTAGCACACCACAAGTTTCTCAATGGTGAATAGTTTTATGCGTGGGAAGAAAGGTATAACTAAGACCGCTCTTGCAGCTATAATAGTCCTCATAATAATAATCGGTGTAGCAGGAGCATACTACTTCTTGTACATGAAGCCTGCCGCGCCGAAAGAGAAGACGAAAATTGCTGTTGTCTACGACATTGGTGGACGTGGTGACCTAAGCTTCAACGACATGGCCTACCTCGGTGCATCAAAGGCAGCTAAGGACTTCGGACTAGAACTAGTTGAGGTACAGAGTAAAACAGAGTCCGACTACCTACCAAACCTTAGAACCCTCGCTAAATCAGGAGAATACGTTGTCATCATCGCGGTAGGATTCCTAATGACAGATGCTGTCAAACAGGTTGCTGACGAGTATCCAGACCAGCTCTTCGCCATAATCGACGGCTACATACCAGACAAACCCAACGTACTAAGCGTTCTATTCAAAGAGCATGAAGGCAGCGCATTAGTTGGAGCCTTGGCAGCCATGGTTGCACACTACTACAACTGTAGCGCAGTCGGCGTAGTCCTTGGCATGGAGATACCAGTCCTATACAAGTTCGAGGCAGGATACTACTGGGGCATCAGGTACGGTGAAGAAATATACAAGCAACACACAGGTGAGAACATTACACCACTAAACGTGCTCTGGACCTACACTGGAGCATTCAACGACCCAGCTAGAGGCAAGACTGCTACACAGGCACAGCTCGCACAAGGTGCTTGTGTCGTCTACAACGTTGCTGGTGCTACAGGTCTAGGTATCTTCGAGGCTGTTGAAGAGAAGTGTAAAGCTGAGGGCAAGGAGTATGGTCCACCATTCGCTATTGGTGTAGACAGCGACCAAGACTGGATCAAGCCAGGATACATCATAGCTAGCATGATGAAGAGAGTAGACGTAGGTGTATACACTGCTGTCAAGAGAGCACTAGACTACTACGACGGCAAGATCGAGACTTACGGCGGAATACTCGAGCTAGGTCTCAAAGAAGGCGGTGTTGCCATAAGCAAGCTAGAAGACCTAGAGACATTCCTTGCAATTGCCGAACAAGCTGGTAAGGAGATAAACAAGACCTATATCATCAACAAGGTTAAGGCTATGAGAGAAAGGATACCCGACTGGATATGGGATGAAGTAGACAAGCTAGCCGAGAAACTCAAGACAAACCCAGACATCGAGGTTATGGGACTCAAGTTCTCAGACATAGAGAAGATGATACCACTTGATGCAGACGAGATCAAGCAGATACGTCAACAACTAGGAGTACCAACAGGCTAGCCTTGGTTTAATCTCATAAAAATAATCCCAACATTAATTTTTTATAGAAACTCCTTCTTAATACCTATATCATAGACTCTGTGGAAAGAATTTTCTTAGAGGATGCTCTATGGCGAAGGGGGATACTATAGTATACATGAAGAACATTGTTAAAGTATATCCCGACGGTACCGTAGCGCTCCGCGGCGTTGACTTCGAGGCTCGTGAAGGAGAGATACATGGTCTACTGGGAGAGAATGGTGCAGGAAAAACAACCCTAATGAAGATACTCTCGGGTCTATTAAAACCTACCCAGGGAGAAATCTATATCAGAGGCAAGAAAGTGAGCTTCAAGAGCGCCTCGGAGGCACTCAAACACGGTATTGGTATGGTGCACCAGCATCTAGCTCTTGTGCCAGTATTCACGGCATTCGAGAACATAGCACTTGGTCTCCCCTTGAAGACTGTTAAGAGAGAAGAAATAGTCAAACTTATGGAGGAAACAGGGCTGAAGATACCTCTCGACGCTGTTGTCGAGGATCTTCCACTCGGTGTTAGACAAAGAATAGAGATCCTTAAGATGCTCTACCGTAACGTCAAGATACTCATCCTAGACGAGCCAACAACAAACCTTACACCAACAGAAACCAAGGAGTTATTCAGGACACTAAAAGTATTGAAAGAACAAGGTAGAACAATAATTTTCATAACACACAAGCTACGTGAAGTCATGGAGATAACTGATAGAATAACTGTTCTAAGGAGAGGACGTGTAGTAGGTGTTGTCGAGACAAAGAATGTTACTCCAGAGCAATTAGCAAAAATGATGGTTGGGCGTGAGGTAGTATTTAAGATCGAGAAGAAACCAGCTAAGCCACGTGAGCCAGCCCTTATAGTCAAGGACTTGTGGGTGAAAAGCGACTTAGGAGGCTGGGCTGTTAAAGGAGTTTCGTTCGAAGTTAGAGCAGGAGAGATCTTTGGCATAGCCGGTGTCGAAGGTAATGGACAGACAGAGCTCATCGAGGCGATAACTGGTCTACGCAAGGTAGAGAAAGGAGAGATCATTCTATTGGGCAAGAAGGTGACAAACAAGAACCCAGCTGAACTCTACAAGATGGGTCTCGGCCACATACCTGAGGATAGAACAAAACTGGGACTCATACTCGAGATGAGTATAGCTGAGAACGCTATACTGGGTATACATAAGAACGCGGAGTTCCTCGGCAAATACTATACACTGAACTGGGATAACATATTCAAGCATGCCGAAAACGTTATCAACAGGTTCGATATAATCGCGCCTGGAGTCAAAGCCCCAGCGAAAAGTCTTAGCGGTGGTAACCAGCAGAAACTTGTTGTTGGACGTGAGATAAGTAAGCAACCAACAGTCATTATTGCTGCACAGCCAACACGAGGACTTGATGTCGCTGCTACAGAGTACATAAGGAAACTATTGATAAAAATGAGAGATGAAGGAAAGGCTGTTCTCCTGGTTTCAGCTGATCTAGATGAGGTTTTACAGCTTAGTGATAGAATGGCCGTTATGTATGAAGGAAAGTTCATGGGTATTGCTCGTCCCGAGGAGTTAACCAAGGAACAAATTGGTTTAATGATGGGTGGTTATACTCTTGAACAAGTTCTAGCCCGAGCCAAGAGGTGAACATGGAATGTTTGGTTTCGGGAAACAGAAAAAGAAACCATCTTCTCAAGAAGAGATTTCCTTTAAGGAACTCTACGAGAAGTATCGTGAACAAATAGAGCGTCTCATAGAGATCATCGTAGCGATAATAGTGGGATTCGTGATAGCAGGTATTATAATGGCTCTCGGAGGCTATGACCCCATCAAAGCGTATAGCGCCATGTTTGAGACATCGTTCTCGCTAGAGGACCCATATTATCTCGCGATGACTCTTAGTTTCGCAACACCACTAATGCTTACAGCGCTGACGTTCGCTGTTGGTGTTCGCGCAGGATTATTCAACATAGGTGCTGAAGGACAGGTGTACATGGGCGCACTTGGAGCCATAATTGTTGCATCGATGACTCTTCCCGGACCACTATACTTCCCACTAGCATTCCTGCTTGGCATGTTCCTTGGATCTCTATGGGGTCTTATTGCTGGTGTGCTGAAGTCTTTCCGTAAAGTAAACGAGGTTGTGACGACAATAATGTTGAACTGGATAGCGTACTGGATTGTAGAGTATGCTAGAGTATATGTCTATGCCGACCCAGAGAGACCAGAGAAAACAATTAGTATGCCGGAAGCAGCAAGACTACCAATACTAGTCCCTGGATCAGAGCTCTCGCTAGCATTCATTATAGCTTTGGGTGTCGTTATACTAGTCTACTATCTACTATGGCATACTGTCCTAGGCTATGAGATAAGAGCAACAGGTATGAACCCTAATGCCGCGAGATACGGTGGTATAGACCCTAGGCTTGCAATGCTATCAGCATTCATGATCGGTGGTGTCACAGCAGGTATTGCTGGTGTGCTAGAGATTTGTGGTAGACCACCAACATACGCTATAACAACAGGATTGTCGAACCTAATGGGCTTAGGTTTCGACGGCATAGCCGTATCGCTTATAGGGGCAAACCACCCGCTAGCAATAATCCCTGCAGCAATATTCATTGGCGCATTGACATCGGGTTCACGTGGTATGCAAATTGTTGCCGGTGTACCCCTAGAGATGGTCAAGGCTGTACAAGGTATAATCATTATGGCCTTGGCTGTACCGGGTCTCGTACGTTTACTCAAAACAAAATTCAGGAGGGGGATAAGTGTTGGAGTCTAGCCTCATCCTTGACCTAATAAGGGATACCACATTCGCTATGACACCACTCCTACTCGCTGCTCTCGGAGAATTGTTTACTGAACGAGCAGGTATTGTAAATATTGGACTGGAAGGAATAATGCTGTTGTCGGCTCTAGCAGCTGTTGCCGTTGCAGAAGCATTCGTGAACCCATGGATAGGAGTACTTGCTGGCGTCGGCATGGGTGTCCTGATAGGTCTTATTCACGGCTATATATCAGCCTACTTCAAAGGAGACCAGATCATTAGTGGTCTCGGTATAAACCTGTTCGCACTAGGCTTCGTGGCTTTCGCTATAGAAGCGATATGGGGAGTTAGAGGCTACCACACACCACCCTATGAAGCCAAGGTACCCAGGATACCTGGGCTAGAGATATCACCGATCTTCATAGCATCGATTATACTAGTTATAGTAACATACTATATACTCTACAGAACAAGCCTTGGCCTCAAAATACGTGCTGTAGGCGAGAACCCCGAGGCAGCTGACGTAGTTGGAGTACACGTGGAGAGAATGCAGTTATTTGCAACAGTCTATGGTGCAGCACTAACTGGACTCGCAGGAGCATTCCTTAGCATAGACTGGCTGGCAGCCATAACCAAGGAGTTGCCGGCAGGCAGAGGATTCATAGCACTGGCCATAGTGAACTTCAGTAACTGGAATCCACTACTAGCTCTTGGAGGTAGTGTACTATTTGGCTTCTTCTGGGTGCTCGGCGAATGGCTTAAGAACATAGGTACAGTGAAAGCAGTAATCCCGATAACACTCATGAACACAATACCCTACATAGCAACATTAGTGGTCACTGCAGGAATAATAGGTAAATCAAGACCACCGAGACACGTTGGAAGACCCTACAAGAGAGAGTAATGGATGCAATATTGTTTTTATTCTACCAATTAAGTATTTTTTGTAGCCATAACCGCTAATTACTTGATTCTACTTAATGCCAATGCTTTTGGTGGGATATGTATGTATACTTTGTTCCCAGGCTTTATCTTGTCTAGTATCTCTAGAAGATAACCTCTCCCCACCTCTGCTTTAACAACAGTATTGATGTCTCGTAGTCTTAGCTCTAGCTTAATATTGCATTTGGTGACCTGTATACTAGATACAATTGCTTCGAACACGTTTATTTTTATCCCACTATATTTACTAGAGACTATAACCACGTCATCAGGTCTAAAAAGCAGGAATACTTTGTCGCCTGCTCTCAGCCTATTATTGGTATTCGAGACATATACTATGGCTTTCGTGCTCTCACTAAGCAATATCTTCATGAAACCATTACCAATGGTGTTCACGGTACCCTTCAGCATATTGAATCCAAGGAATCTAGCTGCTTCCTCCGATTCTATCTCCGAGAGCATGTTATCGGAAGTTCCTTTTCCAGCTATGCGCCCGTTAATTAGAACAAATATTTTATCAGATAAGATCCAGGCATCATTCAGATCATGTGTCACCATCAATGTGGTAACTCCTATTCTTCTGAGTATGCTTCTGAGCTTTACTCGGGCACGCTCTCTAAACATTGGGTCTATTGAGCTAAAGGGCTCGTCTAGAAGGAGGACTTCCGGGTCAGGTGCTAGGGCTCTTGCTATCGCTACTCTTTGTCTCTCACCACCACTTAGCTGGTGGGGATACTCTTTCTCTATACCGCTAATCTCCATGATATCCATTAGCTCTTTTACTCTACGTTTAATCTCGTTTTCACCGAGCTTCATACGCTTAAGCCCAAATGCTATGTTCTCGTACACATTGAGATGCGGGAATAACGCGTAATCTTGTGGTACATAGCCTACATTCCTATGCTCTGGAGGTACATTAACCTCAATTGGTGATCCGTTGAGTTTCTGGAAAACAAGCTTACTGCCTATAATTATTCTTCCAGAATCAGGATTGATTATACCAGCTACTATGTTTAGTAATGTTGTTTTTCCAGCACCATTGGGGCCGAGTAGTACGGCTAGTTCCCCGCGTCTTACATGTAATGATATATTGTCTAGTATTTTCCTCCTACCAAAATACTTGCTTACAGACTCTACAACGAGCATACTGTAGACACCTCTATATCATGATCGTTTTCTTTTTCTCGATAATGTTCAGGGCCACCAACGTGATGAATGCTATGATCAATAGTATTACTAGAAGCGCTATAGTCAAAGCTATATCGCCTGATGTCAACGCCAAGTATATTGCTATAGGGAGAGTCTCTGTCTTGAACCTGGTTGCCCCAGCCAAGGTGACTGAAGCACCGAATTCTCCTAGTGCTCTACTAAACCCTAGTATGAAAGCGGAGAATACACCGGTCTTACTCATGGGCAATACTACTTTGTATAGAACAGCGGTTCTGCTATAGCCTAGTGTTCGTGCTACAGCTTCGTACTTTATATCAACCATGTCGAAAGTGGATTTCAGTATTTTCGTCATCATCGGCAGTATGACAGTGTATTGGGCTACAACTAGTCCTGGTACTTCGAATACTATACTGAACAATGAATCCAGTGTCTTACCAGCAAAAGTATTGGTGAAGAATATGAGTAGTATTGTTCCGAGGGCTACTGGTGGCATGGCGAATGGGATCATAAGTATTGTCTCTACAACACTCTTTCCCCTGAAATTATGTCTAGACAAAACATAGGCTAGCGGTATGCTTGTAGACAAGGCGGCTATTGTCGCTGTCAATGATGTTATTAAGCTTAGTTTAACGGCAAAAACAGCCTCTTCAGAAAAAATCATTTGTAGCGACTTTAAGCCAGCCCAAGTAATAGTTGACACTACTATATACAAAAACAATAGAGCCATAATACACGGTAAGAGCAGTGGAGCGTATTCAGCCACTCGTTGCATTAATCTCTGGTACCTCGGCATAGGGTGCATATTCTCTAGCCTCTTCTATTGTCGCGAAGTAATGGTATTTCCTAAAGACTTCTTTAGCGAACTCCGAGGTTGTAACGAATTCTATGAATTTCAGAGCAAGGTCTATGTTCTTACAGAACTTGGTTACACCTATGGGTATATAGGAGATCTTTGGTATTTGCTCCGGTTTAAGCCATATGATCTCTGTTTTATCCGGGTACCAGTAGTGGAAAACATGCCAGCCGATAATAGCATCAACAGCTCCTGTGGCAGGCAACATGGCTGTCTTTGAGCAGCTTTCAGCATAAACAACAATATTATCTTTGACAACATCATATAATCCATTGTACTTAAGTAGATCAACCGCATATTCTCCTACACAAACAGTCTCAGGATCACCTATACCAATCCTTACTCCAGGTTTCGCCAAGTCTTCGAGACTAGTGATATTCTTTGGGTTACCCTTGGGGACGATTATTGCTGGCACAAGGTATGCAACTATCTTCACAGTATTAGGGTCGACTACACCATCCTCAATAGCCTTTATCATGTAATCAGGGGAGCCAGGAGCAAAAATATCGCCATCTTTTGTTATCTCTAGGACAGTAAGGACTTTACCAGAACCACTGAAATACGCCTCGACTTTAATCCCTGTTTCTTTCTCAAACTCCTCGATTATCTCTCTCCAAGGCTTCTCGGCTGCAGCACCAGCAAAGAACTTCAATACAGGTCTTTCTTCTTCTCTAGCAAGGCTATTGATTACATTGGATAAAGCAAATCCAACAATCACGCCAATAATAAATACACCAATTATAATCACTGTGTACTTCATAACAAATCCCTCATCTTGTAAATAAGCGTGCTTGACAATTAAAAATATTTATGGGAAAATAATTCAAACAATTCTGTTTGACAAAAAGAGCCTACAAGCAATAACGGTTTTACACATCATGTGGAGTAACAGGTTGATTACCAAGGACAAGAACATACTGGTATGATGCTTCTTTAAGACAAATAGCAGAGACTATAACTCATTACCAAAAACATTAAGAAATCATCAATTATATTGACGGGCTATCCTCCCGTAGCGACTCTAACTAGTTTAACATCATCACCTTCCTTCACGATGTAATCTAGGTCTTCTATCAAGTGGTTATTTACAAGTACTGCTACATCATCTTCGTCAAAATCAAACCGCTCAAGAATATCCCTGACCCTCAATTCTTTCTCCTCAAACTCTATAACCTTCCTATCAGGTATCAACAAAACCTTAATCATAATCGATGCATCCCCACATTTCCTATTTGAATAGAACATGTTACATTAGGAGGCTGATATACTTATCCAACCAATACTTGTAACAGATTCAACGCTGATAACAATATTTCGACTGATATTAATGGCATGATTTTCTTTTATAGGGTTTAACAAATATTAGTAATAGTAGGTGATGAAGGCCAGGACAAAAGAGCCCGTAGTGGGCAATGACTTCAACCCTGGTTACTGAAGTTTTTTCAGGTCATATTTTGCGGAGCTATGAATATATTGCTTAGAGCTAAAGAAGAGACTTAATTTAATATGTATCTTAAAATAATGCTTTATTAATTACTATTATGTGTTTATGTATGTGTAGAAAATTAATAGTGAACATTAATAATCATGGTGTTGAAGCTATGTTAAAGAAAGTATGCTATTTCATAGACTACTATCCTGACCTTGCTGTCTTTATCAGTGTCTTGATTACATCTCTACTCCAGGCGGTTATCGGTAATAGTATTGATGTCTTGGTGTTCGCTATCTTCATGATGTTGATTAGCTTTGCGGTCACACTCCCGGTAAACATCATAGTAAAGAATATGCTCAGAACAAAGCGGCCGAAGAACTACTATGACCACTATGGATGTGTGAAAAATGTGTTTGAAGGATCTTTCCCGTCGTTCCATGCGCAATTCGCGTTTAGTGTAGCAACATCATATATCGTGGCAATATACTTCACGAGCCCTGAGAGCATCCGTTTGCTTGCAACAATACTAGCAATTCTTACCTCAGGAGTAACAGCTCTAATAGTTGCATGGTCAAGGGCTTGCCTAGGCGTACACTATCCTGTAGACATTGTAGGAGGTATTATCATAGGGTTCGTAACCGGGTTTGCAACCGCCTATACACTAGTATCGCTCCTAAAGAATACGCCGATGATATACCAGATTATAGGTTGTATGATCTTCTTTGCCTCGATATACTTGCTCTCAAGAAAAGCGAGAATAAAGAGGGCGTCGGCAGTCTATATCAATCCCGAATAGTTACATGATTAAACATTGATCTAAAACTGAATACCGTATAGATGCCCTTGTAACAACACATACATGACTACTTTATTACCTGGCTTGCTACTGTATTTCCTAATGGAGTGAAGAGAATTGCACGGACTGACTCCCGTGATGATCCTCCACCGGGTCTGACCGTTTTCTCTAAAGCCTTACCTTTTCCAGAAGATGCCTTACTTCCTTGAGGTATGGTGCAGCCCATTCTGTTTTGAGGAATTTCTCTGGTGTTGCAACGATCTTTAGTTCTCCCTCCTCTATGTAGGCTATCTTGTCGGCTAAGTATACCGCTTCTGCTAGGTGATGAGTCACATGAATTGCTGTGAAACCCAGTTTCTTATGGAGTTCCTTGAGGAACTCCATGGCTTTTGTTTTTATCCGAGGGTCCAGGTTAGAGAAGGGCTCGTCAAGCAATAGTATCCTGGGCTCTACTACTAGTGCTCTAGCAAGTGCTACACGTTGCTGTTCACCACCAGATAATGTACGTGGTTTTCTATAGAGTATTTTCTCCAAACCAAGAGTACGTGCTATTCCGATTACTTTCTTCTTGATTACTTCCTCGCTTTGCCCTCGTGCACGAAGCCCATAAGCTATATTATCGTAAACACTCATGTGTGGGAATAACCCATAGTCCTGTGGTATAATAGTTATTCCTCTCTTTTCTGGGGGCTCATGTGTGACATCAACACCGTCTATAATGATCCGTCCTCTCCTCGGCTTTATCACTCCTAGTAGCGTGTAGAGTAGAACAGTTTTCCCTACACCACTAGGCCCCATGATAACAAGATACTCTCTATCATTAACCACGAGTTCCTCTATCCAAAGCCTAAAGTCTTTGAGTTCCACGAGCAGATCCTCTACTTTAATCATCTACGCGTCACCACCATTCTTAATAGTGTGAACAGGATGAGCGAGACTACTACCAGTACTATTGATAAAGCTATAGCATACTGGAGTCCATAGGTGTTAAACCATTCTATGACAAGAACGTTGATTGTTTTTGGATAATACGCTACTATCAGTATAGCGCCTACCTCGCTTACTGCACGAGCCCACGATAGTATGAACCCTGCTATAATGCTGTGGAATGAGATCGGGAGTGTTACAGTGAAGAAGACCCTCCATGGGCTTGCACCGAGGCTCCTAGCTATATATTCGTACATGGGGTCAACGTCTTGTATGCCCACCTTAACTGTATCAATCATTATCGGTGCTGAGACGAACAACATTACCGCCACTATACCCCAGAAACTATCGGCAATAGGTATCCCCAGAGTGCTTGTTACTGATGAAAACAAGCCGCGTCTACTATATGCCACAAGAATCATTATACCAGCTACAGCATGGGGTATCATCAGCGGGATATCGATTAGCCCCTCGAGTATATTCTTGCCTGGGAAATCCTTTCTGGCGAGAATGTATGCTAGTGGAATACCGATGACCAAGAGTAGTATTGATGAGAGTGTTGCAGCAAGCATAGTCCTATAGAATGCAGCCCAAGCTTCTTCCGCGAGAACACGGTCTTTAAACAAGGCTTTCTCGAATACCATGGGATCCATCATGAGGAACAATGCGATAATTGGTGCCAAGAGGAACAGTATTGTTATAGATGATAAAACCGCTATTGTCAGAAAAAACGATTCAAACCTATAGAACTTCTTAGACATAGAGGATCCTCTCATCCCTAGCCTTTGAGCTCCTCTGGTACATCACCATAGAATATCGGCTTTTCGAGGAAAGGCTGTCCTAGGCTGTTGAATATCTCTCTTCCTGTATCACTGAGCAGTAGCTTAATGAACTTTATTGCTAGATCCCTGTTTTCAGCGTTTAAAGGTATTGTGGCTCCGTATGTTATTGTCTTGATTAATATGCTTCTCTCGTCATCTGTGCCAACAAGAATCTTTACTGTTACCCTGTTGTAGACTTGTTCTAGTGATGGGTCGCTCAAGTTTATTTCCTTAGGCAGCTCTATGTAGCTGAGATTGTGTTGCACGGCAACACTCTTGTACTCAAAAGCGTAATCAAGCACGCCGCTTTCAAGCAGTGAAATCAGGTCAACACTCTTAGGCCTAATCATGAGATCATCTGCATATACCTGGAGATTAGCCGGGACGGTGACTATTGCCGTGTTATTCGATATTTCTACCTTTATGTTCGTCTTATTCGTTATGAGACCAAGTATCGATGGGTCGTTATAGTACATGCTGGCAAGCACTATAACCGCTACACTACGATAGCCACAGGGGTCTTTATTGGGGTCTGAGAAACCCCATTTGACGTCTTCTCGTGCCAGGATCTCATACCATTTGTCTGGATGCTCTCTTAGTTCATCAGCGTATTTCGACGTATTCGTGAACGCTAGGACTACCTCGTTTGTAGCGAACACGACGTACCAACTAGCATAATCAGGGATCATGTATTTCTTTATGAGAGTATAATCGGCTACAGCCAGGACATCAGCTGTTTTACCTAGATCGGTTATTTTCCTTACAGCTTCAACACTACCACTAGCCTCTATGTGTACTTTAACACCATATTCTTTCTCATAAATTGCTGCTAGTTTCTGTAATGGTATTCTCAGCGAGCCTGCACAAAAGATCTTTAAGGTTTTCTCTTCACCCATGAACCACATGAAGTAGGCGATAGCAATGCCCGCTATGAGGGCTATTGCTATAGCTATTATTAGGATGTAGTTTCTCGACAACTGCTACACCTGAGAGGACTCTTTTTCCCGCAATAATACTCGGTGGGCTCTAGTTTAAAAACATTTATGGTATGCTATCTGTTATGGTGTTCTATGAGTTTATCGAACAAATGGGATCGTGAGACAAGTATTTTTGACCCTAATACAAGATATATGGCTAGGCTATGATGTTATGCTTGAGGTTATAGTTCGTAGTAAACGCGATGCAGACGCTATGAAGGCTGTGTTTAGGACGTTTTATGGTGAATGGGATTTCAGAGTACATACTCTGCATGGTGCACGTAGTCTTGACAAAGCATTAGAAGAGATCAAGGATATTGTTGACGATGATAAATTCTATGTGTTGCTTCTTGGCAGAGAAGATGAGAAGGTCGCTATGGAGCTTGATCACATTCTGCCACCTAATATCGCTGTACATATTGTCCCACGGGCAAAGATAAGGAATACGCGTATAGAACACTTGGCACACGAACTCGATGTTGCAAGAAGCAAGATCAGGCTTGCGGTATGCTGGGACAATGACTCTAAAACATATGTTTTCATGTTACGCTCGGGAGATAGGCTCCCAGGGTATGAGTATAATCCTGCTTATGATGTATTCCTTGGTTTAAACACGTGTATGCTCGAGGAGATTCTTGGAGGAAAAATTTGTGGTACACCGCTTTTGGTTAGGAAGTTTGGTGGAGAACATGACGTATATTGTGGCAAAGAGCTTGTGGGTAAGCTAGAGATACCTGATGAAGGGTTTAAGCCTACGGGGAAGCTCTTCAAGCAACCCGATGGTGATGTTGGTACTAGTCTTGATAAGGTCATTGAGGTTAATAGGAAGTCTATGGAACTCTATGAGAGAGTCTCAAAGAGCTTCCTAAGCAAGTATAGAGACTGGGCTGACACAGTGATAGTACCGTGGAGTGGTGGTAAAGATAGTACTGCAGCTCTCCTCCTAGCCCTGGATGTTTTCCCGAAGAACAAGATCAAGGTTATGTTCGCTGATACAGGAACGGAGTTCCCGCAGACAATAGAGTACGTAGAAAAGATCGCAAAGATCCTCGGCATAAAAGTCCATAGAGTCTACGCTGGTGTTGACAAGGGTATTCTCGAGGAAGGAATGCCTATGCCCACGCACAGCAATAGATGGTGTACGGGAAGGAAGATAGCCAGTATAGAGAACGGGCTTAGAGATCTTGCTGAAGGCAATACGTTGATCATAACAGGCGACCGTGATGTCGAGTCGAGGACCAGGAGTGCTAGACCCCCAGCTAGACACGGTGAGGAAAGAGTCATGATAGTATCGCCTTTAAAACTATGGAGTACAGCTCATGTACAGCTCTACATATTATCGAAAGGCATACCAATGAACCCATTGTACTACATGGGGTTCTACAGGATAGGCTGCTACATATGCCCGGCTCTGAGAAGCTGGGAGATATACATTATGTTGAATAATAAAGAGCTTAGACAGAGTCTTGACAAGCTAGAGTTGTTTAGGAGATTTATAGAATACAGGATGAAGTTAAAGGAAAAATAAGGTAGTTATAAGCTAGACTATGGCTTCCCCGGTTTTCTTGTTGAATATGTGTAGGTACTTCATTACTGGTTTGACATAGATTTTTGCTCCAATAGGATAGTCCACGTCTCCCTTGACTACTACTTTGAATATTTTCTTGCCGACTTTAGCGTTTATCACGGTCTCCGAGCCAAGAGGCTCAACAACATATACTTCTGATTCAATACTGTTCTCCACTGGTTTATCATAGATCTCCATGTGCTCGGGTCTTATGCCTATTACTACTTCTCCTCCACCGCCAATACTCTTCTCCACAATACTGCCTATCTCTGGGTCTAGCACTAGCTTGAAATCACTTGCGTCGAGTATGTACTTGTTCTCCTTGACGGTGAATGTCGCGTCGAAGAAGTTCATTGGCGGGGATCCTATGAAGCCTGCTACGAATATGTTTGCGGGCTTCAAGTATAGTTCGCGTGGTTTACCTACTTGCATTATTCTTCCTTTGTTCATGACTGCTATTCTGTCGGCCATAGTCATTGCTTCTGCCTGGTCGTGGGTCACGTAGATCGTGGTTATTCCTAGTTCTTTCTGGAGTCTCTTGAGCTCGGCTCTCATGTATACCCTTAGTTTAGCGTCAAGGTTGGACAAAGGCTCGTCCATGAGGAAGACACGTGGTCTACGTACGAGAGCACGTCCCAAAGCTACACGTTGTTGTTCTCCACCGGATAACTGTCCTGGTTTCCTGTCGAGTAGGTGGTCTATGTGGAGTAGCTTGGCTACTTCACGGACACGCTTATCTATTTCTTGTTTACTAAGCCCCATGTTCTCGAGTGGGAAGGCAAGATTCTTGTATACGGTCATGTGTGGGTAGAGTGCGTAGTTCTGGAAGACCATTGCTATGTCTCTCTTGTTCGGAGGGACATCGTTCACTATCTTGTCGTCTATGAGAACATAGCCTTCGTCAGGGTCTTCAAGTCCAGCTATTATTCTCAGTGTAGTTGTTTTACCACATCCACTTGGTCCCAGGAGTACGAAGAACTCACCGTCATTAATCTTGAGGGACACGTGGTCTACAGCTACTACTCGACCAAACCTTTTGACTATATTACGGAGCTCGACTTTAGACACACGGGGTCACCCCCATGGGTTTAGACACCTTTCAGGGCCCCTGCCAGGAGACCCCTCACGAAGTATCTACCCAGGAAAATGACTATGATCGTTGGCGGCAGTATTGCTATCACAGAACCCGCCATCAATGTATTCCACGAGACCGTTGTTGTACCTCTTAGGTTTGCTATTTCTGGCTGGACAGTTCTGACCAATGGGTTAGTGCTTAGTGTTACTGCTATCAGGAACTCGTTCCATATGTTCATGAATATTATTATTGTAGTCGATATTATGCCGGGTAAGGCGACAGGCAATACTACCTTGAAGAATGTTTTTATCGGTGTAGCACCATCAATCAACGCCGCTTCCTCTAGATCCTTGGGTATTGTCATGAAGAATGCCGCTGAGATCAATGCAGCCCATGGGCTGAATAGTATTGTGTAAGCCAGTATCAGGCCTATATGAGTGCCCATGAGCCCTATACTAGACAGTATCTGTACTATAGGTATCAATACTATCTGGTACGGTATGAATGACGCCACAGCTATCGTGAAGAATAGTAGTTGTGCACCCTTGAACCTATATCGCGCTAGATAGTAGCCGGCCATTATGCCTATTAGTACGGCAAGGAATGTCGCTGGCAGCGAGACTATTATGCTGTTGAAGAATCCTCGCGATATCCTATTCCATGCCTCTATCCATGGGTCTAACAACGGGTTTGAAGGTGGTTGCAATACATTGCTTTGGTATATTTCTCTATTGCTCTTCGAGGCAGTAACTATTGCTATGTATAGTGGGAGAATCCATACCACCGACACTAATACGAGCACCAGGTAGGCAATAGCGATCTTTAGGTACATTCCATACTTGGTGCTGAACACGGAGTCTATTTTCTGCTGTATTCTGGTGAGCTTCTTTATCGAGGATAAGTCTTTGAAGGAAGTCATGGAGACCATTACCTGAACCACCTCCTCAAAGCTGTTACGGCGTATGGTATTACGATCACTAGCGATAGCGCGAACATCACGACAGCTATGGCAGCACCGTCAGCCATGAACCTAGCCCAGAACGCCATTTCCCACATGTACATACCTAGGACGTCGGTGGCGTATCCGGGTCCGCCACGTGTTGCAACAAATACTAGGTCGAATAGCTTGAGTATAGCTAGTGAGAGCAAAGGTATTGTTACAAGGAACCCCGACTTAGAGAGAGGCAGTATTATTCTGTAGAATATCTTGAAACCAGATGCTCCATCGATTCTAGCTGCCTCGATAATAGCTTTATCGATACTCTTTATGGTTGCCTCGAATACTACTGTGGCGAAGCCTAGGTAGAGCCATACCGTGACGAAGATCAGTGCGTACAATGCTGTACCGGGGTCTGCTATCCACGAGTGCTTCAGGAAGCCTAGCCCAATCATGTCTAGTAGAGTATTTATTGCACCGTTTTCGCCGTACATCCAGACCCATATTGTAGCTGATACAACCATTGACATTGCTGTTGGTATCAATAGTATTGTTCTAAACAATGTTTCCTTGCCAGTAATCATCATTAAATAGGCTATTACTAGTCCAAGGAAGGATGTGGGTACAACGAATATGGCTATCCACATAAGGTTGTTGCGTAAGTCTATCCAGAATCTTTCTGTACTAAAGATCCTCTGGTAGTTTTCTAGTCCAACAAAGTTAAGTGATATCCTGGCGCTCCTCCAGTCACTCATCGACACATATATTGTCTCTATTATCATGAAGTAGAGAACCGATATTATTATCAATATTGGTCCAACGAATACAAGGAAGTCCTTGATCGTTGTTACCTTAGGCACTACGGATTCACCAGAGGTTTACCTCACGAATAGAGAACGGGTGTATTAGGGAAAAAACTTATTGCTTATTACATGTGATTACGTATAGTTATGGTTAGCTCCTCCTTGTTATGAAGTAGTCTACTGATACGCCGGCCCAGAAGTCTGGTAGGCCAGTGTTTGGTATAGCGTTCTGTATGGATGCAATAGCGGCGTTGACCGCGTCTTCAACGCTTGTTCCAGCGCCAATGGCGGTGATCATGTTGGTTAGTATGTTGTGCATCTCTGTTACAAAGGCCTCCTTCGAGACACCGCCGTGTACAGCGCTTGGCACTAGTGTTGATTTCTTGAAGTCTTCTGCTGTCTCGGGTCTATAGGGGTCTGGATAGCTTGGTGATACGTCTGTACGAGCAGGGATTGAGCCTTTGATTAGGTTGAACTGTTCTTGTGCCTCCTTGGAGCCTACTACGAGTAGCCATTTCTTGGCTGCATCTGGGTGTGGAGCGTTCTTAGGCATGTTGAAGGAGTCTGATAGTAGTATGAACACGTTCTTGGGGAATGGTGCTGCAGCCCAGTCCTCGCCGTACTTGTAGTTGTTTGCTATGTAGTAGCCGGCTACCCAGTCACCGTGGATGTACATGGCTGCCTTGCCTTGTGCTACTAGTGCTGCAGCCTGGTCCCATGTTAGCTCTGGGTGGTTGCTGTTGAACAAGCCCTCCTTGGCCATTGTACCTATTACTTCTAGTACGTCTCTAACAGCCTTCCATACGGGGTCGTTGGGGTCGTTGTAGTTGAACTTGCCTGTCCAGAACTTCACGTAGATCTCGGGTCCACCGTGGAGGACTAGTAGTACCTCGAATAAGTGTGTTAGAGGCCACTTGTTTCTAGTAGCAAGAGCTATGGGGGCTACGTCTGGCTTGTGCTGTTTGATGTACCTGGCGACTTCGAGTAGTGTTGTTAGGTTCCATTCTCTTGGGTCACCGAACTTGTCAATAATCTTTAGTTCATCAAAGATCTTGGGGTTGTACCATAGTACGTTGGATCTGTGTACGTTGATTGGTACAGCGTAGTAGTGTCCATTGAACTTACACATGGCCTGGAGTGTCTCGGGGATAACATCCTTTAAGCCAAGCTCGTCCCATACTTCATCAACAGGCTCGAGGTAACCTGCGTCAACATATTCTTTCAGCTCACCACCAGCGTGAACCTGGAACGTATCTGGTGGAGTCCCGGCTGCCAAGAGGCCCCATATAACAGCCTTCATTACGGCTCCAGCGCCACCTGCAACAGGGTTCTCAACAATATCGATTCCATACTCATCCTTGTAAATCGCGAATACCTTGTCTATGGCTTCTCTCTCACCACCAGCTGTCCACCAGTGGTAGATCACCAACTCCTCTTTCTTCGTGGGCTGCTGAGTGTAATACCACCAGGCGACTCCACCAATGATCGCGATTATGATAATAACAGCTATTACAGCTGCAATGGTTTTAGAAATAGCCCGAGGGGAGACCATCTATATCCCACCCGTGCATAATTCAGAACTTACACTATTCAATTAAGCACATATACTATTTAAAAAATTATCGTAAGAATATGTTATAGTCAGAATTAGTTGTTTCTCAATGATCATCCTATACAGAAACTGGATGGTTTATATTAAGACCAAACATTAGATACTATGTTTTATTTAATATTCTTATAGAAGGGAGACATTGTTTACATACTTGTACTTGGATACATTGTACTATAATATAGATGTTTCAAAGTTAATATGCCTTTTGAAACTATTATGAAGATAAGCGAAATATTTATGTTTTACGTTTTTCGTGTTAGACTAGGTTAAGGTGGTAAATGCTATGAGGTCTCGTTTGACTATAGAGTCGGCTAAAGCAGCTGTGATAGCAGCTGTTTATGCTGCTGTGACCATAGTGCTCCAGCCAATTAGCTTCGGTCCACTCCAGGTGAGGATAAGTGATGCATTGCTACCCTTACCTTATATACCGTACTTCGGGTTCCCAGCTGTAATAGGATTGACTATAGGGTGTTTACTAGCAAACATGGTTTCCCCATACGGGATCATAGACATTGTCTTGGGTACGCTCACTAATTTCGCTGCAGGCTTATTCGCCTGGTCTATAGGCAAGACATACTATGGTAAAGAATGGGCGAAGGTACTCGTGCTTATAGCACAGATATTAATTGTCACAGTAATCATAGGTGTTGTACTGCTTCACATAATATTCGCTATCGAGCTGGAATATGCAGTACCAGGTGTGCTCCTAGGCTCAACAATAAGTATTGGTGTTGGCGGGTATATCCTGCTGACAACTATTGAGAAGAGGATGCCTAGACTATGGAAGTAATTGTCAATAGAGTGACAGTGGATTATAATGGGAAACGTGCTCTAGACAATATTTCTTTCTCCCTTGGGGAAGGAGTACATATCCTATTGGGATCCAATGGAAGCGGTAAGACGACGCTATTGAAGGTATTAGCCGGATTAATCAAGCCTACGCAAGGAGTAGTCAAGATAA
Source organism: Desulfurococcaceae archaeon MEX13E-LK6-19 (assembly GCA_029637525.1). Lineage (NCBI taxonomy): Archaea > Thermoproteati > Thermoproteota > Thermoprotei > Desulfurococcales > Desulfurococcaceae > Desulfurococcaceae archaeon MEX13E-LK6-19. The sequence continues at coordinate 1,367,422 of CP072660.1, forward strand.
ACGGTATTATCCCTTGGAGTATTAGCAGGAAGAAACTAGCCAGAATAGTGGGGTATGTATGGCAGAACCCATACTATGGGTTCGTTGAAGCAAGAGTTATCGATGAGATAAAGTTCATTCTGGAGGCAACAGGTGCTGAAGGCAACTGGTTTATTGTTGAGAAACTTGTTCCCAGAGAATTATTCGAGAGAGACCCATTTACTTTGAGTGGCGGGGAAGCACGACGAGTCTCTATCGCTAGCGTCTTGGTTGCAGATCAAGATGTATGGCTTCTCGACGAGCCTTTTGCTAATCTAGACAATAAAGGCGTTAACGACTTGATCGAAGTAATCGATTATGGTAGAAGAAGAGGCAAGACAATAATCATAGCAACACACCACGTACTATACGCTGACATGGTTGAACCCGATACTCTTCTCCTCCTGGATAACGGCAGGCTTGTGCTAACCGGTGACTGGAGTAGTGCTACAGACGATGTATTGATGAAACACAGGGTTATGCCACGGGGTGTTCTATGTGGAGAAAATATTCAGAGAAGCAAATAGACTACAGTACAGCAAGACCATCCTCCATAACATCAACTTGTTTCCAGCAAAGATAGCATACATAGCATTTATTGCCTCAACAATATTCTACCTCGACATAGAATACTACCCGCTCCTCATAGCGATCAATATTGCCATGCTAATATTCATCCACGCATACCGCGTCCTAGCTGGTACAACAATATCGTACTTGTTCCTATCGTCGATAATAATTCTCATAGACTATCTCTCGGGAACCCTGACAACAAGTGTTATCCGTGTGATAGTATACGGCTATACATCGTTTACAGCAATAGCGCTATTCTACACTACAACACCACCATATCATCTAAGACATTACCTTGGCCTCAATGCCCTGACCCTAGCTTACTTGATAATACATGATACATTAAATGAAGTAGCCGAGATAATGTACTCACTCAAAGCACGTGGATGGGAGCCTGGACTGAATCCTCTCAAGTACATAGGATTACTGTATACTTCATTAATGATAATGATCATGAGGATATCCCATATAGAGGATTCACTACGTGCACGAGGTGTAGACTAGCTAGACTGCTACTTTGCCTTGTATAGTTTTTCTATAATGTATTTATGGAGATCATAGGCTGTAACTAGACCTACATACATACCATCGTCATCGGTTATAATTACCACTGGCATATTGTATCTCGTCATTAGATCTATTATTTCAGATAAACATGCATTTATATTTGTTTCAGGAGGTTTGATCAAATCTAGTTCATTTACTTTATGCTTTATAGTTAGCTTATCTGCTTGTCGTGATAGGGTCTCTGTATTTATCAGTCCGAGAGGTCTACCTTTATCATCAATTACAGGGAGATATCTTAGATGAGTAGTAGTGTATACTTCGAGAAGATACTCTATGTTGTCGCTAGGCTTTAGCACAGGGACGGTTTTCACAACACTTGCCGCAGGCTTAGATAATACTTCACCGATATTGGTATTAGCAATGAGAATGAGAAGATTCTCTAACTCTCTTACGAGCCGTGTGTTTCTCTGATTAATGTATAGTGTGTGTTTACCTATGATTTCTCTTGAAATAATTGCTGATGTGAGACAAGGCAAGAGTAATGCGTAATTCCCAGTTATCTCGCTTACGAGTATGCTGGTGCCAAACGGTGTTGTTGATACTGCTCCATAGACGGCAGCCATCCCAATATAGGCATAGAGTATTGCAGGTAACGGCGAGATATACTGGCCTATAATATAGTAGTATATGATCCCAGTTAAGGCTCCCACATAGATTCCTGGCCCAAATAAACCAGCACTTGCACCTGAATTTACAGTTAAACCCGTGGCAATGGTTTTCATCAACAAGAGTATTACAACAATTGTTAACACATGATACATGGACTCGGCTGATAGGATTTCCTTAAACAAATTATTTAAATATACTGGACCCAGACCGAGAGCACCAGGTTCAATAAGCCCTATTACGCCAAGGACTAAGCCGAATAGACTAGCCACGATTATATCCGAGAATTTCTTGACAAGAACTTTTCTTAAAACCATTATACCTCTTATAGTGGAGACGTAAAGAAGTGCTGTTATTGAAGAGAATACTCCAAATATTATGTACGACAATATGCTTGTGTACATGAATATCGTTGATACATCTATACTCACTATTGGAAACAACCGCCTAGGACCAAGTATACTATAAGAGATGAGAAATCCCGTTATACTCGAGAATAATACTGGTACCAAGGCCCTAGCTTCTAGATCTCTCTTGTAAGGTACTTCGAGCGCGAATACTGTTGCACCAAGTGGTGCCTGAAATATTGTTGAAAGCGAGCCAGCTACACCTGCTAGTACGAGAGTCTTTCGTTCAACACTTCTCGTACCAAAATATCTTGAGAAAACACTTGCAATACCACCTCCTATAAGGCTCCCTGGCCCCTGGAGTCCACCACTACCCCCTCCACCAATAGTGATTATTGTCGATACTATTTTCGCGAAAACAACTCTCATCCTTATTCTCCCAGCCCTAAAATGATAGCTTTCAAGAAGAGACTCTATACCCGCCCCCATAGCTTCACGAGCATTAAGGAGTTTGATAATAACGTAGCTTAACACTATGGATGAAAACACTATTACTGGTATCAAGTATTTATTTGGTGTTTTTAATGCTACAACAGAAAAATCATTACCCGATATACTAGAGTCAACACCAAGTAGTAATGAGTATGCTGAAGTAAGCAGCATTAATCCTTCTATAAAGACCAATGTTATTATGCTTGATATAAAACCTATGACTATTCCATACAGTACAAGTCTCTGGAGACCTTGTATCCTATACAATACAATCCCCGAGATTCTTTACGGCATTACATGGTATAAGCCAAGGAGTTTAAAGAATCTTTATGGTAATTAATTATGTAAACTCGGAAAAGCGTCTTGGTGGTAAAACTTTGAGAGCGTATGTCTCAGTTGATTTCGAAGGATTACCCGGGATACCCGTTGGAGGTCTTGTCCCTAGATCTCCACAATACTCTAGGAGCGAATGGATCGTAACAAGGATTTCCAAGGCTGTTGTAGAGAAACTGCTTGCCAGCGGCTTCGATAAAGTCACTTTAGCTGATAGCCATGGGTACATGACCAATATTGATTACCGCGAGATACCCCGCGGTGTAACACTTGTCCAGGGATTCCCGAGACCCTTGTCAATGATTACTGGGATCGAGGAAGGCTATGATGCTGCCTACTTCATAGGATACCACGCGGCAGCAGGTACTATGAAGGGCTATCTCGACCACACATACAGTGGCATGACATTCCACCGCGTTTACATTAATGGGCATCAGACAAGCGAGTTCCTGTTAAACGCATTGGTTGCAGGCGAGTATGGTGTTCCAGTAGTTCTTGTAGCCGGGGATAAGGCTCTGGAAACAGATGTGGAGAAGCATACTCCATGGGCAGTGTTTGTCCCACTAAAACAAGGACTAGGACGCTATGCCGCATCATTCGAGAGCCTTCCCGAAGTCATTGAGAGCCTCGAGAAAGGTGTTGAAGAAAGCGTTAAAGTGCTGAAAGAGGGTAAAGCAAAGCCTCTGGTGTTCGAGAAACCAATGGAGCTTGTTGTAGAACTCAGGGAAACAGTATTTGCTGATGCAGCTTCACTAATCCCTGGTGTAATGAGGGAAGGTGCATACAAACTTGTCTACAAAGCAGAGTCAGCTAAGGAGCTTATGGAGGTTATTGAGGCTATTACACTAGTGTGCTTTGGTATAGCTTCTCTAAGAGAAAAACTAAGGTAGAGAGCTGAGGAGTTAAAGGGAAAAATCTGGTTTATGTTATTTTTTACCAGCCACGTTTATTCTTTCAACAAGTATTCCTGGAGATACAGTATTTTCTATAACAACTCTCTCTTTGCTCAATCCTACAAGGTCTTCCTTCAATAGCTTATAGAGGTTACCTGATATTACAACGCCTTTAATAGGGTGTTTTATCTTGCCTCCTTTAACATAGAATCCATGGGATACTGTAGCCATTATGTTGCCGTTAACGGGGTTGGACATCCAGTAGCCTATGACATCATATATTATGATTCCTTCCTTAACCTCTTTAGCTATAAGGTCTTCGCTTAAACCACCTGGTTCCACAGCTAGGTTATATACCACTGGCGTGGGCGGCGATGTTATGTTCCGTCTACGTGCATTGCCTGTAGACTCCTTGTTCTCCCTCTTGGCAGTATAGTAATCGTAGACATAGTTTGCGAGCACGCCTTTCTGGAACAATGGCTTCTTGGTGGTCTTGATTCCCTCGTCATCAAATTCTCTTGCACCAGGAGCCCACGGCATGTATGGATCGTCATATATTGTTATCTTGTCAGAGAAAACCTCCTGCCCGATCTTGTCTCTGAGAGGAGACCTTTTCTCCTGGACATTGAGAGCAGAGAGTGCTGGAGAAAGCACCGTGGAGAGAATCAAGGCAGCAACTCTTGGTGTGAAGTATGCTCTATAAACTCCAGAGTCTACTGGTTTAGCTTTAAGGAATTCTACTGCTAGACTCCCGGCTTTCTCTACCTCGCCATAAATCTTTTCTTCAACCATTTTCCTGCTATCATATAGAGCCGAATAACTTGATTCATTACCTCCCTTCTTGACCTTCACTTGAATCCATGCTCCAGCACTACTTGTCTTACCATATATTTCCTCTCCATAGCTATTGGCTATGAATAATAGTGTCTCACCAACACCAATCAACGCTCTCGATACAAGAGCTTCTTTAGCACCCTTCTTCTTCGCGGCGTCAACAGCTGTATCCAAGGTTTTCTTCGTTATCTCCATTAACTCGTTTGCCTCCATAGAAGCAGTTTTCTCGTCATAAATACCCTCCACACTTGCTCTATCATAGCCTCGTGCAAAACCACTCCACCTCGGATCCTCTGGCGCCGCTTTGGCTGTTTTTATCGCTGTCTCGACAACCTTGTCTATGGTCTCGAGTGACAGTTCCTCAGAACCATACACACCAATTTTCTTCCCAACTGCAACACGTACACAGTATCGTCCAATACTCTTATCCACTATACCAACAATATTCCCGCCAGCTACTTTCACTAGGAGTTCTCTAGACCAGGTAGCATAGAATTCTGCTTCACTAGCACCTAGTTCACGTGCTTTAGCAAGAGCTTTCTCTGAGAGACCATGTAGTATTTCAAATGGTCTAGCCATGACCTTCACCCCCCGATAGTTATCTTCTTGACACGTATATGCGGGCCACCATCACCCACTCTAGCCAACTGCCCATCCTTACCGCATCCACCGAAAACACTTGTCTTAACCTTGAGGTCTTTTGCAACAGCGTCAACATTCTTCAGTGTCTCGAGGATCATGCCAGAGAGCATTACGCCGCGTACAAGCTCCTTGATCTCTCCCTTCTCGATCAAGTAGCTTGGACCAGCTGTAAACGTGAACGTACCCATGCTCGTATCAACCTGCCCTCCCAAAGCACCACGTCCACGTACGTAGACACCCTTCTTGACTCCTTCAAATAATTCTTCGACACTATAGTCGCCGGGCTCCATGTAGGTGTTTGTCTGCCTGACAAGAACCTGATGCTCATAGTCTTGTGCACGCGCATTACCAGTGAGCTCCATGCCGAGCAATGTTGCTGTTGTACGTGATTGCAGGAATCTCTTCAAGACACCATTCTCCACCGTCTTGACTTTCCTCTTCTTGACACCCTCGTCGTCGTAGGGAACAAAATATCCTCCCTCAATAAGACCGTCATCGACTATTGTCACGTGCTTACTGGCTACTTTCTCTCCAACTTTACCATAGAGAATACTTCCTTTCCCCGCCACGATGTCTCCTTCTGTTGCATGACCAAATGCTTCATGGAGAAGGAGACCTACCATCTCGTTATCTAGTATGGCCGTGTACGTACCTGGCTTGATCGCCTTGGCTTGTGTTGCTTTGACGGCTAGGTCCGAGACTTCTCTAGCAAAACCCGTGAGGTCAAGGCTTTTTATGTACTCCCATCCAGCAACCATGCTTCGTGAATCATATACTCTCTCCATAACGCCTGCACGAGAGGCAATACTATACTGTCCAACACCTACAAGCCTAACCTCCACATCAACGTAGTCTCCTTCTGTTGACGCAAAGATCCTGTGGTCGTATTGTATCCCTAGTCTTGTTGTAGAGGATACAACTCCTTCTATTTCTCTAGACGCTTTATTCATCTCTTTCACTATACCGACCTTCTCCTCAGGATCAATGGTCAAGGGGTCTATGGAGTATTTAGAGGAGATCTTGTCTTTTGATACAGGTTTCTCAGCGAGTTTTACTTTCTTGCCACCATAGCTCATTGCCCGAGCTGTCTTGATCGCTTTTTCTATAGCAATACGTATAGACTCCTTGTCTAGATTGTTTGTTGCGGAGAAACCTTCAAATCCATCAACAATAACTCTTATACCAACACCCTTCTTCCTAGTAACACTATACTCACGCAAAACCCCATTATCCATGAGAACAAGCTCATACACATATTCTTGGTATAGAACACTAGCGTAGCTAGCACCCTTACTAACAGCTTCATCCAGTATAGGTTTAGGGTCAAAAGACAAAACTACGTCCCTCCAAGACCATAGGGTTTAAACATAGTGATTTAAATAATTATCTAGACTTCAGACTATCTATTAACATAGAGCTAGGTAATCGGAGCCTGTTTAACCTACTAATATCACGGTAACTCAGCCCACCAGCAATACTGTTTCCCTACAGCACGACCTGGAGTACGCGTAGAATTTTATTGAATAGTGTATACAAGCAATAATATTGTTCCAGAGGGCTGGAACAACCAGTCATTTCGCGGTGAAGGATTGTTTCATCTTGCCCCTTTTATAAACCAAACACCAAACTGTCTCCCAGGGAAAACCTGGGTGAAAGGTGAGTAGGGTATGGAGAACACTTACCTCAAAGCTTTAGGATTAATCCTTGTGGCGCTAATAGGAGCATCTATAACAGGAGTAGCTATGCCTGTTATGGCTTGGAGTGTACCAGCCACACAGGCGGAGGAAGACAAACCCTGGTGGGCTAAACTAAACCTTACATTCGATGAGGCAGTGGCACTGGCATGGACTGTAAGAAACGAGACATACCCATTATTCATTTGGGCAAACAACTACTTATCTGAATACAATATAACTATAGCAGAGAAGCTATTAGAGCGTGGAGACTACTTCCTAGAGAAAGCATACAACCTAAGTGAGACAAACGAGACACTAGCCACGGGATACGCATTCGTGGCAGCATTATTCTACGGCCGTGCACCAGTAACAGCATACATAGTACTAGGTAAGACCATTAGAGAGAATCTCGGCACCAACAACACACTAACAAACGAGTCAGTAATAGCAGTAATTGAGAAGGCAACTGAGCTCAAGGGACTACTCGACAACGCTACAAAGGTTGCTGAGGACTACAATGTAACAGTACCAGACATTGTATTCCTACTTGAAGCAAAAGGTGTTTCAGAACTCAACTTAAGCCAGCAACTACTAGAAGAAGGCTACCTAGGCCTAGCACTAAGATCAGCTATTAGAGGATATCACCTATTCGTGAGAGCCTACGGCGTATTAATCAAGGCCACGTTTGCCTACTACCTTGGCATCGATATAACAGTCGTACACAGGCTATCACAGAAGATCACTACACAGCGTGTAGACGTCCAGGAGAGAGTCCAGAAAGTCCTTGAGAGACTACCAGAACACGTTAGAGAAAAGATCATGGAGCGCTGGAGAGAAAGACGCGAGCTAGGGCCAGAAGCCATTAAGGAAGCGGTCAGACAAGTCGTTTGCGAGTACAAGGCAAAGCTAAAGAACATAAGCATTGAGCAAACCACAAGGATTCTCGTCAGAGTAATAATCGTGGCAAGAGCCTTACCAGGTGACACAGGTCTAGCTATACAGCAGTGGATGAGAGCGAAGGGATTAGTTACACCAAAACAAATCTACAACTACATAAAAGTACTAGTAAACAAGACATGTGAAGAATACAACGTCACAGGAATACTACTGATAAACAAGACCCTAGAGGTCTTAAGTCAAGAGATAAAGAACACAACAGGCATTGAAGTAGACCTAGTACATGTATTCTACGTACTAATAGTAGTACACGTTGCCACACACCACAAGCACCATCCATAAGAGCATAAGTCTTTTTCCTCAGTATTCGTTTGTAAAAACGTAAATATTTTTTTGCTATTATTTCCAATTATCTTTCTGAAGAGCGTAAGGAGGGGATGTATGCGTGACAAAATATGTATTTTTGTTCATGTTACTTTTTGCTACTGCCCTGCTTGCTGTGCCGAGTGTTGTTGAGGCACAGACAATAAGCAAGATAAGCATTGCAATCAACTACGACCCAGTGCTCGATATAGCTATTGCTGAATACAACATAGTGTTTGACCAAGCAATTAGTGGAGGTGTTGTCGTCGACATACCGCTGATAGTTGGTGAGACAGTAGAGATCATAAATGTTACTGGTGATGCAGGGCAAGTATTCCTATACGACTATAATGCTGATACACACACCCTGACAGTATTCGCCAACGAGACAACGTCAATAACAGTATACTACACGACAACAGGGCTCTTCGAAGAAGTCGCCCCAGACACCTTCAACGGCTTAATTGATTTATCAGAGTATACTGCTGGAACACTAGAGTTCACACTAACAATAGTTGGCATATACACTGTAGAAATAGATCCTACCGAGAACACTAGAGTCGACTACACTAGCGATACAACAATAATAACTATAACAGCGCCAGATGTTTACACGCTATTTATATATGCTCAAGTAGGAGAGCTAACAACCACTACTACGACAACCACAACTACAACGACTACAACAACCACGACAACTACTACGACGACAACAACTACTACAACGCCTGAAGAAACTGAAACAGAGACAACACCAACTACTACGACAACTACTACCACAACAACTACAGAAACATCAGTAGCACCACAACCAGGAGTAAACATTGGGTTGATTGCCGCAATAATAGTGATTATATTAATAGTTGTAGGACTCCTAGCGTACACTAAGATGAAGAAGTAGATCTAGGATATATGTTAGGTTGCACGTCTCCCTACTAGGTTACTATTTTTTCATTCATCGTTTGCTGTTTTTCAGTTTTTATAGGTAGACTATTTAATTTATTATAAGCAAGAACTTGTTTTACTCATCAGCCCACGAGAGGTGTTGTTTGCTTTGGCTAAATATGTTTTATCAATAGATCAGGGTACAACTGGTACTCGTGCCGCATTATTTAATGAGAATGGAGAACTTGTTGGCTATGCTTATAGGGAGCATAGACAGATTTATCCCAAACCCGGATGGCTTGAACACGATCCCCTGGAGATTTGGGAGAACACACGTATTGTCATAAGAGAAGTTCTTGAGAAGACCAAGGTTAACCCTAGGGATATAGCTGCTATAGGTGTCACTAATCAAAGAGAAACAATTGTCGTATGGGATCCAAGGAATGGTAGACCATTGTATAACGCTATTGTATGGCAGTGTAGGAGAACAGCTCCTCTTGTCGAGAAGCTGAGGAAGTACAGGAAGACTATATACAAGAAGACTGGTCTTGTACCAGATGCCTATTTCTCTTCGACAAAAATCTGGTGGCTTCTAGACAATGTCCCGGGGCTTAGAGAGAAGGCGGTACGTGGAGAAGCATTGTTTGGGACAATCGATACATGGATTATTTGGAATCTCACACGAGGCTCAAAGAATACTCCTACGCCGGAGCGTGGCGGTGCTCATGTCACAGACTACTCTAATGCCTCGAGGACAATGATCTTTAATATATCGAAGCTTGACTGGGACGATGAACTCCTTGAAATCCAAGGCAAGATCCCTAGGGAGGCACTACCATTACCTCTCCCATCATCATACATCTACGGCTACACGGGGCCCGATGTCAGTGAGAAACTATTCAACAACGTTTCTATACCGGTTGCAGGTGATGCTGGTGATCAGCAGGCAGCCTTGTTTGGCCAAGTAGGGTTTAGGGAAGGTGATGTAAAGTGTACCTATGGCACAGGCAATTTTGTCCTAATGAATACTGGTAGTAAACGTGTTAAATCAAAACATGGGCTGTTGACAACAATCTTCTACTCTCTGGAGAAAAACAAGGCTGTCTACGCAGTCGAGGGAAGCATATTTGTTACTGGTGCTGCAGTCAAATGGCTCCGGGACAGCTTGAAGATCATAGACACTGCTGCTGAAACAGAGGATCTAGCTAAATCTCTTGCAAGCAATGAGGGAGTCTATTTCGTCCCGGCATTCGTCGGACTAGGTACGCCATACTGGGATATGTACGCTAGAGGGCTAATCATAGGTATCACGGGCAAAACCACCAGGGCACATTTGGCACGCGCGGTACTAGAAGCAATAGCCTACTTGACACGAGACGTCATAGAGGTTATGAAGAAGGACACTGGGCTTGAGATAAAGGTATTGAAGGTTGACGGTGGTGCTTCAAAGAACAACTTCTTGATGCAATTCCAAGCTGATATCCTTGGAGTCAGAGTAATCAGGCCAGTTATACTCGAGACAACATCTCTCGGAGCAGCATATCTAGCGGGCTTAGCCGTCGGTGTATGGAAGAATCTCGATGAGATAATCCGTCTATGGAGACCTGAGAAAGAGTTTACGCCACGCATGAGTGTTGAAGAGAGGGAGAAACTCTATAGTGGATGGAAGCAAGCCGTGGAACGCGCTCTAGGCTGGGCAAAAGAAGTCCCATGGGCTTATGGACTAGAGTAACAAAACAAGAGCCGAGGATCATAGGTGGGGGTTATGGGGAAGACACGGGTACTGATAATTGGCGCTGGGATTACTGGTCTCTCCATAGCACGTGTTCTCAGTATGTATGAGAATCTTGACGTGGTTGTTGTCGAGAAAGAACCTGATGTTGGGTGGGGTGCTACCAAGGCTAATACAGCTATAATCCATCCATGCCATGAAGAAGACCCCGACAAGCATCCACTCAGAGCAAAACTATGCTTGGAGGGGCATGACCTCTGGTATAAGTGGACTAAAGAACTCGATATACCCGTGAAGTGGCCTGGGGAACTCATAGTCGCGACAAACGATGAAGAGGCTAGTGCTCTTAAACACTATCTAAGCCTTGGTATGAGAAACGGTGTAGCTGGCGTAAGAATTGTTGACAAAGAAGAGCTTGCCGCTCTAGAGCCGAACGTGAACCCTAATGCTATAGCTGGCTTGTGGGCGCCTACAGCCGGACAGATGAGTCCTTGGGAGGCAGCTGTTGCTCTCGCTGAAAACAGTGTATCCAATGGTGCCAGAATCCTCTTTGAGACAGAGGTAAAACGTGTTGTTGTCAGGGAGAAGAAGGTTGTTGGTGTAGAGACTAATAATGGTTTCATCGAAGCAGACATGGTTATCAATGCCGCTGGCATCCATGCAGACGAGATCTCTAGGTCTGCTGGTATAGACGAGTTCACTATTTTCCCGAGGAGAGGAGAATACGTTATCTACGATGAAGATGTCGACATCAAGGTTAAACGGATCGTACACACGGCACCGACACCCAAAACCAAGGGAGTCTATGTCACCACAACACTTGAAGGGAACCTGCTGATAGGCCCTACGGCCGAGGACCTGCCCATTGATGCCAAGGAGGAAAAGTCTACTACAAGAAATGGGATCAAGTACATACTAGAAGCCGCCAAGAAGATCCTTAAGACTATTCCTCCAAGGACAAAAATCATCAGGATGTTCGCTGGCTTGAGACCAGAGCCCTCCACGGGAAGCTTCATCATAAAATTCTATGAAGAGCCATGGGGCTTCATAAACGTGGCTGGGATAAGGTCTCCTGGATTAACAGCAGCACCGGCAATAGCCTATTATGTAAGAGACATGATTGCCGAGAGAACTAGTCTCGTGGAAAAGAGGAAATGGAACCCGATAAGAAGAGGGATCAAAAGAATCAGTAGAATGAACCAGGATGAGAAAGCCAGAATCGTTAAGGAAAACCCCAGGTACGGTAGGATCATTTGCTTGTGCAAGGAGGTGTCGGAAGCAGAGATCATTGAGGCGATAAAACGTATGAAAGCCATTGGGGTCAAGACTATTACTCTTGACGGGATAAAGTTTAGGACACATGCTATGTTCGGTAGATGCCAGGGATCGTTCTGTAGACTGAGAATAGCCCTCTTGATATCAAGAGAACAAGACATACCTCTGTGGAAAGTCAGCTTCAAGGGATCCGGGAGCGAGTACGGTGTCGGTGAGGTGAAAGAGGTTTTCAAGGAGGTGTAAGACATGGCCGGGCTTGTCTACGACGTAGTCGTTATAGGTGGTGGTCCAGCTGGTTTAGCAGCGGCAATAAAGACTACGGAGTATGGTCTCAAGACTCTTGTGCTTGAACAGGGAGAGAAGCTAGGCGGGATAACGCTACAGTGTATACACCCGGGTTTCGGAATCCATTACTTCAAGGAGGATCTTACTGGGCCAGAGTTCATTTATAGGTTCATCAAGAAGATCGAGTCTCTTGGCGTGGAGTACTATACGAACGCCTATGTTGAGTCCATAGAGTATCGTAGCATCATGGAGAAAAAGATCTCGGTCATAATGCCGGGTAGAGTACTCGATATCACTACAAAGACTATAATCTACACCACGGGTGCAAGAGAGAGGCATAGATACGAGATCAATATACCTGGAGCTAATGTCAGCGGCGTCTATACGGCTGGAGAAGCACAGGCAATGATGGACCTATGGGGTGTTATGCCCGGCAAGAGAGTAGTCATAGTGGGCTCTGGAGACGTAGGATTGATTATGGCCAGACGCTTCGCCCTCGAGGGAGCTAGAGTCGAGGCTGTAATAGAGATCCTGCCTTACCCCGGTGGTTTAACCAGGAATATAGTACAGTGCTTGAAAGACTATAACATACCATTGTATCTCAGCCACGCTGTAGTAGAGATAAAGGGACGTAAACGCGTCGAGAAAGTAGTCGTGGCAAAAGTCAACGAGAACCTAGAGCCAATACCAGGAACCGAGAGAGAAATTGAATGCGATACAGTGGTCATAGCGGCTGGGCTCATACCACAGGTTAGGCTTCTCGAGAAACTAGGCGTACCAATAGACCCGGCTACACGTGGACCCATAGTCAACGACTACCTTGAGACCAGTATACCCGGGATATTCGTTGCAGGCAACGCACTGGTGATAAACGATTTTGTTGACTACGCTGTAGAACAGGGAGAACAGGCAGCTGATGGAGCTCGTTTATTCATAGAAAACAAGGGTATACACACCAGGAAATGGAGGAGAATAGTCAAAGGCAGGAACATAAGGCTCGCCGTCCCACACTATGTTAGTGGAGACAAGGACGTCGTATTATACGCTAGAGTCAAGTGGCCAGAAGACAATGTATGGTTTAGAATCCCGGAGACTGGTAGGAAGCTGTTCATGCCTAAGGTAAGACCCGCCGAAATGATCAGGTATGTCTTAGCTAAAGACGATATCCTCAAGACTACCGACAAGATAACCCTGGAGGTCTCCGGGCAATGACTCGGGTTGTGAGGAAAGTATTGTGTATAGTTTGTCCTCGTGGCTGCGAAGTCAAGGTAGTGATCGAGGGTGGAGAGATAAAGTCTATTGAAGGCAATGCTTGTCCTCGTGGAGCAGAGTACGCTGTAACGGAAGTCAGGTCACCAAAAAGAGTGTTGATGAGTGTTGTTAAGTGCAGAGACGGCGACTTACCTGTTGTCTCTGTGAAAACAGATAAACCCATACCGAAAGACAAGTTGCTCGAGGTCTCGAAGTATCTAGCCAACATAGAGGTAAAAGCTCCTGTCGAAATAGGCGATATTATTGTGGAGAATGTTCTTGGTCTCGGAGCAAATATTGTTGCAACAAGACCGTGTAGGAAACAAAAGTAGAGGGAAAGAAAGGTTTGTTTTTAGACATATTATTGTTGTTCTGCTCTAGCTTTATCTCTTGGATATGTTTTCGCTAGTATAATCCATGCTATGAGACTTATTATCCATAGCGAGACTATTAGTACAGCTGAGTACATTAGTGCTTGTTTTTCCTCAAATCCTATGTCCATGAAGTATTTCGAGAGCAATGCGTATATTACTGGTCCCACGGCCCATCCTATAGTGTTGAGCACATTGTATACTGAGAAGACTGTTCCACGGATCTCTGGTTTGACTACATCGCTTATAACGGAGTTTATGTTCGGGTAAGCGAATGTAGTGAACATCATTCCACATAGTGCTAGTATTGCTGGCGGTAATAGTGTTAACAAGTCTTCTTTACCATAGGGGTAGGGGTATGTTAGCATGGCGACCATTGCAGCGTAGCCTATTATGATGCCTATGATTGGTATCTTTACTCTAGCCAGTATGTCGCCTTTCTTTACTCTTCTGTCACTAAGTGTTCCGCCTATAACGTGTCCAAGAGCTATTGATAGTACTGCTATGGATACAACTAGTGATGCAGACTTCTTGCTTACGCCCCACTTAACCTCGAAGTAATTTACAGCCCATAGGCTCAGCATACCCCATGGTATAGTCCATGCTATTATCTGGAGTATTATAATGAGTACTGTTGGTATCGCTAGTGCTTTCAATGCTTTCCTGAGACCGTACTTGCCTACTTCTTTCTTCTCAGCATACCCTATTGTTACTCCACGTGATATGACGTACAAGGGTATCGCGAAGACGAGGACGGCAAGACCTGTTGTCAGGTAGGCGTATCTCCATGTCAGTAGTATGCCGGCGATAACAAGGCCTATAGCCATGCCGAGGACGCTTGAAGCATAGTAGACAGCGTAGCCGGAGCCCCTCTTCTCTGATGGTACTACGTCTGCTATGAACGCGTAGATCACTGGGCCTATTCCTGTTATTGCTATACCGAATATCGTGAAGTATATCATTAGCTCGATGTATGATCTGGCTGTTGCTACTGCTAGAAGCGACAGCCCCATCATGACTCCTAGTACTGCAAGTACCTTCCTACGCCCTATCTTGTCGGCAAGTACTCCCCAAAGGAACGAGAGGGCTAGACCTATTATCTGTGGTATAGTCCTGAGGAGCCCTGCGTATACTCTCCAGTCCTCTTTTGTACCAGGGATAAGTCCCTCTTTCCATAGCGTGTCAACAATAGCTGCTATCATGTAGTAGCCTGCAAAGTAGAATAAGACTAGTAGCCCGAGTAGCCCTAGTATAGGGCCTACACGTACTTTCTCGGCCACTTTAGAGCCACCTCTTGAAGAAGCCAACGACTTTTTCTTCGTACTCCTTCGGGTAATCCTTTATTGCCGCGACATGCCCTGTATCAACAACCCATAGTTCAACGTTTTCGTTATGTTCTCTGAGTTTCTTGTAGAACTCTTCGATCTCATGTAGTGCAACTAGATCGTCTTTCCTGCCGGCTATAATGAATACTGGCTGCTTAATCTTGTCGGCGTAATTAAGGATTACCAAGTCTTTTACATTTATGTTTGCTTTCTTGGAAGTATATTTTACTATCAGCGAGTACACCGAAAGCAATAAGTTCCTTAGTGGAGGCTTTAGCCTCTTGATCCACCGGCGTCCAGAAGTGATGATATTAATATAGGGGCTATCGGCGACAACAGCTTTGACTCTACTGTCTTTGGAGGCAAGCATTAGTGATACTGCTCCACCCATAGAGTACCCTATAACACCAATGCTCTTGGCTAGCTCGGGTTTGTTTTCCTGAAGCCAGTCAATAATCTTTCTTACATCATCTACTTCTCTGTATCCTAGCGTAGTGATCTCTCCTTCGCTTGCACCATGTGCTCTAAAATCGAATGCTACTACATTGAAGTTGTTCCTAGCCAAGATCTCTATGACAGGCTTTATGTAGTCTTCATCCCATTTACTTGACGTATAGCCGTGGAGTACTATCACTGTCTTATCGCTGCCGCGTGGAATAATCCATCCCTTGAGCTTCACCCCATCATCTGTAGTCACTTCAGCGTCTTCATAGTTGAAACCGAGGTCGCTTGGCTTCCAGTCGAGCACTTTCCTCGGAGGTCTCACTAACTTGTTGGCAGCTGCTTTCGCTAGCCCTACTAGTAGTAGCGCTATTAGAATGACTAGAGCTGTCAAAGAGACTACTAAGTAGATGAGAATAGTTTGGTCGATCAAGAGGGACACCTAGATACATTATTTACATGATGGAAAATTTTAAGTTTAACCACCTAGATAGGAGCCTACCATGGTGTAGTATATGGCTTCTCTTGTACTGGGACATAGAGGCTACCCCATGAAGTATCCTGAGAACACTATTGCCTCGTTTCTTGCTGCAGTACTATACGGGGCTGATGGTGTTGAGCTTGACGTATGGCTTTCAAGTGATGGCGTCCCTGTTGTAATCCATGATAGAAGTACTGGTAGGGTTGCTGGAGTAGATGTTGATGTCAAGAAGACTAGTGTCGGAGAGCTTAAGAAACTCCATCTAGGTCTTGGACAGACTATTCCTTCTCTCGAAGAAGTCTTTAGGGCATTGCCATATGATACTCTTGTTGCCATCGAGATAAAAGATGTTGATGCTGTTGAGCCTGTGTACGAGTTGGTTAAGAAGTATAACTTGTTTGATAGAGTTTTTATCATAAGTTTTATCGAGGAAGCGCTAAAGAGAATGCGCAGTCTTGACCCAAAGATTAAACTTGGCTTAAACATTGATAGTCTAGAGAAAGCACAGAGAGCTATTGAGCTAGCACGTGAACTCAATCTCTACAGTATAAACCCACCTATCCAAGGCATAGAAGTTGTTGGCGTGAACGTCTTCAAGAACTACTTGAAGACCGTGAAGAGTATTGGCTGTAGAGTAATGCTGTGGACAGTCAATGACCCCAAGGTGCTCGCCGACCTAACTGAACTATACGATGTCGTGATAACAGACAACGTGGAGACTCTAGTAAAGACTATAAGGTCTATTGAATAATTGCAAATACAAGCAAACGTATAAGGCTACTCTAGAAATCTTTTAACAACCACCATTACTGTATCTTTTGTTTAATACCAACTATTTATAGAGGCTATTACCTTATCCTATATCTCTTGTAGAGTGGAGCCTATGGGTGATAGGAGTCTAACTAGAGAGGTACTGAAGATCTCGTGGCCAATGCTGATAAGCGAGCTCAGCGAGAGCTTGTACTCTATAGCCGACACTTATTTTGTATCCAGCCTTGGAACCACTGCTTTAGCCGCTGTTGGTGTTGGCAGCTACTTGTCGTGGCTTTTCTTCGTCGTGGTTGCATTGTTCTCGACTGGAGTCATAGTCTACGTCTCCCAGAGCTATGGTGCAGGCGAATTGTCTAAAGCAAGGCGTGCTCTAGGCGAAGCCATAGTCTATGGTGTTTTAACTACATCACTTGTAGCTATAGTAGTACACTATAATTCATCGTGGCTTGTGAGCCTCATAGCCGGGCCTAATCCGGGAGTTGTCGCTGTTGGAGCCAGTTATCTTGCTACGAGAATCCTTGGGCTCCCAGTTCTCGTGGCAGCAGTATCAATGGATTCATCTCTCAGGGCAATTGGTGCTACGAAGTATTCCATGGTGGTTGTTCTCAGCAGCACGTTCTTGAACATAGTGCTTGACCCGTTGTTCATATTCGGGCTCTATGGGTTTCCTCGAATGGGTGTTGTTGGTGCCGCTGTGGCTACTGTAATATCCATAGTCTACATGGTCCCACTGGAACTGTTCTTCCTCAAGAAAACAGGTATTCCCCCGGCAATAACAGTCAATATACGCTTCTTAAGAGAGGGTTTCATCTATAGGATTGTGAGGATAGGTGCTCCAACGGCTCTCGAGAGAGCTGTTTTCGCGATCGGTAACAACGCGTACATAGCTTTCATAGCTAGATGCGGTGAAGTAGCGCTTGCCGCTCACCAGATCGGTATTCGTATTGAGAGCTTCATCTACATGCCTGGCTTCGCTTTCTCGGTAGCAGCCTCAGCTCTTGTTGGGCAACGGATAGGAGCTGGTAACATAGATGAAGCCAAGAGGATCGGGTGGGAAGCAGCAAGGATAGCAACAATAATCATGGCCGTACTAGGGGTGTTTCTCGCAGCAACATCGTATTACCTCGTGCTGCCATTCTCCCCTACAGCAGATGTGGCTCAACTAGCATCCATATACCTTATACTAGCTGGTTTAAGCGAGCCGGGACTAGCACTGGTAATGACGCTAAGTGGTGGTATACGTGGCGGTGGAAACACCTTGGTGCCAATGATGTTGAACGTGACCGGGCTTTATCTCTTCCGTGTACTGCCTGCAGCATTCCTAGTAAACATCTATGGAGCGGTAGGTGCGTGGACAGCAATGTTCATCGATGTGTATCTCCGCGGCATAATCTTCCTGATCGTGTACCGGAGGTTCTTCAGGAGACTCGTCAAAAGAGTAGTGTAGGTCTATATTGGATGATTGAATAAAGAAAAGTTGTTCCATTACTTCCTGTAACGCTATAGCCCTAATTCTCCTGCTATTTCTTTTAGTGCATTTAGCCCTATTTCCATGAATTCGTCGAGGCTTATGCCTAGTTCTTCTATCTCCTTGATCCTGTTTCTATCTATGTTTTTGGCGAAGTCTTTTGACCTGTATTTCTTCTTGAGTGACTTGAGTTTTATCTCCTCGATCTTCTTATGTGGCATTACTAGTGCTGTAGCTATTATGAGTCCGGACAAGTGGTCTGCTGCACGTAGTGCGTGAACTATCTTTTCTACGCCTGGTATTGTTGGCTTGAACCCGTTGTGCTCATTGTGTGCTGCAATAGCCTCGATGGCTTCTCTCGGCAGTATCCCCTCAAGGATCTTCATTGCCTCGAGTCCATGCCGTTTGAGATCCCTGTTAACTATATCGTAGTCTATATCGTGGAGAAGCCCTATTAGACCCCATAGCTCCTCGTTCTCGCCAAGCCGCCTCGCTACAGCCCTCATTATAGCCTCGACGGCCAGGCAATGCTTTACCATTTTCTCGTCACGTAGATTCTTCTTGAGTAGGTCAAGAGCTTCACTCCTGCTAATCAATACGTATACCCCCTCCTGGTTCTCAACTAGATTCTATGAAAATCCATGGCTTCTTCATTACCTTCCTATAGCCTATTCTTGTATAAACTCTTATCGCGGGCTCGTTGTTCTCCGCAACATGGAGTAAGGCCTTGGCGCCGGATACTATGGCGTCTCTTGTCATAGCCGATGTGACTATTTTCGCGTAGCCGTGTCCACGGTATTCTGGATGAGTATAAACATCGCCTATAATCCAGACCTCGTTTGTTCTCAAGTAGCAGCAAGCTATGGAAACAAGTTTGGTGTCGACAAATACTCCATAGTATCTTGTCCTAGATAGTAATGCTTGAGCACTGGTGTAATCAATAATTCTGCCCTGGATTTTCTTGAGCTCCACAAACTCTCTAACATGGTGCTTATTCTCTGGATCGAGCTTGACAGCTTTCTCTGGATGATAAGGCGTGAATTCTTTCTCTGAGACAAGCATATCAAGATAGTACATTGTCTTGAAAACAATATTCTTTGACTCAAGGAGTTTCTCTACTAGGTCTAGATTCTCTCTATTGTATACATGGATAATTGTGTTCTTTTCAAAGGGTATGAACTCCACTAGATTACTGACGTTTCCCCATAAATGAACGCCATTAACATTTGGCCCATGCCAGACAAGCACGTACCCATTGATCCTGTTATTATCAATGCTGAAGTATACATCCGTGTTATCAATCTCGTAGATAAGGTCGTATAGAAGATAGACATGTTCCAATGGGTTTCTCGAGTAGAGTTCCATAATGTTTCGCCACAAGTTGTAATCAAGGTCGTATAGACGCCTACGTGCACTCATACAATGATGCCCTTCAACCACTTTGTGTTGCAGAGAGTAGGGGGTTCTCTTCATCAAGCTTAATAAGTAGGTCTGCTATATTTTTGTTTAACAGTGTCTCTATGGTATCTCTTTGGTTTTATGTACTTTTCATACATATACTTCATACATTACTATTTTATTAGGTAAGGATAATACTTAACTTAGTAAGTTTAAGTGGGGATGTAGGACATATTGAAAAGTATAATTCCTTCGTTAATGATTATGGCTATTTTATTAACTATGAGTATGGCTTATGCTATATGGCTTGATACTCTCAAGGTTAATGTCTATGTTACTGTAGCTTCTGGAAACCCTCATATAGGCTCTTATAGGGTGTTCAAATGCTGTGAACATTGCTGCTGTTGTTGCATTAAGTGTAAGGGGCTTGAAGACAACCAAATGATGTTGAGTAATGATAGTAGTATCTTATTGCTAATGAATATTGAGTGTTGTAAACACTGCCTCCTACCCAAGGAGGATACTTTGCTATGGGTTGGACTTGTAATGGAGCATAATGGCACTTTACCAACGAAGATCTATGGTGTAGATGTTGATGTAAATGGTAGCTATGATAGTGTTGAAGTTGAAATGTATGCCTATGGGCCCTATAGTGATGGTGTAGGATTACATGAATGGGGTCACGTGGACCCCGATGACCTGCCTTATCCAGGCTATAATACGTCAGTAGTTATCGTAGGGAACGAGAAGGCTATACTATGGATAAAAATAGTGATCAAGGGGTGTAATGGGCTGGTAAACATATCCGTGAAACCTCTGGCAAAGCCATGGAATACAGGTTAAGTATAATGACTACCCCCCACAACCATAGATAAGCCTATAGGAGAGTAATAAACCCCCTATCACAGGGTTCTACGATACCCTTAAATTACCCAGGTAGTCCCCCCTTTCCCAGAGGTGCGTGTTTATGCGTAAACCAGTGGCCATAATACTCATAATAGTAGTCCTTGTGACAGGAATGCTGTCTTACTACTGGGTATATCAGTCTGCTAGAGAGCGTCCTCGTATAGCGATCTATGCTTACGTCGACCCTATAACAGGTATTGATCCATCACTAGAGTTTGATACAGGTCTTGTCGTGCTTGGTGTCGTGTATGAGCCACTACTATACTATAACCCGGAGACAGGAGAGCTTATACCAGCATTAGCCGAGTCATGGGAGTCGAGCAAGAACAATACTGTGTGGACTTTCCATCTACGCCACGACGCTAAATTCCATGATGGTACTCCTGTCACAGCCTATGCTGTTAAATTCAGTATAGAGCGTGCTCTGAAGGCGTACTTGGAGGAGGGGGAAGGCCCTGGGTATATCTGGGAGGGTGTCAAGGAGATCAGGGTTCTCGATAACTATACTGTCCAGTTCATACTCGAGAGGCCCATGAGACTCGACTTGATTGCTGCAGCTAGTTATGGAGCCTACATCTATAGCCCGAAAGTGCTCGAGGAAGCTGGTGTAAGTGATCCACTCGACCCGGCTTTGAGAAACTGGTTTGACCAGGGACATGAAGCCGGGAGCGGGCCCTACATGATCGAATACTATAATCCGGAGAGCGAGATTAGACTGAAGAAATTCAAGGATTGGTGGGGCTGGAAAGTAGTCAACAACCCCTATGCGCCAGACGTAGTAGTGATCAAGATAATAACTGATGATACAAGCCAGCTCAACGGCCTCAAGTCTGGTGCTATAGATATAGCCGCTGGCGTCCCCCTAGGAGAGATCCATAACCTGATCAAGGAAGGATTTAAAGTAAAGAACCAGACCACGTACCACAACTATGTCTTGATGTTCAATACCAGAAGATACCCGACAAACATAACGGAGTTCAGATTAGCGGTAGCACACTCCATACCATGGGATCGTGTTGTAGAGAAGGCTTTGAAGGGCTTCGGTGTACCCGGAAGCGGCATCATACCCCATGGGTTCCCTGGTCATGTAGACAACCTCACGTATACCTACAACAAGACTCTCGCCAGGGAGTTGCTTGAGAAAGCAGGGCTCTACGGTAAGCACTTGAAGATAGAGATCATGATAACTAGTGACTATGAGAACGAGCAGGTTTTCGCAGAGATACTCAAGGGTGAACTAGCCGAGCTGGGTATTGAGGTCGAGATAATACCTGCACCATGGGATACTATTGTCGAGATCGGTCCGAAGGTCTGGGAGAACCCCGACGAGGTTCCACACCTTATTATAAACGACTGGTGGCCCACCATACCCTCTCCCTACGACTACCTCTACAACCTACTACACAGTGATGTGAAGGAGTGGAACTGGGTTGGATACAAGAACCCTGTGTTCGAGAAGCTTATAGATGAGGCATGGGAGATCGAGGGCGTTGACTACGATGGGGCTCTACAGCTTTACACTCAGGCACAAGTAATCGTGTACAATGAAGCCGTGGCTATTAACCTGTGGGATGACGTACAACCCTATGTCTACAACCCAAGAATAGTATTGCCCGATGAAGCGTTGAACCCACTGTACATGTACGTGATCTTCTTCCAGTACGTCCAGGTTAAAGGGTAGTAAGAAGTGCCTGTGAGCCTCCACTACATATCCAAGCGTGTGGCATGGAGCGTCTTGGTAATAATAGGTGTTATTGTCTTTTCTTACCTCATAATACTCGCCGCCCCCGGTGATCCAGCCCGGATATGGGCTGGTAATCCTCGTGGAGAAAAAGCTAGTGAAGCCATTGAGAATGCTCGTAGAGAGCTCGGGCTAGACCAGCCTCTCCCGATCCAGGTTGTAAAATATGTCCTCCAGGTACTGAGCGGTAACATGGGCATCTCGATAGAGTACAAGGTTCCTGTAACCGAGATCATATGGAGAGGACTTACTGCCACACTCGAGCTACTGTTCATGGCCTACCTTATAGGCGTGAGCCTCGGCGTGATCCTGGGTGTTGAGTCAGCACTCAGAAGAGGCTCCAAGTTCGATGAAGCAGTACAGTCTCTCGCGATAATACTCGCGAATGCCCCCAGTTTCTGGCTCGGCATAGCCCTCATAGTAGTGTTGGCTCAGACAATAGGCTTCACTGGCTATGGGAGAGTAGACCAGTACCTAGCGATCTCAACGGGTTTCCATCCGATCACGGGCTTCTACCTGCTTGACTCACTACTGCAGGGAAATCTAGACGTGTTCTTCGACGTACTATTGAGGCTCATACCGCCAGCTCTCGTTGTCTCGACATACCCATTCGGCCTAGGGATCAGGATTACACGTGCTCTTGTAGCAGAGAATCTCGGTGAAGACTATGTACGTGCTGCTGTGGCATGGGGTGTTAGAAAGAGAACTGTGATATGGAGATATGCTTTCCGTGGAGCAATACCTAGTCTCACTCAAGTCCTTGGTCTCGCCTTCGCGTATAGCCTCATAGATGCTATGATAGTCGAGGTTGTTTTCGGTAGAGAAGGACTAGGCACCATAGCCTACAGCGTGATCGGTAAGAGCGACTACACTCTAGTAACAGGCCTGATGGTGACAGTGACCATATTCTATATCATAGTCAACACTCTAGCCGATATACTCCAGGCAATCATCGACCCAAGGGTGAGGCTATGAGCGGGAGAAGAACTCTTGGAGAACACGCTCACGCCATAAAGAAGCTGTTGGCCAGAGCTTGGAGGAAGAGAATAGGGTTCCGTATAGGATTGGTACTAGCAACGATAATAACATTCATGGCCGTCTTCGGTCCATGGATAGCCCCTTACCCTGAGGAAGGATGGGGTATAGCGAAGCCTGAAACACAGCTCCGTGGTCCACAGCCGCCGAGTATTGAGCACCCGTTTGGAACTGATATTCTCGGCAGGGACTTGTTGTCTCGTATACTCATAGGAGCAGGGTATGCCCTGCTACAGATAACACTGGTTGTCAGCATCAGTCTGGTTATAGGCTTTGTTGTCGGCGTGACTGCAGCCTACTATCGTGGCGTGATAGAGAAGATCCTGAACTACTTCACCGAGGTATTTATGGCCTTCCCGGCAATAATAATCGCGCTTGCCCTCAACACTCTCGTTGGCAGAGGACTATACGTTGTCATAGCGAGTCTCGTCATAACATGGTGGTCTTGGTACGCGAGAATAGCGTACGTTCATGCACGTGGTATAAGAGAAATGGATTATGTTGTCTTAGCGGAGCTCGCTGGCGTCCCAAGCTGGAAAATAGTGTTGAGACACATCATGCCCAACACTTTTACACCAGTTTTCGTGCAAGCAATAACTGATAGTGGTAGCGTATTACTTGAAGCAGCAGCGATCAATTTCCTCGGGTTGGGCTTGCCTTCAGACTATCCTGACTGGGGTGTTCTCGTCCAGAACGGCTTTAGGTACATCTATAGTTATCCATGGATAAGCCTTATACCCGGAGCATTCATCTTATTGGCTGCTCTCGGGTTCAGTCTCCTAGGCGATTCTCTTAGAGAAGAACTCGACCCCAAGTTGCGTAGAAGGTGGAGGCTATGGTTCTAGCTGTTGAGACCAAGAAGCTCAGTATAGGGTACATGGATGAAGAAGAGAATGTACTATGGGTCGTCCATAATATCAACCTTGAGGTCAATAAAGGAGAGATCTATTGTATTGTCGGTGAAAGTGGTTGCGGTAAATCAACACTAGGCAACGCTATAGTAGGTATACTGCCTCCATACGCTGTAACAAGAGGTGTGATAAAGGTTCTCGGTAAGACAATTGTTGAAGACGATAAACACTACTACGAGGAGAGCCGTGGCAAGATAGTCACGCTTATACCACAGAACCCGGGGAAAGCACTAAACCCTTACATGACGATCGACGACCAGTTCTACCATGTGCTTAAAAGCACTAGGGGGCTGAACAAGAAGAAGTCTCTCGAAGAGGCTAGGAAGCTTTTGAAACTAGTTGGCCTTGATCCAGATAATGTGCTTGACAGCTACCCCCATGAGCTCAGCGGGGGTATGCAGCAGAGAGCAGCCATAGCCCTGGCCTTGGCGACGGGGGCACGTATAGTTGTTGCCGATGAGCCTACTTCGGCTCTCGATGCTCATCTACGTGTACAAATCCTTAACCTGCTTGATGAGCTCCAGGAGAAACTCAGGCTAACAGTTATCATGATAACTCATGACATGGTGTTGGCCTCTAAGATATGTGATCGTCTGGCCGTCATGTATGCTGGGAGAATTGTTGAGGAGGGTATTGAAGACGAGGTCTTCAAGAACCCGCTCCACCCCTACACCCAGATGTTGTCACGAGCCGTCCCAGTGCTTGGTGTGTGGAAGAAACTGGAGTCTTATCTTGGTGAACCACCGGAGCCAGGGCGTTATCCGCCGGGATGCCCATTCCATCCGAGATGCCCTTATGCACGTGATGTGTGCTGGGAGAAGGAGCCGCCTCTAGTCGAAGTACGTGGTAGAAGGATTTCTTGCTGGCTACATGGTGATAGACAGTGAAGTCTCCGGTGCTCATTCTAGACAAGGTTACGGCTGGATACCGTGTAGTCAAGGGATTCTGGAGCCTGTTGCCAAGGCAAAACCTTGTCTTGAATGATATAAGCTTCACTATAGAGCCCGGTGAGAGACTAGCTGTTATCGGTGAAAGCGGTGTAGGAAAGACTACGCTGATAAAAATAATCCTAGGGCTCCTCAAGCCCCTCAAGGGGCGTGTCGTGGTTCTAGGCCAGGACATCTACAGGATCGGTAGGAGGAAGAGGAAGATTATAACAAGACAAATAGGCTATGTACCACAGGACCCGGGGCGTTCGCTGAACCCACGGCTCAAAGTGAAAAAGATCCTAATGGAGCCTCTTGAGAGGAATGATGTTCCACGTGATGAAGCCTTGGAGAAAGTTAAGAAAGCTCTCCACCTAGTTCATCTCCACGAGTCTGTTCTCGACATGTATCCCGACCAGCTTAGTGGGGGTATGCAACAGAGGGTATTGATAGCACGGGCTCTAGTCCACGAGCCCAAGCTTGTGTTGCTAGACGAGCCGACGTCTGCTCTCGATGTCTCTATACAAGCACAGATAATCAATATCCTGATCGAGATACATAGTAGGCTGAAGCCAGCCATGCTTACTGTTACACATGACCTTCCTGTGGCACAGTATCTAGCCGATAAAGCAATAGTACTCTACCAGGGTAGAATAGTGGAACAAGGCTCGATCAAGGAAATTATTGAGAGCCCACAGCATCCATATACCAGGCTACTCATAGAATCATATAAATCAGCTTAACAGGAGTGTTCTACACTCTATTGTTCCGAAACATTAGGCTCTTCTTATAGCTCAGTGGTGTAGTAGGGTTTAGTGCAAAGGTTTATTTTGTGCTATAGCACATAATTAAGATAGACACTCAAGTATAGGATAGGAGGAGGTGAGAAAAGTAATGCCTTGGTGGCCTGGATGGGGATGGAGAGGTAGAGGATGGGGCTGGTGGAGCCCATGGCCTGGCAGAGGCCCATTCAGCTACCTACCGCCATGGCTGAGACCCGGCTGGCTATTCGGCAGAGGAGCATGCTGGTGGTTGTTCGGCTGGCCTGGCTGGTACTGGCGCTGGTACCTATGGAGAATATACGCCCCACTACCATACTACCCATACACTCCATACACATGGTACTAGGGTGAGAACATGGCTTACTGGTGGCATAAATACTGGCGCAACATCCCCAACCCATTCCAGCCTCCTACACAGCCACAGCAAGAACAACAGCAACCAAGCGAGCAGCAACAACCACCATATCCATACCCATATCCACCAATACCACCAATGATAGTATACTACCCACCACCTCCACCGCCAATCCCACCTACACCTGAGGACGAACTATCATTCCTTGAAGACTACAAGAAGTTCCTCGAGGAAGAACTAAAACGCGTTGAAGAGAGGATAAAGGAGCTCCGCGAACTAGTCAAGAAAGGCTAGCCTCCGTATTTTAAACCAAGATTTTTTCTTTTCTATTTTCTCACAGTATAAGTGTTTTCGAACTATATTCTCAAGGTCTTATTATTGAAGAATTATACTAGTTTTTAAATTCTTTCAAGTCTACAATATAGTTTTGTAACTCCATGAACTCTATGGTGTTCATGTTGGAGAGTACTATCCAGGGGGTATTAGTCTATACCCTCTTGTTTACATTACTACACATTATAGCCGACGGCCATGTTGCCAAGGAGTCTAAGATTCAGCGTGAACTCCATAAACTATATGCTCGTCTAGAACCATCTATACTAAGGCTCTTGGATAAAATGCTTAGATCAAAGTTTTTCACTGAAAACCGTGTGGGCAAGGCATTGCTCAAGGGTCTTGCTAAGATACTCTGGTTTCTACCCCATGGTGTCGTGATAGACTATAATACAGCGAAGAAGGTGATAGAATTCATCGGCAAGACCGGCAAAGGCCATATAGCTATTGGGCCCTGTGTATGCAAGAGAGCCCTCGGCGTCAACGAGGAGCCTATAATGACTGACATGACTATTCTCTATGGAGCAGAGATCTACAAGGAGATTAGTGATGAATACCGTGAGATCACACCGGAAGAAGCACTCAAGCTCCTCCGTGAATTCGAGAAACACGGGCTTGTCCATGAGATATATGCTTGTATGAGGAGTAGTAAATGGACATTCGTTATATGTAATTGTGACCGCCGATACTGTGTCCCAACAAGAGCATACTTGGTTACAGGAGAAGGAATCGCGCCAGGACCATACAAAGCTGTAGTCGACCCAGAGAAATGCCGTGGGATCAATGACTGTGGTGAGTGTATTAAGATCTGTAGTTTCAACGCGATCGAGGAGAGAAACGGCAAGGCCTTCGTCAACGACAAGTGTATGGGCTGCGGCCTATGTATCAACAAGTGCCCCGAGAACGCTAGAACACTCGTCCCCAGACCAAACTATAGGATGCACCTAATCGACTGGATTAATAAAATAGAAGAACCCAAGTCTTCAACATAATTATTTTTTCCTCAATAACCAAGACCAAAACACTTAACCAAAAATGTTCATGGAATCCCCTGTAGAGAAACCTTAGCGCTTGGCGGGGTAAATGCTCCTTCGGGAATGTACTCTAACGCTGCTTGTATGAATAGTTCTCTCCATTTCTCTGGAGAACAACGTCATCTAGTACGTGTAAAACTCCTTTAAGTGTGGATGGCGTACTGGATACTACGTCATGCCCTGGTTCGAGAGCGACTTCGTGTTTTCATGTACTATACTAGTGCTACTACGAGTATAGTAATTGGGATGACAGGGATTTCTTCATATAAATCACCTTCCAGGAACATTGTGTTTATTCTCCTTAACCCCAACAGCTTTGATGTAGACACAATTATTCCTAGTGTACTACTGCAAACATACATGTATACTATTCTTTACGGTTATAGGGTAAGTAAATAAATTAGCTATTGGTTTGATCCTTATTGTAATATACATTATCTAGAACCACATTAATATCAAAAACTTATTAGTAACTACGTGATAGTTTATATGAAGAGCTTATGGAGACAACTATATCAAAACATAACGAGATGTACCAACATGTTTTATTCAACAGGTAGCGTAGAACTCGACGAGCTCATTGGGAGATTTGAGCCCGGCACCATGGTCCTCATTGAGGGGGCTCCTGGGGCCGGGAAAACCACTTTAGCGTTATCTATAGCACATAGCAATATTTTATTGAATAATTCTAGAGTACTATACATCGTATTTGGCGAGACACCATCAAAACTCAGTGTCATCGCCAAACGTATCGGGTTTAGTGATGTAGATGAGTTTGTGTCCAAGGGTATTCTCAAATTTAACAAGATCCCGTTTGTAAACGATGTTGAGCTGATCAACTATATCACGAAGATCCTTAGCGAGGCCATAAGCGAATACGATATCGTTATCATCGATAGTGTTACTCCGTTAACAAAGATTCTTAGCGGGTACCAAGCGAAAAGGACATGGGTCCAAATGGTCTATGACTTCATAAGTAAGTTTAGCAAAGGACTTGTCGTACTTGTTGCCGATAGCATGAACTCTGGTCATACTGACGAGGATCTAAAAATGTTGGAGTTTGTGTCAGATGTAGTTATTGACCTTGACTATAAGATCCATGAAACAGGTTTTCTAGAGAGAATACTGAAGATCAAGAAGTACCGTGGTAAGGCGTTAAGAGTTGTATCATTACCGTTTCTGATAACCAGTAAAGGTATTACGGTGCTTAGCTACATTAGGCAAGACTTTGTGAAAAAAGTATCATCGAGAAGGAAACCTATTGAATTGAATTGCTATTCTCTCGAGAAAATATTTGGTTCCCAAATAATTGAGCCGGGTACCCAGGTACTAATTATTGATAAAAGAAAGTGGGTTCATGGATCGCATTTCCTAAGATATTTCATGCAATTATTATCAGAGCTAATATCAAGAGGACTAAAGATCAAGGTAACGAGTTTTAATCCCGAGTTACTTCGTGAGTTCAAGAATATAATCATGGAATGCAAATACGTCAAAGACTGCGATAAAATACTTAATTTAATGAAAATACATGATATAGATCCACGTACTACACAATTACACTACTTTCTGGGAGAATCCTGTATACCAAGTCTTCTCAGCGGAGTAGATGTAGCTATAGTACTTGGTTCAGAGAGATTATTCCATATCTATGGATCCGACGCTATTAAAGGAGTAATCATAAACATGATCGAGTACTTAAGGAAGCTGGGAGTTACAACACTAAGATACATGAGGATAGATGACGAGAGGAACGTACCTCAATACTATGTAGAGTTCCATGACGTAGTAGTAGCCTTAGAGCCATTGAGTGATGGTGCTATAACAGTAAAACTATTGAAGAACGTGAAATCAAGAAGCCCTATTGCTATTCCTGATATAGAGTTTAAAGAGTGTTTGAAAACATGAGTCACTAAAGTATTCCTAAGTATTGTATTTATTTTGTGCCAAGGATTTAGAGCAAATAGGAAAAAGGGGGAATTAAAGGTATAGTAGGGGGTTTTGGGACAATAGTATTCAGTAGAATCTCCGGCCCCGGGAGGATGTATTGAATACATATCGTTTATGTCTACTTGTCTTGCTATTCACAGCTCCACTAATCACCTCGCTTTACGAAGCTCCTCTTTATCAACGAGAAACATTTCTTGTTAATGCTGGTTATGCTAATAATGTTAAGGTATATGTTGTATATGATAACAATCCCTATTTGAGCGGGCTTGCAGTTAGCTGGGGTCTCTCCCTATATATTGTTGTAGACGATCTTGTATTGTTGTTTGATACTGGAGGTAACGGCGATATATTGCTTGAGAACATGAGGAAACTCGGCTTGGACCCGAGTAGTATTGATGTCGTTGTACTATCTCATATTCATGGCGACCACGTTGGTGGTCTCTTTAAGCTGCTGGAAGTCAATCCGAATATAACAGTGTACCTGCCAGAGTCTTTCCCAGTTGATTTTAAGAACAGAATAGTATCTATGGGTGCAAGAATCGTTGAAGTCAAGGAGCCTACTGTGATCTCTAAGGGTGTTATGACTACCGGGGAGATATATGGTAACGGAGTCTATGAACAGGCACTAATTATAATCACACATAGTGGTACATTGGTGTTCACTGGCTGTGCTCACCCTGGAGTAGACAAGATCGTGTCTAGAGCCGCCGAACTTACTGGTACAAAAATACTTCTTGTTGGCGGGGGATTCCATTTAGCGGGGTCAAGTGAAGACAGGATCAAGAGTATAATAAACACTTTCAAGGAGTATGGTGTAGAATATGTTATGCCTATTCATTGTAGCGGTGATCTCGCGAGACAATTATTCAAAGAAGCATATGGTGATAAATGCATACTCGCTGGCGTAGGATACTCTTTCACGCTACAAGACCTCATAGAAACACCTATTGAATACACTACAACCACTACAAAAAGCATCTACACAGCATCAAACACCACCAAGCCCGGCTTAGGAACAACTGCCTTGGTTTCAGCATTCCTTGTATGGGCAATACTGTTTACAGTAGTATTGATAGTCATAATAATTGTTTACAAGAAAACCCATAGGTAATATTGACTACAAAAAGAACATAGTAAAGTGTTATAGAAGATTTCTGCCAATATTATCCTTTGATAAACTTTATTTTCTCGATAATACTATCCAGACTCGCCTCCATCACCAGCGTTATCTCGTCGTCTTTACCAGCTGTCAACAATATCTTGTTTCCAACTAGTTGTGCTCCACAGACAAATACTGTTGCTGGTCTTGCCCCAATGTAGTCGTTTACTCTAGGCGAGATTATTGGCTCTGGTGTCATGCCAAGTAGTTCTCCGTTACCATCCATTATTGCTACATAAGTGTAGTAGCCTCCAAAGTATGCTTCAACACTATGGAAGAACAACAGGTACTCATTGCTGGATATCTTGACTGTGCAGTTGCCACCTGTTTTACGCTCGCTATCCGTTGGCGTGAGCTCGGGGTATGTTCTGAGTTCTCTTGCCTCGACGATGTTTTTCTCTCTAGGCCCGATCATTATCGCTCCTACACTCATTTCCTCTATCCATGGCCTTGTAACCATGTACTCCTTGTTTAGGGGGAATGTATCTCGGTAGCTACGAATTATGTGTAGGCTTCCATCGGGGGTTCTGAATAGTACTGGCTCCATGTTATTCGGCATGCCATTGTTGCCTATATCTGACCTGAATGTGATCACGTAGGAGTCTGCCCCATGTACCTCCTTGTAGGTACTGTATGCTCTAACGTGGTATAACTCAGACATGTTGTCGGGGTCTACTCTAGGGTCTTCCACCCGCTCAGTGGACAATAGTGGGTAGAGTATAGGTTTTGCTTCTAGCTTCATGCTCCCATAGAGTTTGTCGAGACTTGTTTTAGCTAATCCAATGAATGTACGTGACCAAGGATTTGGTATAGGGTGCCCTCCCAAGGAGGAAAGCCTCATGTACAAATATACTGTATCTCCTTTAACAGCCATACCAGTATTAGCAGCTATACGCAATGGGATCTCTATGCCGCCAGGGCTTCTCACCAGTATATTCGACCCAATAATGTAGGCTCTAATCCCGAGTACCTCGTGTCCATCGGAAAGCTTTCTCTCAACTCTAGGTTTCTCCCTACGTGCCGCTACTATCTTTTCTCCAAGAAGTCTCTCCAAGTCTCTGTTCCAAAGAGACATTATTCCTATAACGTAGTCTCTGTACTTGCTGGTAGAAGAGGATCCCAAGTCGTAGACATAATCTTGGTGACTCAAACAACATTACCTCTGTTGGTGCTACAATTCCATGATCTGGCGTGCTGGTGTTATAAAGTTTGTATAATTGTCTGGGAAACTGATGTGCTTATACTCGGTAGCGTGAAGTAGCAATTCTTCTAAACCAAGAAAACCATGGAAATCCATGCTCCAAAGCTATTCTTTAATATTTCCATATTTAATGTTACATATAATGTGGTGACATTTATGAGTAGCCAGTTTACCTCCGAAAGACCCGGTGTAATAGCTGTTGCTGCAGTATTACTCATTATATATGGACTAATAATTGTTATCAGTGGAATCGCTACAGTATTCTTCTGGACATCAATAGCCGTGTCAGCACATTCCCATCACACAGAATATCATCTATACCCCTTAGGCATACTTGGTTTAATCGCGGTTGTATTCGGGGTCCTGAAGATAGTTAGCGGCTGGCTATTATGGAACATGAAGAGAAGCGGTGCCTTACTTGCAGTAATAGTTATGGCGTTCTATCTTGCACTATCATTCATACCCGTGACAGGTATATCGATAATTTGGCTAATTTCACTACTATTCAAAATAGTATTCACCATAATAATACTAGTATTGATAGTACAGGGATGGCAGTACCTAAAGTAACGAAAGCCCAGTGCCAAAATTACAATACTGCTTCATTGCCCGGAGGAGAACATAAATAGTTTTTATATAATTTCCACTAGAACATCTATTCCGCCACTATATAGCAATCTCATCAAAACGGTTACGTGTATTGGGTTATTTATACTTGTTTTACACTAATACTCTTTGAATACAATACTTTAACCAAGGTTATAACATACAACACTACTAGGTGGTTGGATGAACACTAGTACAGAGAACCTTGATAACGTAGCGCCGAGGGTTAGGGATTACGCCAAAAATATTGCCGGGGAACTTGGTGTAGAAGGATTCCTTATGCCATGTATTGAAGCCTATATCTTTAATAGCATTATGTTGGGTATAGTCTGGGATATACGTAAAGGCAAGGATATTAATGTCGACAAGCACGTCCAGAGGGTTAGGAAGCTACTGAGTGAAAAAGATAGAGCTAAGAGACTTGAGAGTGTCTGCAGGCTTTATATTGAATTACTTAGGAGGAATCCACGTGTTGTAGCTGATATAGGGTGTGGTCTGGGTTTGAATCTTGTTATTACCAAGAGCTACATTGGGCGTCCACTGCTCCTACTTGGCGTAGACAAGGACTTGTATTTCCTCAAGATACTCAAGAAGATACATAGGGATGTAGAGGCTATTCAGGCTGATGCATCAATGCTACCATTAAGAAACGGGTCTGTAGACATAGTGTTTACTACAGGTGTCATACACGAGCTCCCGAGTCTCAAAGCCATTAATGAGTTTAAACGAGTACTCAAGTCCAACGGGAACCTATTGATCGGAGATGTTGTTTTAAGACATGTACCCTCTGTGATACTAAACATCATAAGGTTCTTTAAGACCAAGCTAGGTATAGAACCAGAAACACCATACACATTAAAACAATTGTATTCAAAGATTAGACAGCTTGGAATGAGAATAGAAAACATCAACGTATTCTGGAGAAGCCGGGTTATAGGAAGCGTTGTTATAGTTGCTACAAGAAAATAAGCATTAGGCGAATAGGCATTAACCTCTCGCATGTATTAAGAGAATAAAAATCAATACCATTATGTTTAAGGTAAACACTAAATGAATTAATGCAGTGAAGAAAGTAATTAATGTTAGAACCAGGTATTAAGTGATGTAGAGAACCCTTAGACGAAATAATGTTGAGTTATTGAAGGAGGTTTTCAAATAATGATAACTCCTGGTCGTGGAGAACCTGTTATTGAGCCAAAGATGTTTGTTGAAATGGAGAAATTCCGTTCTCCATGTGAAAGATTTATTCTTGTATTCTGGGATAGACCTGTGGATATTGCTAAACAAGTATTGGAGGATTCTAGAGAAGTTAAATTGGCAATACCTTATAGGAAGAGTGTTAGAGGCAAATATAATGATGTTGATATTTGTGTTGCCAGTATATTCTTTGGTGCACCAGCTAGTGTTATGGCTTTGGAGTTATTGATTGCCGCGGGTGCGAGAAAGTTTCTTGTCTTCGGCGGCTGCGGGGCAATCCATCCTTCTGTAAAGATCTTCGATATCGTCATACCTACATGGGGTATCAGAGAGGAGGGTACAAGCTATCATTATTATCCACCAGATGTAGTGCCAAAGCCTAGTGAAAAAATTGTAGAAGTACTTCAGCGAGAACTTAGATGCACAGCTCGGTCCCTTGGCACCAGGCTTTATACGGGCGGTATATGGACTACTGACGCGATATTCAGAGAGACAAGAGACAAGATTGGGAAGTACAGTGAAATGAATGTTCTAGCCGTTGACATGGAGAGTACAGCGCTCATGTCCGTGGCAATGTATAGGGGTGTTGACCTGGGTATTGCTCTTGTAGTAACTGATGAGCTTTATGGAGATAAGTGGAGGATTTATCAAGACGATGATAAGGCTCAGAAAGTTGAAGAAGAAATAGTAAAGACTATGATCAAAGTTCTAGCGGAAATTTAGCGTTTTTATTGTGTCTAAAAGAGTATTAGAGGTAGCCTTAGGAGAATATTAGTAGAGACACGTAGTCCTCATTATACCGGTGGAAGACTTTGCTTATCGGTGGCAATGATATACTATTGTTTGTGTTGGCGAGTTTTTCTCTCGCAATAGTATGTGATGTTGTTTTCCATGTACTTGTTGCCAAGAGAAGAGAAGTTGACTTAGCTGATCCCTCTATGTCTGCTGCTCTTACTGTGTATGGTTTCTTGAGGATGTATGTGCCATTTACATCAGTAATGCTGCTCTATTATGTTTCAGGCTATGGAGTGGAGGGTTTCATTGACTTTGTTAAGAACCAAGTAGTCATGAGTAGACAAGCCTTGATCACTTTTTTATTTGCACCTTTCTACACCTATATGGCGCTGCTATTGTTTATCGCGTTAGGCTTATTGTTTAGAATAGTTGGCTTCGAGAAAACACGTAGTCTCTACAAGACTGGTGGTAAATTGAAGACGGTATTGTTCATAGTTGGCCTCGGGTATATTGCTAGTATAACGATAAATGCATTGTTTGCTTTCGGTGAGGAAATAGGGTGGAGATCATTCTTGTTCATGAAACTACTGGGGAAACTAGGTTTCTGGAATGCTGTCTTTGTGACTGGTGTAGTATGGGGTCTATGGCATGCCCCGATAGTGCTTATACTCAAGCCCAAGTCTCCCATTATAGGCAGGGTTAACCCATGGTATAGCGTGTTTTCTTATATTATATTATGTATAACACTATCGATCCCGGAGTCAATACTACTGCTTGAAACAAACAGTATACTACCGCCATCATCGCTCCATGGCTCGGTAAATGCTGTTTGGAGAGCGACCGAGCCGTTGACAAAGATGAGAGAAGAACGTAAGACAAGAGACCTTCTTAAAGCCTCGGTAATAGCTATAGCTTCATGGCTAGTATCCATAGTAGTTATGACTACAATACTAAAAATCATAGTACACTAGTAAATCTTGCCACAATACTATTCATTAATGTAAACATTATTGATTGTCTTTATGATCGTGTATAAGATATATTGAGCAGAGCATGCATAGCTGATAATTTACATACCGAATTCGGTATATTCTGTAGAGGAGGTAGTTAGGGTGGTTAAGGTTAAGACTAGTATTTATATTGACAAGGATTTATGGGAGAAATTTAAGAAGTATGCGTTAAGAAGAGGTATTGAAGTAAGCAGTCTTCTTGAAGACTTAATCAGGAATAATATTGTTGATGAATTATTAGACAAAACGTTGCAAGAGCTAGCGGGTAATGAGAACTATGAGATAGGCTTTGAGCCTGTTGAGCCTAAGAAGGGTACTGTAAGTGATCTCGTCAGGGTTATGAGGGATGAGCGAGCCAATAGTTTATCTCGATAGTAGTGCTGTTATCAATAGATACATTAAAGGACCAGGGAGTAGCACCGTTAGAGAGCTATACCTAAAAGCTTATGCTGGCGAGGCAACTCTATCATTTAATATATGGAACATAGGCGAAGTACTAGGAGTTCTCGATAAAGCTAGGAGTACTGGTAGGATCACTGACGAAGCATACCAGCTTGCAAGAAAGAGATTCTTACTTGAAACACGGAGGCTCATAAAATTAGGTCTTATGACAATAGTTCTATTGGACATAAGAATTCTGAGTGAAAGCTGGAGACTTGTAGAGAAACATCATATCTATGAGGCAGA
The DNA here is from genome assembly GCA_029637525.1 of Desulfurococcaceae archaeon MEX13E-LK6-19. Taxonomy (NCBI): domain Archaea; kingdom Thermoproteati; phylum Thermoproteota; class Thermoprotei; order Desulfurococcales; family Desulfurococcaceae; species Desulfurococcaceae archaeon MEX13E-LK6-19. Next base: position 1,403,914 of record CP072660.1, read on the forward strand.
TGCAATACAGGTAGCTTCTGCTAAATATATTAATGCATCACATTTCTTGACAGGCGATAAGCAACTACATGAAATAGCTGTAAAAGAAGGTTTGAACAGCATATACTTAAGCTAGACGTTATCACGATCCCAGCATAGTTTACCGTAGTTTATAGTTTTTCTATAATAGACCTTATTCTGTAGAGGTCTTCTCTTTTTATCTCGAAGAAATGCCGTAGCCCAGTGTCATCAAGTACTACTAGTACGTCTTTCCGTGGACTCAAGTACAATGCCAGTATGTGTAGTGTTATTGAGAGACAGCATAGTATGAATATTATGAGAAATATCTGCATAAACATTGATGCTAAGGATATTGTGCTGGTGAACATTGAGAAGGCTATGATCGCGAGTATTACTAGTACACCTGCTGCTGGGAGCATGAGAATGTATCTTATTGCTTTGCCCGGTAGCTTCATTCTAGAAACACTCAATCCCCTAAACCTATACCTATAGGCACCACCTTCATATGTCTCGATAACCACTATACTATCCTCAACCCTTAGGTCACGAACAGTTCCCTCAGATTCAGGCGGGTACCAGTAATGACGACTTGTAAAAGGCGGTATAAACGGGGGTGGTGTACTAGACAATACTATGCACCTAATGTAATAACTGTACGAACCCTATATTTAATGTATTCTTAGCAAAAGAAGAGTGGAAATACCATGTTACAGTACATGCCATAACTATTGTATGCATATACTTGAATCATGCATTGTAACACTTATATATTTGTGTTGTACTATGGCTATAGATCAGAAGGTGAAATGTCCTAATGGGCCATAGATTAGTATTAGCCCTAATTATCGTATTCACTTTAACCATAATGTCATGTGGTTCATTAACACATATACTAGCCGTAGGGGCGGAAGTAACTAATACCAATACACAAGACAACATTATTCGTGTACCCCAAGACTATTCGACGATACAGGAGGCTATTGACGCTGCAACTCCAGGGACAATAATTGTGGTTAATGAAGGAATCTATTATGAGAGAGTACGTATAACAGGAAAACAGGACATAACAATCACAGGGAATGGAACAGTAATCATAGACGGGCAAAACACGAGAGACCTCGGAGTATACATAATAAACTCAACAAGCATAACAATAAAACATCTAGTAATACAAAACAACACAGGAAGTGGCATATTCACATGGGACTCACAGAACATTAGCATAGAAGACTCAATAATACAGAGTAACGGAAATGGCGTAGAGATATGGTATTCGCGGAACGTTAGTATCGTGGAGTGTACTGTACAGAATAATACTCAATATGGTTTAACTGTTGGCTACTCACATTATGTCACTATTGTTGATGTTGTTCTCTATAATGATGGTTTAAGAGTGTTAGACGATTATTTCTGGGATCTTGGTGCTACGTGGAGTACTCTCGTCGTCAAGAACACTAGTGTCAACGGCAAACCACTTGTCTACATAAAGAACATTGACCTAAGTGGTAAGCCACTAAATACCATGCACCCTACGGTCGGACAAATATTATTATACAATGTGAGTAATGCTGTGATAAGCAACTATAGTATATCAAACACAGATACAGGAATATGGCTATACAAGGTGTACAACATAACAATAACAAATATAACAATACATGATAATGCGGAGAACGGTATAAGAATAGATCTATCACAAAACATCAACATAATCAACGCAACACTAGAAAACAATATGCAAATCGGCACGATTATACAGTATTCGCGGAACATCAACATAAAATACTCAATAATGTGGTACAATAGCTATGGCGTAATTATAGATTTTTCGCGAAACATTAGTCTAGAAAATACGACGATACAAAACAACACAATGATCGGTGCACATATACTGCATTCACGAAACATCAACATAACGAGTACAGTAATACAAAACAATCAGCTCGGCATAAGGACAATGCAATTACAGAATATGAGTATAGTAGACTCTGTAGTTAAGGGTAATAACCGTGAAGACATACATATAGAGTACTCGAATAGCGTTGTCGTGTTCTTGTGCTGGATTGGCGATAGTGTCTATGTTTATGAGAGTGATGTTAGGTGGTTTAGCCCTACGGAACTCTATTACGTCTACAATAATGGGCTCTACCATGGTTTTCTAGGCAATTACTGGATAGACTATAATGGAACAGACTCCAACGGGGACGGTATAGGAGACCAGCCATACAACACAAGCTATGCTATAGACCCCTACCCACTAATCGCCCCGCCATCAAGCTACACAATAATTGATCCAGAGGAAGCACTACATCTGATAAACAATATAGTTGTCGATAACACCGCTCCAATAATAGAGATACTTAGTCCAGCCAACGGTACAATAGTCTATGAGGGGACACTAGAGATCAAATGGAGTATCGTGGAGCCAAACCTAGATAAGCTGATATTGTACATTGACGGAGAACCAATCAATGTAACTGGGTTAACAAGCTACTCATTAGATGCAGGAAAACTAGCTCCCGGACTCCATAACATAACATTGTATGCGGTAGACAAACTGGGGCACACCACTGCAACCACAATAGTTATACAAAAACAAGCACCAACAACCACAACAACTACTACGAGTACAACACCCAGAGAAACCGAGACAACCACGACACCCTCGAAGCTATCACCGCAAACAATAGCGCTAGCTATGATATCAATAGCGCTCATAATAGCCATAATACTGGTTCTAAGAAGAAGATAACAATCACAACATTCTTTTCCCTTATAGCACTTTTTAACAAAAACAACCCCCACATTTAAGCGTCCACTAAACAAGAACTGTATTTCCTCCTTATCGTTGAAGAAGGGATGCTCATTAATGGATCTTTACAGAAACCAAATAGGACTTGTTGAATTCGTACTAACAGAGATAAGTAGGGAATAATAGTGTATCCAAATCCCATTGACTGATATATCTGTGTGCATTAACTATATAATTGGATTAATCGATTAGTTATGTGAGTAAGTGTTTCGGCTACTTTGAGTTTAGAGGTGCTTGTATGGGAGTTATCGATAAGCTACTTACATGGGCTAAGCGTGAGCGTGACAGGAGGCACTTGGTTGCTTTCCTGGTAATCGGTGCCATAGTCTTCGTTTTCTTGTTCCCTTTAGCGATAGTTTGTGTCTCGTTGTTTCTAGACAGGATGCAGGGTATTAATCTCGGTTTTGAGCCATACAATATTGTTATCGCATTAATCTTGATACCCGTGGGCTTGTTCTTTATTGCGTGGGCTGCCTGGGCTCAATGGAGTATAGGTAGGGGGACACCTGTACCAGCAGCACCTCCCCGGAGACTAGTAGTCGAGGGACCATATGCTTATTGTAGGAACCCCATGTTACTCGGGACAATGCTCTACTACCTAGGCCTAGTCTTCCTCGTAAACTCGGTTACAGGGATAGCGATAGTGCTGCTGGTACAAGCAATCTTCATAGCCTACGTGAAGCTCATTGAGGAAAGAGAACTTGAGCTAAGATTCGGCAGCGAGTACATTGAGTATAAAAGGAGAACACCATTCCTAATACCACGTCCTAGAAAACGATAGAAAATCAGGGAATAACGAGACATAGTTTTTAAATAGAGTATGGCTTTTTCTTAAATAATCAAAATCCAGACAGGTTTTCGAGCTTGAGTCATACTATTACTCATAAGCAACAATGCATTAGGTGACACGTGTTGCTGCGGGAAAAGGACATTGCAAGCCTGATAAAGAGCATTATAGAGAAATTTAAAAGCATGGGTCTTGACTGTAGTGTATCCCTCAAAGAGTTCATGACTTACATAAATGCTCTTACCTATGAGGATGAAAAGACCAGTATAGATGATATACTCGGCAACGAATTCCTGATCCTACATGAAGTAGCCGAGATATGTTTCCTAAAAAACATGGGATACAAGATAGACGAGAAAGTGATCCTAAATGCTTACCCGAGAACCTATGAAGCACACTTAAAAGCCATGGAGATCGAGCTCAAGGAAGCACAGAAAAAAGGCTCTATTGAGTGGATAGAGAAACGATGCAAAGACCTAGAGTCATACTGGGAAGACCCAATGCTCCCCTTACACCTAAGACCATTGCTTACAAGATTAATGAAAACATTTTGTATGAGTCTAAAATAGCACTAGCAGTCTTCTCTACATGCCTTGAACCTAGTCTTTGAATTCCTTAATTGTTTATGAGAATCATTTTAGCTACACGTGATTATGTTTCTACATATCCTAGGCTGGAGTTAGTTAAATATATTGTGTTTCGTATTATTCTATTTTGTATTAGGCATATTTAGTGGTGATATATTGGCTACATCTTATTCTGGTTTGAGCCCGGCTATTGCTTGGAAGATCCTATGGTCTCCTAGTGGTTATCGGGGCTGGGATCATCGTTTTTACATTGAGTGTGCTTATGGAAGTATTAAGGGTGGCTACGATTATGTAGAAAAATATTGCTTTGGACATGAATGGTGGAATTTCTACGAGGGATTTAGTGATAAATACTACTATGGATATGCCGCACCTATTCATGTGTTGAGACCCAAAAGATTTATTGATGGTGGTGTAGTGTTCTTTGTTTCAAGGAATATCTATGACCGCTTATGGTATCTTGTCGGTGTCTATGGCAAGACAAGTATTATGGATAAGCCTTATACAGATCTATCTTTATGGGATACAGTCCCTATGGAGTATAGGAACGAGATCTCTAAGAGAACACGAGAGCAGCTTGAAACAGAAATGGCGCTTTATTTGAGGGCAGAGAAAGAGTACTCCACACAAATGCCACGACCCATGCCTCTTGATATGGAGAGGGATATCGGTGTTAGAGTGCTTGGACAAGCAGGCTTTATGTACCTCAACATTAACAAGGCTATAGATCTACTTGACAAAGCCATTGAGTTCATAGAACAGTTGAGCCACAGAGTCTTACATGGTCTCTTATGGACAGAACCAGGCAGAGCCCTTAGTAGACTTGAGAAATTAAGAAGCTACTTAATGGAGTATAAGCAGAAGCCCGTCATTAGCACTCCATTGACTCTACAACAGAGACACATAACAACTGGTAGAGAAAGAGAGGAGAATACCCGCGAGTCCATATCTATACACACAATGGGTTCAAGTGGGGAAACAATAGTTCCTGAGAGACTTGTTGAAGACACTCTAGCGAGAGATCTTAATATAATTGAAGATGGACTAGAACTTATCGGGCGTCAAATTCACCTACCAGGCGTTGGACGTGCTGATATAATAGCACGCGACAAGAACGATAGGCTCGTTGTAATCGAGGTGAAAAGCGGTATTGCAGATGATACAACATTAACACAAATACTAGCATACATGTCTGCTTTAAGGCAGAGAGAAGACAGAGAGGTAAGAGGAATAATAGTGGCTAATGGTTTTTCGAAGAAATTAGTGCATGCAGCAAAACTCATTTCAAACATAAAGCTAGTAGAAATAAGAGTGAATATCACGATAGCTAAAACTAAAGTGTATCCTTAAACACAATTTTTATTGATTCACCCCATTTTTATCTCTAGTAAGTTTCTTGTTGTCATAACGCTTATTTTGTTATTTAATATTTCATTTATCTTGTTTTTGTACATGTCTATCTTGTTAATTAGTTTCCTGTCGTCGGTTACGAGTATTAAGTTATTCTCTATTGCTGAGACGATATATGATGAATCATAATACGTTGTTTTGATCAAATTGGTATCTTCAGTACATTGGCTTGATTTTGCGAATATACTTGTTTCATCACCTTGTATATTCTATTCATTAAAGCAAGTAGCGTTAATGCCAGACAAATACTAGAAGAATCACCAAAAGAAAGCTATGATCAATACAGTAAGTAATTAGTTACGTAGTTTCTGTTAAGGCGATATACATGAAGTGTCTTCTATGCTCCGGATCACTTGCATACATCATTGATCCTTTCGCCAAGTGCATTCTCAGGTTTCTTTCTGATGAAAACTCTTTCCCGCATACAGGACACTTTGTTACTCCTATAAGTTTCATGCATTCTCTCTCAATGTGAAGGAATAACTCGTTTTCTGAATCAAATTCTTCCCCGCAAAGCCTGCATTTAAACTTAAACTTCATGGAGTTGCCCACGGTTTTCACACAGCTCTATGTTTTCTCTCATAGACTTTTAAATTATTCGAAAGAAAAACACTAGCCATATGTCGATTAGGCATTCAAGATAACAGGGTAACTAATGGTTTAGAAGAACTCGTGTCACGTAGTAATTATGATAATTATAGTGTTGACTGTATAGATTAGGTTTACCTGGTTCTGGCTAGTGTCTAAGGGTAAAATTATCTGTAGTTTTGTGATAGTCTTGAGAGTTCTTGTGCTATGCTATGTAGTTCTTCTGCTGTTTTGTTTACTCTCCTGGCTATCCCCACGAGTTTGAGTGGTGCTATGTTTGTGAATATTTCTGATAACTCTCTGTATATTGTTTCGTATACGTCTTGAGCGTTTGCTTTCACGGTTTTTTCGCCTAGCTCTATAACAAAGAACCCGTCTAGATCAGCTAGTCCTTTGGCTGTCTTGGATATTGATTTAACGACTAGTATTCGGAGGTGCGGTAGCTCTACCAAATCCATTATTTTACTGGATTCCTCGGCTACAGCAAGTCTGTCGATGTCTCGATCCCAGTTTCCACATGATACATGTATTTTGAATCTCGACATGCCGACTTGTTTTTCAGCCCATATGTCAACTTCTATTTCGGCGTTTCTCCTAGTGGCTTTCACCGCGTTCACATAGATCGAGAAGCCCATGTCTTCTAGTACTTGTGCAACCACGGTCTTCATGTCCTCATGTGATCGTATGGTTTCAACTGGTACAGGTGTTGGTGTAATGGGTAGTGGTGTTGTTGGTACGGGGATGGGGATAGGTTTTCTCTCAACAGGTGTAGGCGGGGGGATAATGTGTACGTTGGGGTAGGTTTTTCTAAGGCTTTCAACTATTTCTTTCTGCCACGGGTCCTTAATGGTGGTGTTGAGGATGTAGACGTTGTTTTTGTGTATACATATCCATAGTGCGTTGGCTAGATGCTTGTACCAGTCATGTCTGCCCAGGATGTTGATGTATTCTAGTAGGTTTGCGCCTATGCCTTCGAATACTATTACCGCTTTTTCGTCCTTGCCTACACCGGGTAGTTTCACCGCGAAGGGACATACGTAGATGTATAGTACTGTTCCTGGGCGTGTGGCTGTGTATCTGCAGCAGTAAGCGTACTCGAGGAACCCCTTGTGTTTTAGATCTATTTCATAGCCAAGGTTTTTGAAGGCATCAGCGAGACGGTTCACCATGGTGTTGTCAGCGTGTTCCTGGGCAAGCGTTTGGACGGCTTTGTAGATGTCTTTCGTGATTTCGGAGAGATTGTTTTTCTTACCTTTATGCACGATCTTGGGTATCTCTAGGTATGTAACCACGTCCTCTAGTTTGAATCCATATAGTGCGTTGAAGACTATGCTGTCTGGGTTGCAGAGAGCTGCTATCTGGAATGCTTCAGCCGTGTACTTGAGCTTGGAGTATATCTCGTCGTAACTAGGTAGTTCTTTCTCTACAGTCGAAGAGATCTCGTAGACTAGCTTCTTCGTATTAGGGATAAGCTTCATGACCGTGTAGTAGTATCTCCTGCCGGAACTATGGTTTCTCACTGCTAGTAGTGTTCGCACAAACAATTGCTCGATCTCGTCCCTACTAATATCCTCTCCAAGCATCACTGAGACAAAATCAGCGACATCATCAGAGTTAAAGTACTCGACATGCCATTTCTCAATACTCTTCCTAATCCTCAAAACACCGTATTGCAGGATCCTCCTACTAGACTCCGGTAACCCATGTATTCTCTTCACAGCCTCATCAAACACCTTGTATTCATCCAAGCACTCCCGGATAATCTTCTCGACATCCTCCTGAGAAACCGATTCTATCAACCGGATGAGCCTACCAGTTACCTCATGGTAGATTTCCTCGGCTCTAGAACTATCTAGACCCAAGAGCTCTAGTGTCCCAAGAATATTCGTGTAGTAGTGTTCTCTAGGAGATCTTGTCGCCGCATATATTGCTAAAGCGTATTCGATACCTCTACAAGCGAATTCAGATAACTCATCATGATTTATACCCATGAATACCACGCACTCTATACTATTAAGCTAGTGAATATACTCACATAAACCTTTTGTACCCCGAAATCTAACCTAACGTAACAGAGTGCTATGTAATATGTAAAAGACTTAAATTCTATTCTAGTAATAAATACAAGAAACAGAGATGATTCTTGTCTTGAATAAATTGTTTGCTACTCGTTATTAAGGTATAGGCATTGATACTGTTACCTGGTGGTTTTGTCTTGCCTAGATTATTCATGATGAGAGTTTACCTTTCCACGTCTGATCTAAAGGTCATGCCAGGTTATTACTCTCCGTTTCTCCGGGAGAAAGAGTGTGCTGGCTTGATACCCATACCTGACGAGCATATTCCACAAGATAGACTGCCAGCCCATCTTGATCCTTGTAGAGCCATTGAGCCATGTACAGGCTTGAAGTACGAGATGCTACAGCCTCTTGAATGGAGCTGGATTCTCCACAGGGATCCTCGTCTCGACCTCGGCTTCTACACAGACCCAAGATTCAACAGAGTTCGTAGCGGTGATATAGTACTCTTTGTCGCTGGCTTGGCAGAGTACCCTAGAGGATTCTGGGGCAGCAGACGCTGGTCTATAAAGGAGATAAGAAGAGTTTTCACAGACTCTGTACGCCAAGGCAAAGCAGGCATATACGTCGTGGGAGGCATAATAGTTGAGAAAGTACTAAACATAAGCAGACTAAAAGACGGGTGGAAGAAAGCATTAGAGATAGCCCCCATCCTCAAGTACTCACCCCATTACTATCACGGCAACGATTATCCCGTAGCCCTCATAGGCAAAAGCTTCATCCTCGAGCCACCGCTACCAGTATCAAAACCAGTACCAGGAAAACTAGTAGGTCCACCAACAAGACTCCTGGTAAAACTCTTGGGAGAAGAAAAAGCATATGCCTACGCCCGTAAAAATTATCGCAAAAGCAGTGGTAGAGCGGAAGTGGAGATGGAAAAAATTCTGTACGTACTAAGAATGAATGCAAAAATTTTGTTTTAATCAATGGTATGATCTAAGTTAATTCATTATTTCCCATTACATTGCTCTATGTCTTGGTTTCACCCTCTTATTGTTAATCGTCTTAACAATAGATATTGATAGGCCTCGTTCATTAATTACTGAAGATAAGGTAAAACATATTCCCATTTTGTCTGTAGAACTCGTATGCTCAATAATGTATTCGTGAATATAAACATTATGGCAACTATATAAGCTTTAAGGAGAATTACTATGAGAGTGATATGAAAACCGGAGAACATTGCCTCAACTTAGGTAAAGTAAATAAAGTAAAAAATTATTTATGATTTGTTGTAGCATTTTTATTTGCGGACCAGTTGCACGAAGATCACATATGTTCCAGGTGCTGCGGTGCTCTTAACGTAGATTGGGATTTGAAGGTACTGTAGTTCGTTAGGCTCTATGTTTACTACTATTGTTTTATTACATAATATAAGTAATGGGTTTTCATTAACATAAGGAGGCGTTGTTATATCATAAACTCGTAGTTCAATAGTGTATGTAGTGTTTGCTCTGTTAAGGATCTTTATTGTTATATTGCCATATTGCCCAGGCCATAACCAAGGAAATATTATCTCTTTAACAACTACTGGCTCGCCTAGACCTGTAGCAACGTGAATTTCTGCTAGTTGAATGCCATGAGTACTTGTCCCACGATATACATGATATACGAGTTCATAAACACCAAGAGGTGCAGCTAGATCGATCGATACTGATATATTAAGGTTCAACGATTTGTAAGGACGGACAATTCCATATACGCTCCCATATACCATAATATAGTTTTCTGTAGATTTATTATTTGTATCATCGTTTGATGATAACAGGTACCCATTGGTGAATACGTTTCCAGAATAAAATATTCCTTCAGCTTCAACACTTACGGGAAGGGTCGTAGCACCTTTGTTTCTAATCACTATAATCGCCTTATCTTTGCTGCCTGGAAACACTTTTGTCGGCATCACTATTCGCTCTACGTACAAAGGCTCTCCAATCGTTACAACCAATGCAAGATTACTGAACACGACTCCATCATTACTCTCTAAGTTGATGTGTACATTACCTTTACCACTACTAATTACATAAGATGAATCATCAAGGTCGTCAACTGTAATGCTGAATTTACTACCAACAGTAAAGCCGCCAATAATAGCTATAAAAGTAATAACTATTGTAATGTACCCAAGTGTTCTCATTTCACGCCACCCTCCCCTCGGGTAGATCTAAGTTATAAACGTTTATATTATTTTCGTTAAATCTAATGAATACATTGTTTCTTCTAGTCAATGTTGATCAGATTGAACTTTTCAACTACTAGTAGATGAAGTAAAGGTTATATTGGGAAAAATTAATAAATTAACCGTGTAGAAACAAGTTAGTAGTAAAGGTGGGTTCAATGACGTTCCTTGGGAAGTTTTCCCTACCAATTACCATGTTGGATGAGTATTTGGGAGGCCGTATTCTCTCAGTAACACTTGTTGGAAGCAGTTTATATAAAAAATACTATAATGATATTGATATAGTTGTTGTTTCCGATCTACCGGAACAACAATTAAGGAAAAGAGCGCAATTAATGTATAAGGCGCTAGAGAAAATCTTGTACCCAAACACAAGAGTGCTCATTAGCGTGAATACTTATGATAACATCCTTAAGGGAGGTAATTCTTCTTCAAGGGATTCTCCAAAACTTCACTTAATTATTTTAGCAAAGAATACAGAATTATCTGAAGCCATTAGAAAATCTTGGTTGAAGAACTATAGAACTCTCATAGGTAAAGATTTAAGTAGAGTTCTTGGTTTAGCAGAATAATCTAGCTCGGGCAATAAAATATGGCAAAAGACGCTACTATGGATATAAAAGAGATCATAGAATACAAATTTGAGCCAAAAGAGTCTGCTTCAGAGCATGTATTGGAAAGAAGCCTTAGTCCACAAAAATTAGAACATTTACTGGAAAAAATATCTAGATCTAAGCGAAGTATCCTATTGATTTATCCATCAATCATGACTACAAGTTTTGTATCACTAATAGGCCTTAGAGTACTAGCCAAAATATCTGAAATGATTAGGAACAAAAGAATAGATTATGGAATACTCTTCATACTATATACTGGTAAAAACTCTATATTGTCAACATATGGTAAACCTAGCTATGATAAAAACATTTTAAACGAAGTAGAGGAAAAATTTATCAGATTACTGAATTTTCTAGGTATAGACCTAGACAAATCTTTTTTCCTATATATTGATGAAAATTTTAGCAGGAATGTAAGCATATATGATATTCATGAAGGCATTCTTGCTGAACTAATTAATAAAACTGAGAAACAACCCGAGAAGTATAGATACCTTTACACATATTATTCAAAGCTAACCCAGTTACTACATTCATATAGGAGAGCATTCGTTACACTTATGCTAAGAGCTTGGTATACTGTTTACATACTTGAAAATCTACGAAAAATTATATCAACAGAGTACTGGTTTAGTTCTTTATTTTTTAACTACAAGTCAATACATATGTTTGTGTCTACAGTATTGTATACTGAGGCTATAAAAACCTACTTAGGTATTCTTGGAGAAAGGTACTTCGAGAACAATAATGTTTGTTGTTTTTACGTCATTAATATAAAGCCCATGACTATCCCATGGCATTTTTCTGGATTGCGACAATACCTAGAAAAATACCTAGAAAGTTCTTCCTCAAAAAACAGAAGTTCAATGAAAACTAGAGAGAAAAGTGTATCATTACGTAAAAGTAATGTCCTAAACATAGTTGTTGATCTAATAGATAAAAAAATTATTGATAAAGAGTCTATTATATTGTGTTCAGACAGAGTCAAAAACATCTATGTTACTGATCTATATGAATTACTAACTAACAGAAAAGAAGATATCGTTGAGACAGTTAATTGTTTAACCTTGTATATTGAAGCCTTAAGAAAGTATAAGGAAATTAAGAAGGATAAAGGAATTAACTACACAAAGAATATTGATACGCTAAAGAACAATTTAGCGCATATATTGAAGTATTTAAATGAACTAATAGAGTTCGCAGATAAAGTGAATATCATGTATCGGGAAGAACATTCTCTTTGTAACGAACCAATAAAACTATCGATCAAAACTAAGCAGAAAACCGTGTCAGTAAAAGAGGTATTTAAGCTTTTTGAAGACGTAAATGCACTAGTAGCCTCTGCTAAAGGTAAGGCAAAGAAGTGTTTAGATGCATTACTACTTATTTTAGAGGGTGTTCTAGAAATTTGTGATGGAAGAAGAAAGATTTACACTGTTTCTATAGAGGATCTTCCAAGTGCTTGTATTAAACTTATATCAGCTTCTAGTAATACTCGTAGAAATCTTGTAGAAAAATTTGAAAAACAGAAAATCGTGAGCAACAAGACTTTTTACAAAAAATTGGCTGATTTTTTAAATGATCTAGAAGAGATAGGTATAACCATAAGACGGGCTGAAACGCCTTATTTCAGCAATAAAATAATAATTAAATTTAGGGAAAACAATTATTCACCTGTAGACCTCCAAGTAATTTTTGATAATAGATTTAATAATCAAATAGGAAGAGATATTCTAATAAACATTACTATGCTAATGAAGAAAATGATTAAATCATAATCTTAATTATTCATCCTTACCCTATATTTAGCGTACTTAACGTACTTTAGATTTTTCACAGAGGATATTCCCAATGCTTTTAGCTCTTTTGCTGCATTCTTAAGTAAGAAACCCAAACGCCTATAATATTCAACACAAGAGGTCAATTATCTGCACCGTGTACATTTTTTACTAAGATTACGCATCACTGTTTATTAATTTTCCCTACTATAGATCTTCGAAAATTCTTGAAAAATACCGTAAATACAATGATAAAAGTAAATAAGCTGGCGCCGAAGAGGTAAACTAGTGAGACAATCTACTTTGAAAAGAGAGGGAGGCTATATTATGATTGTGAAACGAACGAACTTACTGCTCGAGTTATCGCCTACTGAATTAGAAGTTTTCGCATTGATTCTAGAAAATGGTGGAGTTGCAACACTAGAAGACCTTTCAGAAAAAGCTCCTCATATTCCCGTAGGAAGTATTAAGAGAAGCTTAGCTAAGCTTAAGAATCTTCGATTGATAGAATCAATACCAATTGTAAGGGCAACAACTATTGATAGACTCCGAATAATTCTCCCAAGCAATATTGTTAACAATTGTCCTGATCTACTGAAAAGTATAGTGGAGAAAACAAGAAAACTTAAAGAAGAAAAAATTGATCCACGAACGAGAATTTATGTCGTACGTGTTACTCCGAATGAGCTTAGGGTAATGATAGAAGAACTTCTTGCATTAGTAGAGAGAGGACTAATAAAGAATAGAGCAGAAAAAGAACAAGCAGGTAAAGTAATAGTATCTGCTATATCAAAGTTTAGCCTTTGTAAACAATAAGATTGATCTTATTACTAAAAAACACTCCGGTAAATATTATAATAACTGATTACCTTTTTAACTATTCGATTATTTTCCTTTCTCTTGTTCGGTCTAATTGGTATCTAATTGAGCATATTGCAAATATAAACTATCGAGCCTATTGAACTAGTAATAGATTATTTTTTGAGTAAAATTTATCTATAGAGTACAACAAAAATTAACTAGAACTAGGATAGGAGAGGTGTGGTATGCAGTGAAGCCTCGTCTTAAGCTAGTAGTCATTGACAGGATGACTGATGCCCAGAGAGAAATCGAAGTACCAAGTTCAATGAAGTTTAAGGAATTCAGGGATTACTTAAAAAGAATTTTTGGTAGAGACGAAGCAACATTAATCGATATTAATCCAAGTGCTGACGACGAAGTTGTCATTGGTAGCGTATTTAAGGATGGTGATGTTGTCGAGATTGATACTTACAAGACTGTTGCTTAACTACGGATTATTAAAAACGGTGGTATAATGAATACCTCTTTTTATATTAAGTATTGTGATTTAAATAATCGTAAAGTTTTTGTTAGCTACAAGTATATACTCAAGGAGCTGGAAACAAGTTATGATGTAATTAGACCATTAGATACTCCTTTATGTATAGGTACATATGCTTTCATAATATTTGTTGGTACAAAAAATAGGAGAAAACATGCTTTTATTGTTGCGGAAGATCTTTTACATTATCCGAGGAAAATCCCACGAGTATATGTTTATCCCGGATACATTCATCCATGTTTGTTTTCCAATAGAAGCCCCTTACAACAAGTTTACAGTAAATTATATAGGAATGTCCTTGAAGAGTACTTGAGGAAAAACAATCTTCCGATTGGTTATGAGTATTACGAAGTCCACTGGGACACTGAATTCTTAAGGTGTCTCGAAAGGAAAACCCTCTATATAGGTGCTCTTAAGGATCATTTGAGAGGTTTGCTAAAAACAGATAATCCCAAAGAACATGAACCTATTTTTGATCTAGTATATCCCAACTTTAGGGGGTGACTTTACAAAATGTTTGATAGAATAAAGAAAAGAAATAAAATAAACCAATCACGACAAAGTATTAAAACCATGATAAAAGTATACACATCTATTGATTTTCTTGCCAAAGTATTTACACAAACAGTCAAAGATTGTTTAAAGTGTACTAGTACAGATCACAATAATTCCATGGGCAACAACAATGAACTCCATTCATGTGAATCAGGTTTTGCAGCGAAATACGACATCTATGAAAAAGATAACACTCTAATCTACAAACTACATGAAAAAGTCTATGAAATAAAGGCAAAACCCAAGTCAAAATACTCAATACAAATACCTGCTAGAGCAGGAGAAGTTTTTGGGCATACACATCCCTGGCTAGAAGCTAAACCATCAGGCACAGATAGCAATACATTTAGAGAGATTGCTGAGAAACTGCTAGAGGCAAACACACTTGCTCTAACAAAACCTTACTTATACTCCATAGCTTCAGCGAGAATTACAAGTAATGAAAGACAATCTTTAACAATACATTTTGAGATAATGTTTTATGTGCCCATACTCAACTATGATTATCAAGTTACCGAAATAAATAATATCGTGTTGGCTAACTCTACCAAGTTATTAAACAATAATGACATATCGCTATATATTGTATCAGAAGATCCATACACTAATACGTTATATGTACATACTGTTTACAATAAAGAGGAGGCAAGCAAGCTTCCTGCATCAATAATAAAAGAAGGGATGTTAGGTATCTCCGGGAATGTTGTAAACAACAGAGAGTTATCCCCTCTTACACAATGGTTTGTTGGACTCTATGCGTCAAGAACTGGTTTAAATAATGTTTATGTGATCAATATTAAAGAAAGAAAGGCATGGCGAGTATCAATACTATCTAAAATAAATGTAGATGTTGTCGCTGTAAATTCTATTCATTTTTCTTGGATTTCAGAAGATAAGCTGAACTCTAAAGCACAACAAAGAGAGGGTAACGGAAATGCCTATGGGTAATGGTAAATACTATGGTTTTGAACTGAGACTGCTTAAACACTATCTGAATAAGAAGAAGGAGCTTCAAGGAATTAATGAGAAGAGAATAGCTATTATAGGTTGTGGATCTATTGGGTCAATTATAGCGGAAATCCTGGCAAGATTTAATCCTCGGGAACTTATTCTCATAGATTATGATATCGTTGATATAGAGAATGTAGGATATCAACCATATGGGCCTAGATATATTGGTGTACCTAAATCTAAAGCTTTGGCAGAAAAACTGCTATTAACATACCCGTTTCTTGATACAAAAATAACTGTAATTACAGAACCAATACCATCATCGGACCTAGTTATAAGTGAGAACGAGCTTACGGGTCTTCTTAATAAATTCGATGATATTATCAAAAGAAGCGATGTTCTCATAGCAGCCGTAGACAAGGTTTCCCCTAGAAGAATACTAACTATATGGAGCATAGCTTTCGGGAAACCTCTTGTAAGCCTGGGTGCGGATAGAGATGATGGATGGGTTGGCGGTTATTGCGGAAAAGGAACACCTTCTAAGCCACTATGTCCTGATTTTCTTCAAGCTAATATAGGTGGACAAGGATACGCTATAAACCCTGTTGTCACATATACTGTATCAGCAGAAGCAGCATGGTTAGCATTAAATTACGCTATAGGAACGATAAAAGAGAATGTTCTCTTATCAATATATGCTATACACGATACAATTAACATCAAGAAAATTCGGCCAAGAGAATGTAATAGCAAATACGTCAACGAGCTTACACGAATACGCTTCAGTAACCTCCATGAGCTTAATCGTTGGATTATTAAAAATGAGTTATGGTGATTATTATGGCCAAAGTTGTTTACCTATATTCTTTATTAGAAAGACTAAAAGAACGGGCCTTTGAGGCTTATCCCAAGGAAATCGCCATGTATATCTACGGTAAAGAAGATTGGAGCTCTCATGGAGAATTACAGCTTCTCATAACAGATATCGAGATCGTGAAAAACTATGCAACTACAAATTCATACTTACTCCCCCGAATAGAGCTGGCAAAATTAAAAACTTGTATAGGGATGCTACACACCCATCCATATACACCGTCTATGAAAAAATCTGGAGCATTGAATCCACAAACAATAACAGTTACATTACATAGGATTGCTTATCCCTCTCATCAAGACAAAATCTTTTTTGCTAATTTACTTGACAAACTTAACAGGGAATACATGCTATTAGGTATTTTTTCCTGCTTCAAGATAAACACTATTAAAGAGAGTAGTCTAAGATTTTACATCATAACAAAGAACAATACATTAATGGAGGCAGAGCAGGCAATTATTATCTAATCAAGAATAAAGCAAATTTATGTTCAGTAATTCCTCTAAAAACTCCATACTTTGTGCAGTAACAATTACTTGATTGCTTTTGGTAAGGAGGTGAGCTAGGTAATAAATAATCAAGATCCTCGCTTCCTAGGTCATAGGTCGATCTAGTACTTCATTAAGTTATATTTATTATTTACCTTTACTGATTAAACCATATAATGTGAGTAACCATAAGTTTTTGTTCTTTTGTTCAGTACCTCGAAACATAGTTATAGTTACTATCGCCGTGGCAATTGTGAATATAAACTCCGGGACTTCAAGGAAGACCTACCAGTATATACATGTCACCATGAGGATCATAAGGCTTAATAACACCGTGGCAAACTTGGTACGTATGCTCCTACTCAACCACCTCTGTAGAAACATTAAAACAATAGGTTTTCGTCCAAAACAAGCTACTCTCAGAGATAACAAACAATACAATATAGTAGCGTACAGAACATTTACCATTGCTTTCCGCACAACTAGAAAAGAGAGTACTGTAAACATTCTCTTGTATTCCCGACCTTATACTAAAACAATGTTGATTTCTTCACAGAAACATTGTGCAGACACTATTGCTCGAGTATATTAGTCAAAGTGATCTCATCACTATCATTGTCTAGATAAACGTAGTTGCCGGAGAGCTAGTGTGATACTGAGGGATTAATAAATGAAGTAATGAAGTTTATCAAGACAATTAATAAAAAGCCGATCCAAATAATTGAAAACTATCTTGTTGCCAATAGGATCGCAGCATCAGACCTGATTCTCTTCTATAGTAGCTTTGTTTAGCATCTTTGCACATGGCATGTTAGTCTAGTTAGATGTCTTGACACCAATTCTAGCGACACCAACACTCATTGCTGTCTCTTTCGGATGCCTGGCACTGGCTTGTGTATCGTGTGAATTCTCCTGCACCATATGCGTCTATGTTTATCTTGTGCCCGTTGACTACTATTACTCCAGTCCAGTGGATGAATGCTCTACCCCATACTGCTGCTCCTTCGTTATTCCACCATACGCCCTGAGACACAACCCATTTTTCGGGCCAGTAGCCGATTACTTCCCCTGTTAGATTGAAGTACCCGTTGCTGAGGGTTCCGTAGAGCCTGAATATCCTGGGCTGTGGGTTGCCGTCGTCTTGGAGGGTGAAGTTTGTTGTATCAAGGACTAGTCTTTGGTCTAGCAGGTTTATCCTGACTTGGTGTTCTAAATGGAACCCGGGATCCCATGGCGAGGGGTTTTCGGATGATGCAATCATTATGTTTATTCCAGGCTGGTAGATCACCATGCAGGAGAAGGCTAGAGGGGATCCAAGGTTTTTCTCTGATGCAGCCTGGTGGGCACGGTGTGAAGCTCTATCGAATACAAACACGCCGTGATAAACTCTCTCCTTACCCCCGATATACACTCTAGCCTCCATGATCCCTATGTCCCAGAACCCAGCCCAGAGATCGACTCCCCGGGCTTTAGCGTAGACCCCGTGTGGTAAATACGTTTCATTCCATATGCCGAGCCACATTGGTGCACCTATTGCCTGGGCTCGTATCTCGAGTAGAGTCTTGTCCTCCACTACATCAACTATTTCGTGGATCCATGTTCTATTATGTGGTATGTACATCAAGTACTCTAGGTATCTTCCAGACAAATCGTATTCATAGACAGTAGGGTATCCATAGCGTCCGCTACCATCGTCATAGTATAGTGGGCCAACGAACCTCATGTCATCAGGCTCGATCCATTCACCATCAACATAGATCTTTGGGACAAAGCCACCCAACGGAACCTCTCGTGGAATCAAAGGAAGTCTTCCCTGGTACATGAATACTGGCTGGTTATTCTCGTCAAAACCTATGGCAATTATTATGAAGCAGCTTAGCTTCCATGATCTATCGTTCCTCGGGTAGACAAGATAGCCTCGTTGAGACAACACAAAAACAGTACCCAGCGGTACGAAGTCCCATTTCCCTGGTATCTTCTTTATGTAGAGAGTGTTATCAGCAACACTATAGTTTATCGATGGGAGCACTGGTAGAAGCACAACATTCTCTAGCTCGTCTCGTGCTTTATGGAACAACTCTATGGCTGTTTCTTTATCACCATTAGCATAGTGGTATCTAGCTGAAAGCAGGAGGTATTCAACGTAATAGACATCATATCCTTTTCTCTCAAGCTCGGCAACCTCTCTTAAAAAACTCGCCACTTCTTTAAGCGATGGGCTTCCGCCTCCCATTCTTTCAACAATAAGTTTATCATATACAATATAGCCTATTGAGAGAACAAGTGCGATAATGAGAATTATTGACAATATTTTCCAGCCATTATTACCTAGAGACAAAACATAATCACCTTTAGAAACATGGTCTCATAGTATCTAGTCTGTGTTCATTCCTATTAAGAACCAACATGGAACAATGTAGGCTGGTACAGTGGAACAACTGGAACAATGTGTATGTAATGCCTATACAATTTACGTAGTCAAATAAGCGTATAGTCTTCACTTGATACTAAGCACTATAATCTTCTAGAAACACCATCACATTATACACAACAACCTTGTAAAGACGTTGTATAGAAAAACCACCATGTAATAGGTGAGATGCCAGAAAAAACTATAGGCGAATACTTGGTGTTGGAATGAAGAAAAAGGTTTTGTTACCCCTTTTTTAGTTTCATGATGTAGTATGCTTGTACTGCGATTACTGCTGCGAAGGCTCCTACCATCATGTATAGTATGGCGTTGTCTTGACCTCCGGAGACTTCTTGTGTAACCGTGTTTGTTATGGTTTCTGTTACTGTTGTCTCCTCGGTTACTGTTGTCGTGTCTCTGATTGTTGCTGTCTCTGTCTTTGTTTCCGTCGTGGTTTCTGTTACCGTGCTTGTTTTCGTGGTAGTTACTGTTTTTGTCACTGTCTCTGTCGGGGGCTCTTGTACAGGAGTTTCTTTTAGCTGGTATACTGAGAGTGAGTATAGACTATGGGTTAGTATTGACATGTAGTAGCCTGATGGACTGTATGATAGTTTCTTTACAAACCAGTTTATCTTCACGGGCTCCATGTAGTAATTACCGCTGCTTGTGTTCAGGAAGAGAAGTTTGTTGTTTAGTGCTAGAATCAGTGTCTCGTTGTCGTTACTCCACGTCATACCTCCCATGTACACGTAGTCGTCTATGCTTAGCTCCAGTAGCGTGTTACCTGTGTTGATGTCTACGATGTAGATGTCTAGTCCGGGTTTCCTAAGCCCTTGTTCAATAGTATACTTGACTACCGCCAGGGTCTTGCCATTGCCTGCTAGTCTTGCATCTAGTTTTTGGCTATAGTTCTCTGAGAATCCATTGTAGTCGTATAGCTGTGTTACCTCCCCGGTCTCGATATTGTATTCATAGACACGGTCTCTAGTAGGGAGACTTATATCGCCAATGACCTCAGGTGTTGTTCCTCTGACTACTGTCCCGTTTAGAACGACTATGTTCAGCATCCCCGGTGAATGATCTATTCTATAGACTTCATATCCTCCGGCATAGTCGAAGACAACTATATGTGTATAGACCATCCAAAAGAAATCGTCTACATAACTATACTCAACCACTAGTTTTCCGTCAGTTAGGCATACCCAGTTCAAGTAATTGATGTAATCAGGTAATTCAAATACTTTGTAGTCTTTGAGAAAACCATTCTCAAGATCATGCTCCATAACATATAGTTCGTCACCAGCATAGCTAATCAAATACAACGTATCATCTCTAACTATCACTTTTCCAGGAGCGTGTGATGACTCATATGTCGATATAATACTCCCATTCACATCATATATTACCGCATATGCATTCTTTCCAGCGTCATAGCCATACGCTATAAGGTGCTTGTCGTCAAGCCAGTAAGTATCATAAAGACTTGTAGTAAGATCCCCGGATCTGTAGACTAGTACCATGCTATCTACACGATATACATAGATTCCATTACCAGGTGATAGCACAGCATAATATTTTTCGCTTGGCGACAAACCTATACTGTGTATACCGTTTGCTGAATGACCTACCATTTTTTCAATATAAAGTGTAGCTATGTCTATAACATATATCTTATTAGAAGTTACAAGCAGTATCTTGTGGTCTACACTATCAACAACTATGTCAGCATAAGTAATATACCATAGTGTTCTTCTATCAAGTTCGTTGCCTGTGGAAATAGATCTCTTAACTAATGTCCCGTTATCATAATAGGTTATCAAAACATCTAGATTAGGGTCGATATCGTTTTTCCCTGGATCATCTAGTTTGACTTCCCTGGTTATACCTGTGTCTATACTATATACACGTATGTAGTAGTTTTGGTTATAGTAATCTCTGTACTTGACATAACCGCTTCTTAGAGTATGACGGATACCAGAAGTCTCCTTAACTACATCTGTAGTGCCGCTGAATGGATTAACTATTATTATATGCGTGTAATTAGCTAGTACGACTCTATTGCTGTATACACCAAGTAAATCCATGAACCCATAGACTCCTTTCTTGAGCCATAAAAGCTTCTCTTGGGGCAAACTGTACAATCCTCCATCACCATTACTGTTGATCAGAAAGATCTTGTCGCCGCCGACCAGGATCCCCTGTACAAAACTAGTGGCTAGTTCACCAACATAGATAGTCTTGGTTTCTCCTGATGAGACATTGATAAGACTTATGAATCCATATCCTTCGCTATACATGAGAAGCTCGTCGCTGATCCATGAGAGGCTCCAGGTGTCTGTACCATAAGTCCTTGAGAACATCATCCTAGGTACACTATCGTTATCCTCAGCTGCAACACTTATACTAGGTACCATTACTGCTAGTAAGAGGACAAGAGCTAAGATCATGTATTTAGACAATTCTAACACCTTTACATCAAGTATTTGGTATAAACACATATATAAGTTTATCTAGACAGCATAAACTATATTCTTTAAACATAAATAAATTAATTCCACCAAAAATATTAGCTAGGAATGTAAAATAATTATATGCGTATGTTAAAACAAGCAGACATACGATAAAGCATAATATCCTAGCGAAAACACTAAGTACAACATAACTGTGTTATTATTTAGCTATCTTCTTCTACAATTGCTTACAGAGCTCTGGTAAAGTTAGTGTGTTTTCCACAGAAAAGAAGCCCATCAACTATATATTGGAATTCAATGATAGTTCTTGATGTTCCCCGGAAGCCCCCTTGCCTTCGGCGGGTGTCCTGGTTTTGGAGGGGTTTATTGATGTTGTTTTGAAGAGTAGTGGTGTGCGGAGGGGCTTGGTTGACAAGTCTTTGCTGTTGGTTTCTCTAGTTAATGGTATTGGTTTTGGTTTCTCGTGGGCTGTTCTCGCTCCCTATCTCCGTATTCTTGGTGTTAGTGGTAGTATCTTTGGTTTGATGAGTGGTGGCAGTGTTTTCGTTGCTTCTTTCTCGACGCTACTGGCTGGTATCCTATGTGATGTATATGGCTCTAAGAGGATAGCTTCTATAGGGCTTGTTTTGTATGGGCTAAGCTTCTTCTTGTTCTCCACAAGGCTACTCCACTTTATCGCTATGGGCTACCTGCTTCTTGGTTTCTCGAGTAGCCTTGTAATGACTAGTATTAACGTGTTGACTTCCAGGAGTGTTGACGACAGCATGCTACATTACTCTTTCAGCTATGTTAGAGCTTCTAGGACACTCGGCAGCGCTGCTGGTTCTTTCCTCGGCTGGATACCAGTCATTTTGTCGATGAGCCTAGGAATAGACTTGGCTTTGGCTTATGGTTTTTCTCTCCTGGCACTAACGCCTATAATGATTGCTAACGTGTTTCTTGTTGCAAGAGTTAGAGAAAGATCTTTTGAGAGGATGGGATCTCCTAGCCTAGGAGAGATCTTTAGGGGGATTCGTGGACTCGGTAGATTCAACTACTTAATCGTAATAGGGAGCTTGATTGGCTTCGGGGCAGCCATGTCTATACATAACATAGGGTATTATTTCGCTGCAAAATACGGTGTTACAAGCGGTGAGATAGGTAGTATATTTGGGCTCCAGCAGCTAGCCATGGCTTTTATAATGACCCGGCTTCCTGTCCTGGCGGACAAGTATGGTGGGCCTCTGAGAATATATTTGGCGGCAACAATACCGAGCATACCATTACTTATAGCTATGACTCTCGTTGACGACTACCTTGCCGCGAGCACGATATACCTTGTGAGAAGCATCTTGATGAACGTGGCGAACCCCTTGTACACAGCTTTCGCGTTAAGCCTGGTGCCAAATAGTAGGAGAGGTATTGCCAGCGGGCTCCTAAGCCTCTCGAGGCAGCTACCGGCTGGGGCTGGGAGAGCTATTGGTGGCTACTTGCTCGACATAGACTTGGAGCTACCGCTGAGACTAACAGCTATATTGTACACAGTAAGTCTAGTCGTGCTAGCACTGTTATTCGAGAAGGAGTGGAGGCGGAAACAACTCATTATCTCAGCGTAGATAAGAAAAGATCTTCTCGAGAAACTCTATGAGCCTTGTAGGGGATTGTACTGGTTGTATCGGCTGTACTAGTATCATATGGAAGAGCGTGGAGAGGCCCAATAGTACTACTAGAAGTGCGAAAACAGGATAGATGGTTGCCCTGCTTGTTTTAGCCGTGTAGTCTCTGTATATTAGCAGGAAGAAGAGTAGGAGAACCATTGAGACAGTTAATATGAATGAAGAAGCTGTGTAGAATACTAGCGCCATTGTGTTTACTTGGCCATAGAGTATTGTTTTAACCACAATAACGTATAGTATGAACGTGTTGGCAGCTATTACAGAGAGTACTGCCAGTAGGTTCTTCAGTCTTTTTTCTATCAAGTGCTTCTTCCTGAATGTTCTCCCAGCAAGCAGCCCCCATAGCGGTACCACTAGTATGGACTCGATCTTTATCTTCGTGACAATAAAGGTTTTACCCACAGCCATGAATACAGCTGCTCCCCCAAGACCCCCTAGACTACTAGTCATAGTATTCTCTAGACCGCTCATAGCCGAGGAGAATACCTTATCTATACTATCATAGTTCATTGACAGGAACAAGTAGTTAACCAGTAGGAGCATGTACTCTGCTATGAAGATACCCGGGATTATGTAGAGTATGTGGAAGTACCTGTAGTAACTAATCTTATTCACCGTGTCCCTAACACTACTTTTACTATGTAATATCCTCGATAATGTGTTCAGGAAAGTCAAGACAATGAAGTGTAGAGCAGTAATCAGCGTGAAAAGATACAGCATACGAGTCGATAAATCCTCTCTATACACAACACCAAGACTCTCCTGTAGGAAAGCTATAGCGAGCCTGAGCACATAGCTCACAACCACTGTGACAACAGCAAGCCCAAGTGTCATAATAAACAATAAGCCACGGCTAGGCGAACAATGTAGCCAAGACTCCACAACCTTAGAGAACGCAACTTTCTTTCCTTCTCTCCTCCTCAACTCCTTATATAATCCAGCATAGATACTGGAAACAACAACAATCGATACCAGGGCTGCTATGATATATTTGAAGAAAGACCCTAGCATGTGTTCTCCACAAGAAAATAATTCTAGTTTACAAAGCAGTATATGTATTTTAATGCTGTTCTAGTTGAATACTATTTTATCATATAAACAGGGTTTCATTTACATAAACAGAATGGCTTATTTATAAAAACCGGAATATGTTTTCCCCTATACTTATGTTTATTAATTTAAAAGATTTGCTATCCTTATGCTAATACAGTAAATTTATCATCCAGCTATTTACTTTTGATAAAAACAAATATACCATGCCATAACATATTAACATATTGGATTACCTGGTACATAGTACGTAAAAACGGAAGGTGGTAATCCTTCTTGTCTAATCGATTCCCAGCCACAGTTGTTCTTATTGTATTAATTATTGCATCCATGGGTTTAGTGAGCACTAGGGTGTATACATTAAACACATCTCTCCAGAACTATCTTGACGATAATACTCCTAGTAGTATTGAAGTATATGTTGTTCCAAGCAACCCCAGAGACTTAACCCCGGTACTGATACTCGTACATATAAACGGCTCATACACGGGTTATCCAGTACTCAAAGTATTCTCTGAGATAAACTTGAGTATGGGTTTACAAGTAGAGCCAACTTATAACCCTGGCTATGGGAACATCACGCTTGTCGTCAATACCTATCTGGATGGCTCGCCTATAGGCAACGTGTACGTGGAGGTTTGGGAGGAGTCGTTGCTTGAACCGGGATTACTAGAGCTTGTTGCATCGGGCTTCACTAATAGTAGTGGCTCCGAGACCTTCTATCTGTACGACATAGGGGGATACTATGTTAGATGCTACTATGACCGTGACGAGGATGGAGTCTACGAGTACTTTAGTGAAGACTATGTCCCCGTGTACAATAATACTAGAGTAAACATAACATTGACTACAATAATCGATCACCTCGGGTTAAGGGACTTCTTACCAAAACCAGTAGTCCGGGAAATACCTTTTAGGCCACTGGGAGACTCCTGGTTTATCAGCGGGTTCCCTGGGCTCCCATACAAAGTAATCAATACTAGTGCATCATGGCTCTCAGCCGATATCCCGTTTATAGTGACTGTTAAGGGAGTTGCAAACTGTAGTATAATAGTTGGTGACAAAACCTATAATGTCTCCTTGGAAGTAAACTCGTCTGCTCTAGGAGAAAATATCCCGCCACTAGTACTGGCACAAGTATCGAATACTCTCGAGGACCCCGGGGCTTACAAGGAGACTCTAGGGCTTGCACCCAGGGGTTGGAGCCTACCTGATTCAACGCCATTGAATATCTCTATAGTGGTTGTTGACGATAAGGGCTATAGTGGTATAAGGGATCTCGTGTTCGAGTATTGTGTCAACAACGAGTCATGGGCCACTGCTCCTGTGACTAACGACACGATAATGGATTACCTGGACAATATAACAAGAGATTTCAACAAGATGATCCACGACATAAATACTGTTTTGGGGATAGCTGGTGTAAACGAGACCATACCGCATACTAGTATACCTTTCTTCATGGGCATAGCCGAGATACCCGGGCAACAGCCAGGTGTCTTCGTCGAGTTTAGGGCGAGAGCAGTTGATGAAGGCAATAATACTATTGTTTCGCCTATGGGTCTCTACTATGTCTATAATAGTACTGGCGAGCGGGTCCTAGTAATAGATCCTCATGTGAAGCTTTGGCTTATTAAGGAAAACTATAGGCAGCTACGAGACATGATTAGTATCAATAGCAAGTTCTCTTTCCCATCAAGCTATATGGGGAAAATAGAGAGTGCTAATAAGCTTGCTGAGCTGCTTTGCAGGAGTTTCGTTGTCTTCCATAACTGGCATTATGTTGGCGAGAAATATAGTGTGACTATAGTGTACCCCGGGGAGAGTATTGACGAGTACCTTAGGTCCGTTGAGCCTAGGGTAGTGATACTTAGTAATCTATATCTTGGCTTGAACGCTGGTTTCTTGTTCAACTGGGATCTAAGCAGTATAGATTGCGGTGGTAAATCGGCTCTGGAGTGTATTCTTGACTACGTTAGAGAACATCATGCAGGACTTATTGCAACCCATGGAACACTCAGTGACTGGATGCTATGGGTCTCCTGTGAGACCAGGATAAAGATCGGGTCACGCGGCCACATAGGCAGTGGTATCGAGGACATAGCTAGTAGCAGGAGACTAGCAAGCGCCCTAGGGCTGATATGGCTACCGCTGTGGGAGTATGCTCGCGACAAGATCGCTGAGGAGTTATGCGAGATGGGTAGAGAGAACCTGTTCGCCTACTCTCTTGGCCTAGCTATTGGCTCGACTCCACTGCAGGTACCCTATGTCCCGTGGAGCGGAGAGCTGGAGCTGACACGTGAAGGCAAGGCATTGGGCTGGAGTCTCCCAAGCGAACCAATAGTTATACCGAACCCCTACACGGGCATCAACAGCAAGTACAAGGCATACACGCAGGTTGGATGGCAGCTTGGGGCGCCGAGCGCCATAGCCTACACTGCGATTAACCATACTGGGAACGCTAAGGGCTATGTTACAGGTTTCTACAACAGGGTGTACGAGATAGTGGAGAATGCCACAGGGAGGAGGCTGAGAGAAAACCTTACCGGATACCTCGATAAAGCATTGGATCACGAGATAAGGGATCTAAGGAGAGGTCTTGCTAGAGCCGAGATAGTTGAGAACAGTATTAAAGCACTAGTCGATATCCCTGGGCTTGGAGCTAAACTAGAGGTCAATATCACTATTCCTGAGGACGTGTATAGACGTGTCACACAACTGATGCCATTGAAGATAGTTGCCTTGTCTCCCAATGGCGCCGCCGGTATAACTGTCTATGATGTCTATTGGGACCCATATTATGGTTATAGAGCTGTCTACTTTAGCTTCGAGGTCGAAGCCGGGGTAACCAATAGCAGCAAAGTGCTTCTACAACAAGCAATCGAGTGGGCTAGCGAGTGGAAGTTTGTCCTCGAGGCAACGGATCTCATTAACGATGAGATGAGGGCTCCGAAGGAGGTCGTCGATGCATTCGAGGATCTTGTCTGGAGCACCCGTGGAGGAACAATACTCTATGACAGCGCCGTGCTCTTGCCCGAAGAAGGAGTCTATAAGCTTGCTCTAAACATCACTGAGCCCACGAACATCACTATAGTCATAGCTCATCCATGGAGCAGCAAAGTAAACATCACAGTAAGCGAGAACGCCATAGTACTAAACAAGACCACGTACAACAACGTTACAAAGATAGATATCTACGTGGAGAAACCAGGGTACACCATAGTCAACATGTCATCGGATCCGGCTTCAACATACGACCAAGCATACCTCTATGCCTCAACACTAGAAGCACCAGAAACCGTGACAGTATACGTCACGACAACCGTCACAGAAACCCAGACAGAGACCGTAACAGAAACGACCACAGAAACAATGACTAAGACGGAGACAGTAACAGAAACCACGCCAGTACCACAAGTATCAACCACTACAACAACACAAACAGAAACCAAACTCCTGGTCTCCACAACAACAATAACACAAACAATATCGACCACGCCGCTAGACCCAATAATCTACGGATTGGTAACAATAGCAATCATCATAATAGCAGTAATCCTCCTACAAAAACACGAAACAATAATAAAAATGATAAAAACAACATTAAGACAAACATAAAAATCATAAAACACTTTTTTCTCAGAACACAATATAGCGTTGAAGTATATGAAACAGCGCTTCATCAAGGTATTTCAGCTTCAAGAACCTTAATACCATGCAGTGGACAATAAAATTAAGGGAGTGAGAAAATTTAGAGGAATCAAGTCATTCCTATTAAGTGGTGAGGAGTTGTTATATAAGTTGGGGCCACGACAAAATATTGATTTAAATTGCTCATTGACTAGATTCGCTCGCTGGGAATGAGGGGTTGGTATTGAGGATAAAAGATCAATTAAAATCCAGAGTTATTTCTGTGTTAATCGTGATCTTGGGTGCGGTAATTGCTTTATTGCTATATATCTCGATCGATTATTATAGAGGAGCTGGCTCGAGACTTATGTATGAGATTGATCTTCGGGATATGGTCTTTCCAATAACTGCTTTCGTCTTATCAATAGTGTTTATATTCCTTGCACGATATATTGCTTCTTCCTATGTAAGAGAATCTGCTTAGACGCTTAGCTTTAATACGGCTTTTTCACATCATGTTTAATGGGGCGAGAAAGTAGTCTAAGGATATGATATGAGGATGAAAGTATTATCACCTATAGTAGCATCATTGCTTTTGATAATAATAGTTGCTAGTGTAGCTACTATACTATACTTTGTCATGATAAGTATGAGTATTCCTAATGAAGAATCTATTGAGTTAGTTGATGCAAAGCTTGTTAAACAATACAGTAATATATATGCTCACATAGTCTTGTATAATAATGGACGGACTAGTATTAGGGTTAAAATGGTACTTCATGGCGAAACAAGTATTTTCTCTTCCGAGTATAGTGTTATTGCTCCAGGAGATATCTCGAGAATATATATTGTTGGTTCCTATGGATATGATTTCATTGTGGGAGAGGATTATGTTATTGAGATAGTTGGCGATATAAACTTTTCAGTAATTGTCAAGTGCAGCGGTTTTGAGTTAATCCATAAGCCTATGTATATATTTGCTCCAACAATATTACTACAGGATTTTGCACAATTAAATCTTAGTAAAAAAGGATCAATAGAAAATGTTAGTGAAGTAGTAAACGGTATCCTAGAGGCGTCAAGGAAACTAGGTATAGTTGTGAAGACCATATCGTCAATGGATGAATGGCTTGAACTTGTATTAAATCCTAGAGATGATGTAATTATAATAAATCCATTTGGAGGCTTAATCCCTGTTCCAAGAGAGTATTTTAATGATACTGAGAAGGTTCTTGAATTTATTGAGCTACTTCATAATAATATAAGAGATTATGGATGGATATGGGTGCATCTATCAGGATACCCGCTATACTATGCTGTATGCGATGATGATATTATAGAGATAGGGATTGAAGGATTTGAATACTTGCTCTTCGGGTCAAGAGGGAGAGGCACCGCGATCGTGGGTTCTTCTATACAGGAATACGATGATGTAGAGAATAGGACCTCAGATATCGTTAATTTTAAGTCTTGGCTTAACACTTATGGTTTCAACAATATAAGTAGGAAACTTGTTGATAACATGAGGATTACTTACTCGGTGTTTTTAAAGAAACGTGGAATCGAGAGCATGGTTGTAACTAAATTCTATACTGATCGAAGTGAGACACGAAGTGGTGCCTGTATACTCCGTATAGGTAAAGGCTTGTATATACACTGGGGTTCTCCCACTGACCCCCCGTTTAGTGATAAAGAACTAGGCACGCTAGGATTATTATTAGCTGTTTATTCTACTATGTATCTGAGGTAATGAATGGGGTATACTGTTAATGAAATCTATCTCTCAAGTATTCAGTTCGGTAATGTTGATAGCGATAACACTGGCTGCTATGGCTCTTTATGTAGTTAACTTATCTATTTATGTTGAATCAAAAAAGGGTCTTATATTTGAGGTCTTCTCATACCGTAAAGAACAACTGCTTGAAAGATTGTCGTTAGCGTATGTCTACACTAATTCAACTCATGTAAACCTCGTGGTCTATAATTATGGTGATGTCAACGTATTAATTACGACGATATTTCTAGACAATAATGATGTTCCTAAAGAGAACTATACTATTGTCGATGTTTATGGGGAAGATCTAGGTGATACAATACCTGTTAGTAGTAGGCTGGCGATAATATCGATAGAAGTAGGCTCGCCTTTAGCTGAGGATACTCATACGGTTACCTTGATTACTGGGTTAGGCAATGTATTTACGTTTACTTTTGGTGTGTAATGATGGCTAAGAAGAAGTCTATATCTAACATCATAGGTGCACTGCTGTTCATCTTCGCTCTAGCTATAGCTATTTCAATCATGATAATATTCCTTACAGAATACTCTATGTACATGGACACCGTTAGGTATGTTGAATCACTTGAACAAGAGAGAAACATGGAAAAACTGTATCTAAACGGTTCAATCGTCAATGGAGTGCTGAACTTAACAATCGTGAATACAGGCCCAATATCAGTAAACATTGATGATATATTGGTCCACGATCTTGATAATAACGTCCTGTTATCCTTATCAAATATGACGAAGACGGATATCAACATAGTCCTTAATCCAGGTGAAAAAGTTTCCTACAATATACAACTCAATACCAATAACGCTATTATAGTAGTCGTAACGTCTAGAGGGAGGTCTTTTACTCTTTTAATTAAGTCGGGTGTGATTGTGCCTTGATCAAGTTTAGATTGTTTAGAAAACGTAAGCCAAAAATCGTAAGAGAGTCCAAGATATTAAGAATGTCGCTTGACAAGATGCCTCATGTAGTTAAGAACGGGACTCTACTTGAGAGATACAATATCGGGCTAGCTGCTGTTTATATCTATGAGTATGAAGGACTAGGCTACTATATTGTTGACGAGCCCGAGCTTAATGAGCAAGAAAAACGTCTCTACAACATAATAATGAATTCTCTCTACTACGCTATGAAGCCTCTAGAGAAAGAAGAGCCTGTCAAGTATGTTGAAGAACAAATGATATCTATTGCTAAAGATTTGGGTATTTACGAGCAAGTCCTGGAGTCTTTTGATAAACTGAAATACTATATAATCAGGGATACTCTGGGTTATGGGCCTTTAGATGTCCCGTTAAAGGATCCTAGGATTGAGGATATTTCTCTAGAAGGAGTCGGCAGGCCTGTTAGGGTTTTTCATAGAGATTACTCATATCTAGACTGGTTGATATCCAACATAATATTTGACGACGAGTCTGTCCTGGATAACACGATATTGATGATTGCCCATAAGGCTAAGAAACACGTGTCCACCGCCTTCCCTATAGCAGAAGGTTCTCTTCCGGAAAAACATAGAGTGGCAATAACTTATTCTAGAGAGATAACGCCTTTCGGTTCAAGTATTACGATTAGAAAATTCCGAGAAGAACCCTTCACTATATGTCATCTAATAAAGTTTGGTACCGTGAGCTCATTAATGGCGGCATACTGGTGGCTTCTCTTAGAGAATAAAGGCTCTGTGTTCATTGTGGGTGAGATGGCTAGCGGTAAATCAGTTCATGGGCACAGCGTATTAGCAGCGATCCTGTCTAATAAGCCTCTGCTAGTGACAATAGAGGAATTATGGGATCTACTAAGTAGGCATAAGCCTGTGGTAAAACAGGGTGACATGGAGTACATAGATTTATCAGATGTTGATTTAAGGATACTTGCTTTAGATAAAGGATTTAATGTCTCGTGGAAGAAGCCCAAGTATATAATAAGGCATAGAGCTCCCCGTAGGCTCGTAAAGATTGTTACTGAAAGCGGGAGACAAATAATAGTGACTGAGGATCATTCATTAATTACTACGGATGGCAGGAATTTATACGTGAAGAAACCTCTTGAACTCAATAGTGGAGACAAGCTGGTAGTCATTAATAGACTTGAGCTACCCAAAACTACCGTGGACATAAAACAAGACGAGATACTGAAGAATATTCTAGGTGACGAGTCTTCCCGTGTACTGCCTGAGGGTAACCGTGATATTATAGCAAAGCCTGAATTGGGCTACATACTTGGGTATATTCTTGTACAGGCTAACGATAAGACTAGTAATTTAAGAATTAGGGTTGACAAGAATGATGACCTTGTCCATGAGAAAATCAAGAACTGTCTCGACAGTCTTGGGCTCAAGTACGAGGCCGTTGATAGAGGCGTGTCTAGAGAATACATGTTACTAGATAGTAGTGTAGCCTACTTGCTTAAACGTATTGTCAACCTTAAAGAGGAATTATTCAGGTATCTATTCTTGTTCAATAGAGAATGGCTGGCTAAATTCTTGGAGGGAATTAGAGATGCTACAAAGAGCTCGGAAATAGTATTCGACTCGGAGGAAACAGCGTACAAGTTTCTACATGTACTCCAGTATGTTGGTTTAGGAAACAGCGTCTCTATAGAGAATGTTGATGGAAAATACGTTGTCAAGCTTGATAGTGTGACGGGATCCTCTAGTAATGGCCCGGTTGTATTTGAGAATATTAGAGAGATCACTATGGTAGAGCAGTCTGGTGGCTACGTTTATGATCTTGAGGTTCCGGGTAATGAGACTTTTGAAGCAAACACTATAATAGTACATAACACCACGCTACTCAACACCCTGGCGACACTATTGCCTCCGACATGGAAGATCGTTAGTGTAGAAGACACACCCGAGCTGAGGCTGCCACATATAGGATGGAAGCCTTTGGTTGCAAGACACGTGTACACATTAGCTGAGTCAAAAACCGAGATAGGGCTCTTTGACCTGGTTAAACTAGCCTTGAGAGAAAGAGCCCAGTTTATCATAGTCGGCGAGATTAGAGGCGAGGAAGCCTACGTGTTTGTACAAGCACTTGCCACGGGTCATGGAGGTGCTTGTACGTTTCATGGAGACTCCATAAAATCTATGGTAATGAGACTAGTGACCCCGCCTATTAATGTCCCGATATCGTTTCTCCCATTGATAAGCAATGTAATAATTACGAGGTTCATCAGGATCCCCGGGAGAAAGCCTATGAGGAGGGTTATCGAGGTTGATGAGATCACTGGAGTGAAGGGGGCTACTGATGTCGATTATATCAAGGTATTTTACTGGGATCCAGAAAAGGATAAACACTACCCTGATGACGAAGAGGAAGTGGTTAAGAAGAGTGTGAAACTGGAGAGCATGGCAAGACTGCTTGGCTGGACAAAGGATATGGTATACGAGGAGCTGGTGCTGAGAAGGAAATTCCTTGAGTCTCTCGTAGAGAACAATATATTGAGGTACGAGGATGTTGTGAAGCATATACAGAGGTTCTATAGTGAGAGAAGGAGGATAAGAGAATGAGTAAGCTAGTTGAAGAGAAAATAAAGAGTATTAATACATTATTTAACTCTTTCATAGTAGCAAATATTCTTTCGACGCTACTAATGATGGCAGTTGCTCTAAGCTGGAGAGTCGAGCTGCCGATGAAGATTTTCTACTTCCTATCATACATCATAGTTTTATCTCTACTAAACTTCGTTGGCGGCTTATCTCTGCTAGCTTACTCCGAAATACTTGTTAGAAAAAAGACCACTAAGGTCGCTACGCTGGTGATAATGTATTTAAAGAACGCGCCTATAATAAGCAAGTTATTCAACTACATGGAGGAAAATGTTAAGAAGAACATGCCTAAAGCACTAATATTCACGCATCCAACATTTTACGTTGGGAAGTACATCCTATTATTCATCATAACGTTGGTTTTGACTGTAGTGACAAGCTTGTTCACGTATTTCAATATAATCGGGAACCCCCTGATATTTCTGGTCAACATAATCCCGTTCGTGATACTGTCTATACCCACTATGGAGATAAACCTCAAGATATCTAATAGGAAGAGTGATGTAGAGAACGAGCTAGCGTTCTTCCTAACCTATGCCGCGATACTTCATGCTGCAGGCATATCCCTGTACTCGGCTTTTGAGAGGATTATTGGAAAGAATGTTCTCCCCAAGCTAGAGCGTGAGGCCAAGGTAATCAGGAGAGACTACATGTTTTTCTCCCATAACCCGCTGGACGCTCTTGATAGCATTGCGCTTAATCATCCTAGCGAGAAATTCCAGACCATTGTACTAGGGTATTCGTCGATAATAAGGAGTGGTGGTGATGCAACAGCTTATTTGACGTTGAAAGCTGAGGATGAGTTGAAGGAGCTTGTCAATAAGTGGAAGAGGTATAGTGAGGTAGCCAGTACCCTGGGTGAAGCTTCTATGGCGTTGTTCTTGATCTTGCCGGCACTCCTGATAGTGTCTTCGCTGGTGTTCGCAGGCCCGCTTACTATGCTTACACTACAGATTTTTACCGTAGGGCTACTGCCTCTCCTGGCTTTTGTGACGATATCAGCTGTTCATACAATACAGCCTAAGTTCTATGATAAATACGATATACAGCGTAAACTACCATTAGTAATAGTGCCTTCCATACCATTATTCGTTCTATTAAGGCTGCTGATGCCGGGGCTACATAATGTTATCGCGGTAACACTACTTTTCACCTCGATCCCTATAGCTGTAGAGTATCTTCTCGAGCACAATGAGGTAGATAAGGTGGAGAATGCTCTCGTGCAGTTCCTCAGGGATATCACGGAGATGAAGAAGATAGGCTATGATATAGTCCAGGCAATAAGAGACTTGCCTAAGAGGAGAACCTATAACAAGTTCTTCGACAAGATACTGCAGTGGATCGCAAAGCAACTAGAGCTAAACGTGCCCTTCAGGAACGTTGTAGAAAGCCTTAGCTTGAGAAGCTGGCTAGGAAACTACGTCTTCTTCGTCTTAAACGAGATCGTTGAGACCGGCGGCGGCAACCCCCAGATCCTCGAGAACCTGACAAACTTCGTAAACAATGTAGTGAGCGAGAAGAAGAGAGTAAAAAGCTCCACGAGAACCTATGCTTTCCTAGGCTACACGGCCCCAGTATTCTTGAGCATACTGATACTAGTGATACTACAGATAATACTGCCATCAATAGAATCACTAATCACTACACCAACAGGACAAATACCAGTAATACTACCCAGCATGGAAGTACTAAACAGTGTCATCGAACTAGGCCTCATACTAGTGACCATCGTCGCATTCACAATAGGCCTAGTCATAGCTAAAATAACCAGCTTCACAATACTCGACTTCACCCACGTACTAATATGCCTACTAACCAGCATACTCGCAACAAACATCATCATGTGGATATAAAAATTCATGCATCCAAGAGCAAACAATTCCTCAACCATATTTTTGTTGTAAAGAATACACCATATCTACTCAATTTTCTTTATCCTCTCAAGCCTCTCGCGAACTAAGCGAAGTTCTCTCAGAACTTCATCGACACCGCCCATACTAGAAACACCCGTATGTAACCTAGGTCTTAAAAACAAAGATAAAAATATCTATTATTCACGTCCTGATCTAGTCTAATAGAAGCAATACGCTCAAATAGACTTTGTATTTTAGAAACGACACCAACAAAAGGCTAATACCTTCCTGTATCGTTAACCTTTGCTAAAGAGAAACGTAGGGCTTAAATAGATCAATAACTTTATTGTCATGTTCTGCTAGAATTATTACGTCAATGTAATCGGGTATAAGCTCTTCTTCGCTTAGCTCTTTGTGAAGGTACTTCCACATCTTACTTCTCTTCTTGTCTTTGACGGGAACATCATATATTATCAGTGCAGACTTCGGATTCTTGTAGTGATTATGTATGATTTTGAGTCTATTTATTGTGTTTTTAAGTCCTTTTAGCCCACCTTGAGGATATGCTTTGATCTCCAGAATAGAGACTAATTGATTTATCATCCTAGGGTTATTATCGTATGGTATGTAGACTATAATGTCTGGCCATATCTTCTCATTATTAATTTGGAGCGGTAGTCCAGCACCTAGAACAATGTTTTTGCCTTCATAGTAAAAGGCGTTAAGATCATTTGTTATTTTAATTATCTTTGCTTTTTCTCCTATTATGTGGTGTAATGTTCTAAAAATAAGAACTTCAGTAACACCATCAAATCCCCATGAACCACCAAAGAATTCTTTGAGTTCTTTAAATAAGGTTTTGTAGAATTCGCTGAGGTCACAAGCTCTTAAATAAGACAGGTTATCAGTTATGTAGTTGTCTATGGCTTGCAATATTCTATTAACATACTCCGAAGACCGAGCAACCAATTACCTAGCGCCCCCATTCTTAACTATAGTCTTAGCGCTGGTATTATATTGTGTTCACAATGCCTGTAGATTTATAGTTCAATGTATCAGATAATCGTACATCTACGATTAGGTATTATTCTAGCTGGACGTATTAGTGATAAGAATTAAGAGATCTGATTTATAGATCATCATCTTATTAGTTTTACTTCGGCTGGTTAAAACCTCTTCTCATATAAGTAGGAGAGCAGTATGTACGAAGACAATGTACTCTTTGAGGTAAAACTTGACGAAATAGACGAGAAGATGCTAAGAAAACTACTTAAGGAGCTATTAGATGAGCTTAAAGAACTTGAGAAGCGTGAGGAGACTAGTAAACAAAACTTTCCCTATAAACATTAACAATAACTATTGGAGCATTTATTATGAACTAACAAGTTGTTACAAGTAATAAATATAGAAATTGCTAATCGAGAGTATCCCAGTATAATCCAATTTATTTTTAATTGTGTTGATAATTATCTAAAGAGACAGGTATATTTGGCTACCTCGTAGAGTTATTGGAGTGTTTTGTTTAGCTTTTAATCTACTAGGTTTTGACTCTTTGTAAGTATTTCAGCAAAATCCTCAATACTGTATATCATGATTTTCTTATACCCTCTAGGTTTTACTGAATTTAAGTTCTCTAGACATTTGATTGAAGGTTTGACACGTTGTATGAAGACCAGATAGTAGTCGCCTATTGGTGTTTCTTTCTGTAGAAGCTCCTCTAATTTTCTTAGTTTATCAGATTTTACTGTGATGTAGTGTTCATATTTTATTAGTGATTCTGTTTGTTTTCTATGCTTACATTCACTAACTTGTCTCTCTTGTTTATTGTTCTGGTGCTTGTATGCACTCGATAACAGTATTCGACAAATATCGTCTTTTCTAAGTTTCGTATCTACAATAAGTATATCAGCTCTATCTTCTCGCTTTATAGGGATAGCTATATCTTCTTGGCAAGGCCCTCCTGTCTTATACTCTTTAACAAGATAATCTGTAACGTTCTTACTGAATATGCCTTGTACATACTCGTTGACTAGTAGTAGCTTAACTGTTTCCTCAAACCATTTTGATGAAGATTTCCAGCCTCTTTTATTCTTAAAGCCAGAAAAACCGTATCTGTTCAGCAAATCGTAAAGAAACGAAAATGTAACTAAAGCCTTAATTGTCGTCGACTTCCTATGATTAGCTAAATAGTCATACTCGTCTGCATAGAAAACATTACTCGGTATTTCCTTTATTGATTCCCTTAGCTTATTAATTGACTCAACATACATGCTAACTAACTCGTGTTCCGATGGAAGAGGTAATAATATGGGAAATAGGAGTAGAATTCTACTTTCATTGAGTATATCGCTAGCGAGTTTGCCTACAAGCCTGTAATGTTTCTCATACAGTTCATCAATAAGTTTTAACGGCATAAACACTAGTGGTACTATGAACTCGTTAATGCCTACATCAGTTATACATCTTACAAAGTCGTCGGCAATAGAGTATACTAGATAGAATATCAACGAAATATTATTTTCATACTTTTCTTCTATGAATACTGTATTAAAACTACAAGTTTTTGGTTTACCCTTCATGCCTATATTTCTCGCCAAATATTTTGCCAATTTTTCCCAATTAACTCTATAAACTCCACCTACACTCTTTTCAAGTACTCTTTTATCTATGAGTTGACTAAATTTTGAAGCCATTTCTTGAGGAATATAGAGAGTTGGATTGTTGTTTAAGTACTCATTAAGTTTTAGGAGTCGTTCTTCAAACATAGCACTAACCTTATTCCTTTGTTAGTTCTTCTGAAGCCTTCCATAGAATATAGGATAGCTCGGTAACGTACTCACGGTTCATGTTATGAAAGAATACATCGTCCTCACTCGTAAACTCTATTATGGAAGGGTGCCCATAGTCTTCGACTCTTCCTTGAAGACTGACACCTACAACAAATCTTGTTTTCGGATGCATAAACTCTTTTTTTGCTTTACTTGAGAGGTTTTTTATCTCTTCTGAAAAGACTTTAATATTAGTGTGTGGGAGCAAACCTTTTACTCCAGGGTCAGATAACTCGATCTCAAGCCGCATTAGAGTTTTGTTTTCCAGCATCACCCTCAGATAGAGTTTAGATATTGTTAAGGACGAAACAAATTTACGTAGTTTATCTTTGTACTGTAAAGACTCAGAGTCTATTACCCTAGTAGCTTTCTCAACAAGTTTATTCTTAAACTCATCAAGTGCTTCATTAAGTTCTCGCTCTAGTCTACCTTCTAATGTCTTCTTGATTTCCTCAACGAGCTTCTCAGCAGGTATACTATAAACTTCTCGTTCGTAGCGTAGTAATTGTTCAAATGATACTCCTATCATTTGCCTAACTATATCATTAATAATATTCCATACTCTACTTCTCTTCTTGAGTTTAGAAAACGGTACATTTAACGCTAATAACATTGAGCCCCGGTCTTTAGATACCATGAACTCAATGTATAAAACTGATGCAAGTCGTCTATATTGCGTTGAAACACCACTCCTTGTAAGTACGCGTTCATAACCCCTAGAAGCCTCAGGATATCCAATTACTATTAATGAATCCCAGTTTTTATCAAAAATGCTCCTTCTACGAACAACTGGATGCCGGATATCATATGGAAATCTTTTATTAGATAAATAAACTTTCATTTTATTATAAACAGAATCAAGTTTTTCCCTATTAGATACCAATTCATCAATTCTTGTAATAACATCTTTTAACCTATTACCAAATACTATTACCGTATGTGCATGTGTTTCAACATAGGAAAAACCATAAATAAAATCAATTCTAAACTCAGATACAACATCATTTAATACCGTATCTATGTCTAGGTTTTCATCTAGAGTCTTAATAAGAACATTAATTGCAAAAGAAGTTAAGTAAAGCCAGAATATAGTCTTAGGTTCAATGTCATGTCGGACAGCACTCATTACTATTGGTATTTTAGCATCAAATAACTTAATTGTCTCTCTAATTATAGTTCTATATAGGTGTATTGGAGAATTTTTATTGACTTCTTCTACTTTTCGCCTGAATTCTTTTAAGAACGTATTATAAGCTACATACTTCCCATCTTTTTTTAACTCAACAAGACCCTCATTAATCAACTTTAGTATATTGTCTATTTTGTCTGTATACGATTTTAATAGTTCTTCAATACGGCTGAGCTCCTCTTTAAACAAATAGTTTCGTCTAAAATCCTTTACACGATCGATGCCGAATTTTTTCGTATAGTTCCTATAGTTAATGATCCTAGCATCTTCA
Source organism: Desulfurococcaceae archaeon MEX13E-LK6-19 (assembly GCA_029637525.1). NCBI lineage: Archaea > Thermoproteati > Thermoproteota > Thermoprotei > Desulfurococcales > Desulfurococcaceae > Desulfurococcaceae archaeon MEX13E-LK6-19. The sequence continues at coordinate 1,443,651 of CP072660.1, forward strand.
ATAAACCTATTTATTTGACTTATTGCCTCAACAAGCTTACTCTCCAAACTCGACAAAATCTATCACCTTGCTTCAGCTCCTTGGTTTCCATTTCTTTATCCGTATTCCAAGCTTCTTGGCTAGTTCTTTGGCAGAAATGGTTACGTTTACATTTGGTCCAATAAATAGTACTGGCTTGGCATTAATTCTTCTTGCTTTTCTATAGAGTTTGATCATGGTACTTGATGTAATAGTTTGTGATCCACTTTTTACTTCAATTGTTAATCTTTCTTTTCTCTTAATAGCTAGTATATCTATTTCGCCCTTGCTTATTATAACATGTTTTCTAACATTGTATCCTGCTTTTCTGTATCTATTTGCAACATGGTTTTCCAGCCAACTACCTTTCCTCTCCTTACGCCTACGGCTGATCATCCTCCCACTCATAGAGATATTCTGTATAAGAGATATATATTTTTATTCCAAATTACTGTATAGTAATATTGGTGTCTCTATGTCTAAACGTGTTAGTGAGCAAAAGAAACTAATCGAGATAATTCGTATAGTTGCTCTAGAAGGTCCTCTAAGTGTTAGTGATTTAACTAGGAGGTTTTCGGAGGAACTCGGAATGCATTATAGGACAGCTAGATCAGCTATTGGACGTTTGCTACCTCTACTTATTGAGAAGGGGGCTATTGTTGAGCTAGATAAAGTTGGTCCTCGCGGGACAAAGTATGTTGATATAACTCCTAAAGGTTGCGATGCAGCGTTGTTTTCTGGAATACTAGACTATAGTGAAGTAGCTGGGATCACTGTCAAGCACGTTAACGAACTTAAGAGACCCTTGGCTAGAGCAATAGAGTTTATCTATAAAGAAGTTTTTGGAAGAACACGTGAAGAAAAGGAACCCGAGGAAGCCGCAGCTGAACTACTTGAACACCTAGATGAGCTTGAGACAACAACTTGGGATGATGTACTAGAGGATACACTCATCGACCCACTCGTTTATCACTCACATTGGGAGGAATTTGGGCTATCCCGCGAGTTACTTAAAGACCTGTTTGAAGCATACAAGAAAGCTTCAAGAGATCTAAAACCATATATACTACAAATACTAGAATACATCGCCAACATGAAAGAAGCAGAGAGTAAAAGACTTGAAGAAGAAGCAAAACAATACCGGGCCAGCGCTGAAAACATCAGAAAATTCATAGACAAAGAACGCAAGAAACTCTTTAGAAAACCATAGACATCATGACAAATATCTTTATTCTCTAGAAACAATGTAGCTTAAAGCTCCTGTATAAGACAGGGTTTCATCTACTCCATAGAACTACAGTACTGCCTAACTTATTGGCTACGAGGGATAAGCTTGTTCTTGATGTATCTCTTGAGTATTTCCTTGAAGTTTTGTTCTCTAATTACTATAATGTTTTCTGGTGCCCTGATTGGTGTTTTCCTGAGTTCCGTAACAGTATTCAGGTATGTCAGAAGTTTCTGGAAGGATTTGAATGTTCTTTCATTTTGTGCTACAATCAACCCTATCTTTCCCATGAAAGATGCATTAAGCATGCTCCCAAGTCTATGTTTTATACTGGTCTTATTCTCAACCTCTATAGCTATAAAACAACGAGGATTCTCATTCCATTTCCCATTAAAGTTATTGGTAAAACCGTTTTTGATGAAGTCTTGTATAAGCCCACGATAATTATTATATGCTTCATTTATTTCTCTAAGATTATCACGAGAAGATGTGATATTAAATGGCCCCACAACATAGTCTATTCTAGGAACATAAGTTTTATTTCTAAGTCTTTTCCAGAGATCTTCTGCTTCAACAGCAATATTCCATTCTTTCTTCACCAAGTCCTTTCCAAAAACCTTTTTTAAGAGATCAAGTATCTCATCACTATCTAAAGACATTTTTCTCAACTAATAAAACGATCTTTGATTTAATATAAATAGTTTTTGTAGCATACCTCGGTTGAATCTAGGAAAACTAGTTTAGCCCAGCACAAGCAATATTTTCTCTTGTGATAGAGTTGAGCTTTGATATTGCTAAGTTCTCAGGTATAGGAGTCCTCGTCATGGCTCTTCTACTAGGGCTTATGGCTGGGTTGTTTGCAGGTAGCAACTATTACCCCAAGACTTCCACGAAGACAGTCTATGGCACAATTACGAACACCATAGTAAACAACACGACAATAGTTATGACAACAACTATTACGGAGATAAATACTGTCACAAAAACCGTGACAGAGACAGTATCTGAGACGGCAACAATAACGGTTACAAAGCAATTAAAAACAATACCATGGGGTCAGAATGGTAGCTATGCCTTATACAGTGTTTCAGCTTTTGCTTTATTCATAAGCTTCTCGGGCGAAATCCTTGTTATGACTGACGGCAAAAACGTTTATGTACATACTGTTATGTTTGGTTTCTTCAACGATACCATAATACCCTTAGACCAATGGGACTGGAAGACTTTGGGACCACTAAACGAGACCAAAAATATGACCCTAGAGAAAACAGAGGAAGAAATCATAGCAACAAAGTATGGACTACGACACACGATAGTATACCATTACAGACAGGACAATAAGACAACCATAGTATACATGGACAAGGAAACAGGCATACTCCTAAGAACACTAGTGGTAGAACAAGGAGCATTTCTATCAATAGAACTAGTCGAAACAAATATCATACCCAAACCCTAGCCTTTTTCCTAATTAATTATATTCATTAATCTAGTATTAACAATATGATGAGTAACCATATTTTAAGTAAAAAACACTAGATACATATAGACAGGTTTACATAATGTGGGCGTTGCTGAGGTAAAAGATTTTAGTTAACTATATTGGTAGACCCCTAATTACGTTAAGAAGTAAAATTTCGGTTTTTATTCATATACTATCGGTATCGATAGTATTACCATTTACCGGCAAAAATTCCCAAACATACTGACACAGACATACACCGATTACATATTTTACCAGCATACGATCATTAATCTAATTAATATCACAATAATAAAATTGTCAATGAAATCCTGAGGTTAAGTGTATTTACGCTTGTTGGTAAAGCAAGCATTATTTCCTGTTCTAATTACATTTCTATTAGGTAGATTCTTGTGCGGAGTTTCTACGAGTATACCTTTAAGAATGAGTACTGGAATATTGGTTCATGGCTGAGTTATGCTAGAGAGTATGTTATACCGCTTTATGTGTCTACGCAAAAGCTTCTAATGATATACGAGTACTTGAAAACGCTTATTGGCGGCGAGAGTATTAAGCTTTATGATTTGAGGAAGAAGAATAAGAAACTTTATGAGATATTACTTGATGGCATTACCGATGAGGGAAAATATAGTGATAAGAGCTTTGCAGGACTCTATAGTAGAGTTTTTGGAGTATACGTTGATCCAGAGAAATGGAGTAGATTAAAGAGAGAAGAGGGTGAAAAGAATGCCTCAAAGAAGATAGGTATAGAAATAGTGAAGTCGCAGTTTATGTCTTTTGTAGAAAAACTAAATGCGTTGTGCTTAGATATTATTAAAATCCTTGGTATAGACAAAGAGATTAAAACGGATAAACCTGATGTCAAAGAATTCATTAAAGATCGCAATAAGCTGTTACATGTTCTTAAAGAGTTATACAATGCATGTATAAACGTATGTGCAGTAAATAATGATTATACGTTCTTCATATTTAGCACGAATAAACTACCTCGTCAATTAATGGAGATTGCTTACCCTAAGCTTAGAACCATGTTCGATAAATTTAGAGGATTCCTGGGCATGGAAAAAATATTTGAGCCAAATGTAGATGACCCTGATTTTAGAGAAGCTTATACAATATGGGTTTATTCGGAAGATTATCTAGGCGGAAAGATATATAGGATAAATGAGTTGATTATGAAAGAATTCTATGTACATAAAGAAGTATGGGAACAAGTTGTCGAGAATCCTATCGATCCTGGGAGAGAGTATGTAAGAAAAGCTCTCGATATAATAGGTCATTACAAAACACGCTTTCTACCACAATACGTAGTTATTGAGAAGACTTATGATGATATTTATGTGGAAGAGAAGTGCCGGTTATGCGACAAAGAAAACAGAGACTATATGCAATGTTACAGCTTCGAATACATTGTTAAATCAAAAGAAGTAACAGCTGTCACACATAGAATAAAAGTTGATGTCAAGAAATATAGTAGCCCATCTCATCCCCTCAAAATAGATCTCGCAAGCTTCCTAAACGACATATTTCCCCTATTATTTACAAAAATCATCGATATAGATGTTAATGACAACACTATCTCCATAAGCTACAATAGAAACCTATTAAGAAAAAATGTAGCCATTAGGTAATTACTTTTTACCATAAAGCTGAGTTATCACCCTACCTTTTTTCATAGCCTATAAAGCATTTTATCAGGAATAACTTTAGAATCCCTTGTTTATCCGCAAATTTCCAATAAACCCTGTGTGGTTATTAGGAAAAGTATGAGAAGTCCTTAGCACCAACAGAGGACAGAATGAATAGTATAACATATAGTACAACATTAAGTTGACGAGGCTTTCTACGTTTTTGTTTGAAAAGATTCATCATTTCCTTTTTTCATTTCTAGTTACGTAGAAGCATAGTTTATATTTTGCCGACAATAATAATTAGGATGTACATAAGTTGGTGTTCTTTATGCCGGGTAGACGTTATCATAAGAGTGTTTATGAGCTTGTTCATGAAGCAGCTCTCATTCTTGGTAGGAATGGTAGTGTGTTTAGTGATATTGATGTGATCAAGTATATACGTAGCAAGTACCCTGACTGCCCCTATAGCGATAACTCGTTTAGAATGCACCTACTAGGCTTATCCAAGAATAACAAACATGCACCTAAGCGTTGGCCCAACCTATACAAGAAGGCATTCTTAATACAAGTAAGCAGCAGTAAGTTTAGGCTAGCCGATGATACATTAGTTGATGAAGACATTAGTGATTATGAGGATGAACCGGTAGATTATAATGTAGGTTATAGTCTCTCGCTCGAACGCGACCTAGAAGATTATCTAGCCAGAAAACTCGATGTACTTGAGGAAGGCCTATCTCTTGTTGAGAGACAAAAAGAGCTCACAGGCGTTGGCAGATTAGACATACTAGCTAGAGACAAGGAAGGGAATCTCATTGTCATAGAGCTCAAGGCAGGACAAGCCGACGAGAAAGCAGTCGGGCAGCTACAAGCATACATGGAGTACTTGAAAGAACAAGGATACAGTAATGTGAGAGGAATACTAGTCGCATCAACATACACGCCCAAAGCAGTATATGCCGCAAAAGCAAATAAAAACATAAAACTAGCCAAATACCACGTCGAATTCAAAATAGAATACCTACAGTAAACGGCACACCAAACTATCTCCAACTACAGACTCACAAGACCTCTACACTAACACAAGGCCGAGAATCCCATATGCATGTAAATAAAATCACAATGACACTTTGCTTGATATACTTATGAGTTCTTCTGCTGCTAGGAGTAGTGTTTCTGGTGTTTTCCGGTAGTATGCTCCGATCTCGTAGTTTTTCTTGAGGCTTGTTTCTAGGAGGTTTGCTGATGATGTTATTGCTGGTCCCCTGGGGTTTAGTACTATTTTTGCATGTAAGCGGTTGTAATGGTAGGTGTTTAGTGTTGTGCTCAGGGTTTTCTTTAGTTCTTGGAGGTACTTGTTGTTCCTACTGGTGTTTCTCACGACTATGCTTATCTCCTTTAGATCCTTGTTGTATTTTGTTATGTGTTTTAGTAGTGATACTAGTGACCCGTTGATCCATGGCGATATTATTATCGGGTGCCTTGAGTCGTAGAGTACGTCTGCTATACCAGAGTAGATCGTGTAGTCGCCGGGCATTGTACGAATAATATCAACCCCGCCATACAGGCCCTCACCATGCCCCTTGAGTATCTCCTTGGCTTCCTCCGTGATGTAGATTAATCCATTGTCAACATGGATCAGCCCTAGCTGCCTAGCCAACGGGACGAAGAGGTTTCTTGTAACAAAGCTATTATAGGGCTTGGCCACACCCGGTCTCCTCATGATCCCGCGGGCAATCCCTAAGTCATAGAGTATCCTCGTCCACCTCTTCATAGCCCCGCCAAGATCCCTGACGACATCATCAACACTAACCCTCCCTCTCGTCCCAACATAGCTGAGAAACACCACAAGCGGGATCCATCTAAGGAAAACACTACGCAGAACACCGAGCCTAGCCTCACGATCACCACCAGAGAGCTCGCGGGCAACCCTTAGCCCAAGGCTACTCAACCCAAAGAACAACCTACCCTCAATCCTAGTATGAACAAGTAGCCCAAGATGCCACAATAACCTAGCAAAATAACTTCCCTCACGACCCGTCCCAGCAAACCGCAGGCCACCAGACCCAGCAATAAACCCGTCGAGCTCCCTGACAGAAACAAAACCCCTATTATGAACAAACCCTAGAATCCTCTCAAACAAACCAACATCAAACCAGGCAACACCATAACTAGAAAAATAAACACGAGCAGCCCAATAAAGCCTACCAATAATACCACACCACCCAATAAATAATCTATCACCAAAACTTATTATTACTTAGCTATGTACTAAAGAATAAAACACTTAGTTTATCTATTGCGTTAAAGTATAGAGACGTTATGAAATGAGGTAATACCCCGATATACATAGTGTCCTAACCGTTCTCTATAAATATGTTTCCATATACTTATGGGGCCGGAAAATAATGGTTTCTATGGATAGAAGTGCAAGAGAACATACGATCATGAGAATTATTCAATACTTGCAGAATACTAGTATTCCTGTGTTCGACTGGGTTATACACAATGTGGTGTTCTTGCTGGAGTTTTATTACGGTGTAGATACCGGTTACAGTGGATGCAACTGGGTTTACCAGCCTTACGGCGTATGGTGTGAAGATCTATACTCTGATACAAGAAGGCTTATTGATGAAAAGAAAATTTACCGCCTAGAAAATGGTGAACTAAGAGTATTCTCAAGAAGTAACTATTTAGACAACAAGTATCATAGTAATATACGGATACCATATCAGCTTGCAAAGATGCGTATTAGAGATATAGTTTACTCAGTATTTAAGGTGTATAATGAGATCCTTGGAACAAAAGAGCTTCTCTACTAAAAGGTCGTTTCCATCCATTTCTTTAAGCCACTTTGTTTTTGCGGCGATTCGTATAGTATAGCTAAGAGCTTCTCTTCCATATCTCTTGATAACTTTTCTCTGTTAATATATATTCTTAATAGCACTATTGGAAAGACACCATTTTCTGCCATAAACTCTACTAGAGGTATCATTATGTACTTTTGTGCTGAACCAATTTTCTTCACTATAGGTATTACTCGTGGCTGGGAATCTCCGGGGTAGAGGTTAAATGCTGTTCTCGGAAATATCGATATTTCTCTTACATCAACAATAATATCATCTTCTGTGATGCCCTTTGATTTAAACTTGTCTATGATCCCCTCTTTTTTAGCTTTGCCCAGTGCTTTGAACTGATTTTTAATGGCAGCTACTTCTTCATCATCTCTAAGTCTCTTAGCATTTGTAACAACTCTACGTCTATTGTAGATTAATTTCCATCTACTTTTTCTTCTTAGATAAATATGTTCAACAAATTCTTTCACCATGTTTCTCGATTCCTTGCTAAGATATGTTGTTGAATGTGCTCCTAAGTTAATGTGTCTATAGAGTGCAAGCATTTGTCCAAGAAAACTGTATTCGTTCAAGAATAAGTAACCCTCTATGAATCCCTGCTTTAGATTCTCTATGGTCTTACTTATCTCAAGCAAATCTAGAAGATCTTGATCATTGGATAATTGCTTAAAATAGTAATCAAAAGCTATTATGGCAGGATGATAATATACATTTTCATACATAAACTGTCTTGCTATGACATATTTTATGAACTCACCTATGATCTTCTCAGGAAACGCTAAGATGTATATTCCATCCATGTTTATTACTTCAAGCGCCTCTATGAGTCTTCTATAGTTTATCCAGCCATACTCTCTGGTACCTGTATAGAATGAGTCGCGTAGGAGAAAGTCAAGAACATCAGCTGGCATAAGCCAGTCTCTTACTATTTGTCTAAAGAATCTAGAACAAGGATCTATATTAGTATGAGGGGCAAGCATCTGATCTACTAGTAACGCAATATTATTGGGATCCACACCATTTCCTGCCGCATTTTCTATAATTTGCCTTATCCTATGACTGTAAAGCTTATACGTTATAATTTCATGATTTAGGCCGTATTTTTCTAGAATATATCTGTCAAAAGAATGACCATAAGGACCATGGCCAATATCATGTAGTAGACCAACAATCCTGACAGCATAATATACTTCTTTTTCATTATACCTTGCTTTATTCTCATCACACCCACATATCTCATTAAAGACTCGACCACCCATCTTCTTCACTATATGTTCAAAATACTTACCAGAAAGATGCATAACACCTATGCTATGCTGAAACCTCGTGTGGTCAGCACCCGGGTAAACAAGGTATGATAACTGCAGTTGCCTAATGTATCTCAGTCTTTGCAGGACTATATCATTTATTAAAGGTTCCTCATATTGTCTGTGAAAGTATACATGCCCGTATATAGGATCGTTGACAACACCAGCATTTGTACTGTATTCTATAGCTTCATAAGAAGACATGATAACATCAATCCTCCACAAATAAGTATTACTACAGCTTTTATATCGTTTACTCTTACTAGTAACTTAATGCTCAATATAGAATGTCTTACTCACAATTAAATATATAGAAACCTAAAGCATATAAAATCTAACAACAATCAATAAAGAGTCAAAGCTGGACACATTGATTCAGTATATAATTCACTATTATTTTGACAAAAGACTAGAATCTGTAATGCAACCTACAAGACTCCCTATATCATCTTTTTGATTATACACATCAATACCAGTTAAATTAGATATTCATGCTATTAGTGATCTTTATAAAATATTTCAACCAAAGACCTAGGTGAGAACCCAACTCGCATGATACAACCACGTGAGATGCCTAAATTTTAACTTAAATTGATTCTATCTTTAATCTTGGCGAGTAAGACCTAGGCTGATGAAGAGTCTGTTAGGCATTTCTTTTTGTTACTTTTCTGGAGCCTCTGTCTTGAAGAATATTTGCATAAACATCTTGATATTAACATCGTGATGAAATCGCTTAATGTCCTTAACTAAAAGTGGAGTTCTATTGCATTAATAGTATTGGACAGTAAACAAAAATAGGAGTAATTGTTTATTCTAAAGTTTATCAATTATATCCTTGGTATTTATTGTTACAGGAAGTGTAACTAGGTCATGCCACGATGTGATCCTGTATTCTATTAGTATCTTTTCTGGAGCTACATTGAGTAGTAATGCTGATTTTGTGAACGTCTCTAATATGTATTTTAGTGAATTTTTCTTTTCAGGTCTTACTTTGGTGCTTTTCTTAATGTTTATCCTCATAGAAAATGGATTCAAGGTTAAACAGCTTATCTCGTTACATCTTGGAACATCTGGAGCTATTAAAAATACTAAATCTGCTTGACCTAGACTATCATATTCTAGAGCTTGTTTGTATCCAGAATGAGCCCTCCTATATGATGGCTCTACCTCCCCTATAGTAATGATGTTATCTGAACTAATTAATGGCAGTTTTACATCAGGTTCAATCCGAGGAGCAGGCCCATAGAGACTGTAAATTGTTATTTCAGGTAAAAAAGCACCAGTATGTATAATCCCTTTATCCACAAGCTCATTGTTTATCTCTGTTCTCCAAGCAATTATATCTGGGAATTTCATGATAAAGTGTCCTTTAACGAATGGCTTTTCAAGATACAGCCCATGACCAGCATATCCAGCTACGTCAACAAGAAATCCCATTGCTCTTAGAACGGAGCCTCCAAGAATACAACCAATAGTTTCTTCAACCTCTTCTTCATGCCTTATATTGACCAGTATTACATTTAGATAATCCCTTCTAATAAGATCCCTAACATTCTCTAGTTCACGTAATATAACGTCCCTAGCATAGGATCTTGAAGCATAATTGAAATCACCTATGAGAAGAAGCAATGGCTCGTCGGTAAAGGGTGGGATATTTAGATCACGGTATAAGAGATGGGGCAGAGGGAATTCTTGTATACCATAAAGATTAGCCTGTGGCATATTCATCCATATGTCTGGTTTATGTTTTGCATTAGGAAAGAAGTCTGGGATACTATCCATAAATGCTAAGTAACTGTAGAATATGACCTTCATAAACGGATCGGTTATTATAAATGATCTATAACCATTCCTTTTCATACCCCATAGAAAACCCTTCCTAATAAATCCCGCTATATAGTCGGAAACATGCATATTAGCTCCCTTGCCGCAATAAAATTATCTATCAAACAATTAATTAGTTTTAATAGAGAAATCGCTTATCAGATCTTTACGTCAATGACTATATTTCTCGTAAAGCATAACCAAGTCATACAGAGCCAGATCTATTTTTGATAAACTGCTCTATAGACATATCCATTACTTCTCCCTATACGAGGAGCTCACAATCATACTTAATCTTTGTTATCGTCGAGATGATTTTACAGTTAATATCTCGTAGTGTGTTTGTGGCCGAAATTATAGTATAAAACTAGAAAGCGAGAATATTTTAATTACTTTTTATTAGAAAAACCTGTAATATTTTTACAAAAACTTTCCAATAACATAACATTACATTAAGAAAAGAAGCGTTCTTACGCTACATCATAAGGACTCCTAATGAGTCTACCGTCTTCTCGACAAGAAGTGTATCAATATTTTTACTTTACTTCTCTATTAATACAGTTCACAAGATCTTAGCTTCATATACGGTTTAGAGCGGAAAATGCCAAATATTTTATTGTAGGAGGTGTTCTTGTTTGGTTAAGGCTGTTGTTTATGCTAGAATTTTTTCTAGCGATGAAGATATTGATAACCAGGTTAAGAGTATTCTAGACTGGGCTAGGAGGAATGGCTATAATATTGTAAGGGTGTTTAGGGATGAAGATGAAGTTGATGCTAGTAGTCTTCTGAAGCGTAAGGTATTCAAGGATATGCTAGGGTTCTGTAGAAACAATAGTGTGAAGACAATCCTAGTATATGATTTTAGTCGTCTTGGCAAGGGTCTTAGAGAAACTGTTGATTATTTGAAGCAATTGCTTGAAGAAGGATTCACGGTAATATTCACTAGATCCAATATGAAAGCTTACCTCGAGTATACCATGGGTAAGTCGAAGATTAGCCTCCTGCTTATGTCCGTGCTATCAAGAGATCTATCGGGGATAAAACCGGAAACAATAGGCAGCCTTGGTCTTGGTCTTGAGGAATACAAGGAGGCGCCCGTGTACGGGAAGAACATAGTGGAGATGACAAGGCCAGACAACTATGCTATAGAGTACCAGCAGCTTCTACGGTATGTAAACAACCCATATTACATAGGGTTCAAGAGACTCCACGTATCTAGCTAAAAAGAGAGACCTCATGACACCATGCAAAGTCTAGAAATCATCCTTCCCAGTAAAATCAAGGGCTCTAGTGAACACGTACAAAGGATCATCTATATTATCTTACGGAGTATTGCTAGTGATGTAGAGTGGTATGTTGTTAAGGGCTTGGAGACTGTAGAAGAGATCATACTTGCCCAGCCTTTCACGAGATATGGGTGGCTCCTAGCAATCTACCAAGCTACCGGGAAAACAGAAGACTCCCGGATAATTGTCTACTATAACTCCGTGGATCCACGCTGGACAGCATCTTTCATAGTACATGAGACCATACATAAAGCACTGAATATTAGGCGTGACACGCTCGCAGACATAATAATTGATGAAACTCTAGCCTATCTGGCATCATTTAAATCAGGTTTCCTCGGACTATACGAGAAGGGTATCAGAGAATCCGTGGAGCTTCTATCCCAATGCATTACTCCCCCAGGAGAATCCGATCAGCTGCTACATGTCGTTGTACCCAGGATATTGGCTAAGAGATTGAACGATTATGACTACGACTATGTTGTCAAGAAATCACTCAACAATCTCTACAGGCTTGTTAAACTATGGTTAAACACTAACCCAAGCCTACGAGAGAGAACTGCTTTATCTACAGGATTCACCTTACTTGGTATAAACCCGGTAGACTATGGTTTAGAAAAAACGTGTAAGGAAGTAAAGACTATTGAATCCGAGGGCATTACTTCCCGGGAACCTGTCCTTGAAGGTGTTGACAAAGACTTCACAGAAATGACCAGGATACTCAAGAAAGTTGCTAGGAACCCTAGTAGGGCTAGAGACATACTCGCTCCATGGTGGAATGAGATCGAGCCAATCCTAAACGAGCTTGAAGCCTATATCATCTTGTATAGTTCCAGCTCTTAGCTACATGAAAAATTCTCTATTTACGTATAACAATGTTATTCCTTAAATTCTTGTTCTCTTGCAGATTTTGCATGTTAGCATAAATACTTAAAGAATTTAGTGATCTTAAGTTTCACCCTTATTTTGTAACATAAATATTAATCTATAAATCTTGATTAGTTCTTCTACAGTGAGTACTATATATTCGTCAATGGATTCTTTTAACTCATCACGGATAATGCTCATAGCCTCATAAACTCTATTATCATTACGTACAATGATGCATGGTATAATACCTTCCTTCTTGGCCATACTAAGATTATGTAATGCCTTTACTAAACCCGTTCTTTTATCGCTTAGTTCGATTTCAAATACAGCCACGGGTTTTTCATCTTTACACCATGCCGCGTCTACCCTAGGGCCTACGGGGGATTTAAGTAAATAGTATTCATGGCGTGCATCGTATCCTAAGGTTTTACCTATTCTTACTAAAATTCCTTGCAACACTTTGTGATTAGACTTTGCTAATTTTTCTAGATCACGGATAAATGTTTCATCAAATAATATACAGAGTATAACATAGTGTTCATTGTATCTAAGCTCTTCTAGTAGATACCATTCATCCTTAGGGAGATGAAGAACTAGTCCGTATGATGACATAACGTCAAGTAATTCCTTTACTTTATTACTTAAAGGTTTTACCAGTCTATTACAAGAAATAGTTTTCACTATATCTAGATCGATCCCTTGTTTAATACTCTTAATTTTAAGAATAATGTCTATTAGATAACTTGTTTCCTCTGCTTTTTTATTTTTAATAATATTCTTGACTAGCTCCAGCATTTCTTTTTTGATATTATCCTTGTTATTATCCTCGTAAGCAGTAAGCATATATATTCTTGTATTATGTTCTCTTAATTGTTCAACATGTTTTTCAAGAAACTCTCTGGTCAACTTTATGACGTTATCTAGTTCGTCGCCATTAAATATTTTGGCAAAGTAGTCCTGGAGAGGTTCCTGGCTAATAATTGTTGTAAGTCCTTTTCCTAAACTTCTACCCCATTTTGTAAATGTAATGTACAGGAGTGAGTAGTATTGAGGTAGAAACCTGTACATGGTTTATTTTTTGTTAAAAACAAATATATCTTTATCTTGTTTTTAAGTATTACGCAAGCAATATCATACATTTTTATGGCGTATTAGCATATCTATTATTTCTCTTCTAGTGGGGTCAGTATAGAATCTTACATCAAGGTCGTGTGGCGGGACTTAGTCTCTTGAGTGTTGTCTCAGGTATTTCCTTATCTTGAGTTTCTCAATAATCTTGTAGGCTTCATCCATGTTTATACCTGTGTTGTCCGCTATTTCTCTTAGCTTAACGCTGTGGGGTTGTCTCCTTATGTATCTTAGTATGTTTGCCTCGGTTTCACTCAGCACGTGTCTCATGACCTTATTACTGTCTACTTAACACTACAAACACTTTCGTAGTCTTGGACTAATTAGCTGTAGAACATGACGGCATTAATTCATTTTACTAATTGTATGTTCTTTTGTTTTAAATCATTGGCTCAGGAGTTGCATCACTACATTCACGATTAAACATATTATCATGGATAGATGAATTATGATAACTGTTATCATTTTTGATAACATTATAAGTTTAAAAGGTGTATTATTGACATAGGGAGATATCCTTGGCAAATAGTAGATGTAAAAAGGGTAGACCTAGTTTTCTTGAAGAACAGATTGTGCTTAGCCGGATATTGAGTCTTTGGCATGAGAAAGGTGATGTATTAACTTTTAATGAAATACATAAGGAGTTCGTTAAAATGGGAATAATCTCTAACATTAAATACCGAGGAAATACTCGAAGAATACTGAGACGCCTTATTGAGAAGGGTTATCTAGAGCAAGTAGGTAGAGGGAAATACCGGCTAAAGGTTTCTCCTAAACCATTTCAGGTCACAGACTTCATTAATGAGATTCAAGAAAAATACAGAGATAAAATGATATATGAGTGGCGTGTTGGCGGTAATCTCTGGACGCTTGTTGAAGGAATTATATTTGGATTACCATCTAATATAGAGGAAAACCCAGCATACAAGGCTATATTAGGAGTTCTATTAATAAGATTAGCCAGTATATTTAATGCGATTGTTGAGCTAGGAATAACAGCTAAGCTAGTTGGTAATGTAAAAGATGCTCCCGTACCATATATTGCATTAAGAGAGTTTATACTCAATAGTCTACCACATATTGTGGGAGAACGATCTGGCATTGATGGGGACGGTCTCCCAGCATATGAATTAATAGAATTGTATAAAGTATTGGTTAAGAATATGCCGAAGGAAGTAGATGGACAACCAATCCTAATAGACGTGATAAAACAATATGTTGGAATAGGCGAGAAACTACTCAAAAGTACAATAGATGTATCCGGACTAATTGATATAGCACTTCTTGAGAGCGGTGAAAGCGAAGATGTTTGGCGTAAAATTAGAGAGTTAAAGAAGATTATATTGGTGGCATATCCACCAAGACATATCTTAGATGAAAACGAGGATGAAAGAGAACTATACGAATTGCTTAAAAATTCAATTAAAGAGGGAGATAGTGATGCTACTCTCTTAGCATACATGAGAATCTACGATGAAAACATAGTCAGAAAAATCATTAACTATTTAGAACCTATCCTTGGTAAGAAAAGAGCTAATAGACTTATGGAGTTATACAAGTTGGCAAGAGCTGGTATGATTCTTGACAGTATAGTAGCGGCGCATCTCTCATTTAAGGAGAAGAAAGGAAAACCAAAATACCTGGTATATGAGGACGAGTTTGGTAAATATACAGAAGTCAATGAGTTTGCTGATAAGACTGAAGAAGAGGTTCTATCAGAGCTTAGAAAACAAATAGATGAAGCTAGAAGACATGGATATACGTTAGAAAACATGATAAAGGGTATATGGCTAAGCGATTGGTCATCAAACATAACACCTAGATTCATGCATTTCCATTACCCAGACTCGGACGACATAGTCAGCTTTGTTAAAGAGTCTATAAGAGAAACGCTTAGAGTATTAGATATAAAGATTCCACGGAACTTTGACTCATTAGTGGAAGAGGGTTATAACTTAGTAATAGAACTTGATGAGCTGCTAAAGAAAGATTCTGAGAAAATACTCCGCCGTTTAGAGAAAACAGTAAATGGGTGACATCTTTTGCCTGGATTTGAACATGGACTAAATAGGGCTGTACAGGGATTCTTTTCAGGACTAGTTGTTGGGATTGCTTTAAAGTTGTTCTCCAATGTTGGACTTATTGACGAGCATTTGGTTACAGCATTAATTATCTTATTAGGACTTGCTTCAGTACTTGATCTAATGTCAAGGATGAAGTATTGGAGTACAGCTTATATCCTTGGATTCATAACAGGATATTTTATGGTAGCTTATATTTTTGGTATTGATGTATCCATAGTCATAGTGATACTATTTGCTATGTGTATTGTGGCTGGAAGAATGTTCAAAGAACTGTAAGAAACCACTAAACACTACTCAGCGACATACACAGTTATTGTTGCAGCTACGAGCTTTATCCACATAAGGGTCGCCACCTTTGTAATGACTCTGTCACTAAAATAAATACCATCTTTGCATCCTTATAAGACATACAAAGAGAATTGCCCAGCAATTGTTTCTATAGACCTCTCAGGAATATTTATCAGGATATCGCGAAACAGGTTTCTCAGAAGATAGTTTGAATAACAGCATGTATAAGAAAATAAGAATGAATGTTAGTTATGTTCGCTCATACTTGGAGTGAAGAACTTGTTGCTGAGCGGCTTTCCGTTCAAGGTTATGCTGTTGAAATAGGAGTTCCTTTGGGTTCGGGTAGGAGAGGTAGTAGGAAGGAAGCTGACGTGGCAGGCTTTAAGATCAGTAACGATGTTCTTAAGATAGTTCATGTCGAGATCTCATCAATATACGAGAGACCCCAAAGCATATTGAACAAGATTAAAAACAAGTTTTTCTGACGATAGTGTAAGTTATGTTAAAGACTGTGTTTTTAAACAAGATCAGTAGACATTACAGTAGAATAAACTATGAGAAAATAGCAATCGTATTCACTTCAAAGAAAACCCTTAATTATATAAAAGAAGGGCTCAGCAAATACGGGATCAAGGTATACGAGCTAAAAGACTTCTACAAACAAAACTCGAGCCCCTCCTAAAAGAGAAAGTCTCTAAAAAAAGAACCTTCCCTGACGGATGCTGTCTATTAAACATGCTATACTCCTTTAAAAACCAAAGAATACTAATAGTTATGCCAATGGAAACCGTCTGGTTACCACTGAGGTTATTCATTCGTTTGTCATCAAGTCTTCATTATCTCATGTTATCGAAGCCATATTAATTAATACTTAAGGATTATATTGGAAAACGCTCTTCTATAGTGTACAATACTAATTATCCAAGTTAACCAAGAGAAAATTAATAGTGTAATCTTGCTATGTACTAATGTAGTACAAAAGTATAGCAGTGGTTATAAATAGTATACGTATAGAAACATTTCTGTGCAGGTGTAAGTAATGTCACAGTTTACTTGGTCTAAAACTTTTCCTGTTGATTCATTACAGATATATTTTGCTGCATCTCTTGAGCTTCAGGAGGAGTTCATTAATTACGGGTTCTATGTGCCTAAAAGTCCTGATAGGAAAATTTCTATGCCTATTCCGTTGGTTTATTGTAATTTTCGTGGTTGGTTAAAGCCTGTTGAACCTATAACTGTTGAGAGATTAATTCTTCCTAGCTGGCTTGGTTTAACTCCTCAGGAGCTAGGTTGGGCGAAGACTACTAGGGATGGGAAGGAAGCGTATATTCTTCCGAAGGAGGAGGTGTATGTTAATATAGGTATTCTTGATAATAATGTCATTTTCGATCTTGACATTAGAAAATATCATCTTGAAAGAACATCTATTAGAGGCATTAATCCTGAGAAATGGACTAATTGGGCTATGTTTTATATTAGCTTAGAGTATCTTGATGAACTAATTGATGCTCTAAGGAATCACTTACCTAAATCAACACAATCTTTTTGTGATACATTAATACCAGGAGGAATACCCAAACCTGTGAAGGAAGTTCAACAAGGTGGTAAAGAGGTAACATACTATGTCAAAGTCCCAGTAAAAGACTTCAGTTTTTGCCTAGGATGTTTTGATCTAACACATCGATATTTGTATGTGAAAGCCAAAGAACATTGCAAGATTGATCCCAATTCAATAGTATGTAGGGATCCCAATGCTGTGATTAATAAGTTAAAGTTAAGGATAAAGTATAGCCCAAATGTTGACACATTTGCTAAAGTAGGTATAGCTAAGATAATTGGTAAACATCCACAAATAATGATTAAGCTAGCTTCCACGAACCCGAAGAGAGTAATTCGTGGAGTTCTTAAAGATAGAATCGAAGGAAAGGCTCGAGGAGAGCTTGTTTACTGCGACCATAAGGTTAAGAGACAATATATAGTTCTTAATTTGGAGAGTTTCTATAAAGCATTAATTGCTACAAGAAATTATGTGGATAAGTTGCCCAAGGATGAGTAGGTTATCTTCCATTTTTGCTCCTTAATTTTTTCTCTATTACGTTCCTTAGCTTTGATCTAAGTCTTTTTGCATCGTCTCTAACAATGATCTCTATTTTGTCTCGTTCTCCTGCTCCTATGTATTCTGTTAAGGTTTTTGTTCCCAAGCCAAGTCTTTCTTCTATTGCTTCTCTGAGTTCTAAGTCTATTTCGTATCCAATACAGTTTCTCCCTAGTTTTCGCGCAACAACACAAGTTGTACCCGTTCCCAAGAATGGGTCCAATACTGTTTCTCCTACATAGCTGTAGAGACGAATTAATCTCTCCACGAGTTCTTCTGGGTAAGCTGCAGTGTATTTACTCCATTTTTCCGATGGCAATACATTCTTTATATCCCATACACTAAGATACCACTTCTCTGACTGGAATCTCGCGATATCTATTCTTGATTTCTCTTTAACCTCTTTGGGCACATCATTGTATTTAAACCTGCCTTTTTGGAAAATCACTATTTCTTCGTATATATTGTCAGGATAATAGTACATGGGGTAGGGATGCTGTATAATAACTCCACTTCTTCGCGAAATCCTGATATACCCCTCGGGTTTTCTCCAAATAATCTTATCTCTATATGTAAACCCTACCTCGTAAACCATAACCCTAATTAGATCTGCAACTATGGGATATAGCTTTCCTTCGATCCTAACATCCTGTGTAACAAAACATGCAATTCTTCCTTCCTTTAGAACTCTATATAATTCTTTTCCTACTTGTTTAAGCATATCAAGAAATTCATCATAGCTCTTGAAGAGCCCTGGGAAATCAAATGGTGCGTTATAATATGGAGGCGAGGTTACGACTAAGTGTACTGATTCATTAGGTAGTTCCTTTATATTTCTTGAATCGCCGAAGATCACCTTAATATATACCAAATGGTTCACCCCTTAATTGTAGCATATCTGTTAAGAATATTGGATAATCTATTAACAAGCTCGTTCCACTCTAGTTTATCGTACAAAGCCCATTCAATAACATCATTGGTAGAATATTTTAAGACCTTAATGAATTTCTGCCACGTATACCCTTTGCTCTCTAAGACTTGTTTCCAGTGTCTCCATAGATATGAAGGTAATTTATTGAGATACCATACTGCTAAAGAGTCATAATCAATATCAGGTGCTGAACCTAGTCTTTTCCTCTGCTCTTTAATAAAGATCTTTATATCTTTAGGTTCAGGAGGTACCGGCAAATCCATACCTACAACCCCATACCCCTATCCGCTATATACTAATAATATCAGGGATATAAAGCTTCGTCCTAATGACATTTATAAAAACATTGCCACAAAAAAGTTTTAAAAGATACAGCTAATAAGGAAAAGAAACTATAGTAATAAAATACAATATAGAGTTTTCTGACATCAGTAATTTGAACAAAGCTATTTGGTACCTGAAACTTCAAGAAACCTTTTAATAACTTTCGTAAGCCTCTCTATTGATATTGCTAGGGTACAAACCACTGTATGCGTATCTGGAGCGTCGATAAGAAACTCAACACAAAATGCATTAGTCAACCTTTTGCAAGATCCGCATAGCAGAAGCTTTCCAATTACCGTCAGAACAAAACATGAAAGAATGTTCATTTGAGATCCCAACATATTTTAAGTTTTCTCCTCTTTTTCATGAACCACTTAATATCACGTTGCCTTAAGTCAGGTCTAGCCATCACTTTCCTTAGTATTCCTTCGATGAAACTTATTGTATGGAACTTAAGTTCTTCAATCGTTGTGAAACCCATGGACTCGATGTCTTCTTTGCGAAAATAAACAGTAATGTATACAACAATACGTCCAAAATGCGTGACAGAACCATACCCATAGAGAAAGTCCTCAAGCAGTGTCATCTCCCTCTTATTAAGTGCGATGGGAATATTGGGCACAAGCTCTACATAAACCCCATCCCGCTGAATTCTGATCCTATAAACAACAACCATCCTACTTGGAAGCCTAGACACATAAAAGTGTTTAGTCAAGCCTATCACACAAACAGAACTGCTAAAGATAAACATGAATAAGTAACTTTTAAACTTACCTGTTTATTATGGAAATGATCTTAAGCTTGATATTATGTAAAAAGTACTCTTCATATAAACACTCCTGTAAGGCATTTTAGTTGATCAGAACCTGAATTCTATCTTGCGTTAACATGTTAAAGTATTTAGTGATTTTCTAAACCTCTATGTTGTCGTTTCCTTTTGACTTGTCCTGTGTCAGACAAAAATATTATGGTTTTCACATAATTGTTTCACTTTATATAATATCATGTTGATGATCTACATGAATTCTTAATTGTATAAACTCTTTCTTGTAAATATTTTTATTTCAGTGTTGCAATATTAATATTGGTGTAACGCTAGTTGCCTTCTAAACAAGATATTTTAGAGAAGATCTCGAGTATACGTGGAACAAAGAAGCCGTTTGTACAATACCTTCGAAGAAAGGGTATTGATGTTTCATATAATATGACTTGGGATGATATAATAGACATTGTTTTAGGAACAAGAAAGGTAACCAAAAAAGACTTAGAGAGATTCCTTGCAAGATATGAAATTAAAATTAGAGATGAAGTGGTTGTTGAACGTGAGCGTATCATTGAGCGTGAAAGAGTTAGGAGAAGAAGAGAAAGAAAGTTTAGTGGAACTTTTGTTTATGAGAAAGGAATGTCGTTGGAGGAGAAATTCAAATATCTTGTGGGTCTTTTAGAATTTGATATAAAAAGATGGACTAGTGGTGCTGGAGGCGAAATAGGCGACTTTATTGTTATAGATAAAGAATCAAACTCAAAGGCCTTAGTCTCATGCAAAAATGTATCAACACTAACTATTAAACATGTCAATGACTTATACGCTAATGCTATAGGTTTCGGTTTTAAGCATGCAATATTAGTGATAGGCAAGGATACAAAGTTAGCCAAGGGTTGTGTGGAGAGAGCCAACTACTGGGGTATACAAATAGTAAGAATTGATGATCTGGAACATAATTTACTAGCAAGAAAGAGCGTAAAAGATAGGATTTCCTATCTAAAAACAGTATTGTTTGCATCAATACTCAGAGGAATAGAAGAAAAACTTCATAAAGCACAAAGAATGATAGAAGAAAAAATCCGTCCAACAGAAAAGAAAGAATCTCTACAACATCTTCTAGGAATGAATCTTGCTTATGAACCTCATAGTGAAAGTCTTGACTACTTAAAGACTAAATTAAGTCTGATCCATGGAACCGGTTTCCTAAGAAAGACACCTGCAGTAATAAGAGTGCTAAAGACAGTTCTTGTTTATGTTCCGTATATTATAGTAAAGTATAGCGGTAAAATGAAAGTTGGACGAGGCGTGAAACAATTTAGCGGAAAAATAGTAGTTAACGCAAATAATGGTAATCTAGTTGGCTTATCCATTGAAGAATTAGTTGCCGATCTCCACAAGATAAAACATGCACATGAAGTATCCGTCCATCATCCAGTCAAAGTAGCTACACAAATTAATGAAAAAATACTTAGAGACAAAGTAATCGAATTAATAACTATGCTCGAAAGAACCTACTTCCTCGAGGAAAGAGGACTACTAGGAAGAGGAAAATACTATCTCACACCAAAAGATCTACTAAAGGAAAAAGAAGTTGATACCCTCGATGAAGCGATAAACGAAATTGAAAACGAGGAACATGGATTCCTAATTAGAACATACAAAGTCAAAAGAAGCGATATAAAAATCGAATCAATGGATAAAATATACCTACCATACTGGTGTATAGAGTACGAAGTCCCAAGCAAAAACTTCCACGGAGAAGCATACGGCGAAGCATACATTAGCGAGCCAGAACCATTGACAGAGCCGTGTCCCTGGAAATAAATATACAATAATCTTCATACCACTAAACATAATTAAGCCAAAACACTAATCCATAAAACCATAGAAAACCAAGTCCCGATACCAAAATGAAGACTCTTAAACCTAAGGCTACAAAACTGCTTTGCCTAGCTGAATATGAGTTATGAAGGAAATGGCTATGCAGTGATATAAAAGCTAGATCGATTTTACAGAACTTTTCGCTGAACTACCAGACATGATTAATGGTATTGTGATACCCATCGCCGGGGCACCTATGGGCAAAGAAACAGTTGAGCTAGGTGACATAGAGTTTGTATCCACAGCCAGTATCGTCTCTGATAAATGCTTGGGAAAGCTGCTGAGTCCATTCAAGCTCAGCACCTATTTCACAGCATTAGCCCTAATCATCGGCTCCATCTTGGTAACCTACGATAAACCCGTTACCCGCACTAAAGACCTAGGGTACTTAAGTAGGTGATTTGTCTATTTTTCTAGACAATGTAGTCAATGACCCTAGGATTATATCTATCCTTTGACTTAATACCGCTTGGTGACGGGACATGGAGTCTAATGAGGTGTTCGAAGCCGTATCGCATCCTTTGAGGATAAAGATATTGATGCTACTAGCTAGGAGACCCATGAGTTTTTCTGAATTGAAGAGAGAACTTGGAATCAGGAGTAGTGGTAAACTAGATTTCCATATCAAGAAACTCGATGGCCTGGTGGCTCTAGATGACAATGGGAAATACGTGTTGACCAAGGAGGGCTATGCTGCACTCCAAGCCATTGACACTATTAGAAAGTATGGGTGGCAGAAGAGAACATACATCATAGCCACAATAGCATATGCTATAGCCATACTCTACACTACATGGAACATGGTATCGAACCCCTCTAACCCAGTATACATAGTTACAGCAGCCCTGATCACTCTATGGTACATATTCTATAGCTACTGGTCTATCGTGAAAAGAAAAATCTTCAAAACACTCTAGACCACAGAAAGCACTGGAGACAAGCAACACAGTACAAGCACTTAAACACGTATTTTTCAGCCCCCAACTATTGCCCGGGTCCTTAGACTATTCGCTTAATTTTGGTATTGATAGGTATCTTAGGAACTATGGAATTTCCTAAATGTTTTGGTAACTTTACTTCTGTTCTATGACTACTTGTATCTCGGCTTTACATCTAGAAACGTTTATGTAATCACTGCTGCTAAGGGTTATACTATAGTTAAACCATGGTATGTAGATTAGCTGGATGAGGCATGTTAAGGAAATGACGTTCTACTTGGACCTCATGGGTTATTTGAGTAGTGTTAGCTTGCTTGCCAGGGTGTTTGTTCTTGGTTTGGTCCCGTTTCTGCTGACTTGCCTGGGTGTTGTTCCCGTGGTTTTCCTTGGGAGGAGTGTTGAGGAGAAGTGGCTTGACTTGGGGCTTGGTTTTTCTGCTGGTGTCATGCTTGTTGCCTCTTTTACTAGCTTGTTGTTGCCTGCTGTTGGTGTTGCTGGTGTCTGGGTTGTTGTCGTAGGGTTTGTTGTTGGCGTGGTTGTTGTGAGGCTTCTTGATGTTGTTGTTCCTCATATGCATGTTTTCAAGGGATATGAGGGTCCTAGGCCACCGCGGGCTGTTAGGCGTGCTTGGCTACTAGTCTTCGCCATGATGATCCATAATATACCGGAGGGAATGGCGGTTGGGGCTGCCGCTATCTACAGTGTCCACGCAGGCCTATCCCTAGCCATAGCGATCGGGGTACAGGATATACCAGAGGGGCTAGCGGTAGCGATGCCTCTCTATGCCTCCACTCACGACAAGAAAAAATCAGTAGCTCTCGGTGTCTTGAGCGGGTTTCTCGAGCTACTTGCCGCAATGATACCATTGCTAGTGGTCACACTAGTAAACTATGCTCTCCCGATCCTGATGTCGCTAGCGGCCGGTGCCATGGTCTACGTGGTGGTGCACGAGATAACACCAGAGATCTACGGGCACAGCCACGATGACCAATCAACAGCAGGGTTCATCATAGGCTTCATCACAACACTCATCCTAGAAACAATCCTAGGCTAGACGGGCCCACGCTGGAACAAGGCTTGCTGTTGTTTAACCGGCTACACAACCTCCATTACTAGTTCAAACCCAATAGTAGCACTAGCACGTTGCCAATAAATGTCAGCTAGTACCTCTACCACATATCTTCCTTTAACGGCATTGTAGGTGTATACCTTGAGAACGTAGATATGGTCACTAACATTATTTAAAACAATATGTATGCCGTTAAAAGAGTAGTTGGTTTTATATCCCTCATAGTAGCCACTTATCATCTCTCTAGTCCCATTAACTCCTATACTATTCAGGAAAACCTTCAAAGTATAGTTTGTTGTCTTGAAGAAACATAACGCGAAACTCTCGTTAACAACTACTCTAAAGTATATTACGAAGCTATCATTCCTCCTAACCCTCACAAGCCATAAAGGCTCACTTCCCTCCTCCTTTACCCTAATACGCTTAGTCGAGTTCACCAACTCTACATAACCAGCTTTCCCACAGTCAGGAGGACCAGGCTCCCAGCCAGGAGGCTCGAAGGATGGCGGGACACTTGGCTCCGAAGGCCTTCCAGCGAGATAGACGAGGAAAGAGAGAAGACCTAGGGCAATTACCAGCGATAAAACCATTAATGGGAGATACCTGTCCTCAGAGGAGTACATTCCCTCCACCAGCATACAACCATTAAATAATAACAGTTACTCTAGAAATAAAAGATTTAGTTATTCCACATAAGAATACTATACAGGCAATAATCTTGTGAATCACACGTTATAAGACACGACAAGCATTTACGTACAGTACTTTCACACATAATCTCCATGTAACGTATCTATAGAACAAGGAATCCAGTGTTTATAGTAAACAAAAAGCACTAGAAACCAGTACGATTCGATAATACCTGGCTAATCAATACATACGAATCCAACGCCAAAACAGTTTTAACGACAGCCATAATCATTATATCCATAATGTTCATACTAATGTTGATTGCTACTAAACGTGTTAGACTATTTACCAGAAAACACTTAACTCCACGATAAGATCTTGAGTGTTTTACCTGTCTAGTATTAGCAGTATTCTAGAGAACATGGTAATCAAGCTTTCATACAAGCAGTAGTGGACATGTCTATATGGTAGTACTGCTTGGTAGTACTACTGGTGAATACTTTTGTCTCTGGTTAAGGTTACTAGGAAAGGCCAGATCACAATACCCAAGGATATTAGGAATGCTCTTGGGATAAACGAGGGTGACTATGTAGTAGTTAGAGTCGAGGGTAACAGGATAATTATTGAGAAACCCCGTTTACCTGAGCCAGGTGAGCCTGTAGGCTTAGACAAGTATAGAGAGTTGATAAAAGAACTGGAAGAGATGAGGAGCAGATGGCGCTAGTTCATGATACATTATTCTTGATAGCACGTTTCCTCCAATGCCCAACAATAAAAATGCTCTAAGGAATTCTTTAGGGGAAAGTACGAAGGAACACCATCTTCATAACAACTATTACTATCACGGAGTTCTTGAAAATAGCTGGGAAAACAATGGGTTTGCAACAAGCTGAGACACAACTGCGATTGTTTCTGGAAGCAGGTGTTGGTATAGAGACTATCACGTATACAGATGCCGTAGAAGCCGGGAGGATACTGTGCAGAAAAACAAACATACCCATAGCCGACGCACTAATAGCCTCCATCGCGAAAAGACTACGAGCCACCATCGTAACAGACGATCCCCACTTTAGAGAACTAGGCGTAAGAACAATCTGGTACAAGTAGCTCTTCATAGATACAGCCTTCTAATCTGATACATTATATTTCGATACGATAGTGCTCCTCACAATAATGAAATACCTTCATTGGAGCAATTTATTAGGTTAAAAACAATTATGATCGAGGTTTTTACAGTATCATATCTACTGGTTTTTCTCTAGGCTTCTGTCTATGTAGTTTGCCGTGTATTCTTCTGGTTGTAGTATTTCGATGAGGTAGTAGAATGCTTTCCATGGGTCGCTTTGTCCGCCGCATGTGTAGACGTCTATTGTTGCGTAGCGGTACTCTGGCCATGTGTGAATGGCTATGTGGCTCTCTATGACCAGCGCTAGGACTGATACACCGCCTTTCCTTCCTCCAAAACGCCAGCTCTTGACCTCGACTAGATGCATGTGGGCTAGCTCAGCCGCCTTGACTACTGCCTCTCGTAGCAACTCCTCGTTGTCGGCGACCTCGGGGTTGACTCCATAGAGGTCTCCGTAGACGTGTTTTCCCACAACACTATCTTCTAGGAGCGAGGGTTTTGTACGGAGGGTTTGAGTAGGGAGCATGGATACACCACCTCTTTCCAGGACGGGTTATGAGTCTAGATCTCTAAAAAGCCAGGTTAAATCAGGTGGATTAGAGCGAACCACCTTCTCCTCGAGTAACCCGTGAGCAAGCAGTGGGAGAGCTATCGTTGCGTCGACGTAGACGACCCGTTTCTTAGCCTTGGGGGAGACCTTGCCCCAGCTAACAGCTTCCTCGAGCGTGGCACCAGACAAGCCTCCCCATTGGGGTGCATCGGTGGTTATCTGTACAACGTACTCCAACGGCTTATAGTAGTCCTTTATACCCTTCTTCTCCGCGAGGAGAGTCTGTGCAACAGCCACGAGGTTAACATAGTCCTTGGGCACACCACCACCTATGTATATCGCCGACATCTTCTTGGCCCTAAGCCCGATCTCTATTATCTGGTCGAAATCCCTAACCATATCGATGATAACCGGGTGTCCTTCCCTGAGAGCGAGAACAGCCGCTATACCATAACCACTATCTACAAGCGCGGGCGAGAACACTGGTACACCACTACGGTAGGCTGCTGATACAATACAGTCGATACCCTTCTCGTCAAGGTACTTCCCGAACAAGTGTAGGAACTCGGCCGAGGAATAGACAGTGTTCTCTGGGAGAGACAGGATGAACTCCTTGATGAGGCTCTCCATCTTCCTGTAGTCGAGCTCACTAGCATAAACATCATAGAACCTATCGATCTTATGCTTCAGGAGCTCGCTATCATCAACGAAGGGGCTCCCCTTGTAGTAGCTGAAACCCATCGCCTCATATATGTCCTCGGAGATGTTTGCTCCAGTAGACACGATCACGTCAACGTATCTCTTCTCTACAAGCCACTTGATTATCTTCCACATACCCGCAGTGCTCATGGAGCCGGCTAGCCCAAGGAAAATAACTGTGTCGGGATCCCTGATCATTTCAACGAGAATCCTAAAGGCCTCCCCAAGGGCACGGCCCTGGTAAGCCGTGTCAGCCATAGCTCTTAGCAATTCGCTAATACTCTTCTCGGTTACATCCATTGTCTTGAGTTTCTCGACTAGATACGGGTTATACTCCACTTCATTAGACCTCAAGTCTATACTGCTGGAAAGCTAGCTTCTGATCTGTTTATAGCCCTAGTTACTACCATATGATGAAAAAACGTTTTACACACTCTCTACAAGAAAAGTCATCCCACAATGACAAGACAGTGTACCAGAAACTACTTAATAACCAAAAACCTGTTACCATAGATAAGCCTCTATTGCACAGCGAGATACTGGCTTCTACGTGATGAACAATGGACTCGCGGGAGAAGAGCATTAGGTCTCTTCTAGTACAACTACTCATCTCGCTAAAGAACTTCTATACATTCAAAGACCTAGAGCAACTACTCGGTGTATCACAGTATAATCTATGGAAATACACTAGCCTAAACATGATCCCGGAGGAGCAGACAGCCAGGAGGATATACGAGAAAATCACGTCATCAAGAATAGTCGAGAAGATAATCATCGAGCAACTCGAGATCGCTGGAGAAGACAACGAGTGGCTATACCTATGGAACCCAGGGCTCCTAGACCTAGTGGGATTCATGTCCCTGAAATACTTCGACAAAACATCCATAGACACCGTAGTAGGATTCCCCGAGAAATCAATAACACTCGGGCTAGCCATAGCCAAGTGGATGCGTAAAAAACTATGCATCGCCTGCAGCCACCAGGTCTACAGAAGCAGCAAATACATTATAGAAACATACATCACAAGCAACCACGAGCCCCGGCTACTATACCTACCAAGAAACTGTATAAACAAGAACAGCCGGGTACTTGCCGTAACAAACATGATCAGCGACGCCAACGAGGTAAAAGCCCTACTAAACCTCATCGGGAAAATCCCAGCGAAAACCATAGGCCTACTCGCAATAGACAGCACAATAGACCCCGAAGCCCTCAAACCTAGAACACCGATTACAATAAAGATACTGAAACATGAGATCAACAAATCACTAGCACAAAAACAACACTAAACCACGCTAGAACAAATAGAGCACACCAAAAACTCGATCAACCACAGTATGCACCACAGAATTTACAGTTATTCCCCAGCCCCCAGCCAGTTGTGTATACACTCCATCGTACAAACTCTCTTAACTTAACATTCCAGAGATAGACAACGGCACCCCTTTGCCTGGGGTGCCGGGGACCCGAAATGGCTGAAAAGAAGAAGAAAGAGAAGAAAAAGAAGAAGGGAGAAGAAAAGAAGGAATACGAGTAACGACGACGCAGCGATAGTATAGAGGGTCATTGATAGTAGACACGTATTTTTTGAATACACATAAACTATGGTATTGATGGGAACAAGCACATCATGTAAACAGTCATATGATACGGAAGACCTTGATCCTCTGTATACCGAGTTCTTTCAGCTGGTCATAGACTTCTCTAGTCGACTGTATTGAGATCAGGCAGTAGGGCTCAGCTCTAGCTCTCCTTATAGTGCTCGCTATAGCTGCTACACGATCCAGTTCTTCTACAGCGATATCAAGCAGTAGGGCCTTCACGCCTTTGTGTAGACACTTCCTGGGCATCGCCAAAATACAGTATTCACCAGTTTTCCGTGAAACATAATGTGTTACATGGAATCCTTCTTTCTCGTATTTAATACTGTGTTGTAGGGCAGGGCATATCTCCATGTCTAGCTCCATCGCTACTATAGAGGCTAGCGGTATAGCGTACTCAGACATAGGTACTATAGTGTTCACCCCCATGCCCTGGACAAAATCCTCTATGACTAGCGAGAAAAGTCTCAGAAACCCTGGGTTCCGGGCAACACCCCATATATCATCACTGTTTTCCTCGAACAAACCATCCACTGCCTTCTCGATCAAGCGGAGCTCCTGGATTCTCCTAAGGATCTTCTCGGCAGTCTTCTCCTCAGGAACAGTCAGCAAGTTGACATACTTCCATAGATTCTGGAAGGGGACTTCAAGAAGCTTCTCAAGATCCCTCAAGCTATAGAAGCAATTAAGGGCATCGAGTACACGTAGAACATATGAACGAATATTCTTTCTCACCATACAGTTTCACGCTTACCACATGGAGTCCTGCACCTACTACTGCCCGGCAGGAGATAATATTGGTTACATCACTCTTTGGAGAGACCGGATCTAAGGGGAGGTTTGTTCTTGTACCGCATAGAACTACAGGGGATAGGGTTTGAGGAAGAGCCCACTATCAACTGATGTATTCGGGGCACTGAGTTTTGTTCTATATATTGTTTTCGTGTTGGTAGTCAAACAGTGGCATTTATATTTAACTAGGTCATGAATATAGTAGCTGGTGATTAAGTGCTTGGATTACAAGGTTTTGGATGAAATAGATTCTCTTAGGAGAAGACTTTATGATGAATTAGATAATGTGTGTAGTTTTGCATCACTATTCTTCTATGTAACACTTCTTGTAATCATCATATCCATTGTCCTAGGGATAGCACTCGGTCTAGCAACGGCATCCATAATAGCTAAGCATGCGAAACCCTACCAATTCCCTGAAGAAGTCTTGAAGGCTTCCGCACCAGAATTAGTAAACGTATTCACGATCTTCATAATAATTACCTCAATAATAGGGCTGGTGTTATACTATATTCTAATAAAGTTTATGAGAACTTCCATAAATGGGTCACGTATCCTCTTAGACATAGATAAAAAACTCAGAGAAATAGGTAAGAATGGACTGCTAATGCGTGATGTAGAGTATATTTATCCTCTCACTATGATAACAAGCTACCCAGGAAGAATACTTGTACTCGTCTTACTAAATGTCCCATTATCTATTCTCGGAATACATTTCCTCTTCAGGGGAGTACTATTAGGTGTTGAAACAGATTTAGCCGTAGGCTGCATATTAACGTTTATATCATTCGTAATTAATCTAGCAATATTATTCATGGTTTATAGATTCTTTAATTCACTAAAATACTATTACAATGTTGAAAGAGCTGGGACTGTTGCTAATCTCTTCGTCGTATCTGCTATTCTTAGCCTACTAGGTATTTTGCCGGTGATAGGCAATATTGTCAAGATATTCGGTTTCATAATAACTATCATATACCTTGTATTCCTCTATGTTATGGTAGGTGATCTAAGACGTGAAACTGCAAGAATTATAGCACGACTCAATAATATAGTTGATGAGCTTAGACAGGAAGTAGAGAAATCTTCAAGCCAGGAAGAAAGAGATAAGTCCAGTAGCATTTCATAATCTTATGGTTTTCTTATCTAGAACCTACTTTGCCCACCCAAGATAACAAGCGTATAGAAACATTCTCTTATCTGTTTATGAGAGACTGGTTATCACACGTATTTTGAATAATATTATTCTTCTGTAGAATGCATGAATAGAGTAGTACCAATATAGTTGAAATACAGCTATTGTAGTAGTTATTAGCCCAATGTTTTATTGACATTAAATCTGTTGTTGATGTACATACCATAACTGGTAGTTACCGGGGTTTTACGGCCTTAATGTAGAAACCAGCCATTCTAAGTTTTACACCATACTGTGCTGCTTGTTTAGGTAGATCGCCTTCTTCAGGGTCAAGTTCTCTTATACCTATCCTCCCGCCGAACAAGATCTTGAAACCAGTTTTCTCGACCAGAGATGCCCAATTACCGAGTAGTGCAGGAAATAATTTCAACCATTTCTCCCTAACATCAGCTGGGAGTTTCATGAAATCATCTGGTAAAATCCCTCCCTCAGCCATGTATAGTAGACCACCTGGTTTTAGCACACGATAGGCTTCACGCAGAGCTTTCTCATGGCCAGGTATGTTTGAGAAACCACCAGCACTAACGACTACATCGATAGAACCATCTTTTATCGGCATATTAGTGGCATCAAAAGCAGCATATCCAACATACTCTCCTCTGCCAATATTCTTCAAGAATTTTCTCCATAAAAGCAGGATCCTGTACTCCAGATCGTTAACCAGGATTTTAGCCTTATCGTTAAAATATAGTACGCAAGGCATAAACCCGCCTCCAGGGCCCGAAGCAACATCTAGTATAACCCCATTTAAACTAGCTATTTCTCGACAGAAACTAGTCCAAAGACCACCCCTACTTGCTTTCTCTAAGTGATTTCTCCAATTACGTTCAATCCATTTC
This sequence comes from Desulfurococcaceae archaeon MEX13E-LK6-19, assembly GCA_029637525.1. NCBI lineage: Archaea > Thermoproteati > Thermoproteota > Thermoprotei > Desulfurococcales > Desulfurococcaceae > Desulfurococcaceae archaeon MEX13E-LK6-19. The sequence goes on from CP072660.1 coordinate 1,475,083, forward strand.
TCCTCTGCAATCCTTTCGATCAATTCATCACTCCAACCAGTATCAATAGATTTAACAAATACAACAACATCGTCGATCACAGGATACTCGGCACCACTAGAACTCTTCAAAACACCATTAACCCACTCATCACCAACAACTTCATCTTCAAAAACAAGATCACTACCATCAACAGGTTCCTTAAACAAGTGCCAATAAACACTCTTCAACCCCAAGGACCCATGCTAAACTTAGCTACTTTGAGCAATAAAAGTATTGCTTAGTGTTCTCAAACAAGATATAGTACCAATACTTAAGTAAATTAAAAATTAACAGTAGTACCAATATACGCTACATATTTATTTTACCTTCAGTTATCTTGAGTTAAACAAGTAATCTTGATAACATGATTTCATAGAATAAATGGAAACACTTACTATAAACGAAGCATTCTATAACTAATCTATAGCTAATGATTTAAGAATTCTGACAGAGAAAACAAATTGGTTAGAAAAACTAACATACTACTAATATAATGTTAAAGTTTAATAAGGAAGAAAGCTAACTATAGCTATTGAAGGTGCTAACGATACAATGTATTTAGAGCAAAATATGGATAAGAAGCCTGTGGAACATGTACGTAGAGTTGCAGAGAAAGCTATTGAGATTTATAATCGCTATAGGTCGCCAGAGGCTATAGCAGAGCTCGTGGACTTCAAGGAGAATGGCGAAGAAGCTGTAGTAGCGGTGAGGTTTTCGGGCTCGTTCTGCAGCACTTGCGGCGTAAGGGACTGGGTTGAAGACTACGCGTATACCCTTGAGGAACTGGGGTATCATGCGGAGCTAGTAAAGTATATCGAGCCAGAGCACGGAGATAACTACCGTATAGGCGTGTTTAAAATAAGGATCAAAGGACAGGAAAACCATAGTGGGGATAATCAGGATGCCCGTCCAACTTGATGAAAAAGACATGAAGATAATCGAGATACTGATGAGCAACGCTAGGTCATCCTATAGCGAGATAGCCAAGGTGCTCGGCGTAAGTGATGTAGCGATCATAAAGAGGGTTAGGAAACTAGAGCAGCAAGGCATCATCAAGAAGTACACTATCCTAGTAGACCCAAAGAAGCTAGGATACGAAGCAGTATCGATAACCGGGGTAGACGTTAACCCAGAGTACCTCTTCAAAACAGTCTCCATACTAAAAGAAAAAGACTACGTGAAATACCTAGCGCTAACCTCTGGAGACCACCAGATAATCGCCACCATATGGGCCAAGACAAGAGACGAGCTAGCACAAATACTCGACGAAATCAGCAAGATGCCAGGCGTCAAAAGGGTCTGTCCCGCAGTCATACTAGACGTTGTAAAAGAGTAAAGAGAAAAACAACCAGGTGTTTTATAGGGGTATTGTTACCTATTTTACTCGACTTCTATGCCGAGGATTATAGACGCTATTCTCCCGATAATGTATGTCAGCAATGCTGAGCCAAGTCCTGCTACAACTAGTTCGAAGACCTTGCTTCTAATACTCAGGTTGGCTGTGACTGCTATGAAGAAACCAGTCATGGCCAGCATTATTGATGCGAATACCAGCGACAAGGGTATGGCTATGATTACTGGGAAGCCCATGAAGTATGGTATGAGCGGTATGAAGGCTCCAAGAATGTATGATAGCCCTGTGTAGAGACCTGATCGCACCGGGTTCTCGATACCTGCCTCGGAGACCCCGTATTCCTCCTCAGCTATTATCTTGCTTAGCAACTCCGTGTTACCCAATGCTTCACGTGACATAGCGTCGGCTACCTCGTCGCTAAACCCTTTCCTCCTCATCAGCTCATGGAGTCTCCTAGCGAACACGTGTGGAACATACTTGGCAGCGAGGGCTAGCCTGGAGAAAATACTTGTCCTGACCTGCTTCTGTGCCCTGACGCTCGTGAACGATCCTATGCCCATAGACAATGCCCCAGCTATACCGACTATAGAGCCCCCTAGAGCCACCGCGAAGGGGTTACCGTAGGCTCCGGCCAGTCCTGTTGACACGGATAGTATCTCTACGAGCCCATCACTCATACCGAGGACGACGTCGCGTACATGGCTTATGAAGTCCTTGTACCTCTCTTCTTCCTCGGCAAACTCGTGTTCATGGACGAGCTCGTCCTCGAGAATACGTAGTATCTCTCTTCGCTCACTCTCATCAATAGATTTGTCTCCAAGGATCCTAGAGTAGGTCTCGATAGCGTCTTCTTCACTCATCTCAAGTATCTTAATCGTAATCCCGAGACCCAGCAGCCGCGCCAATAAGCTGAACAACCATATCCTCAGCTTGCTGACCCCTATGGTGCCCACGTCTACTCCACGTCGCCTTAGGAACTCTCTCCAGAAGCTGGCGTGGCGTGCCTCCATCTCGGCTATTGCCTTGAGCTTCCTTGCTATGGGTTTACCGTGGAATATCCTTGCCAGCTTGGAGTACACTGTCTCGGAGTAAACCTCGTCTCTATAGGCTTTCCTAGCATACTCTATTACGGTGGATGACAACGTGTTCTTCCCTAGCCGCTTATCTTCTCGACAAGAGTCTTGACGTGTTGTACAATAAGTTTCTCTGTATCCCCTGTCAGCCCGCTCTTGAACTCTACTACGCCAACCACGTCATACCCTGCTTTCCCGAGCATCTCCCCGATCTTCTTGCCGGCGACACCACCCCACCCATAGGCTGCTAGGACGAGAGCTGGCTTCCTTGCTTTCACCTTCCTCGCGATAAGCTCCACGATATACTTGATCAATGGGAACACGCCCGCTTCATAAGTCGCCGTTGCAACAACGAGGCCGCTTGCATCGTTTATCTCGCTGAGCAAGTCACTAAGCCTATCATGTACTGTATCGGTGAACTTGAAGACAACAACTTCTACTCCATTCCTCTTCAGCTCTTCAACACATTTCCCGACAGCTTTATCGATGAAGCCATACATCGAAGAATATATTACGACGACTTTCCTCCCCACGGGCTCCATCAACGCTAGTCTACGGTAATAGTCGACTATGAACATTGGGTTATGCTTCCAGACAAGCCCGTGGGCTGGTGCTATCATGTCTATCTTCAGGTTTTGCCCAGCGAGCTTGTCTATGGCTTTGACAACCCATCCCCTATAGAACCCTATGATCGTTGTGAAATACTTCCTGACGAAAGGAGTGATCTTGGCGGCCTCGTCTTCTTCATCGAATATTTTCCCGGGTATACCAAAAGAGCCGAAGGCATCTCCACTGAAGAGGATATGTTCGTTGTGGTAGTAAGTCATTATTGTCTCGGGCCAGTGTAGCCACGGAGTATACACGAATGTCAGCGTGGCATCGCCTATAGCCAGGGTTTCACCGTCTTTGACGGGCCTAGTCTTGGGTTTCACGCCGTAGAAAGAATTGATCATGCTTAGCGCCATTGGGTGGCCCAAGACGGTTGCCCTATAGTTGTTCTCCTCGAGCACGATAGGCAGGGAGCCGCTATGGTCTGGCTCCATGTGGTTAACGATAATATAGTCAATATCCTTCAGGTCAACAATCCCGCGGAGAACCTCAATGAACTCTCTTGAGTACACATGTTTCCACGTATCGATCAGTATCTTCTTCTCACCAGTATCAATAAAGTAGGCGTTATAGGTTATACCCTCAGGTATCTCCCAAAGAGCCTCAAAGTATCTTACACGATCATCGTCTATCCTCAAGAGATAAATGTTTTGAGCTATATTGACCACGTGTGTTTTAGCCAAACTAAATCACCCAAAAAGACTCAGTGCAAGTTAGAGAGATATGAGTTGATAGTAAAAATATTTTTAGGGGTAAAAAGAGGTCCAGCCACTAAGTCTACTTGGCTCCTTCCGCCGCTCTCTTGAGGAACTCTCTTACCTGCTTAACGTCTTCCTCGGGTACTTTCTTCTCTTCGTAGCAGAACCACCAGTCGAAACACTTGTACTCCTTCAGCCTCTCCTCAGCTTCTTGTATCGTGGCCGCCGGAGGCACTATGACCCCATCACCTATAAGCTCATTGTTAGGCCAGTTAGCCGGCAGTGCACGGCCATACTTATCGACTATCTGGAGGCCCTTCACTATCCTCAGTATCTCGTCTATAAGCCTACCCATGTTCAATGGGTAGTAGAGAATAGTCCTGATAACACCCTTGTCATCCACGACAAAGACTGCTCTAACAGTATGGGTCGCTGACTCGGCATGCAGCATACCTAGTTTCCTAGCAACAACACCCTGGGGATCAGCTATTATCGGGAACGGTATCTCGACACCAAACTTCTCCTTAATCCACTCAATCCACTTGATATGACTGAAAGTACTATCAACACTTAAGCCAATAAGCTCGGTGTTAAGCTTCTTGAAATCACTATACCTCTTGGCAAACGCTACAAACTCCGTCGTACACACTGGAGTGAAATCAGCAGGGTGGCTAAACAATACAAACCATTTACCCTTATAGTCATCGGGAAGCTTCTTCGGCCCATGAGTAGTCATTACTTCTAGTTCAGGAAACTTCTCCCCGATTAGAGGTATTTCACCAGGCATTCAAGACACCTATCTATCTTGTTTTCAATGTACCAATAGTATAGTTAGAATATTTAAGTCTTTTTCTTCAATAAATAATATAGAATAGGTTAGGAATTCTAACCAAAGAAGATGGAACGCTAAAATAGTCTATGATACAAATGACTGATAAATTCTTCTTACGTTAGGGCATGGTCAGTAGTCACTAGAGGAGAATATCAAAGTAAAAATGTGTACAAGCTGTCAATATGAAAGGAAAACTATTGAGTTTTGAAATATTTGCAGAGCAGCACCGTAGCCATCAACACTATGCACTGTTTTTACACTGTTATGACTACTTATCTTTCTTTAGATTAAGCTGAAATACGCAACTTAGTTTATTCCTTATAGCTTAATTGTCTTTGCTTATAGGCTGTAATGTATGTTATTAAGAGTATTGCTGATACATAGCCTAATACAGTATCTATTTTTGATAGTTGTAGTACAAGGTCTTGACTACTTATTTCTTCGCCGATGATGATTGTGTCGAGTAGCGTGGCTATTGTTGCTAATACCTGTATAGCCGTGGCCGCTACGGCTAATCCTAAACCACATAGAGCTGTTGCGTACACCTCGATTATCCTTCCCTGCCTGTAGTAGTATGGTACGGCGGATAGAGCCAAACCGGATGCCAGGGAGACAAGCATCACCCCTAAATCGCCGGGGATGTACTGAGGCCATAGCATTAGCTTATTGTTACCCGTTAGCCCGATCGCCCAGTTATACAATGCTATGAATCCTACTGCAAGGTAAGCTACTCCAATGACTGTGAGTAGAGGTATTGTTGTTTTGAACAAGACTCTTCCACCCGGCATCACGGCTCACCTCTAGGTTAGACCGATTACATGGCCGATCACGGTAATGGATAAGGCGAGGATGTAGGCTAGAAGGATCTCATAGACTAGTGCGAGCAAGACATACTTTGCTCCAAGCTCCCCTCTTATGGCAGCCAGGGTTGCTATACATGGCACATAGACTAGCACGAAAACCATGTATGCATAGGCTGTCAGCGGCGTGAAGACATGATGTTCGGCTAGTGCATCCACTACATTCTCTTCGCCAACACCATAGAGGACTCCAAGCGATCCAACTACAACCTCCTTAGCTATGAAGCCAAACAATAGTGCTACAGCAGCTCTCCAGTCCCAGCCTAATGGTTTGAACACTGTTTCAGCAAGCCAATGGCCCAGGACTCCAGACCAGCTCTTCTCGACTACTTCCGGGTCTTCGAGAGCCTCTGGGCCAAGATAGCCCTGGGGCCCCGTGACACTCAATAACCATACCACTATTACTCCAAAGAGTATGACCGTGCCTGCCTTCAAGAGGAACTTCTTTGTCCTCTCCCATGTCTTCAATAGAATACTTCCCAGCCTAGGGGCCATGTAGGGAGGTAGCTCCATGATAAACCCGCTACTAACACCTCTAAACACAATCTTCCTCAACACAAGACCAACAGTCAACGCCAGTACTATACTCAACACATACATGCTGAGAACAGCGAAGCCAGCCGATGCACCCATTACGGCCCCCGCGATAACAAGGTATACTGGCAGCCTCGCACTGCATGAGGCTAGGGGGGCTATTAGTGCCGCCGCCTTCCTATCATTCTCATCCTCAATAGTCCTAGTAGCCATCACAGCCGGTACATTGCATCCAAAACCTATTATCAATGGGACAACTGTTTTACCGGGTAGATTGAATTTATGGAATATCTTGTCCACGAGATAAGCTATTCTCGCCATATACCCGGTATCCTCAAGGAAAGCAAAACCAAGGAAGAAGAACGCGATCACAGGGAGGAACGTCAAGACAGTACCGACACCAGCAATAACACCATCGGCTAATAGTGACGCAAGCCAACTAGGCAGGAAACCTAGCCCAGCGACAAAATCATGGAGATACCCATTAACGTATATATCGATTAGATCCACAAGCGGGGCAGAGACATCGAAGGCGAAGCGGAACAATAAGTACATTATAGCTAGAGCGAAAGGTATACCAAAGACTCTATGAGTTAAAACAAAATCAAGAACATCCGTAACACTAGTCCTAACGACTCTCTTCTCCTTGATGACAGCCCTGCTTATCTCAACAGCACGACTATACCTACGCTCGACAATATAGGCTTCCAGATCACCTATTTTCTCCTCAAGCTCCCGTCTAGCCCTTCTTGCATAAACCAGGACTTCACTGCCACCGGGTTGTCTTCTCACCTTCTCTACTACATCGGGGTCATTCTCGAGAAGCTTTAACACGACCCATCTAGCAGGATACTTTTCCGCGATGCCAGGTGTTTTCTCTGCAACAACTTTCTCAAGTAGCTTGATCTTCTCCTCTACATCCTTTCCGTAATCAACAATATTGGTCATTGTATGTTTCTTCCTAAGAGCTTCTCTCAAGGCTTTCTTGAGATCCTCGATACCATAGCCCGTGGTCGCAATAGTGGGGACAACTGGTACTCCGAGTAGCCTACTTAGCTTCCTGTGGTCTACTTCATAGCCTTCCTTCAACGCTAAATCAATCATATTAAGGTCCACTATAACATTAGCTCCAAGCTCCATCAACGACAATACTAGGTAAAGTCCTCTCTCAAGATTCAATGCACTAACAATACAGACCACGACATCAGGTTTTTCTTCAACAATAAAATTCCTCGCAATAACCTCGTCGACACTATAAGCAGTCAAACTATATATCCCAGGAAGATCAACAACCTCTACTTCAATACCATCAATCTTCATCCTACCAATCTTCTTCTCAACAGTAACACCAGGCCAGTTACCAACCCATGCCCTACCTCCGGTAAGCTTGTTGAAAACAAGAGACTTACCAACATTAGGTGTGCCAGCAAGAGCCACTACATAACGAGGCTTATCACCGTCCACTACCATTCACCTCCTCAACAAAAACCTTCATAGCCATACCCGCCCCAAGCACGAGCCTCGGCCTCCTATAGCAGAAAGAACACCAGCCCCCAACACCCCATGGACATCTCTCCTTTGGAACACCATCAATAACCTCTACGATCACTGGTCCTGGACCGCTTGATCTCACAACCCTCAGGATACTACCCTCAATAATCCCTAACTCGCGTAGCCTCCTCGCAAGCCCAACACCAGCCCTGATAGACACTACTCTAACCAGGGAGCCACTACGTGCATAAGCAAGAGGCATCATCACTTAACCTCCTCGACAATAACATGCTCTGCTTCAGAAGACCTCACACTAACAGGATACCCTCTGACAACAACCTCGATGGGGTCACCGAGAGGAGCCCTACGAACAACTCTGACAATAGAGCCGGGGATTATCCCTAGATCAAGTATTCTCCTCTTAACAAGACCAGTTCCCTCAACTCTTGCTACCCTGTAGACACCTCCCTCCCTAGCCTCCGAGAGCTTAAGTACTCTTGAGCCCATAGAATATCACCTGTTAGGGTACCCTAAGAAAATTAGGGAATCCTAACAATATAAAGATAATTATGTGCAATAACACACAAACAACACGGCGTACACTTTGAGAAACAAACTAGTTGAATTCATAACAAAAATCTAATATAGTCCTAGCCATTATATAAGAGCTTAGGTGTTATATATGAGCTTAGTTTTTGAATCAAGAGTTGGAAAGAAGAGGATAATTGTTCTACCTAAGGCGGCTGCAGAGGCTGTGGGTCTAAGTGAGGGGTCTAGGATTAGGATTCGTGTTGAAGACAATCGTATAATTATCGAGCCTATTCGTGATGCAGTATGGCTTTCCCTGTATGGGAAGAAGGTTGCTAAGATCACTCTTGAAGAGCTTGAGAAAGAGAGTACTCGTAGGCAGGCGAAATACGTTGGCTAAACAAGTGAAAGTACTTGTTGATACCAGTTTCCTTTTACCTGCATTAGGTATAGATGTTGAAGAAGAAGTCTATACTGCAATAAAGTACTTCTACTTAATGGAAGTCTACTATCTCGAGGAATCTATTCTTGAGGCGATGTGGAGTATACTCAAGCACGTCAAGGAAGAAGACCTAGACAATGTACTTGAAGGACTGAAAGCAATAAGAATGACGTACAAGCAAGCAATACCGCCACCTGAAGCATACATGGACGCATGTAGGCTCTACTGGGAAGGACATAACGACTACATAGACAACCTCCTCTATGCTACATCACGTAGACTGGGTCTTAAGCTACTAACGATAGATAAGGAGTTCATAAACTTCCTTAGGAAGAAGAGTAAACCTATAGAAAACATAGTCACACCAAGCAACCTCAAAGACTTGTTTTAACCATGTTATTCAATGGAGAATACCCAAGTAATAGTAGCAAAAAAGAGTTACAGCTGTCCCATAGCATTTGTCTATGATACATAAAAGAGATAGACACAAACATACTCATTAACAACTAGATCCTTACACTGTCCACCAGTTTCCATAAGAGATATCTGCTTCAAACTAGCTAATGCCACGGCCTATTGCCGTAAAGAAATTAGCGTATTTATGTGATTGATAACCTAATTGTTTCTAGGGCTGTATAGCCGCGTGGTGTTGTCATGCTGCTACCCAGCTGGCTTATCAATAGCCTCGTGCTTATTGTTGCTCTCATTGTTGTCTATGGGCTTGTGCAGCTAATGTTTAATGTTGTCCGTGGTCTCAGGAATTCTGTTATCCGCGCCCTAGACATCATTGAATCTAGGAGAAGTGCTCTGCAAAGCCTTACGAAAGATTTCTCTGCCGCAGGTCACCCGGTTATTAGGAAGATTGAGGATTACCTGGCTGGGATCCGTGGTCTTGAGAGAAAATATGCTTTCCGCCCTGGTCTCGTTCGTAGAATTGGGTATGTCTTCCGGGTATCATTCATGGTGCTAATAGTTCTCGCTCTACTACACACTCTGCTGTATATCTTGTTGACTCCTATTCAGAACATTATCCCGCAAACTCTTGCCCCTGTATTGAGTATTGCCCGTGGAGTACTCGCTGGTACTAGTATGGTGCTCTATATCGTACTAATAGTGTACATCATCGCGGTCTATGTGATTGCCGTGTATTATGTTGCCTACAAGAGTGTTGCCTACGAGTTTCTCAGACTTATAGAAGAGTTCATAGAGCTCATAGCGTCCCGCGCAAAAATAGCTATAACACAATATATGCAGGACAAGAGTATTGATGGTATTCACGTCGGCTTCCTACTAGCCCAAGGCCTCTACGAGGACTTCTACTCAGTACACCATAGTGGACTCCATGAGGTAAGAAGCATACTATCTAGATCACTGCCTAGGGCACTATTACTCGGAGGCGTAGCACTATCGCTACTACTATTCATGATGATATCCGGGCTGACAACACCTATCGGCACAGGGGGTCTAGTACAACCATACCAGACACTGGTATGGACTATAGTGGTCTTCGTGATAACAACAGCGAGCATGCTGACACTAGTAAGGTATCCTGCGTTCCTGACACACTTGATCAAAGATACGTTCACTAGATTCATACACGATATGAAAGAAGATGTGCGGGGACAAGTGAACCAGTTTGTGACAGAGAGACTACTATGCAAGACATGTAGTGAAGATAAACTCGATATAATAACCATTATAATGCTGTTGAACACGACTACAACATACCTCCAAGCACTAGAAACAGAGCTCAAAGAGATAGAAAACGAGGTAGAAACCACCATACCAAGAGTCAGGCTGGCAAGCCTAGCTGGTCCAGCAGCCTATATCATCTCGTTTATACTGAAAACACTGGGTCTACTCCCAATAAGATGAACCTGGTATCAGCCGGAAATCCAGCTGCTGAGCCAGTCATAGAGCATCCTGTAAAAAACTCTCGTGAAACAGCTTGTATCCCGCGGCTAAACACTTTTAAACAATGGTCAAACTAACCATATATACACGTAGGTGAATGCGCATACATGGGTTACTCTCTTGGTAATAAGGAGCTAGATGAGCTTCTTGAAGAGGTAGAGCCGGGCACAGTTATCCTTGTTGAAGGGCTCCCGGGAGCAGGGAAAACAACATTCACGTTATCACTAGCGTACCGTAACATAATACATAAGGGCAGTAAAGTACTCTACATGGTTTTTGGTGAAACACCAGAGAAACTAATGACTTTCAGTGAGAGACTAGGGCTTGAGAAAATAAGAGAACTTGCAAAGAAAGAACTCCTCAAATTCGTCAAAATACCGATAATTGCTGATACGATGCTTGTGGAGTACATAACAAAGGTACTCTCAGAGGAGTCAAAAGAATATGATATAATTGTTATAGATAGCGTTACACCCATACTCAAAATACTCCATACCTATAAGGCGAAAAGAGCATGGATACAGAACCTCTACGACTTCATAAGCAAACTAAATAGTGGATTACTAGTACTCGTAGCCGATATAATGACCGATCCTGATACTGACTTGAGAATGCTTGAGTTTGTAGCAGACCTAGTTCTACGGATGAGCTTTGAATTCCGCCGAAATGGCTTCATTGAGAGAGCTATTGAGGTAAGAAAATACCGTGGAAAACCAATAAAAACAGCATCAATACCATTTGTTATAACAAGCAAGATGGGCATCATAGTATTTAACTACATTAGTAAAGACATCATAGAGAAAATAAGGCCAATGAAGAAACCAGTCAAAATAACATGTCCTCCTTTACAAAAACTATTAAGCACAGACATCATAGAGCCTGGTACACAAATACTACTTGTAGACAAGAGGGGATGGCTTAGGGGCTCGTCTCTACTAAGGTATCTTGTTCAGAAGATCTATATGCTCCGGAAAGAAGGCTATAACATTCATGTAACAAGCTTCAGCCCCGAGCTACTAAAGATACTTATCTCTGAAATAAAGAGTTTAGTTGAGGCGAAAGGACCTGTAGAAGGGAAACTAAAAATACGCGAAATAGACCCATGCGTTATGGCGCCACATCACATAGTAAGCGAGAGTAGGCCTGAGGAAATAGCTACCAACATAGACATCCTCATAACCCTAGGGCTTGAGAGACTATTCTACATCTATGGTGCCGATGAATTAATGAACATGACAATAAACATAATCCAGATGCTCAAACAAATGGGTGTTTCAGCACTAAGATACATGATGGTTAGAGATGACAGCGAGATCCCAGGATACCTTATCGAGTTCCACGACATAGTGCTCACTATGTATGTTAAAGAGGATGGCGAAGTAGCCATCAAGGTGCTGAAGAACCTAGAGGCAACACACGGTACAGAAATACTTGACAGAGAATTCAAGGAATGCCCAATGCTCTAGATACCATTAACTTATGCCGCAATAAAACATTGAGAAAGCAGTAAAAAGCTTAACTAATCACTAAAACCTTAGTTTCCTAGAAAGCTGGGGGATACATAATTATTTAGTTTACTGTTTAGTATTCCTATGCTCCAGTGCTTGTGTTTCAGATAACTCTATCCTACTTCTTTCCATAATCTTTGACTGAACTCTTCTTATAGCTTCTAAAGCACGTTCCTTCCATAACCTCAATGGGAATAACTCATAGGCTCTGTTATAGTGATATAATGCTCTTTCAAAATCAAACCTGGCTTCATACTCTAGTCCTAGAGCATAATGTATCATACCGTCGTCGCCATACTTCTCGAGTAGACCATGAAGACACTCAAGAGTATGTGATGGATCGTATTCTTCTAGGCATTCACGAATACTAGCATTGATAATACGCCATAAATCCACATCCAATGTATAAACAACACCCTAGGCTGTGAAGTATCTAGCCCACCGAGATAATATTTACTGTGCATCACCCAGCCAAGAGTTTTATGTAGTGTCTTAGAGACTGCTCTGTAGAAGGGGAAACAGTAGAAACCGGCCGGTTTCCATAAGTAGTCTTAAAACCTATAGCTCACTCTAGATCTCGTGTTCAAGTATTCTATGAGCCTTATGTTTTTCTCATATAGTTTCTCCTCAAAGTATGCTCTAACCATTGCTGTGATGTTGTCTTTACTTGGCTTCTTAACGTCTTTAGCTAGACCAAGTATTTTCGATAAAAAGCCCTCGGGCATCAATGTATCAATTATTGTTTCTTCTACATCGCTTGGCACGTTTATCTTGTTGAGCCTGAAGAGACCATGGAGTACTTCATGGTAAACAAGGTCTAGTACCTGTTCTGCCTCCATGCTTGGTTTAGTGAAACTCGATACAACCACTCTCTCTTCATCCCAGTAAAGCATCGAGCCCATGAGCCCACCGAGCGGGTTGAACCCATAGATCACGTGGACTTCCTTGAAGTACTTCTTGAACCCAAATATCCTGTCCATGTACTCTATGTACTTCTCTCTTATCTTCCTATGGAGTTTCTCTACAGAGGAAGATAGCTTGTCTAGAGTCTCCTTTATGGTATCCCATTTATAGACACTAATACTCTTGATGGCTTCTAGCGCCTCGGATACACAATCTGCATTACAGTCTTCCTTGAAGACAATGCACTTGAACAACTTGTCCCAACACTTCTTCTCCTCAGCAATAAATCCAGCATAGAGTACTCTAGAGTAATCACCAATATAGAATACGTACGGGTACCTGTGGACAGGACACTGTGGCACGTGAACCAAGTCATAGAGAGCAGCAGCTACATGGCCTTCAACACTGGTGACACCATGGATCTCCAAGGAGCCGCCAACCCTCCGTCCATGGCGAGTTAGTGGTTTTCTACTTAAAATAAATGTACTCCTTATATAAAGTTAAACCACTGTATCAACGTTTTCTTCTTAATAAAAACAGTAACATTAATTATCTAAGACTACTTGTTGATAATGCTGATTAGTATCAATGGGTGGTCTGCAAGTGGATCAGAAACAAGCAGTGTTGGCTAGAGAAGTACTCGTCCAGGAAACCAAGACTACCCAAAGACTAGATGTAAAAGAGATCGCTAAGGGTGCTGTGGAGACCGTTGGTGGCGCCGGGCTTCTCGCTCTCGGGGCCAAGACAATGTTCATACTACCCTTCACCATGATCCCGTTTACGCTACAAACACTATTCCTAACATACCTCATACTACTACTGGGTAATCGCTCGTGGAGACCTGTAGCAACATACATAGCAATGGGCTTAATGGGGTTACCAGTATTCGCTTACGGTGGTGGACTATACTACGTGTTATCCCCCACGTTCGGCTACATAATAGGCTTCCTCGCCGCAGCAATCATAGCCGGGTACTACATCGGGAACCCACCACTGCTCTACCCTAGGAAACTAGTCATAGCAGCCACATTGATACAAGGAATAGTCTATACCATGGGATTCCTATGGCTAGCCGGATGGCTTACACTGACGAGACTAATACCAGTACACACTGCTCTAGCAACAGCTTTCATCATAGGCGTGGCCCCATTCATAGCATGGGATATACTCAAAGCACTAATGGCCGTAGGGCTACTAGTAGGAACACACAAGACAAAAACAATAATATCAAGATACCTCAGCGTACTAGGAAACACTTAATGAGAACTATTTGTTTTTAACACAATATTATGGCTGTCTGGAAAACTCTTTGGCTTCCTCTATCACGATTTTTAGTTCCTCCACGAACTCATCGTAAGGTAGTGGTGTCGATAATATACGTTCATTCCCTCTATACTCTTCGCCATCAAGACCAGAATACACATTATCAACTTCACCTAGGTTTCTCGCAAAATTAAGGTGATATACCATACCATCTTTATAAAGGAACACAGTATATCCTACAACTTTATAGACCTTGATATTAAGCCCACCATAAATAACTTCTTTATTACTACACCTAAAGCGTCCTGAGACCCATATTTTTGCTGGAAGCAACATAGCTATATATGTTCTACAGGGAAGCACTGGCCTCAGGAAATCAGGAAAAGCTATGGTATTTCCCGTAATCCTCTCAAAATCTACATAGACAATAATCTGTTTACCTTCAAGACTAGTATTGCCTTCAATGACTTCTTCTACAATAACACGGAAAACAGCCTTACTAGTATCGGTTTCAAAAACACAATTCCGCCCATTTATAACAAAAACTTCACCACACTTATATACTCCAAGTACATGTATTTTAGCCCATATTGGGCGTACTGTAGTATTATAGTATTTGGCTAGGAACTCACTGTAACTAATATTGCCGTTAACCAAGAGGCCTACTTCACAGCTATAAATAATATCCATACCACCAGGGTTAAGTTTATAGTATAAACATTCATTTTCTACGTTTGCAGTGAAGGCAAATATTATAGCTAAAAGTATTATTATCGAAACAATAATAACCATTGTTTTATACATAGTGACTCTCCTAATAAGATACTATTGACCATGGATTACATAAATGTTTATCATTACTTACTTAACTTACTTGACAGCAAACTAGATAAAACACTAAAAATAATTGATTATTATTGTCTCTTGAATACTTTTTATCTTATTATCCTAGTATTGTTTTGCATGATTCTACTCTAGTCGTGTTCAATGTGTCATGGAGTACCGGGTAGTATATTGTGTTGGCTATTGTTGCTTTTAGTATGAAGTCTAGTATGATGAGGATTATCGCTATCAACAACATTTTCTTTACTGTGGAGTCTACTTTTATCCTAAGTGTTTTCTCCTCGACGATACTCATCATGAGTCTCGTTAGTATAGTGCCTAGGAACACATAGCCTATAACACGTATTATGGCGTAGATAGGCCAGCCCATGACTACGGCGACGATACTCCCATTAGCCATCCATATCAGTGTACCGTAGTAGAAGTTCATGTAGTTAAGAAGTATGGCCCCCATGAACAAGCCGCCGATACCCATGGTTAGAAACGATACTATCGTGAACAACACTATCTCTATTATCTTGGGTTTAAGGAAGAGACTCGGGTCACCCTCCGGCCCCTTACCTGTCTCAAGCCACTCTATCATCTCCTCAAGGTAACTCCTCCCCTTAATGATCTTGTCGACAGCACCAGCACTACATCCCGCATAGAAGGCGTATGCTGCAACAACAATTGTTACGACAAGACTCCAGAGAAGCACTAAGCCAGCTGCACGCCATAACCTCCTCTTGTAGACCTCGACAAGAAAGAGATAAACTATCACAAACAACTGCATCAATGGCAGTATAAGCCCGCCTACAATAAGCCCAGCAATACTAGCAACAACACCGCCGGCAACAATACATAGTATCTCGACACCAAGACTAAACTCTTTATCAAGTAATTTCTTTAAATCCATAGAAACCACCTACTAGATCCACTATTTGTATGGTGGAGGAATAAATAGTATCAGTTATCCACTGAAACCACGTATTAAAGAAGCCTTGAACACAACGATCAACGAACTCAATATCCTTGCCCTAACCCATTAAGTAAAGTATATCAAGCTGCTTCCATTTATAATTGTAGTAATGGTGATGAAACCTCCTCTCTACTGAATAATAGAGATGTAGAACCTCACGGTGTCTGATTATTCTCCAAAATAAGACGAGAATACATTCTTATTCTTCGACTAGTTATGTGTTTTCCTGTAGAAGAGTGTTTAGTTAAAAAATATTTTGTTAAGGGCTGGTTTTATTTGGAATGTGTTTACTCGGCTGTGTAGTTTGGTACTACTGGTGGTAAGTTTACTGCTTTCGCGTAGGCTATGTTGAGTACTCTGTGTAGTATCACGAGGAGTACTAGTCCTACTGGTAGGAGTATTGCTGGGTGGGTTATACCGATGTACATTAGGAAGAATAGTACTGCCGAGATAGCCATGGCTAGTAGTGCGTAGGGTATCTGTGTTGAGACGTGGTCGATGTGGTCTGCACCGCTGAACATTGAGGACATGATGGTTGTATCGCTTATTGGGCTACAGTGGTCTCCGAAGATACCTCCGGCGAAGACGCTGGCAATGGAAGCGTATAGTGGTAGGTATGGGTCTACGCCTTGCTGGAGTGCTAGTGTCCAGGATAGTGGTATGGCTATGGGCATTACGAGGGCGAAGGTACCCCAGCTTGTACCTGTTGTGAATGATATGAAGGCTGCTGCTAGGAAGATTAGAGCTGGTACGAGAATTGCTGGTACGCCGGCCTTGGTGGCTAGGTCGATCACGTATGGTGCTGTGCCTACGGCGTCTGCAGCTGACTTGATTGTCCATGCTAGTACTAGGATAGCGTTGGCGAGTACCATGAGGTACATGCCCCTGATCGTGGCGTCCATGAGTTTCTCGAAGTCCAGGCTCCTGGTTACCAAGGCAAAGAATGCTGCTGTTACGTAGCCTGCGAAGCTACCCCATAGTAGTGCAGTAGCCGCGTCAGCATCCATCAAGGCTTCAGTGAATGGTACTTCCCACCAATACTTCTCATAGCCTACTACCTCGGCACCAGTAACCCACATTCCTATGATCGTTACTACTACTAGTACTATTACTGAGACAACGAAGTTCCACCATGGACCCCTAGCCTTGGGCTCACCTAGCACCGTCTCAGTAGGCATTAGTGGTACAGCACCGTCTCTAAGCACCTTACCCTCCTTGACGACACGGTGTTCTGCCTTGAGCATTGGGCCGAAGTGTCTTCTAGACAATACCACTAGGAATACTAGTATTATTGCGAAGATACTGTAGAATCTGAAGGGCACGCTGTGAATCCATGCTGCCATAGCCTCGATCTCAGGGGCCATCGCTATTTCTCCAGCAGCAGCCTTCTCAGCAAGGCTCTCGAATGACTCCTTGATCAAGCCTACCTCATAGCCTATCCAAGTTGATATCAATGCTAGTCCAGCAACTGGTGCAGCCGTTGAGTCGACTATGTAGCTCAGTAGCTCACGACTCACCCTAAGCTTGTCTGTTACAGGCCTAGTGGTGTTACCTACAATAACAGTGTTTGAATAGTCGTCGAAGAATATCAGTACACCAAGGACTGAGGCGAGGAAGCTTGCTCCGCGAGAAGACTTTACCTTACTCAGTAGCTTCGCGGCAACATCATGCATTGAACCAGAGACATAGAGCACTCCAACAAATGCACCGATAATGAAGTCGAAGATCAGGATCGTGGCGTTCCAGGAGTCAGTGACATTCTCGATAACCCATGACAAGCTCTGCCTAGCGCCAAGGAATACATTCCAGTCGTTAATCATGAGGCCGCCAACGAATATACCGGCGAACAATGCTACCAATACTTGTCTTGTAATGAAGGCTAATGCAATAGCTAGCAATGGCGGGAGCAATGGAGGAGCTCTATAGCCAATGTAAAGTACTATAGCTAGCACAATGATGCTGGATACTATTCTATATGCTCTCCCACCACCAGCGGCTCCCATGAGAATAACACCTAATTAAGTTTTTCACAATACACAAAACATTAGCAATAACTACGAAATATAAACATTACTCCGAACCTATCATTGGAGATAACGAAACAATTTGATAGTAGATAAACCAAATTCTACTTAAACAATATAAATACATAATATAATGATCATTGGTTTCAAAGAATCAAGTAATAAACAGCTAATTTATGACTATTACTAATAGGATATACTAACCACCATACATTTCATGAAGGTATTCGGCAAACCATGCCGGAACGCTTTCCCTACAGACAAGCACTACTTTGGCAAGATACTCAATACTACTAGCAAGTATAAAAACATTACAACTACTACAATCAGCAGGCTCCTCGATATCCAGTTTCATAAAAATATCGACAAGAGACATGTTCGAGGCTATAGGGAACAATAATGATACAGTGTAAATACACTCACTACTAGTCTCAAAAGAATACGTTAACATGTTATCAGCAGTGGATACTGTTGTTGAACAATTACCTGTACCAATGAATAACGGCTCATTATACTCCCCCGCAAATACTCTAGACACCACGCAACAGCCCTCTCTAAGCGGAGAAAGTTCTACCAGCACTTCACCACTTATTCTTCTACACAAGCAAGACTTGTCCATGTTTTCAATTCTTATAACCATTTTTGTTGCGAAAAATGGTGTCTTATTGACTCTAACTATGTAGAGTGGAGTAAACATGTAGTCTATACTAGCCATATTCTTGCCTGTGTCTCCGGATAACGGGGGCACTACAGCTATGCTAAATGTTGTATAGATGTCGTAGAAACCAATATCAACAACTACATCTTTCCTGCTGTCAACAACTACTTTAACATCTATGGTACTGTTTCTAGTTTGCTTAGACCTCCCAGGTACATTGATGAACAGTATAGTCCAGTTCCCCGGGTTCACTACGTAGTCTCTCGTTGCAACAGTACAATCGTTCACTTCAACACTCAGAGATGCATTAACCGGGTCCCTAGTGTTTACTCTTAATGCAAAAGCTATCGTGTAGTTGCTACGGCTAATAATCCTAGTGATAAAACCGTCACCTATATGTACATAGAATTCTGCTCTAGCCCTATCTCCGCTCCTAGTGGTTTCTAGTCTGATAAATCTAGTCCATGGAACACCGTCCCGTACCTCGATACTACTCCTGCTAACATAGACCCTATAGTCCCTCCCTGGAACACCATACATTGTCTTGCCGTCATCGATGTAGCTGACTAAAACTCTCCATCCATGTTCATACAATGTAACAGGGTCTATAGGCATAAAATCCTTATCAACGTCAACACTTAAATCAAGGAAACCAACACGTATAATGAAGTCCCTATAGTAGTCGAAATAAGGTTCAGCAAGCAGCTCCCAATAAACAGTAGTCGTAGGCACACCAATCGAGCTCTTTATAGGAATACACATGACTACTAGAGAGCTAGCAAGGACCAGGATGAGAAGCAATCCCATATTCTTCTCTACACGAAGCATACTACCACTAGAATAGACCACTGTACTGCTGAGTAAAACGGGTTACCACGTAGCATAGAGTGTCAGAAGAGGCCGACCACCCCGTTCACGAGCCCGATCAACCGGGCCTCCCCGAGTAGGGGCTTCATCACTCCAGGATAGAATACTGTATTCTATGGAGGTTATAAACGTAAGCAACATTGTTTCTCCTAGCATCTGATTCTCGTGTGGCTTAACATTAATAATATTGTATTCCTAGTAACCTATCTTGTAGATGATGAGCTCAGGCGGAGATGAAGTGATGATTAGATCAGCCTTGGCTGAATCATTATGAGATAAACAATTGCTCTACTCCTGTTCCACCATAGCTCTGGGATAGGTGGGCTTGCATGGATACGGGTTCTAGGCAGCACATAGAGTTCTTGTTGACACGTAGGAGTATAAGGAGGTTTGAAGACAAGCCTGTTCCACGGGATCTCTTGCTTAAAGTTATTGATGTAGCAAGGTATGCTCCTAGCGCGAAAAACTTGCAGCCATGGGAATTCATTATAGTCGATGACCCCGAGGTCAAGAAGAAGCTCTCTGGGATACATGTCGGCGCTAGGCCTCTAGAGAATGCCCCTGCCGCCATAGTTGTTGTAGCCGATAAAGAGTTGTCGCCAGTATCCTACCTAGTTGATGGAGCCAATGCAACCATGTATATACTGCTTGCAGCCCACGCCTACGGCCTAGGGACGGTATGGATACAAACACTACGCAACATCAGCGAGATCCAGAAGATACTCGGACTCCCCGAGAACAAAGTGCCCGTGGCAATAATAGCTATCGGGTGGCCAGCCGAGAAACCAGGTCCTAGGCCAAGAAAGCCTCTGGAGGAACTAGTCCACATCAATAAGTATGGAAACAGGTTATCAAAACAATAGGTTATTAAACAAGAGTAGATGCATTAAGACACCATTTTTCCCCTCTTATCCGAGCCCAAGTCTATTAACTACTTCTCGGGGAAACTATGCTGTAGCGGTGGCATGTGCTATGGATAGTGTTGCTGTCCTGCTACTAGCCATAACCATGCTTATCGTGATGCTTGTTCTACGTATTCCACTATGGATAGTATTCTTCGTGACAGCGTTCACTACAGCTCTCATCGCTGGTGGACCAAGTCTTCTCGCCAATATAATTTGGACAACCACAACAGACCCGACTACAATAGATCTTGTCACAATAATGTTCTTGATAGCAGTGCTAGTTGGGAACTATAGGGAGACTGGTTTCATCGACAAGCTCGGCGAGGAACTAGTAGCGTTCTTCAAGAAACCTGTTTTGTCGGCAACACTGGTGCCAGCAATACTTGGTCTACTCCCCGTGCCCGGCGGTGCATTGATGTCTGCCCCTATTGTCGACAAGGTTGGCGACTACATGGAGCTTGACAATGTGAGGAAAGTGTTTGTGAATGTCTGGTATAGACACATAATATTCATGATCTACCCGTTGAGTACATTATTGATACTAACAGCGACACTCACCAATACAAGCATATGGGTGCTCATAACAAGACAGGCACCTATAGCATTATTTATGTTCGTCATAGGCTTCATTATAGGCTTCCCTATGCTGAGATCTAAGAGTAAGACCAGGACAAGCTATAGTGTTGGCAGTGCTAACAAGAAGATTTTATTGAAAGTATTCTCCCCGATAATAGTGGCTATAACCATAGCTGTCTCCACATCCAGGTTCCTCGACTACAAACTACCGTTACCTATAAACAGAGTCTCCATGGTTCTCGGCGTTAGCATGGGGATAATACTATTGTACTTGTTGTCGAGAATACCTAGACATAAATTCATGAGAACCTTCTACTCCAAGAGCACAATAGAGCTGGTACTAGTTGGTTATGGTAGTATGCTTCTCCGCGGAGTCTTCCTGTCGATAAGTGTCGAGGACTTGGCAAGCTATATACCAGGCTACATTAACCCATTGGCTGTGGCACTAATGCTACCACTATTCTTCTCCCTAGTAGCAGGTGTCCCGACAAGCGGTATAGTACTATCTATACCAATTATACAGGAAGTATGCAGTATCACCCCAGGGATAGCATCAATGATCTATGTCTCAGCCTTCATAGGATATCTCGGCTCACCACTACACTTATGCTATATATACACAGCACAATATCTAAACACACCGTTAATGAAGACCTACAAATACATGGCACCAGCCTGCATGATAACCCTGTTATTTACATTCTTCTTAAACGCCTTCTACCCATAGTTAACCGAGTGTTATATTAAAGTATAACACTGTTAAGAATAAACTGTCTAATAGATAGTATTACCTGTACCAGACATTGTATACAATAAGTTTTATATCTACTTCCAAGTACTCGTCTCATGTAACCACCAGTAAGGACTATAAGATTGCCATTTTGGTGACGATTACATATGCAGTTTGTTATAGGCGTTAAGGAGCTTGACGAAGCGATCGGTCGTGCACTAATGAAAGGAGCTACTATCCTCATTGCCGGTAATCCTGGTACCGGGAAGACTACACTTGCAGCCACAATATGCTATAATAACGCATTAAGAGGTATTCCCTGTGCCTACATAACATTTCATGAAAACAAAAGCAGATTCATAAGCCAGATGAAAAGCTTCAATATGGATTTTGAAGAGTTGGAGAAGAAAGGCCTATTCCGCTTCTATAGATTCCCGTTAGTGACGTCGCCTGACTTGATCGGCGACCTCCTAGAAGAAATAAACGAGATCGTGAAGAAAGGACCCGGCGTGATCGTGATAGACAGTATAACTCCGCTTGGGAAAATCTTTGAACGAGACATTGAAGCACGTGCTCTCCTACAGAACTACTTCTACAACCTCGCGAACATTATCGGCGGGCTCGTTGTATTGATAGCCGAGGTACCATTGGGCAAGGAGGTTATTGCCCTAGGAGACATAGAGTTCACAAGCGACATAGCGATCATACTTAAGCATAAGATTGAGAAAGGGCTCCTCGTAAGACTCATGGAGATCAGGAAAGTGCGTGGAGCACCAGTAAAAATAGCTGAGGTACCCTTCGCTATAATAGATGGTGTTGGACTCCAAGTAATGACTCCTCCGATACTTAGTAGAATTGTCCCCCCGAAATATGATGTTGAAATAAAGATCCCGTGTAAACAGCTTGCACGCGAACTCAAACACTTACATCCTGGACAATACATTTACGTAGCGTATCAGGCTGATGCCTACAACCCCTACATAATGCCCCTACTCCTCGCAACAATAACTATGAATAACCTAAAGACTCTAGTGATAAGCTACGTAAGATCCCCCAGAGAAGCCTTTGCAGTATTCACCTCGATATCAACTTATGAGAAGGAGATACGCGAGGAACAAATAAAGAAGCTGTTTGGCGAAGACAAGATCATTGTTGAATCAATAAACCCTGCAAGCTGTAGCATTGAAGAACTGAATTCACTTGAACTACAACTCATTGATAAGTATCAACCCGAAGTAGTGATCTTTGATGGAGCAGAAATACCATGTCTCATCCACGGGTTCAGGGAACCAGACAAGTACTTCATGTACTTGAGAAACCAGCTATTGAGATTCAGGGATCTAGGGATACTCACCATCAGGATCTCAGCTCTAATAAACGAAGAGATCTATAGGAGAGAGAGCAGTATCGCCGATGTAGTATTACGTTTCGAGTATCGCGAGAGAAACGGAAGACTTGAGCCATGGCTTTACCTATGGAAAATAGGATACGATCCAATAATCCTTGGGCCAGATGAGGTCAGGAATTGTATGAAAGAATGTTTAAACACCCTATGGGGTGGGTGATCTTGGTTAAAATAAAGCAATTAGATTTAATTATTTACATGAAGGAATACATAGCAATGAAAGCACCTGGTTTACTTGAGATGCTAAACACCATAACGAGAGCGAAGACAGGAAAGAATGCTTTAGAATTATTTCTTTCAAGTCCAACGACACTATATAAGATACTTTCAGAACACTATATGAGCCCTGAAGCTGCTTTATTCGCAATGGCTAACTTGTTTATAAGACCGCTTGTATTGAAGCTTGGGAAACTGGAGCTTGAGGATGCTCTCCTCAAGGCCGCGACCGAGGATGATAATAAGTTCAAGGAGATGCTTAAGTCTCTGGGGGTTGAGATAAAAGACTAGATCGTGTAATCACATGAGATGTCTTGAATACTAGAAGTATTAAACATTAAGTGTTGTAGACGTAGTTTTCTCGTAGATATTTTTTCTCCCTAGCTTATATCTTCAAGAAACCCACTGTACTTATGTGTCTTCAAGTCTTCTTCGCTGCCAGGTTTTTTGAACACATATAGCTTCTCATGGTAGATCAGGAGGAAATCTCTTTTCTTAAGCTTCCTCCAAACTTCCCTGGTTGTCTTCATTTTATGCTGTATCTTTATGATCTCTTCTTTTAGTATGAAGCCTTGTTTCAAGAACACTCTTAGAACATAATGGGATATTGGGACATAGTGTCTGCGAATCCTCGTATCACCTATAAGTACGGCACAGTATCTTCCTGGCTTCAAAACACGGTATGCTTCTCTTGCTACATCACTCATCCACGATAGGTATTCTTCTAGTTTCCTGGTCTTCGAGAGATCTCCTTCAACTTTCTTAGTATACCTTATAATATTGAAATAAGGAGGGTGGGTTGCTATGAGATCTATTGACTCATCCTCTATTTCTTCAAGGTTACGTGCATCACCGTGATATAGTTTCGTCCAGGTTGACAACACGTTTCTAGACCACTCGTTGTCGGGATTGTTCTTGGCGTATTCCTCGAGGTAGTAGAGTCTATGGTGAGAGAGCATTATGGCGGCATAGTTTATATCGATGCCAATACAGTTTCGCCCGAGGAGACGTGCTTCAATACATGTTGTCCCGCTTCCAACCATCTGGTCTAGAACTACTTCACCGGGATTACTATACATTTGTATTAGTGCACGTGGTATTTGTGGAGCCCAGTTGCCTCTATAGTCTCCTTTGTGTGTAGCCCAAGAGCCCCTCTTAGGGAAACTCCATACAGTAGTATCAGTGGGCTGGTCCTCGTCTTCATCAGGTTCAAGCCTATCTATGGTAATGGGCTTTAATGGAACAACCTGGTCTTCAATAACAATACTGTCGTGCTCACGAATATAATCGAGGTATTCTTCCCTAGTAACAAGCCTCAAGGATCTATTCCACCATAAGACAAGCCTGCTTAGATGATACCCGGGTATTAGCTGGATATTACACTGTCTCCCATATTTTAACTATCCCATTTAAATACTACCATATAGGTAAGCCGCCCCAGCCTATAGTATACATGTACCAAAGGGATGATAGTATTGTCTGCTGATGCACGAGCACTCTTCCTACTAGCAATGATTATGGCGAGCTCACTTGGCTCCATAGTCCCTATCATAGTCAGGATAGTAAATACTATTGAGGAACTAGCGAAGAGTGCTGAAGAGAAACACGTGCTCGAGAGACTTCTTGAGGCGACAATAGAGTACTTTAAGAACGTTGCCGTAATCCTATGGGACTGGCTCTCTTCAGTAAACACTACGTCCGTAGAGGACAATGATACCGGGATAGACATTAACATAACAAGTATCGTAGGGAGGGAGCTCATAGAGTTAATCAACAAGACGATCTCTGAGCAAACAATTGAATCACCTTTTGGTTTGGGAGAAAAACAAATTGTTGTAGAGCCCCCGTATAGGGATGAGCTTGACGGGAACAGTACAGTAGTCATTGAACCCTATAATAAAGGTTCGTTGGTTCCCGCTCCACGATAGGATTAGTGGATGCTTTTCTGTATACCAAATAGCTTGATTGTTTTTAGATCCGTTTCCTCTTTTATAGAAGAGCACGTATAAAACTAATATTGTAGCCAAAGGTCTCTGGGTGGACTCCCTATTGGGTTTCCTAGAGAAGCTTAAGGAGAAGATCAAGCCGAGGTTTCTTGTTGTCAACGAGGTTTTGGTAAGAGATGTTTTCGGCGAGCCTGATAGAGTACTCGAGGTTCTCCGGAAGAAACTTGTTGACGAAGGTGCTAGAGTGGATTTTGACCGGGAAAAGAATACTCTCATGGTCAAGCATGGTAAATTGAAAGCCTATAACCCAAGTGATTACAAGAAACATGTTGTCGTGAAAGCCGAGAAAGAAGGACTCAGAACGGTGCTGAAGGTATTTATTGATGTCAGGAAGTACGTCTATACATGGCTTCTCCTAGACTTCATAGTCTTGGCTATAGGAGGCTACATAGCTTATTCTGGTTTCGTTGCAACACTATACTTGTTCGATATATTCAAGGGATTGCCGTTGACCCCCCTAGCAGAATACATTATAGATGTTGTGGGGACAAGTTTTCTCTTAGACATGATATTGTTCATGAGCGGTCTAATGATCTTATTCGCTATACTAGACTTGTACCCCACGTTGAATGCTCTAAAGTTTAGCCATAACTGGATGTGGGATCTTATTGATAGCGTTAAAGAAGAAATTGAGGGCAAAACCAAGCCGGACAAAGATAGTAAACAGGAAACACCCGCCGGCTAGTCGACAACACTATACCCCATGTCAGCTAGCTGCTTCTTTATGGACTCAACTATCTTGGGCCCGAAACCAGGTAGTCTAACCAGGACACGGCTGGGTGTCTTGGCTAGTTTCTCGAGACTATTAATCCCTGCCCTGATCAGCGTTCTTGCTCTAACACGTCCTATACCCTCTAGTTTAATCAATTCTAGAGCGTCTTCACGTACACCATACTCTAGTCTAATCGATAACTTCTCTAGAGCCATCGAGGCTTCACCAAGCCCAGCCACCCTGGCTATCCTGGAGAGACCCGAGGCTATCCATGCCGCTGTGTCTCTAGCCGAGTAGATATCACCTGGGCCGACACCGTATCTCTGGCTTATAGTGTCCTCGCTTGCTTCATTGATCCAGTCATAAAGCATGCGTGCATGAACATATGCTTGGAGCCAATAAACATAATCAGCCTCGTCGTCGGGCGGGACAGGTATTAGCTCGCGTGAAGCCTGTTCCCAAGCCTCCTCTTCAAACTTATCCATAACCGAGGCGGTAATGTAGGGTCTGCTCCTCAAATAATCGGGCGTACTAGCTATAATGTGGAGTAGTCTTAGCACACCAGGCTTGTCCTGCCCCTTCATTTTCTCCAGGAACTCATAGCCTGTTAACGGGTCGAGGTATGTATGTGTTATAATCCTGCCTATTTCTGTTGGCAACAACATATTGCTCCTACGCTCGATCATACCCCACTCCCATAGGTCCTCCACAATCCTCTCTATTTTCGCCTCAAGATACCTCTTACTCCTGAACTGGTGGTAGAACAACGTGTTCTCCATAACCCTGAGCAGAGCATCGAGACTAGGCGCCTCGCCGCCAGCAATAAGCGCTAGGACATGTATCCTCAGAGCTCTCTCGCTGGCAAGCTTGCTTTCCACGGGCTCGAGACGGCCATAAACATACTTCTTGAAGCCCTCTTCCCTCTTGCCAGCATCAATTATAATCGCCTCGCCATAGGGATCGTATTTTGGTCTACCAGCGCGTCCAGCCATCTGCTTGTACTCGAATACTGGTATATCCCGGTTCCTACGGCTACTAGGGTCGTATCTCTTGATGGAAACTATTACACGTCGTGCCGGCAAGTTGACGCCAGCTGCGAGTGTTGGTGTGGCGAAAACAGCTTTTATTAATCGTTCACGGAAAGCTTCCTCGACTATACGGCGAGCAGCCATACTAAGCCCTGCATGGTGGTAAGCCACGCCGTGCATGATGAGATTGCCTAGTTTCTCAGCCTCCATACGGCTGGGAGACTCCTGTTTCAGCTTCTCAACATACTCTCCGAGACGCTTCTTGTCGAGAGTGTGCTCGAGGAGGTTCATGTGGTTCACTAGCTCGGCTGCATAGTTTTCTGTCCTCTTCCTGTTATGGATGAAGACTAGTACCTGGTACCCGTTTGTAATACTCTGGAGTACCACGCTCAGTATGTTATTTGATAGCCTATGGACAATCTTCTCGACACGCCCATCACTAAAGAATATTGCCTTGGCTTTCCTGTCATAAACACCCTCAACAAGCTTGACTGGCCTCCAGTCAATGTTAACGAGCTCTGCTCCAAGCCACCGTGATAACTCTAGGGAGTTGCCTATGGTTGCCGATAATCCTATCAACTGCACGTTGTCCATCATTTTTATCCTAGCGATAATCATTTCGAGAACAGGGCCCCGCTCTCCATCACTAACCATGTGGAGCTCGTCGATAACAACAACACCGACTCTCCTGAGCCACCATGGCTTGAGTCTGAGGAGTGAATCGAATCTCTCGTAGGTAGCTACAACAATATTGTATCTACCAAGGTATTCACCGGGAGACTCGTAGTCGCCAGTCGATATACCTATTTTCGCGCCAATACTCTCCCAAACCTTGAACTCCTCGTATTTCTCGCTTGCAAGAGCCTTCAGTGGAGTCAAGTAAACACCCATCTTGCCTTCAAGAAAAGCCTTGACAAGCGCTAGCTCCGCTATAAGCGTCTTACCACTAGCGGTTGGCGATGAGACAAGAATATTCTTGCCACTAAACAACCCTGCCTCAATAGCTTTCTCCTGGACGGGGTTGAACTCGTTTATACCACGCTTCCTAAGAATCTCTACAACATCCACAGGGAACCCATAGTCGACAAGCCTGTCTACTTTCAACACAACTAACCTTACACCCTCTTTTCCCACAAACCCCTATACAGTAATAACCCACTATATAAAACAACGAAGTTTTCAGCAAAACCATTACCTAGAACAAGGGCGGTATGATGCCGTATAAAGCCAGGTAATATATAGCCATTGTGTACAAGAAGGCGAAACCAAGATCTATAACGAGCTCCTTGACCCCATAACCGCCTACACGCAAAGCCGCTACATGCATAAGCAGGAAGCCGAGGACATTAGTAAACAAGTATGCTCCAACAAACAATAGTGGAAACAAATCACGGCCAAAAAATAGCGTGAGAATACTAGCGATAACATAGGATAAAGGTATGTTGACTACAGCATCATTCCACCACGACAAAGGCGATAGTATATAACCTATGGTGAACAATACTCCACGTACACCCTTTTCCTTATAGTTCATTGCACGATACTTGTTAATGTACTCTCTTATCTTTTCGCGAAACATTGTTTATTCAACACCGTGTACCTATACCAAGGTTTTCCTTAAACTTATTCTTCCTTCTTTCCACTAACTCTGGCTCTAGCCACTATATAGTACAGGAGTGCTGTAAGCGCTATTATTGCTAGCATGATTACTGTCATGACTTGTGGGTTAGTTAAGTCTATGGTGAACGGGGGCGCTAATACTGTTTCCATAGTGGTGGTTGTAGTGGTCGTGTTCTCTTCTAGGCCGAGCACTATCTTCCTGCTATACGTGCTTGTTTTACCCATTATATCCACGGCTTTAATGAGAAGCTCGTGTTCGCCTTCTCCTATGTTGAGTACCATTGAGCCCTGGCTTGGTATAGTAATGTTGGTGGAGTCTATGGTTAGACTTGCATTAGCGACAATTGTGTCGTCAATAATACTCCATTTAATGTATACAGCTGTGTCATTAATTTCCTTTACAGCAAACATGATCAATGGTTTTACCTTATCAACGTTTATACGGATAGGTATTCCCGTAAGAGTTCTATTAACTTGGTTGTACACTATAAGCCAATATGACTCACCACTAGTACTGATATTCAAGACAATACGATCCCTGTTCTCGAGAGGATCAATCCATGTACTATAGACGCTATTCCCTT
Organism: Desulfurococcaceae archaeon MEX13E-LK6-19; assembly: GCA_029637525.1. NCBI lineage: Archaea > Thermoproteati > Thermoproteota > Thermoprotei > Desulfurococcales > Desulfurococcaceae > Desulfurococcaceae archaeon MEX13E-LK6-19. The sequence continues at coordinate 1,504,245 of CP072660.1, forward strand.
CGTCATCAATTAAAACTATTTCAGTCATGTGGTTAATCCAGCTAGTATCTAGAACCAATGTTATGTTACTAGCACTTGCATCGACGATAAAGCTGAGTCCTCTACTGTAATCACTGGTTATGATGAAACAGTTTTTCCTCGTGAAATTATTGAGTACAAGCATTTCATCAAATATGCTTTTAGCCAAATATTCGTTGACAAGTATGAGGAAGAACTCGTCATAACCAAGATCTTGCTCGTCGACAATATAGTAGTCTAGCATATAGGAGTACATTTCCAGTCCAGTGGTGTTAAGTTCTAGTATAAACTGGTTGAAAGGAGTTATCAAGAGTGTTCCCCTATTAGCGAGAGTTACAGCAACATACTTTATCCCATAGCCGTGTAGAACAACTGTCTTCACAGGTATTATACCCGATAAAATGTATTCACTTATTCTTGGCGACGTAATTACTATTGGACGCATCGTATAGGATAGTATGTCGTTGATCATTACACTATAATAGAGTGATTCAGCGTACACATTGCTGTATAGTATGAGCACAAGCTCTAGATCACTTGTATCGTTGTTGACTTCTATCACGAAAATATTGCTGAAACTCTTGATTTCACCACTATAAATAATCTTGTTGCTAGACGTGCTCCGTATGAAGTACTTCAATATATAATCTGGCTCGCCTTTAACTGAAATATAGATCTTGGTTTTATTGTCCTCGTTCACCTTGTATACAAGGTCTATACTAGGCTTATCGACAACAGGGCGCCCTATAACGGAGTAAATGTAGTATGGAGGTAAGGGGTATCCGTCGGTGAAACGGAGTAATACAAGGGTTTTGTTACCGGGATAATACTTGTCGATATAGTAGGGCCCCTGACTTATAACTAAGTGGCCGTGCTCGCTAAACCATTTCTTTAGAGCATTTACTCTCTCCTCCCATTCATCAATAGTCATATAGGCTGTCTTGTTTATCGTTATGTAAACACCTACATCTCTACTGAAGTCAATAGTCTCCAGGCTTTCGAGGAGTTCTTCTGCTTGTGTTTTATTTAATAAGTTGAGTAGAATATATTTAGGTGAACCATGAATTCCTATAACATACTTCTTGTAATCAATAGCTAGCTTCTTTACACCAGCATATACTTCTATTGGTGAGGCGAATAGTGAAATAGTCGTTAATACATAGTATGTTTTCTCTAGATCGTATACGCAACACTGTCTTATGTATAGTATAACTTTGTTGTTCTTAGTATCAAAAACAATGCCTTTTATGCGTTCGACCATTATGTTAATAAGGATCCAATCAATTTTATCGCTACTATAGTATTTTTCTAAAGACGGGTCTAGAGATAATCCGTAGACTATTTTATAGCTTATATCAGTAATGTATGCAAAAGAAGCTATTACATCGGCCCACGTGATCTTTATTCCATGGTGCCACTTGCTACCAATAATATTACTTAAATCGATTTCTATAATCACCTCTGCAGTAGCATTAGGTTCTTTCTCTCTAACATAAACCCATTTCTGAGACCAGGGATCCCATATGACAGCGTTTGGTGGTACGGTAAAGTAGTTGTTTCCTGTAGCAGTCTTCACATGAATTGTTGCTCTATAGGGGACTCTTTCGCCAGTAAACGGGTTCACTATAATCAATGGATCATATACAGCTGTCCATGTTTTCCCGTAGGTGAAAATATTAAATGTATAACCATATTCTCTTACATCAGGATATCCTATTTTCACATAGGTTCTGTTCGAGACAAAAACTGTTCTATAGGTAACAGGCATACTGGCAACGTAGTTCCAGTCGATACCCGAGTTGACAACGTTTCTAAGCGGATTCAAGAAAGAAGTAGCATAGGGTACTACGTTGTATTCGACAACCGTTGTCACTCTTATGGACTCACTTAATGTTAAGTCCAAGCCCCTCCTCAAGTATTCTAGAATAGTTTCTTCATCAGCACACTCCCGCTCCACCCAAACCTTGAACAAGAAGTCTATAGTATCAAGCACTGTTTTGTTCCTATATACCCAGTATCTAGTATCATAGAAGTCGCCGCCCCAAACAGGGACTGGACCGCTGCCCGGAATGTATGTTGCATATGTATGGAGGGCTATGAGGGGAGCATCTTTACTTATGCCAATGTTCTTCCATTTCTCGATAGCTAAATGCCATTTATGCGCTATAGCAAAAGTGTTAATTAATATCTCAAAGTAGCTCCTATAGTTTTCTACATACGTCTTATTTACGGTAAACCCGAGATCCTCTAGTACTTCACTAATATATTCTCCAACAACTAGTCTCGCTTTATCGTACGTGGGTATAACAGCGTTTAATATGACGGGTTTTCCTTCATAGTACCATTTCCCATCAACATACTCGGCTCCGATACTGGTTAGCTTGTCGTATATTATCTTGAAGGCTTTTCTGTAATCGTATCTATCTATACCGTACTTCACTATTATATCGACGACACTAGGATACCATAGGTCGTGGCGAGTTATTATGGTGTATTCTTTAGACGCAAGAATATTGTTTTCCCGGAGAAGCTCTTCCAAGAGAGTCCTATTAATAGCATTGTTTATCGCGCGTCTTATCTCCCTGAAGGCAAAAGGATTAATGCCGCGGCCAGGATATGCTCCAAGCTCAATATACGTCCTCACAACACCATTGCTATCCCTGTATGCTTTTATGAAAGATATTGCTTCGCTACTTATGTTCAAGACCTTGGCTGCTTCTTCACGTGTATAATTGCCCTTGAGTGAAACCATGCGTATGGGTGCTGGATTGAATAATACATCGATAACCGCTAAAGGCGCATTGATTCCAGTAATGGTGGTCATGAACCCCTTATATCTTGTTATATTCTTGACTCCTTTCAGGTAAATCTCCGAGGAGACAGGGTGTCCATACAAGTCTATAGTACCATTAGCAAGAGCTTTTACCGACTCATTCTCAGGCACTTCCTTAATGACGATTTTCTTTGAATAACCAATATATTCACGAAAGCCATCAAACAAGACTTCTTCTTGGCCATGCTTTAAACACGTTGCAGGAATAGATGATGCAACCACAAGAAGCATAAATACTATAGCGATGATTCTGGTCTTAAACACTCCCGTAAACCACCCAGGTAAAATGTTTATGCTAAATAGTATTTATTGATAACTTGTACATAGTATTAATACTTTTTAGTTAAATAAATAGACATAAGCTTTTCTGTTAAGGTATTTACGCTATCTCTTAAACATATCTTAATTCCTTCGCAAACCCAATTACTTAAAACTTATAGTTTTGAAGTACTCGCCTGGAGGGATAGTGATGCTCTGGAGAGCTTTCTTGTTTCCAAGGTATAGGTTGGTGTCTCTTCCCACTCCTCTTGAGAAGACCGTGCGTTTAGGAAAGGAGCTTGGCATTGATCTTTATGTTAAACGCGATGATGTAATGGAGCTTGCTCTCGGCGGTAACAAGGTTAGGAAACTAGAGTTTATTCTTGGCGACGCATTGTCCAAGGGATGCGATGTCCTTGTGACAAGAGGTGCCTTCCATTCTAACCACGTGAGACTTACTGCTGCAGCAGCTAGGAAGGCTGGGCTTGACGTATACCTCGTGCTAACGCCGCCTGGGGAGCCCGTGTTCCAAGGGAATGTTCTCTTGGATAGATTGTTTGGAGCAAAAATACTTTATGCAAGTAGTTACGATGAAGCCGATGAGCTTATGGAGAAAATTGCTGGTGAACTAAGGAGTAGGGGCAAGAAACCATACGTTATCCCAGGCGGCGGAGCATCACCGCATGGAGTACTGGGTTATGTGACAGCTTCTCTCGAAATAATCCAGCAACTCCACGAGCTCGGCAGGAAGCCTGACTACATAGTTCATGCCACTGGTACTGGTGCCACACAAGCAGGCCTCATACTTGGACTAAAACTCCTAGGGCTAGATGACGTAGAGGTTATCGGTATTAGTGTTAGTAGGAAAGCTAGTGAAGTGAAGGAAAGGGTTTCCAAACTAGCCAGCGAGACTGCCAAGCTGTTGAAGGCTGACATATCTGTTGAGCCCGAGGATGTTACTGTGTTCGACGATTATGTTCTCGGTGGCTATGGTGTGACTCCAAGAGAGATAATCAAGTTCATAGTCACTATAGCTAGAAGAGAGGGGCTGTTACTCGACCCTGTTTACACCGGGAAGGCAATGTATGGTCTCGTAGACCTTGTGGAGAAAGGATACATAAAGAAGAACAGTACTGTTGTGTTCATACATACTGGTGGTACACCGATACTATTCCAGTTGAGCAGTGTGATCGAGGAGTATCTACGTACAGAAACGAGTTAAGTATTCCCCGAAACAATATAGCAGTCATTAAGGTAATGGAGTTGGGCTGAGCCGCTAGTTTATATTATTGGGTTGTGATAGTAGATTAGAGTATGGCTATATGAGTGTTGAGTAGTGTATTGTGGTGGTTGCGTGTATGGTGTACAGGATTTTGCTGGCTTTGAATCATAAGATCGAGGAGTATGATGTTAGGGCGTCTATTTATGGTGAAGACGGTAGGCTTGTTGATGAAAAGGAGTTCAAGGGGGTTAAGAGGGTTAGTATTGTTAACTCAAGAGTATACGTGTCAGCACAGTTGTCGTCAAACCCGTTTACATTGATTATAGAGACAGAGAAACCTAGTGTAAGGCTTAAGAACGAGAATATTCTTGTTGTTGGTGAGTAGCTTTTGAGCAGTAGTGGCTATAGGATTAGTGGTCTTGTTGTCGAGGAGAGTAGGAGTAGAAGCAAGAAACACTTGATCCGTAGACTAGTGCTTGTGTTGAAGAAGGATGGACGTGTAATTGATGTGGAGAAACACCGTGAGGTCATTGTCGGGGAAAAAGAGACCAAGCCAACGTATGCTCGTGGCTGGGCGAAGAACATAGATGTACTCCTAGAGCATGGCGACTATGTTATACAAGCAGTATTCATAAAGAACTTCCTCGGGAAAGTAAAGGGTGTAATCGAGGTCTATAACTACCACGGGGAGCTAGTGTACCGAGCAGTATACCGTGATGGAGAGCTTAGGAGAAGTATCGGCGACCCCGTGTACGCTTGGATCATAAGACTTGTCGCGGAGAGACTAAGGATCCCTGTCAAGAAAACCAGGCTTGGTGATGAGAAGAAGAGGTGATCCCCATGTCGGAGGAAGAGATAATCGAGATGGCCAAGAGGATGAGGCAAGCCTTCTCTAATGTCCAGTGTTTTGTTTTCGAGAAACAGGAACTACAGCTCGTTAGGAAGACGATAAATACCATAGGCTTGAGGGGTCTTGTTAGGCTAAGACTTGCTGACCCGAAGTATCCTTATCTATACATCGTGGAGCCCGATATAAGGGATTGTGAGAAAGATTGTGAGTCGAAAGCATTGAAGAAAATAGCTAATGGTGAGGTACGGGAGGAGCTCAAGAAGTACTTCTTGTCTAGCTTCATAAGACAATGTATAAACTACTGTATACACGAGAAAACAAAAAGTATACTCTCAATCATAGATAAATTCTTGGGTAAGGAGAAATGAGCCTTGTACCCCTGAGGGAAGAGATCAAGGAGTTTGATGAGTCTTCACGTAAACTACTGTTCTACGGGTACATAGTACGTGTTATAGGGGACTTGATAAGCTACATTGCAGGCATAGGCTACATCTTAACAGGTATAGGTTGGGCAAAATGCTATAGCAAGGTAAGTCGTAAAACAATATTCATATTAGCGGCAATACTAGGCTTGATTGGCGGCGCGACATCACTTTACCTAGTGGTCACGGGTATAAGTGCCTACACTTCAGTCATGGGCGGAACTGGTTTTACAGGGAATCTAACACTAAGTAAATTCAGAGACATGATAGTACTGACAGCCGATGCTCTATCATCAATGCAAGCCTATCTCAACTACACAATTCTGGGGCTCATGTTCCTTATTGACTCTCTCGCTATCTTCTACCTGATGAAAGAGTATAGAGAAGCATTCAACGTGTTCTCATGGATACTATTATTCCTAGCTGGCGTACTCTTATTAATGATGCTTGCCATAGTGCCGCATACCTACAACCAGTTAATGCAGCTTGCAAACAGGATCGACTCCTACATACAAGAATACGGAGATCAACCAATAACTCCTGAGTCGATGTATTTCTTCAGTGAATACTTTTCGATACTAATGCCTGTAATAGCGATGCAAGTCATTGGCGTAATATTAAGGATTATAGGACACATATTAGTGATCCTAGGTTTCAATAGAATACCAAAGATTATAGAGAGAATGAAGATACTGAGCGAAGCCATGAAGAGAGAAGAAGGGACAACGTCTACGGAGGGTACCATTTAACACTGATCTTGTAGTTTGGAAACACTTTTTTAACAACACCTACTATCACATCTTTCACCTCACTAGCCTCATCTCTCGAGTACTTGTAAAGCCTAATACTTGCTTCCTCGAAACCCGGGTACAAGTGGATACTTGCGATAATCTTCCCTTTGTATAATAGCCTATAGCTGTAGGCATGCCTACTAGCTTCTATATCATGTTTCTCGAGCAACATGTTGATCATATCTAGTTCGCGTGCACTAACCCATCTAAGGAGATTCTTTGGCAAAACCATGAGCTCACACCTATGTTTCCCACATCCTGTATTGTTGTACTAGATGTACTAGAGTATAAACGATTATTATCCCTCTTATACAAATAAACTAGAGGCTGGGAAAAAGGTGGGTGCCATGATCCCTCCTAGCATAGAAAAAGTACTTGGCAGCGCTAAGAAGAGTATTGACGTGTCGATCCCGGTGTTCAAGTACGGTGAGAGAATACCACCGAAATACACTTGTGAGGGAGAAGACGTCTCTCCACCAATAGAGATCAAGAACATCCCCGAGAATACTAAAGCACTAGCATTAATAATGTACGATCCTGATGCACCTATTGGAGTATTCTACCATTGGGGACTATACAATATACCGGTAGACAAGACTAGCCTGCCTGAAAACATACCCAAGACTCTTGAAACACCCTATGGTCTCCAGACAAGCAACGACTTTGGAACAATAGGCTATGGAGGACCATGCCCTCCCCCAGGACATGGCATCCATAGATACTTCTTCCTAGTAATAGCACTTAGCCACCCACTTGAAGCAGAACCTGGCATAAGTGTTAGGAGACTACCCGAGTACATTAAAGGGAAAGCACTAGCCTACGGGCTATACATGGGAACATATAGTAGATAAAACACTTGTCTACATAAAGTGAAAACTGTTGAACGCATAATTTTTTACAATGAACAAATTCTCCTTATACTCTACTTGTACTCCATGATCTTGAATCTAGGCGGCTCAATCCATTGGCTCTTACATCTCGGGCACTTACTTGGTTTACGTGGTTCACGCAAATCCTTGAAGACATACCCGCATTTCATACACCTCGGGGGTATCATGAACAATGACTCTCTCCCACGACTACTTCTCCAAACACTCTTAGCAATATGCTTCAAATGCTCATAAACAATTTTCTCCCCACCAATAGGGTTAAGGCCTAGCTCAGCCGCGATCTCTGCTGCAGACAACGGGGTCTTGCTTTCCCTCAAAATCCTCGCTATCTTTTCACGAACAGTCTCATCAAGAGACAATAGAGACCACCTAGGATGCCAGATATGTTATTCTACTTGATAGTCTAGGTAAATATGTGGTTGTGTCTAGACAATTATTTTAAATACTTATCCCAATAATTTATGGCACGAAAAATGGATTTAGCATATGGTGCAATGCCCATGTATGGGGATGAAGAGCTGTCAAGTATTTTGGATAAAAAGTTAGAGGAGATTCTTAAGCGCAGAAGCGTTAGTGTATGTTGTAGCAAGGTATATGAGGGAGTCATCGAGATCACTGGTATTAAGGAGCTTGAAGAAGCTATTAATACTTGTAGAACTGTCTTCGTGAACTTCTACTCGATCACATGCCCTTACTGCGAGATGTTCCATCCAATATTCAGTGAAGTTGCTAAGAAATTCATTGGCAAGGCCTTGTTTGCACGTGTAAATGTATCGTATAATCCGGAGCTAGCCTACATCTACAACATCATGGCTACGCCGACAACACTAGTCTTCATAGACGGTAAACCCGTGTTGAGCATACCGGGCTATGTGCCATATGATGTATTCCTGAATATTGTCGAGAAGGCCTTGAGGAGGACGAATTGTCTAAACTGACTCTATAGCCTTGCTTACTGTTTTCCCTGTTCACCACTAAGCTCTAGTTGTGCCTTCTTGATCTTGTCTAGTAGAGCCTTTATGTCAACAGGTTCAAGCCCCTTATCGGTGATCTGGAATGGTACCCAGCCTATATTGTGTTTCGTCGACCTGAGTTTCAGTATCCTTACTCTCCTCAGCGGCAAACCTATCTCCTCGAACCTTGGGTCGAAATCCATTACAACAACACCATCTGCAAGATAATATGTCAGAGACTCCATTTGCTCGAAACCAGGTATCCCCGTATGGAGCACCGTCATTACTAGTACATTGTATTTCCTCGACAACCTCTTGATCGACTTAATAAACGAGATCGTGATCGAGGGGTCTAGTGAGAGAATTATCTCGTTCAATGAGTCTATAGTCAGTAACGAGACATTGTCTGCACGGAGAAACTGTTCGAACCTCGACAACAAGACCTCAGGATTAAGTGTCTCGAGATCAACAACCATCAAGTCCTCAGGGATCTTAGTGCCCTCACCAAACCCGTTGATGACAATAATGTTCTTCATATAACTCCTAGCACGCTCAACAATATGCCCGACAACATCCATAGGATCATTATCAAGAGTTGTTACAATAACTTTCTCGTTTAAGAGAACCCGGGCAGTAATAATCCATTTCAACACAAAAGACTTCCCAACACCAACAGGACCACTAATCACAATAAAGCTATTACGTGGAAACCCCTTTTCAATAAGACTATCAAGCAATGGAAGACCAAAAACAGTCCTCACGAACAACACCCTCCCACACTAACTAATTCGAACAACCTACTACATAAACAACATTCTGTTTCCTAGACAAGAAATCCTAAGTCTTTCCCGAGAACAAGACTCTGGCTACCATGTCTCTGTACCCCTTGTCTTTAAAAACAATATGACTCAATATATTCCATAAATTCATCGTGTTCTAGGAAATATTTTGAACAGAATATGGCGGTGTAGCTTGAGTCATAGTATGGGTGTGCCGGAGAGAGTCCAACAAGGAGGATTTCTCCAAACCGAGTTTTGATGACTCTACTTTTTATGAATCTCTTGACTTCATAACTAATACCGGTTTCATCAAGTATTCTAATCAAATCCTTCAAGCAATCATCAAGAACTCTTTTAACGCGTATTTTACAATCGAATTTAAGTAGTCCATAAAGACAAAGCAACCCCTCAATCGTGAAGAGATAAAACCAGACAATACAGAGAAACAAGAGAACCCAGAAGCCAGGATGATTCCATCCTGAACGAGTCCAACCAAGAATTAAAAGATAAATAAATACAGCAAGAGGAATAGACAAAACACCGTGTATAAAAGTCCTTATAATCAGCGAGTACACAGCTCTCCGTCTACGGTCTGTACAAGTCTCCTTAAGACGGTTCATCGCTGTCCCCCAAAGAATCCGTGTACACCACTACCAAGGCATCTATCTTGGTTATTTAAGTTATATTCAGTTATTGTGTTTCTGAGGAAGATTTACTATTTGCGGATCTACTATATCATTATGTAGGTCATGTTTTTAATGCCCTAAAAGTATTCTATTGCAGTTAGCTAGAGAGAAAAGGGTGCTGTAATATGGCTGAGGAGTTGCCAGAGGAGTTGAAGCTAAAGATCATGAAGAAGCTTATGAAGAAGGTTGCCGAGGAGTCTATGAAGCAAAACCAGCAGCAAAGCCAGATGCTCGACCCTGAGAAGCTTGTTTGGAGTAAAGTCAGCGATGATAGGGCTGCTGAGTTACTCGAGAAAACAAAGAATCTATATCCAGAAGCATACCAAGGTGTGATCAGGGTGCTTGCGTACCTCATCCAAACGGGTAGTATCAGTGAACTCGATGGGTACACTGTGTACGCTATACTACAGAGACTCGGGATACCAGTTAAACCCGATTTAAGAATACGTTTCGTGAAACACGGCAAAGAAGTTGACTTCAAGGAGTATGTTGAAGACTAGGTTTGATAGACCATTATTTTAGGTGTTTGTTTAACGCAATTTATTCTGCCACAATATTAGAATACTAATTATGGTACTGGATTTCATAAACGGTTATTTAAATGCTATTACTGGTTATAGTTATAGATTGCAAGTATTTAAAAGAGTTTTTAAGATTATACTAGCATATCTATGATTATACATAGGATTATACACAAATTTCATAGGGGTACGTCATGAGAGGTAAGGGAGCATTAGGTGTTGTTGCAGGTAAACTTATAGTCTATGGAATCCTGTTGACACTAATACTAGCATTAATTGACTACTTCTTTACAGGCATACTACCTTTACTAGAAGGTGTTTGGGAGAGCCTCGAAATCATTAGTGAGTATAAGAGCTACATTATGGTAATTGTTATCCTGGTATCTGGCTGGCTTATCATCAACTCTATTTCGAATACGCTATATCAGTTATTTGAACAAGTTTATGGGAGACAAGGTGCTGGTGCTGTCCGTAGTGTCGTTAAAATACTTGGTATCGGAGCATTACTAGCCAGCATAGCTGGATGGATCGCAGGCGGCGTTGCTGGTGTTGCTTTAGGAGGTTTCATAGGTATTGTCGTAGGCTTTGCTACACAACAAGTTCTTGGACAAGCAATAGCTGGTTTATTCATTCTATTAGCTAGACCATATAGAATTGGAGATATTATTGATCTTGAGAAAGAGAAAGAAAGCAATGTAGAAGTAGTTGATATCACTACCTTATTTACTATTCTTAAGCGCGCAAACGGAGATATTGTTCTAGTACCTAACAACAATATTATTAATCAGAAAATTGTTATACACAAGAAAAACAAGTAATTGAGTTCACTTCATCTATATGTCTTGATGTCTTATGTAGTACTGGTAGTTATTGATAATAAAAACCGGTATTTTCAATGATTACCGCTTATTTTACTTATTAGAGAGAACTATCACTATATAGACACTGTAGAAGGGTGATCGATATGGTTTGGCCTAGTTATGTAGAGGTTGGGAAGAGGATTAGGCTTAACCGTATTCTCCGTGGTGGCAGAGCTGTTGTGTTTGCTTTCGATCACGGCGTGGAGCATGGGCCAAGTGATTTTCCTCCCGAGCACATTGACCCACGTGTTATCATCGGCAAGGTTGTTGAGGCTGGTGTCGATGCTATTATGATGCTCCCAGGTATGGCCAGGATAACATGGGATATATGGGGTAATAAGACGAGCATCATAGTGAAGATTACTAGTAAGACCAATCTCCGTCCGAAGGACGAGAGGCTTCTCCAGTCTACTTTCGGTCTAGTAGAGGAAGCAGTTGCCTTGGGCGCTGATGCTGTTGCGGCAACAGTCTATTGGGGTAGCCCGTTTGAGGATGTTATGTTGGAGAGATGGTTTGCTATACGTAGTGCCGCTGAGTCCTATGGTCTTCCATGTCTACAACTAGCTTATCCTAGGGGTCCAGCTATTGAGAACATGTATGACGTGGAGATCGTTAGGTATGGTGCACGTGCAGCAGCAGAATCCGGGGCAGATCTCATCAAGACATACTATACTGGTAGTCTTGAGACGTTCAGCGAGGTAGTCAAGGCTGCCAGTGGAGTACCAGTATTGATGAGCGGCGGGCCTAGAAGGGAGAGGGAGATAGATTTCCTACGCGATGTATGGAACGTTATACAAGCTGGTGGACGCGGTGTTGTAGTTGGGAGAAATGTTTTCCAGCACAAGAACCCACAGGGAATGATCAAGGCTATCATGGCTATTGTACATGAGGACAAAGAGCCTGAGGAAGCAATCAAGCTAATTAGATAAAGCTTCTTTTTCAAATAACTCTTTTTCTCGTGAAGAAACAAGCAAGGTGGTTGCAGTGGTGAAAGACTATGACGTAGTCACCATAGGTCACGCGCTAATCGATATAAGGTTTATTGTTGAACACTTTGCTAAGCCTGATGAAGAAAGCCCTATATTGAGTCAGGCGCGTGGAGTAGGTGGTTCTGCAGCCAACGTTGCAATCGATGTGTCGAGACTAGGTGGTAGAGCCGGTATTATTGTCAAGCTTGGGCTAGACAGCTTCGGTAGAATGATTGTTGACGAGTTGATGAGAGAAGGAGTTGATGTCTCTGGTGTCAGGGTTTGTATAGATGAAACAGGGTTTACTATAGTAATCATAAATGGCGACGGAAAAATCATAATGTATGGGTTCAAGGGCGCGTCCGAGAAGCTTGAGCCCTATGATGTCGACGAGAGATTCATTGCTAGAGCCAAGTATCTCCACATAGCTAGCCTGAGACTAGACACATCATTGAGAGCAGCTGAGCTCGCGAAAAAGAGTGATACAAGAGTCTCTTGGGACCCTGGGCGCGTGCTTGCTAGGAGGGGTATAGACTATTTCAAGAAACTACTAGAGAACACCGATATAGTCCTAGTCAACAGGCTTGAAGCAAAGCATCTAACAGGTCTAGACGACTACAGGGAAGCTGCCAGAAGAATCATAGAGTATGGCCCAAGTCTTGTCGTGGTGAAGAAGGGTGCTGAGGGAATCTACGCCTACACCAGTGATGGCAATGAGTACGAGCTACCAGCATTTCATGTAGACAAAGTAGTCGATACAACAGGTGCTGGAGACGCTTTCGCTGCGGGACTACTACTCGGGTTAAGCAGAGGATATAGCTTGAAGAAAGCTCTAGTCTATGGAAACGCTGTAGCAGCCCTAAAGGTAACCAGGCTTGGAAGCCACAATGTACCCGGACACAGCGAAGTAGTCCAGTACATATGGGAGCATGGTCTATGGTAGTAAAAGAATTATTCGTTATTAAATAGTGTTTTTCTCGATACATTCCTTAAACATACTGTCCTTAACTTCAACAGATTCAATACCCTTAATAGACTTGATCATATACTCTCCATCTTTACCTGGGTAAACTTCTATAGTCAAGTCGCACCACAAGTAGTAGGCTCTTGGAGGTCTTATAGTCTCTACTGGTGAAACGAATACCCTTATCCCGATAGTACCTAGTCTCCGTAGAACATTCAGAATATACGGGACATGAATATCAATAGCTTCTTCACCATAGACTTGAACAAACTTCTCCAAACCATGAATAACCACTATTCCAACATCTTTACTAACAACAATCTCTCTTTCAAACGTTAAAAGATCTTCTCCAGAGGAGAGACCGGGATCCAAACGATATATAAGGAGTTTATCGCCCAATGCCTTCTTTTCTTCGAGAACATGCTCACGTATAAACTCTGAAGACTCTTTATATAAGTCATCTATTTTGACAAGAGTTCTTGTGGTAAAGCTTATGAGAGCACAGTTGTATCCCTGAAGAGCTACGCTTTTCTCAATAAGTTTCTGAACGTATTTGATAAAGTTTCTAGCACCAGAGACCGGTCCCTTAAAGTGAATAAGGATCTGGGTTCCAGGAAGCAGTCTCGAACCAAAAATCTTTCTTGCTGCTGAACATTCCACTTCTACGGGTTTTCTTCTTGTCAGAATTTTTTCAGCTATTCTATTGCTTACATAACTAAGGATTTTGATACCAGTGTTTGTGAAACCTATAAATAACTTATATACATTTACTGTTTTACCCCTAAACTTTTTCACAACTAATTTTCGTACAATACTTTTTTCTCCATAGATAGATGCAGAAAGTTCTATAACGATATCAGCGATATATTCGAGAAGTTTCACGTCCTCGTCATAATAGCTAAGAGTATCAGCAATAAGGACTAGTAGCAGGTCTTCCTGTTTGAATACTTGGTACAATGCCGTATGCAGGAAAGATCTTTTCATACCATAGTCTCTAAGGATTTTCACTAGAGGAGTGATGCTGTCAATAATAACTATTTTAGCTCCGCCAATGACTCTCTCCATTATACTCTTTGACAAGAAGTCTACAATAGATGTATCGTTTATCATAGGCAGGCTTATGATATTTATCAGTTTTTTATTAATAAGCTCTTTTAGATCTAAACCAATGCTCTCAGCTACTTTCAACAGTTTTCCAGCATCTTCATTAGTCAATATGTACAATACCTTGTCTCCCTGAAGAGCATTAGCCGTCGCCAATTGTAGAGAGAAAGCTGTTTTACCAGTACCGGGTAACCCCTCTATTAAGATGACATACCCGCCTGGAACAGGTCCGTAAAGTTCGTCTAGTTCCTGGATTCCCCATGAAAATGACTTTGGCATACTGCTACACCCCTATGAGATACTGACCAAATCCCGTCCCGCTATGTCCCCATATTTATTATCACACGACACCGTTTTATAGGGTTGTTCCAACCACATATAAACTGCAGTGGCTTATTTAAGTATTCATTGTAAATCTTAATTATGTTATGGGGGAGTGTAATGTCTCAACTACTAGTTCCTGTAGACGTGATCATAGACTCTAGGGAGGCTAGCAAGCATCCAGAGATCCCGAGAGAACTACGTAAACGAGGACTCTCGGTATCAATCCAGGCTCTTGAAGCTGGTGATTTCTATCTCCTTGCCGCCCCAGGTAAAAAGCCTCTTCTAGTTGAGAGAAAAACTGTGAGTGATCTACTCAATAGTATCCGGGATAACAGGATTTGGGAGCAAACAAAGCTACTTAAGGAAGCCGCCGAGAAAGATGGTGTACAGCCAATGATTATTATTGAGGGATGGATGGGTATTGTGGAGAAGTATAGGCAATGGCGGATCCAGAGCGTGTTACGTGTAATAGATACCATTATTCTCGAGTACAAAGTCCCCGTTCTCCATACACCCAACATCAAGGCTACTATAGAGTGGATTGCAGCGAAAGCAAAGAGCCTAGGCAGAACCAATGAGAAGAAAATAGTGAGGATGAGAACCGAGAAAAAGCCGATGACTCTACACGAGAAAATACTCTATGTAGCAGAAGGACTCGTTGGACCAACATTGGCGAGGAAACTACTCAAGCACTTTAAGACACTAAAAGCAGTAGCCAATGCAAGCATTGCAGAGCTGACGAGAGTGGAAGGCATTGGAGAAAAACGTGCAACAGAAATCTACGCGATATTCAACACACCATGGAGAGAACCAGGCAGTAAAGAGGATACGTCAAAGAAGAACTAATGCTATGCATTTCTATTACGAAAACATATACACTAGGCAATGTTGTTAAGACATGCACTAACGTCTTCTCCATCCCTAATAGCTGTGTAGAAACACCAGGCCTTACTCCGTCTAGGGGGATCCAATGCTATATGCTCCCATCCTACCACTCTACCGTCGCTATCGATCACTACTGCTTCCCAAGTACTATCTACACCTTCTTTAAGCATCTTGATTTCCGTTGAGAGACCTAGTTTATTTGCTTCAACCATACTTAACCCAATTCTCGTAACATGGAGTAACCCGATCCTCTCGTATATTGTTGGAATAACTCCTCTTACACTCTGCTCACCGTCATCCCTACCCGTGATTGCTTTAGCCGCTAAACGCGCATAATGGGCTGCAACAAAGCCGAGAGGCCTATAGATCTGTTTACCGGTCACATAGTCTCTACTCAATGCACAGTCTCCAACAGCATAAACGTCTTTTACCGTTGTCCTCCCCCATTCATCAACAACTAATGCCCCCTTTAGAGTCTCTAGCCCCGCGTCCCTTAGGAACTCTGTATTCGGTCTAACACCAGTAGCTACGACAACAGCATCAGCTGACATGAAGACACCGTTTCCAAGGAGTACTCCTCTTATCCTGTGTTCTCCCAGTATCTTCTTGGCTGCTACCCCTAGGAAGAGCTTTACACCATTCCTAGACAAGTATTCCTCGATAGGCTTGACTAACGGGTAATCGATTAACTGTGGGAGAACATGCTGCATGATCTCGACAACCGCGACTCTATGCCCCAGCCGGTTCAACGCCATAGCTGCTGTGAGACCAACAAGCCCTGCTCCAATGACTACTACCTTGCTGTGCCGTGGCAGTGTTCTAAGAGCCTTCAAGTCGCCTAGGCCATGGAAACTGTATACACCCTTCAGACTAGACCCTGGTATTGGTGGTTTGAAGGGTTTGCCTCCAGACGCTATGACTAGATTATCATAAGCCTCCTTGACTGTGCCATTACCGGTATCAATATTGACTACGTGATCTATAGTGTCAACACTTGTCACGCGCCCCTTGATCACTCTGACGCCTGCTTCTTCGAGAATCTCTGAAACACCAAGATAGATACTCTCAAGTGGCGCCGAGCTCCCTAATACTTCTGCAAGCCTATGCCGAGTATACGTTGGCCATTCATCAGCCACTATGGTTATACGATTGGCTGGCACTCCTTCGCGGAGGAGATTGAGAGCAGTATATGCCCCGCCTATACCACCGCCAATGATCAAGATACGTGACTCAGTATCTCCACAATGTTCACCTATCGTACCCATAGTCATACCTCCTTGACTTTATGTTTCTCAACAATATCAAGCAGCGTCTTGACCACACGTTTCTCTCTAACGAGGTGCCTGCCAACGGGTGTTTTCACGAAAACTAATGCACCTTTACTACATGCTTTAACGCACTCTGGGTCACCACCACATAGATCACATTTAATTAATGAGCCATTGCTAGCCTCGATTATTGCGCCAAAGGGGCATACTGCCAAGCATGCCTTACAGCTAGTACAAAGAGATCTATCAAGAACAACCGCACCAGTAGACTCATCGATTCTTATTGCATTAAACTCGCATACCTCAGCACAAGGTGCTGGATGGCAGTGTCTGCACACAACTACATTAACTCTGATGCCCCCTTCTGTTCGAATTCTTATGGCAGACAAACTATAGTCAAGAATACCTGTTTTCGCGAGAGAACAAGCATAAACACAGTCGCCACAAGCATCGCACTTGTCCTCAATTACTTCAAGTATATACTTTACCGTATTAACCACCCGCCAATACTTCGCTTGAATAATCATGATCGACTGAGGATATACAATAATAAAAAGAAAAGAAAATGACGACTATAGTGGAAAGACACGCCATTATATGTTTAGCTTCTTTCTCTCTTCCCATATCTTGTAGATTGTTTTCACAGCTTCTTCTGCTTCTGATGTTTTATCGCTCCGTGGCTCAAGCGTTATCCTGCTGTATACGTCGTATACTGTGCTAGCAACTTTTGACTCCTTGAGTTTTCTTAAGACAATATTCTCGGGTCCATATATGATTGCGTCGTGTGGGCATACTTTGACGCACTCTGGGTCGCCGCCGCATAGATCGCACTTGATGGGCATTCCATCCTTGTTTAGAGTTATTGCGCCGAACGGGCATGCGTATACACATTCTTTGCATCCAATGCATTTATTGTAGTCTATTAGGTAGGCACCGATTTTCTCGTCGTAACGTATAGCGTTTACCGGGCATACTCTGGCGCATGGAGCGTCTTTGCATTGTAGACAGAAGACTGGTATTGATACTGGTTTCTCCGGTCCTGTTATGATCGTTATTCTCGATAGGGTTGTCGTGAAGACTTTTTCGTGTACTAGAGAGCAAGCGAGTTCACAGAGGTGGCAGCCGGTACATTTCTCGTAGTTTACGGCGAGAATGTACCTGACCATATGTATCACCTCCCGCTCGGGTACTTGTCTAGAGGCCAGAGCTTTGGTCCATCCCATTCGGGGAACTCTTTTCCTTCTATTTCGTCGGCGACAAAGCCTATGCCTAGTCTCTCTAGGGTTTCTCTCTTCGGATACGCTGTCTCTGGATCACATCCTCTTCTCTTCAGATACTCTTCGACCATCTGCCAATGCTTCCTTAGTTCTTCTTGTCCCTGTGGAGTATTCTTTATCTCTGGAGGTAATGGTACTGCGTAGTGTTTCTTCTTAATACCCTGCTTTATGTTGAAAGCCATCTCAATCAAGTAGATCCTGTCCGCGATCTCTTCTATGTCCTTCTCGGTGAACTTTATGCCAGTAGCCGCTGTAAGGAGTCTTGCGACACCTCCCCATAATGGGTACTTCCAGACGAGTGGTACTGCTTGTGGCCACGAGTTTATGGAGCCTTTACATCTCCCTATCGAGTCAGCGATAACGCATGCACGCTCACTAACTATCAGTGCTCCAACAGGATCCTTCCTATAGTCAGGCAGACCGTTCTCGAGAAGCTTTAGTGGGAGCTCGGGATCCATGTTTCTGTCGTTCTCCCAGTAAGCCCAGGACCTGCCTCTCAAGTGGTCGGCTCCTCTAGTCGATGTAGCGTGTGCTAGCGTGAAGATCCCGTTCATGAAGTCTACGTGGTACCAGCCTCTACTCAAGCCCTTTACGTCGTAGCAGTACTCCAATGCTTTCTCGCCTATTAGTTTAGCAAAGTTCCTGTATCCTTCAGCTAGCTTATTGCCGAACCCTTCCCTGTAGGCGATCATACGTATGAGCTCTATCTGTGTCTCGGCATCACCCCATTTAAGTGGTATACCGCCTGTATCCTCGTCAGTGATGATTCCTTTCTCGTAAAGGAACTTTGCTAGTGCTAGTGTATCGCCGAGTGTTATAACATCCATTCCATACTCGTCGGCCATGTGCTCCATTTTTAGCACTGCTTCTGGGTCGAGGATACAGTTGTTTAATCCCAGCGCGTATATGGATTCGAACTCGCTGGAGACACCGTACTCGCCTGTACTCGGTATCTTGTATACATCCTTACATGCTATAGGGCAGCTGAAGCATTGTGTTCTCCCAACCTCGTACCTTGCCAGGGATTGTGGGCTAAGCTCCTTTGGCAGCTCGTCGGGCCCAAGGTATTTCTCAAAGTACTTCCATCCAGGATACCAGTTCAGGAGACCGTAGTGTGTTCCTATGGTTGAGTATACTTTCTTCACGAACTCGTTTTTCTTGAAGTACTCTTCATCCTCCTTGGCAAGCTCATAGAATGTCTCTGGATCAGCTACCTCAACACCCTTGGTGCCTCTAACAGCTATTGCCTTAAGGTTCTTTGAACCCCATACTGCTCCAGTGCCCCTAGCTGCAGAATGATACTTGTCAACCATTGTCGTTGCAAACCTAACCAAGTGCTCGCCCGCTGGACCAATCCCTGCAACCGCTATATCGTCCCCATGCTCGTCGCGGAGCGCATCAACCATCTCGCTTGTAGTCATACCCCATAGGCTTGATGCATCTCTTATCTCAACGTTATCGTCCTCGATCCATATGTACTTCGGCTTGCTCGCCCTCCCAACTACCACGATCTGGTCGTATCCTGCATGCTTTAGTATTGCGGAGAAGTCGCCACCAGCATTACCGTCTCCAAGGATTCCCGAGAGCGGTGAGAGAGCACTTACATGCAGCCTACTAGTCATTGGAAGCACTGTACCGGCTAAGACGCCGTTGGCGAGACACAGAACGTTCTCGGGCCCCAGGGGATCTATGCCCGGCTTCACCATTTTGAATAGCATGTAGGAGTTAAGCCCTCTACCCCCTAGGAAGGTTTTCGCGATAGCGGGATCAAGAGGTTTCTTAATGATCTTTTCTCTGCTTAAGTCCACAATAAGAACTGTTCCTCCCCAGCCATAGACTTTCTCGCCCAAAACTAGCCACCCAATCCCTACAGTCTTTCCCGGAAACTAGGGTGTTAAGGCTCAACAGTTTTGAATTTTACCCATCTCGTCAAACAATATTATTGGACCCTACTGTAGTGTCTAAAAGAATCACTCTAGGTACATAGGATCTGCATACAGAATAGTCAATAGAGTAGCATTACTGTCCTAGTATTCTTAGTAGTAAAATAAGTTATTTTGACATTGAGGAAATCAATTACAAAGACTACACATGAATGTACATACATGTTTACAATACTTACTAATATGCTCCAAAACCAATATTATTAACGTGATAGCAATGTCTTCTACTAATAGATACACAGGTTTTACAATAATAGCTATCACGATCCTAGTCACAATTGGCGCCATGAATATTATTGAATCCCTAACAAACCTTAGAAGAACCCAATTAATACCAATGACCGATGAAGCTTCATTCTATCTAACCATTCTTGTCGTAGGAATAATGCTTGTCATAGGAGGGATCGTGTATATATACAGGAAGAACATTGGAGCCGTAATTGCAACAATTGGTACCGTACTAAACCTATACATCCTAGCCATAAGACCTTTCATAAAGCCGCCTTTCACAAGCTTCTACACAATATTCGCACTCACATTAACACCACTACATATACTTGCACTACTATTATTGGCAGTGGATATGTATCTACTGCAAAAAAGAAGAGAAAAAATAATGAAATAATGTCAGCTCAAGGAAGCTGCTTCAGGTAAAGTGTTTTCTCCAAACAGCTTAGTCACCATTAAGGCTGTTGAAGAAGTCAGCCATAGCCCTACTATTCCTGCAGGTACTAGCATGACTACTATACCAAAAATTTTCATGTTTACTACAATTAGAGTAAATATGGAGGAGCAAATAATTGTAATGATCAAGAATAATAACGTGTACTTGAAGTACTCGCTAGTTACAGCAAATGACATTGATGCCTTTAACGCATTAGTTATATCCTTGTCTTTAGCGACGATAATAAATGGCGTAGCGTAGAGAAAATACGATAACACCAAGGTCACGCTTACTAGCATCACTGCAGCTATGGGATTCCCGTACACCAGGAATACTACAAACACTATGACAACAAAGTAGAACAACAAATTATAAGCAATGACATCAACAACTCTATTCCATCCTGCAACACCATTTAGCCCAATACCTTTCTCGAAAAGATACCTCAAGTAGATAAACGATACAATACCATAGACTATTGTAAATAGTAAGCCGATCACTATCATCAATACTATTGTAGACTCCGTGACACTATACGATATACCAGCTATTTCTACATAAACGGCTTGCCCACCAATATTTGGGAGAGACACAAGATCCCATAGATCAATAACTTCTTCTGGGAGAAGCGCTTTAAAACCAACATGAAAACCATTGAAGCTCAGCACCCGTGATATACTATTAAAGTCGATAACACTATACAGTATGTTGACCAATATTAATGGAAATACCTTGCCTGCAACATTAACTCCTCTAGAAAAACACTCTACCACATTCATACACATCATCTCAAGCATTCATGCTATTTTAAACTAGGTATGCACAAGCTATATTAGATAATTTCTCTAAGGATTAAGTATCAGTAAGTAATCTTGTTCAAAGATAACTATAAATAATACAATAATGTAAAAACCAGTAAAGTGTAACTCTACATTACCACATTTATTTCTTGGAAAACATAAAAGGTCTCGTATATTTGTCCTAGGTGGCTACAATGTCTTGGTTTGACCTATGTATCTACAAGGGGACGATTGCCCGCGGCGCTGAATGTAATGAAACAGATAAGTCAGCTGTATGGCTACATTCCGTCCATAAGCCCAAATGGTGCTCTAAATCATTCTTTTACATTGTCTCCGGTAATGTGCTGAGAGCAGGTTTCCCTATAGCTGTAATGGGGCGTTTACATAGCCTCTGTATTGAGGTTAGCGAGGACTCGTTGAAGACTTATGGGTCGAGGGAAGTCGAGAAACTCATATATGAGTCTATGAGTGATGTAGTGAAGTCTAAAGAAATCACTCCCCGGAAATGCCTTAAATCACTTTTTTCAACACTGATAGGACATTATCATAAGGAGTTAGCTGATCTAGATCATTCTATTGAGATCAGTATTAATAAAATCATTGAGGGAGAGTGTACCCTAGCTAGTCTGTATCGCTTATATAACAAGTCAATTAAACTCCACAGAGGAGTCCACGGCCTCCTTTACGGCTTGCAAAGACTCAGTAGAACGTATGAAGAGCTTGAATCGCTTGCCGCTGATACTCTCATGCTCGAGAACATATATAGCTCAACAATAGATAGGATCACGAAGGCTTTTAACTTATACTACACTGTGACAAGCGAGAAAACATCCAATCTAATAACTAAGCTAACCATCATATCAGCTATATTCCTCCCACTAACACTCATAGCCGGGATATACGGTATGAACTTCAAGTACATGCCAGAACTATACCATCCACTCTCATACCCAATAGTATTGATAGCAATGGCTACAATAGCTGTAAGCGAACTAATATACTTCAAGAAAAAGAAGTGGATATAAAACTGATATCAGCCAACATATTTTCATGGGGAAAGCACTGTATTTACAATTCTCATCTAGTATTTAGTATTGCGAATACCATGCTTTATTCGGGTGATATATGGATCTTGTTTAAAAACTACGAGGGCTTATCTAAATTACTAGTACTAGAGAAATATTGAGATCACGTGTATTAATGGCAGCAGAATGGTGGATTATTTATGGGTTTTACATTATTCACTGGCATCATAGGCTTCTTTGTCAGTTTCCTTGTCACATTTATTGGTGTTAGCTGGTGGATTAACGTAGGCTCGAAACTCGGGTTCATGAGCCGTGACATGAATAAGCCTGGTGAAGTCTATGCTGTTAACGCTGGCGGTGTATGGGTTAGTGTTGGAGCGAGTTTCGGGGTTCTCACGATCATAGCTTTCCACAGACATGTTTTCAACGAGGATTTCTACTTAGCAGAATACATGGCTTTATCCCTCTTGTTGTTCATGGCTAGTTTTCTCGGGTTCCTAGACGATATACTTGGGTGGAAGAAGGGTCTACGGGTATGGCAGAGAGTAATCTTCATGGCTCCACTAGCACTCCCCCTCGTGGTCATCAAAGCTGGTGTAACAACTGTAGCCATACCGTTCCTTGGCAGAGTAGACCTTGGTCTCCTGTACCCATTGGTCCTCGTGCCAATAGGTGTCTTGGGTGCCTCGAATGCCTATAATATGCTTGCCGGATACAATGGCTTGGAGGCAACACTAGGGATCATACTGTTCTCCTCAGCAGCCATCTACGCCTACATGAAGGGCATTACTGTAGCCGTATCCGTGTCACTAGTAATGCTTGCTGCACTCATAGCATTCCTTCTGTACAATAAGTACCCGGCTAAAGTATTCCCCGGCAACAGCATGACCTACGGTGTGGGAGCATACTATGCTAGCACAGTAATACTTGGTAACTTCGAGAAATTCGGAGTATTCCTCTTCACACTATACTTCATAGAATTCCTACTCTTCATCCGCGGCCTCAAAAACCACGTGTATAAGGAGAATTTCGGGAAACCACGTCCAGACGGGACACTCGACGAACCATACGATAAAGTCTACTCGCTAACACACCTAGCAATCAAGATCCAGAAGAAAATCCGTGGAAAAGCGACAGAGAAAGGGGTCGTAGCAACAATATCCATAATGCAACTCATTGTCGCAATCCTTGCATTCCTGATAGCACCTATAGTATAATCCAGTGAAAAACTATTGGTTCTATTGAACTCTTTATACACTTGATTATTTGATGTTTTAGCTAGTAAGGTTTTTTGTTTACAATAACGATACTAGATGAATTGGTGTAGTTGTTATGGATGGTATCCAGCGTATTGTACGTGTTCTCGAGTCAATTGTTCGTGTACCATCGTATAGCCTTCTTGGTGTTGCAGGTAATCGTATAGTTTATCTTAGTACAGCCGAAGGCGTAGTGAGTCTCTGGTCTATGAACTCCAAGGGCGGTGATAGGAGGAAGCTTGCTACAGAAGTACATGGTGTTGCACCTGTTGTCCCGGAAAGCAACTATGTCGTCTACACTAGGGATGTTACTCGTGGACACGAGCTCCATAAACTATTCTATATTGATGCCCGTGGCGGCGAGGAGAAACTAGTTGCCGATACTCCTTTGATGAGGATTTTCGGCATAGGCTTTGATGGATCAAGGATTGTGTTTACTGGTGCTACAGCTGAAGAAATAGCATTGTATCTCGCTAAACTTGATGGGAGCTGGGAGAAGCTCTACAAGCTGGATATAATGGCTTTCGTAACCGATATCGAGGGCAAGTATGTTGTTGGCTTCGGCAACTTGAGAAAAGACCCACGTACATTCGAGTTATTCATATACAATCTAGAGACCAACGAGTTCAAAGTATATACTCCGAAACCTGGCTCGCAAAACAAGGCTCCTGTGATAAGGAATGGGAAGATAATGTTTGAAAGCAATTATGAGGGCAAGAACAGGCTCTACATCTATGATCCTGAATCGGATCAACTAGAGAAACTAGTGTTTAAGCACAGTGACTACGAGAAATATGATCCTGTTGAACACGACTCCTATAATTGGACACAAGATGGTTTGGTATGGGCTGTCGGGAAAAAGAATGGTAGGAGCAAGCTTTTCCTAGATGGCAAGGAGATAAAGACTCCTGAAGGAACTATCCATGGGTACCCCGTGTTCATCAAGGATAAAGTGTTGGTTGCCGTATCAGGGTTGTTGAAGCCTCCTAGAGTACTCGAAGTCAATATCAAGAAGAACAAGGTGAAGACACTAATCGACAACAAGTTACCGAAAGAGATAGAGAAATCTCTAGGAGAAGTAAAGTTTGTGAAATACAAGTCTTTCGATGGACTCGATATACCAATGTACATAGCTCTCTCAAATGAAGCAGGGAAACCGGGTCCAACAGTAGTATATGTGCATGGGGGTCCTTGGAGCGAGGTACGTGACGTATGGAGTATCTCTATAGCGTCACTTGTTGCATCGGGATACCATGTTCTTGCACCCAACTTCCGTGGATCCACTGGGTACGGTGACGAGTTCCGTATACTGGATATAGGTGATCCCGGTGGCGGTGATCTAGAGGATGTAGTCCATGCAGCGAAATGGGGTGTAGAGAACAAGATAGCTGACCCAGAGAAAATAGCCATAATGGGCTATAGCTATGGAGGCTACATGACCTACCTAGCCATGTGCAAACACCCAGAGATCTGGAGATGCGGTGTAGCTGGAGCAGGGGTAGTCGACTGGGAGGAAATGTACGATCTGAGCGACGCCATATTCCGTCAATTCATAGACGTGTTGTTCGCCGGCAAGAAAGAACTCTGGAGAGAACGCTCACCAATAACCTACGTAGACAAGGTAAAGAAACCACTATGCATCATACACCCCCAGAACGACACGAGAACACCACTCAAACCAGTACTAAGATACATGAACAAGCTACTGGAGAAAAACAAGACATTCGAGGCACACATAGCACCCGACATGGGGCATGTCATAGTCAAAATGGATGATGCCGTGAAAATACTATTACCAGCACTAATATTCCTGGAGAGAAACCTAAAGTAAGAAAAACAACTAGTCAAAGCTCTTTTCACTCCCATTGTTTTAAAATAAATAAAATCTTTAGCAGATACTATTTAAGGAGACGATGTGGTGGGGATCCCTGGCTGAAGACGTGATGAGGTTTCGGTCGTTCCGAAGAACTACATTAACCCATATAGATCATCTATTCTCTCTTTATTCCTTGGTTTCTCGATGCTGTTAAGGGACTCAATTATCATGTCTGCTGCTCTAACACCGCTTTCCAGCAGAGGAGTTACGTCGGGGAATGGTAGTGTTGCACCGAAGATACTTGCTGCAGCAAGTCCTGTCGCCAAGATCATGTCTTCTATAACCCATTGTGTTTTCTCAACGACATCCCGTGACCCAGGGACAACGGGCCCAGGGCCTTGTGGTACTACTCCGGGTCTCAGGCTCTCGATAACAGATATTGTGGGTTCTGCAGACAATCCACTAGCATCAATAAGGTATTTTGACTCAACAACACAGTGATCCTCCATTAACCCGTGGTCCTCGCTAGGTATTCTGAGAATCGCTCCAGCAAACCATAGCTCCCCGTTTTTCTCAACAAAAAACGGCTCTATATCATAACCTGTTATCACTACTCCTTTCCTACCATAGATACCCACGAGTAGTCTAGACAGTAATTCCAGTGAATCAATCCACACACCACGAGGGTCGCCAGCATCCATGCGGGTTTCTAGGCCAACGTCTCTGAGAACCCTATGTTCAACATAGACTTTCCCCTCGACACCAGCATAATACGCCGAGGGAACAAGGCCAGGGTTCTTGTCAACAACTACAACGTCTATACCTTGTGATAGCAGCTTATGTGCTGCTGCCAAACCAGAATAGCTTAAACCAACAATTACTACAGTTGATTTAATACGATTACTCTTATCCAAAGCCAATACACCATAACGACCATACTATAGTCTAGATAGACTGTAGATGCGTTAATAATAGTTGCGATGAAGACGAGAATATGGGCATAAAATTAGTCGCTGCCGGGTTTGTTTATTGTTCGTAAAGTCTCGATAGTATCTCTAGGCATATCCTACATCTGCTAGGGTCTATACTTGGGTCTATTCGTGCATGATACCTGCATGCATATCCTTTCGCGAGGAAGTAGATTGTTATGCTCACGAGCCCCTTATAGATGGTATATGTGTCTATGTTTTCATAGGCGATTTCCTCAGCCAGCTTCTTTAGTTTTGCATCAACATCTTTATACCTAGAAATATCGATGAGCACTCCTCTCTTCATCGACAAGTATCTTGAAACAGCTGCTTGCGAGATCTCTAGTTTCTCCGCTATTTCTATCTGCTCGAGACCAAGTTCGTTGTGCAGTATTTCCACTAGCCTCCTTCTCATTGATGGGAACAAATACCTGTATCCGAGATCGAATAGTGTTAGCATTTTACAGTACCATTATCTTCTTCATTATTTCCTCGGGATTACGGATCACTTCTGTCATGTCTTCTACTATCTCTAGTGTTCCAAGGTATTTCCCTTTCTCGTCTCTAACAGCCACTATTAGTACTCTGATAATCCTGTCTCCTATTTTCGTCCAGAATTCCCTATAGTTCCTACTAGTTTCCTTCAGCTCCCTTATGACCTTCTTGACCAAGTACTCTAGTCTAGGTGGGTGGCAATACTCTACCTTCCTTCCAATAATGGTTTTCGTCCTTATGAAGCCCTTGGCTATCCTACTGTTTGTGTAGAACTTTACTCTATCATCATTATTTGCGTATGTTAGCTCCAGAGGTAGACTAGCGAAAACAGCCTTGATCTCATTGGTGCTGAGAAATCCTGTATCCAGATCAATATCTTTCTCATCCCTGATCCTGTATTTGTCGGGCTCTATACCCCTATGAGCTATTATACTCTGTAGTTCCTTCGGGAGTTTCTCAAGCTGTTCCTTAGGGACAACCGCTTCTTCTATCTCATACGGGTACACGGGCTTGGCATTAGAAGACCATTCCTCCTCTACCTCAACCAGATAGCCTAAGTCCTTACTCAACTCCTTGATAGCAACCCATTCCCCTTCACTAAACAATGTCCAAATAGTTGGATACAAGATCTTGTTTTCTCTGAACACAAGCTCGGATAAATCCCGCGCTATCTCAAGAGCTTTACTGGCTACATCTCTAGCCTGTTTAAGGTTCTTTATCTCTGTTTCAGCCAAAGTCTTCAATAACTCTCTTATCTTGAGCAAAACACGGTCTTCACGGCCCCAGAGAACTCTGGGAATAGCTACAATCCCTCTTCTCTCCAAGTAAGGAAATATGAGCATCTGTACTTTACGGTAATGTACTCTAATACTCTTGAGCTCTTTAACAATTGTCTTAATTGACTCAATATTACTACGTGCTTCATCAACGTTCTTCGCCCCCAGAACAGCGTTAGCATATAATCCAAGAGCTTCAGCTTTCTTGAGAATATACTCGTTCTCCCTCACTAACACGTCAAGTGGATGACCCTTAGGAACATCTTTGAGTTCCTTGGATGCAAGAAATTCTCTGAAAAGCTCAACATGCAGATCACACAACTTCAAGATCTCACTTATAGGTATACCTTCTCTGATAAGTTCTTGTTCAATCAATGGAATCTCGAAAGGAGACACTTGTAGGAGAACATCTCTAAACTTCTCTTTAATTGATTCAACACTTTCTCCCTGGTGAATACTCTTGAGGAGGTTTTTAATGAGATCTATTTTTCTCGAATCCTTTATTGACACGTGGTATACACCATGTATCCATATGGCTTTACTAGTTTAAAAAGCTGCCTATTATAACAGCGCTATAATAGTTTTTCTGAAAAGAGAAGTATAATAAACGAGTATAATAGCAAAAACTTAATTATGCTAAATATATACATATTGTAATGCATAACAAATAAGTAGGTGCAAAAAATATTTTCATACAAATTACACTGCTAATAAAGTGATCTCACCGCTTGGCTCCATATACGCATAGCCTTTACTAATCATTTTCTGGACTATAAGAGCAGCCCAGTAGTCATGCACTCTAAGTGTTTTAGCCAATTCTCTTACGCTACCTACTTTCTTTTTCTTCTTCATGACCTCTAGTGCTTCACCGACAAGATACTCTATGATTTTATCAGTGTAAGTGTTTATGTAATCAACTATTTTTATCGCTGTATTGGTGTCTACTCCCAAGGTTTCAGCAACGTTCTTCACGCTTATAGCGAGGGGTAGTACACCGCTTTCCCTCTTCTTATTGATATACTCTATTGCAAGAGCTTCTATCTCTTTGAGCTCCTCCTCCACGGATTTCTCGTCGAGCCGGAGAAAGAACTCAAGGTTTATCTCCAGAGTGATCGTCTTCGCTGCTAGAAAGTATTTCTTGAGCGTCTTCCTGCCCTCCTTGACATTCTTAACGATCACAAGACCTGATTTGACTAGGTCATTTAAGTGGGATAGTGCTGTCGGCAGTTTTATCTTCAGCTTATTAGCTATCTCCCCAGCTGTAACACCATTCTCTTTTTCTTCAAGCAGTATCTTGAGTATATTGAGTTTGGGGCCACTATTGAGTGCATCAATAATCCTTCTGGCAGCTAGGGGTCTGTCGTAGGGTATTACTAGTTTCTCGCTCGTCATCGTGCTTACCATCTATTGATTTCTATATCTGCTACTCCACCTGAAATATCGAGGGCTATGTTTAGTTTCGAGGATGCTTCGTTGTATCCTTGCTCAGTATATGGTAAGCTAATCTTGTTGTTGTCCACAGTAATTGTTTCAACACCTCCTGTAATAGAGCCTGTGATGGCTATTTTTGTTCTTGTAGACAGCTTTATCGTTGAGTCAAGAACTCCTCCTGATACCGTTATCGATAGTTTTGATGAACCTGTGAATTCTCTGTATTTGAGGTCCAGGTTGCAGACACCACCGTCAATATCGAGAGTTATGTTGCTGACACCTATGTCTACAGCCTTGAAGTCTATTACTCCCCCCGATATAGTGGCTGTCACTCCCGTTAGTCTACCCGCATTTATATCGAGTTCTACAGCACCACCAGCCACGTTAACTACTAGACTCCAAGTAATATTGTCTGGTACAAGGACCTCTAGGTAGTATCCTTCTACACTAATACTAACAGTATTATTGGTTGTAACAATACGGTATTCTTCTGTACCGGTAGTTCTGAAGAATAATGGTAGTACACGTTCTATCTCATATATTTTGACGATGATTTGACTAGTATTGCTGGTTACTATTCTTACTGCACCCGAGGAAGTACTTATGTCAAGAATCACTGAGTCGGTGACATTGATCTCCTTGGTTTCCACGAGCTTCTTAGTCATGTTAAACCATGATATAAACTTATGGAACCACTCATACCTACCTAGAGGGGTACCGTAGTTCCCGGTAACAATAGCTACTATAGGTACTAGCAAACCCATTATAATACCGGCTAAAACGAATATCCCAATTATTGTTTGAGTTGTGATATTCTCCATCACAAACCACCCCCTATATCCATGAGAATACTACAAGTGTTGGTATGATAACACAGAGAAACACAATGATCACTAAGGGGAGTAGTATTGATGCAAAAGCTCTGCCAACACCATACTCATGTACCTCTGCTAGAGATAATACGACAAGTATTACACCCCAGCATAGACTAATGATTGTGACAAGCATCCATATCACTAGTGATGTCATATAGTCTGCGAACACGTAGACCGGGGCAGCTAGACCATGGATAAACCATGGGATCCAGAAAAACGATAACGCCATTAGCGTCTGTTCAAACCCGTTCTTGCCGCCGAGAAGCACAGAGAATCCATGCACCAACAATCCTATTATAAGCCATAGTATGATTGATGCAATAACACCTAGTACAACAAGACCTCCAAGTGTAGCCGATACCACGAATCCTGGTAGGAAAGGTGCAAAACCCATGGCCTTAATGACAACTGCGTAAGTTGATACAATACTCACCATTATCGAGAAGACCAGCACTATAGCGAATCCATAGTACAGCTCTTTCCTCTCAGCCATCACTATCTTAGCGAACTGCCTTGGCGCCGTAACAGCTGTGCCAAAGTATTCTATGAAAGCTGGAACTCCAGTCAAACTTAGACACCACATTAATGTGAAACCTAACTGGCTTAAAAGCTTTTACCACATGAATAACTCAGCACTGTAATGTGAATCTCTATCACATTGGCTACAGCGGTAAGTCTTTTTACTACAAATAATAGTGACAGTTTCATTATGGGGTAGACATGTAGTGTCTCAGCTAAGGCAGTGTATTGTATTTATATTTGTTTTACTTACAATATCTTCACTGGTATCACCAATGACAAGCAATGTGTTAACCCCAACGCCTCCGATGCCGT
Source organism: Desulfurococcaceae archaeon MEX13E-LK6-19 (assembly GCA_029637525.1). Classification (NCBI taxonomy): domain Archaea; kingdom Thermoproteati; phylum Thermoproteota; class Thermoprotei; order Desulfurococcales; family Desulfurococcaceae; species Desulfurococcaceae archaeon MEX13E-LK6-19. Next base: position 1,535,001 of record CP072660.1, read on the forward strand.
CGAAGGATATGTTGAGAAAATTTCTTGAATCACAATATGTGCCCGAAGCAGGATTGCTTAGAGCTGCTGTCTACGCTAAAGGGGAGAACACGACCATCTATGTTGCTTCAGACAACCTCCTTGCTTCTAGGGCTCTACGTGTTCTCGGCAGTCCTCTCGCTGATATAATTAAAAAGAATTTAATGAACTATCCTAACCATGGACACTCTTTTCTACACGAAGTACTCTTGGGTATAAACATACCTGATGAGATAAGGACTTCGAAGGTCTATGTGCTAGACAGGGTTTATTCCCAGAAATTCAACACTGATTTCGTCATCAAATACGAGGTACGTAATGGCTCACTTGTTTTCTTCAACTGGTATAATTTCGCTGACTTAATCGTCTATAAGGCTCTTGATAAAATGCTTGAAGGCAATATTAGTTTTGCCGAAGAGTGCTTCAGGAGACTAATGAGTAAATGGGATGGACATGGTTTCGCTGATATCAGTAGCGATACCTATGAGACATACAAACTCGCATTAGCAATATTCCTTTACCGTGCACTAAAAGCAGCTGGTTCAACAATAGTCGACGAGTACACTGATACAATAAACAAGATCTATGAGATCCTGGTGCAACTCCAGAGAGAAGACGGGGGCATGGTGACACACTACAGGATCGAAGGAGACAGAGTAGTGTATGCTGGTGACGCCAACACCGAGACCACAAGTATTGTTGTGCTAGCTTTGTACAGCAGGTACCCAGACATAATAGGTTCTATTGCGAAACTCTCGAACAGCAAGGTTGTTGGGGTATATTATTACGTATGGTATGGTGATGGAGGCTATGGGAAGGGAAGACACTGGAACAATACTGTCTACGGGTTAGTCCTTGAGGGAGACAAGCCGGTTATAGGATACTACTCGAGTCTAAACAAGAACGTAGTAGACTGGCAGTTATCGCTGATGAAGAAAGCCGGTATAGACGTGGTATTTATATCATGGTGGGGGCCCAAGAGCTACGAAGACTGGGCTGCAAGGATCGTGTTTGAGAAACTCAGGGAATATGGGCTGAAAGCCGCTATACTCGTGGAGCCGTTTCTTGGAGGAGACCCTAATCTCTATGACGAGGAGTTTTGGAATACTGTATTCGACTACATTTACAGGGAATACCTCACCGAGTACACGGACGTGTTCTTCTACCTAAACGGTAAACCGTTGATTCTAGCATACAATCCTATAGGAATGACATACAGACCCAATAGTAATTTATTTGAAGTAAGGATCATTGGAAACGATATCGATAACGCAAAATACCAGGACTGGGACCTGTGGCCAGACTACTTGGCCCCATGGACTAAACCCAAGGACATAGAGCTGAGGATTAGGAGAGACGGCTACGTAGCCATAGCCCCTAGGTTTGATGACATGCACTTCTGTAAACACGGTGTTAGAGTAGGATGCGCCTACAGACTCCTTGACCCAGACTATTCTCTCAACGCATACCGTGAACAATGGAGATGGATTGTCGAGCACAGAGACAAGATAAGAATAGTAGCGATCTACAGCTGGAACGAATACCACGAGAGAAGCATGATCGAGCCACACTACGATGCAACAGCCCAAAACAACTACGACCCATACAAACTATACAACGACACAATAAAATACATCAAGTCATACAAAGAAGGACTCCCAATAGAAATAGAAGAAACCACAACAACACAAACAACAACAGCCACAGAACAAACCAGCGAAAAGGAAGAAACAGAAACCACCACCCAAACACTAATGTCACCCACAATAACAACAACTACAACAACAGCAAGCACTGCAAGTCAACAAACAAGTACTACAACAGCATTAACACAAGATATTATTCCTCCTGAAACACACCACGAAGAAGGCTCCCGGAATATTGTTGCCTTAACCATCTTGATCGCTATACTAGCCACGATAATCCTTCTCTTAGTTATTTTAAAGATAAAGTAAAAGTAAGAAAAACAAACCAAAAACACCCTGTTGCACAACATCAAAAGTACGGATATACCCGAAGCATAAAGTGTGGGGAAAATATTGGAAAAACAATTATTTTACCATCATCTTCTTCATGATGAGAAGCAGAATAACGGTGACCATTATTGCTGCTAGTAAGATGACTATGTCTTGTCTAATCAACGTCTTTGCCTCTTGTTTTTGTTGTTCAGTTGTTGTGGTTGTGGCTGTAGACACAGGTTCTCCAGTATTATTCACCTCAGCGTTACTCATCGGCGTTGATGTAGTAGTCGTTGTCGTCGAGACCTCCTCTATTTTCTCTTCATCTTCATTGTTTCCATTATTTGTTCTACCGTAATACCTGTTAAAGAAATCATCAATACGGACCCTAAACGTTATAGACGATGGCCTGATTTTTGCTGCACCCCAAAGCGGTGAAATAGAGGTTGTAATAACAGCTTCTCCCGTATCGGCATAAATCAAGGCTATTGTTAATTTATCGTATTCATCATGGCCTCTTCCTATAGTTTCTTTGTACATGAACAAGTAGACAGGTCTAATAGTGCCATTAGTTGTTAGACCAATATATTCTTGCAGATTCTTATACACATAATCTACATCAACACCCAGCTCTAGAGACAAAAACTTCGTCACAGTAGCTCTATCATACTTCCAGACAGGCTTCTTCAATACAGGCATACTATTAATTATCTCGGCCACTTTATAGAAGCTTGACAACCCACCAAGACTGAAGTGAAAAGTCGATGAACCCCACCAGTAGAAAGCCATTGCCACCGCTCCATCACTAAAATATGTTCCTTTACTATTTATTATTGCAACAACTCTATTATCATAACGTAACTGAATTGACACACCAATGTCTTTATCAAGCTCGAAAAAGCTTCTATTATACTCTAGGACAGTCACTATCTTGAAGCCCTGATGTCTAAGCTTAAATCCGTAGTGATTTACGAGGTAGTCGTATGCAATCATTGTATAGTTGAAATACTTGTACTTCTCTATAATGTTCGTCAGCTCCTCTAGACCATCTTCTTCCTGGTAATCGCGAGGTATCATAACAGTTATGTCAAATCCATCGAATACAAGCTTATTACCGACAACAACAAAGTCAACACTTACATCAATTGGAATCCTAGATAGTATAACAGTATATCCTTTCTTGAGTAAATCACTATTATCTTCAACTACCGTCATTGAGAGACCATATTTCTCGATATAATTGTAGAGATCATTAAAGTTTTCTCTGAAATACGTGTTAAACCATGATAAAGCCATGCCTACTGCTTGATTCTTATACGTTGGATCAAACTGTAGGTAACCATCCCCAACAATAAGAAGTTCATTAGTTGGTGTGCTGTTTAAATATTGCCTATAGATTTCTCCTTCCCCAACATAATCAATTACCTCCATTAAAACACCAAGTGTTTTCTCAGTTTTCAAAGAATACCCGCTCATATATTCTCTGCGAATATCATCATAAGCATATTTAGCTGCGATCCATAAGTAGTAAGGATGGCTTTGATCCAACATGGAATGCATTAATCTCTTAACAAATTCATCCCACATAGACGCATAAGGACCTGTAGATACATCTACTACGTTACATACTGGTGTCAGCAATATTGCAGTAATCAAAATTACTATAACAAATAATCTACCATAAGACAACAATTTGGATCACTATAGACGTGTAATCCATACAGGACACGTATTTTATATAATATTTCACCACTGGTATTTTTTTATCTATTTATAGTGCGAGACATGTTGATATTTTATATAATATTTTTCTTTTAGATATCACAGCCATGATTATATTTAATAATATAGTTTATTGGAAAAGACGGTTATGCTTATTCCGTGTTCTTTAGATTGTTTTATTATTGTTTATGCACCATATTTATTTGGTAATGTTTTACCGGGTACCAACTACGTGGGCAGGGATGCAGTGGCATGCCTATGTATATTGTTGCTTTATCTGGAGAGGTTGTGTTGAAGTCTCGGAGGACTAGGCCGAGGTTTCTGCGGAGACTTGTCTCTAATATAGAGGATGCTCTGCGGAGACATGGCATCGATGGCTATAAGGTTTGGGTTGATGGGGCTCGCGTGTTTGTCGAGACTCCTGTTGATGTCTCTGACGTGCTTAGGAGGATCTTTGGGATCTATAGGTTTGGCGAGGTTGTTGAGCTGGAGTTCAAGGATCTACGTGATCTTGCGGAGAAAGTGGCTTCTCTAGCCAAGGACATGGTTGCAGGTAAGAAGTTTGCTGTACGAGTACATCGTACTGGAGAACATGATTTCACGTCTATTGATGCCGCTAGAGAGATCGGTAATCTTCTCTACAAGTACTCGGCCGGCGTCGATCTGGAGAATCCCGAGGTTGAAGTATGGGTTGAGATACGTGGAGACAAAGCATACCTGTATAAATCAAGGATAAAAGGACCTGGAGGATTACCGATCGGTGTTGAGGGACGAGCACTCGTATTGTTCTCCGGTGGATTCGACTCGCCTGTAGCCTCATGGTATATGGCTAGGAGGGGTGTACAAGTAGATTTCCTACACTACATTATGGCATCCCCCCAGTCAGCCTACCTAGCATACAAGGTGGCGAGGTATCTTGCCGAGAACTGGCTCTACGGGTACAAGCCAAGACTAATCATAGCCGACTTCAGGAAGATAACAGAAGCTATTAGAGAGAAAGTTAGGAGAAGCTATCGCCAAGTAGTACTACGTGCAATCATGTATATTGTCGGGGAACGTGTAGCGAAGAAGATAGGCTACGATGCTCTCGTCACTGGAGAAAGTCTTGGACAAGCAGCCAGTCAAACACTCGCAAACCTTAACGCCATAGAGAAAGTCATTGATATAAAGACGGTTATCCTGAGACCACTCATAGGTTTTGATAAAGAAGAAATAATCGATATGAGCCGTAGAATAGGAACACACGATCTATCGGGTTGTGTAGCCGAATTCTGCGCTATAGCACCTACTCTCGTAACCACCAAGGCAAAAGTACACGAGCTTGAGAATGAGCTGAATAAGATACCGAGCACCATCATTGACGATGTAGTCTCCAATATCAAGATAGTAGATATACTTGAAACGAAACCAGAAGAGCTACTACCCGAGGAGGACATAGAGATCGATTACATACCCGACGAAGCAGTCATAATAGATCTAAGGACCAAGGAAGAATACGAGAAGTGGAGACACCCACAAGCAATACATGTATCACAAGTAAAAGACTGGAACATGTTCAAGGGTAAAACAGTTGTCCTATACTGTGATCATGGGCATATAAGCTATATTCAGGCAAGAGTTCTCCGGAGACAAGGAATAAAGGCTTATAGTCTCCGTGGGGGGCTCAACACGCTCAAGAAACTACTTTTAAAAGTTAAGAATTCTAACCATCCATGACAAATGAATGAGAAAATATAACAGATTACTTATACCTGTGAATAAATAGTTTCTACGATACCTACTAGTTTCCACGTTCTAGCTGTTTAAATGTATGGATTAGCTATAGAAACGAATATATAGAGTGTTAAGGAAATTCTTAATAAAGCCTAGTTCTCACCGCCCTGGAGACTCTTTTCTCTGACATAGGGGTTTCTGGGACAGTGGACTAGGACTTAGGTTAGTGTGGTTGAATATGGATGCCATATACGTCTATGAAACCCTTGTTGTTATTATTCATAACCACTATTATTGTACTAAGCCTGATCTCTCCTAGTACCACAGCATTAACAATGAATACTGATAGTGTCGAAGGTATTGATCTGTTGAAGCATGCTCTTGTATCCGAAATAGATGTCTGGGAAGAAGCCCTTGCTAATGAAGTTTTGTTGAACCTTATCCTTGTGGACATCATCCCCCCTGATGGCAAGTACTATGATCCATTGGTTGAAAGGTTCTTCTGGGAAACAGTAATACCTAGTGGTGTAGGTAGGGATGAGTATACTGTTCTCTTGTTTAAGTACCTCATACCAAGCAACTTTAGCAATAGCTACTACTATACCGCGTTTTTCAACAGAATAATAACTGAAGGCTACAGAATGTATAGATTGAATAGAGAAGCTGATCCCCTTGTCAATAAGGATTCATTCCTATTTTACCATAGGCTGCTCTTCGCCTATCTTGTACCAAGTAATTTCAGTGATGGGTACTACTATGACCAGGTATTCTATGTATTATACAGAGAAAACAAGTGGGGGTTTGCTGAAGTACTGGCATGGATAGCCTATTACAATGAGTTCGGTCCATTCTATGCCACAATACTAACGAAAATAGATCTCGAGGAACAATTCAGGAGCCTCTTGACAAATTGGGAGCCGGGAGAACCAGTCAATCTGGCCGAGCTCACGCAGCCTGGTAAACTTCATCTAGAACTCTATGGACCCACTGGGCCTTTACAAGGAGTCTATGTAGTCATATACGATGAGACACTCTGTGATATTGGTTACTGTTACTCCGACAGAGTCTCCTATGGGTTAACCAATGGAAGCGGTGTTGTTGAATTCGAGCTACCTCCAGGTGTATATAGAGCCAAGCTCTATGGAGCAGCTTACGGTGAAATACATGATATACGTGTTGAGACCAATAAAACAACTAATGTAACCGAGCTTTTAGGCAAGCTAACCATAGTATTTACTGATTCTTCCGGAAACGGTATTCCAGGACTATCATTTACGTTGTATGAACAAATACTATCCTCTGGAGGTATTGTAGAACAAGGCTCTCCGATAGCATCACTAACCCTTGATGCAAATGGATCAATTAGCTTCTACATAGTAGAAGGAAGGTATATGGCACGCCCCTACCTTCCAGGGCACAATACGTATTTCAAAGACATTATTGCCAATGCAGGTGTAGAACACACTTATGTGTTTAACCTTGATGTAAGACAAGTTACCATAAGAGCAGTCACCCCAATACCATCAATGCCATTCTACTTCAGTTACCGGATATACGGTCCCGTCCCCGGAGTACCCTACACCTATACCTATACTTCCAACTATGAAGGAGTAGCAACCATCTGGTTGAAGCCAGGCGAGTACGCAGTTGAAGTAACGGAGGTTAGTGTAGGGAACCTCGATATAGAGGCAAGTATCTTGATCAACTTCACCGTAGACTCTAATAGTGAGGTATCAGTTGAGATCCCATTCTCCGTAGTGGCCGTGAATATAACAGGTATACTACCGGAGACAACACTTAGGTTCAATGCCTGGAGGCTCCTTGACGATGGAAGCATGATTAGAGTCAGGAATCTTGGGTCAATAGATCTAGGCCAAGCAACAGTAATACCATTGCCTAAGGGTACATATTACTTTGAGCTAGTGGCTGGCTGGGGTTCACAAAAATACAACTTCACTGTTACCATAAACCCTGTTAACAGTGTATACAATGTAGCCCTAGACATCCCTGTAGGCTACTTAAACCTATCTACAATACCTGTCGATGGAGGAAATGTTAGAAGATACTACTCTGTATATTTACAGGAGACCATTGGGAACATTACTTACTACACCGACTATGTCGGCACCGGTCTAACAGGTTCTTTGACGCCATTACTTCCAGGAAACTATACAGTTATCATCAACGATATTGGTTTAGCTGAGCCTATATACAATATAGTGATAACAGAGGGTGTCATTACATATAAGAGCATACATCTAGGCAGAATAGTAGTTAATGTAACTACATTCAATTATATGGGTACTTCCGTACCCATACTGGTATTCCCCTACAATACCACATCAGGGGAACCAGTGTGGAATACATTAGTATACTCGACATACACTAGTGGAGACGGTATAGCTGTAATAGACATAGTACCCGGTACATACGCTGTAGCCATACCTGGAGAAAACATCACATTTTACTGGTGGACAAAAATAGGTTATGGAGAAGTCGTCTTAAACTTAACAGTCGACACCGTCCATACAGTGAATGTTAGTTTCTCTCTAGGAAAACTCTTAGTGAACCTTAATCCTCCATACGATTACAGAGCATATATTGACGAAGATTATTTCATCTACATACTTGAACAAAAAACAGTTAATGGAACACCTGTTTATGGTGACGTCATTAAGTCCATGTATATATGGAGTTTACCGATGGTTTTCGACTATGATCTAACACAAGGCGTTTACGCCATAGGAATAGGTTCATACTATGGCGTGTTTAACGACACTGTAATATACAATGTTGCCATATCACCCAACGGGATTACCAATATATCCTATAACTTTGGTATTATACAAATACAAGTTCTCCTAGATAATGGAGAACCCGTTAGCGGGCTATGGGTTGAGTTATACACGTCAGACGGATACTATCTTGGAGACGACATGACAGAAGTTGATGGTATTGCAAGATTTACTGCCCCTCCAGGAGAATACATGGTCATAGTATGGACGCCCGATTATCAACCAATATACCTTAATGTAACAGCCATAGGCCTCGGGATAACATCGTATAACACTACCATACCAGCTGGGTTACTGAAAATACATGTTAGGGGGCCTGATGGCGGCCCTGTTGTAGACTACTATGTTGAAGGAGAATCTCCAACATATTATTATTTTGATGGTTACACTGACGTCAATGGTACATTGACTGTATACCTACCAGCAGGGACCTACACCATATACCCACACTACTATAGTGAAAACTTTACAGGCATAGAGGTCAATGTAACTGCTGGTTCTACTACCGAGACAACGATTAATCTAAGTCTTGTACTAGCATACATAAACACTACATTTGACCAAAGAGCATATATCTACCTAGTCCTGTCAAACGATCCATACAATTACAACTACATCTATACAGCTACAGACTATGAACCTGTACCAATATACTTGACTCCAGGACATTACGTTCTCGAGCTACCCGGCATCAATACCAGTCACTGGGGCCGCTACGGCTATGGTGAACAAGTTAAGTTCACCATCAATGAATCAGAGATCAAGATAGTACGCTTCAACTTAACAGCTATAGCTTTAAGACTTGAAACATTAAGCATGCTGCCTAGAAATATCTACGCAAAGCTATACAGTCAAGTCGATACAAGTATTGACGAATACATCACTACTTGTATTCTACGCTATGATCAAAGTCCATCAACATACATGCTAGTAACCCCTGGTACATACGCTGTAGTACTATATGGCCCACCCTATAGCTACAAATGGTCCTACTGGGGTGTGGCGGGACACAGCTATACATGGTATAATGTATCGGCAACAATGGACAATATACCATTCCTAGAGTACGAGATGGGTCTAGCTATAATCCGCATCAACACAAGCGATTCTTCATTATCAATACCGCCAACTAGAGTGGATGTATACGCTCTATACAACGGTGATCTATATGAAGTATACCTCAAATACACTGATACCAACGGGTACACGTACTTCTATTTGACGGAGGGAACGTATGTCGCATCAACACCCTACGGTACAACAGTATTCAATGTCACTAGAGGCGGAGTAACATATGTTACAATCAATGCATCATTCATCGAAGTATACCTGAAGGGTCCTGATGGAGAACCTGTAATCAACACTCTTGTGAACCTATATACTAATGATACAATGCTTATAACTTATGGTTATACCGACGAGTATGGTAGAGTGCTATTCGCCGTACAGCCAGGCAACTATACCATTGTCCTCAAGGGGTTAAACTATTACTACTCACCATACAATGGAGGTCTTTACAACAACATAAACCTAGGGTATGGTTTAGCCAGGAACGTAGAACTGTTTCCAAACAATAGCACTACAGTAATAATAAATCTCAGCAGAATAGATATCGAGATCGGGTGCCCTCTAAGTGGAGCCGATGACCTAGCCGTTCTACTCTATGATAATGTCAGCATGGTTTTCATAAACTCTATGCTCACAAATACTAGTGGCAAAGCCAGTTTCTATGTAACAAACGGTTCCTACAGAATACTGCTATTAGGCTACAGCCACGGTTGGAGCGATAGATACTACATAGGAGCGTATACATGGTATTCAGCAGGTTACGGGGCAGACCTTGGCTCCGTTAATATATCAGGTCTTGTCAAAGCATACTTTACATACAATATATCAGCCGTTTACGTATTCCTGAAGACTTTCGACAACGAGCCTGTTATCGCTCAATGGGTAACGGTTTACTCAAGTGATCAAGTTGAACTAAGAGAAGGCTCGGTTAATAGCGACGGCGAGCTCATTTTATACTTAACACAAGGATCATACTATATAGCAGTATATCCGTACGACCAAGAACCACTCAATATAACTAGTATTGGTATATATTACTACAATAAGACGTTCTCAAAAATAAGAGTAACTATACGTGCACCACCATCCATAATAACAACATATACTGAATACGTTAGAATCTTATTCTATAAAGACTATGTAAACTCTAGTTCTAGAGGAACATATATAACAAGCAACTATGTAGCTATAAACGAGACTATAACAACGTATATACTTGTAAACACATCAGCTGCAGTAATTATACCGGGATATAGGAGTCTTGGCTATACCAGTACTTACGGTTATGGTGATGTCAGATTATTCACTGCAAATACTTCAATAATAGACATTATATTCAATATGTCCAGGCTAACAATTAGAGTAGAGGGTCCATGGGGCCCTATTAATGGCATACTGACATACATAAGTCCAACAGAAGCCCCTTACGGCTATACATACGAGTGGACGGACAGTAATGGCTATGCAGAATTCCTCATAACTGAAGGAAACTACTTCTACTGGACCTACGTGATACCATACACGCATAGAGACGTCGTATATGTTGATGCGTATACTGCTATTGAGAGAAATATTAGCCTAGGAGCAATACGTATAGTCCACGATCATCATCCCGATGACAGCAAGTTCATAAGGATAATAATCTACGATGATAACTACGGATACTTATCATACTTAACAATATATGATGAACAAACAATTTACACGTACAACGGTACATACCATCTTGTATCAAGGATCGACAACGGGTGGATTATTGAAAGGAATGTTACTGTACAAGAACTAAACGAGTCAATAGCCGTATTCCCTACGGGAATGATCAGGATACACTTGTTTAATGTCGAAAACGAGACCATCATGGATTCACAAGTAGCTAGACTAAACTTACGTGAAGACAGTAGTATAGGCGACCAGGTGAGAATAATTTATTTCAGTAATGGTGTAGCTGTAGAAGGTGCTTTAACTCCAGGCAACTATACAATAACATTCCCATACTATTATGCAAACCAATATGGTTACACTAGACTATATAATGTCTCCGTATATGCTTTACAGCTAACAGACTATGTTATCAAACTAGGGAGACTCCAAGTAAACCTTCTATACAATAATGGTACTCCTGCCGCAAACTATGAAGTAAAAGTTTATACTACATGGTCTGATGGTAGCATACAGTATCTTATAGATTCAAAATACACTGATGATAATGGCACAGTAGTATTTGATCTAACTAGAGGAGAGTATGCATTATGGTTGGAAGGACTAGGCTATGTATACGGTATAACATTGTACGATGGGAGACTAACGAATGTAACCTACACAGTATCACCAGCCGACTTGACCGTAACGAATATAACATGGAGCCCCAAGGAGCCGGGCGATGGCGATATAGTGCTTGTGACTGCAAACATAACCAACCTTGGTCCAGGCCATGTATTCAACGACTTCCGTGTACGCTTTTACCTAAACGGTACACTAGTGAAGACAGTTGAGGTGCATGGTCTTCTCGCTGGGTATTACGTGTTAGTGACAACACCTATCACAGCTATTGGCGGTATAGACGAGATCTCTGTTATTGTTGATGCTGAGAAGACTATATTCGATTCAAATAGAACAAACAACAACATGACAGCATACATAAGGGTACTGAAGCCAGACCTACTCGTGCTAAATGCTTCTATTGATGGAGAACTCGTTGATGGCGGCAGAGCAAGAATAACATTCAATATAACCAATCTAGGGCCTGGCAATACACACAGAACATTCTATGTAAGAGTACTTCATGAAGGAAGGCTTGTCAGAACACTTAGTGTTAACGGGCTAGATGTCAACGATACAATAGAGTTATCAGCAGAATTCACTGTAATAGGAGGCGATAATGAGGTAACAATAATTATTGATCCAGACAACGATATTGGCGAGGAGAATGAAACAAACAACATATACGTATTAACGTTTTACGCACCACCACCGGATCTAGCAATAATTAGTGCAAACATGAGCTATACTGATTTTATTGATGGCGGGCTGGCTTTACTTAATGTAACAATCTCTAATATCGGCGCAGCCAAGACCTATAGGGCATTCTTCGTCAAACTATTTATTGACGGAGAATACGTGTCATCAGCATACTATAGTGGAGGACTAGATGTAGGCGAGACAATTAACCTAATATTCTACATGCTACTGAGAGGAGGAGTCCACACAATAACGGTAATCATAGATCCCGACCACAGGATCCCCGATCCAGATAGAGACAACAACGTATACACTATCAACTATACGTTGCCAGCACCAGACTTATCTGTAGAGAACCTCACTGTAGAACCATCTATTGCTGGCGAAGGAGAAGAAGTAACAGTAGCATTTACTGTTGCTAACAAAGGTGCTGGTGGAACCAAGACGAAATTCTATGTAGACCTTTACGTGGACGGTGTACCATACGACACAACATACATAGATACACCACTAATGCCAAGTGATAATGTCACGAGAAGCTTTGTACTAGCACTGAGTGCAGGCAATCATACGCTCGAGATAATTGTTGACCCTACTGAAAAAACTGGTGACATCAATAGAACAAACAACAATGCCACAATCATTGTAACTATCTTGAGTAGCGATATAGAGGTAGTATCACTAGAAATCAATACATCCGGTGGACTCCATTACAGTGCTGAAGCAGAGGTCAAGGCTGTTATAAGAAACAATGGTCCAGGTTCAATAAACAAGACATTCTATGTGTCATTTTTCGATAACGATGAATTCATTAGACAAGTAGCAGTAAACAGTCTCGCTGTAGGCGAAAACATTACTATAACCATACCAATAGCTCTAACCAGCGGTAACAGGACGTTTAAGGTTATTGCTGACGACCACTACATGGTATGCCCTACTCCAGGCGTATGTATATACAAGCATAGACACGAAATATCGGATCTAGATAGAGGAAACAATAATGCATCCATAAGAATCTATGTACCCGGGCCAGACCTCATCATAACCAATATTACTATAGATCCAAGCGTACCCAAAGCATGGGGTAATTTCACGGTATACTTAACGATCAAGAACATAGGCGACTACAAATTCAATGACACCCTAGATATACTGCTAAGTATAGGTAACAACAACTACTTGATCCATGCAGGCACTATACTAGAACCAGGCGACGAAATAACAGTTGCCAAGAACATATACGAAGGCTTAATGCCAGGAAACCATAGCATTAAAGCCGTAGTAGACATATTCAACGCAATTATAGAACTCAATGAAAGTAACAACGACTATACAACAATATTGAGTATACCGTTACCAGACATAGAAATAACAAGAATTCACGTTAATGCATCACAAGTACTCAATAACCTAGATGTATACAACATAACAATCACTATCAGGAACAATGGATGGAGCTTCAACCACTTCTTCTACATAGTGGTCAAGCTAGGCAATGTGAACTGGTATATCAAGAGAGTTGTTTTAGAAGGAGAATTTAGTACAGGAGAAGAGAAAAATGTTACCATACAGTTATTTGCAAGACCGCCAGGTGGGCAAGAATATGTTGTCTATGCTGATTTCGTTAATACGATACCTGAATCAAACGAGTCCAATAACATAATATACTTCACAACACCTCTAGTGCGTTCACTAGACATAAGCGAGCAAACATACACCCTATGGTATACGATTGTTGAAGAGTCTAGAATAAGAATTGTTAACACTGGTGGTGTACCACTAGAGCTAGTTAACATAACATTCAATGAGCCATGGATAACCATTGACTATAATAGCACAATAGTGCTTGCACCGGGAGAACATATCGACCTAGAAATGCATGTCAACACATCATACACTGGCATAGGCTCATTCCCTGTGGTCATAACAATTGAAACCAATACAAGTTATTCAATGACCGAAGAAATATATGTTCGTGTCATAGACCCGGACCTAATGTTCCGTGTCAGTACATCACAAAGCTATGTAGAGACCAGTTTAACTGGCATAATCAACCTAGCAATACATATATCATCGTCATTCTATCCCACTAGCAACTATACTGTAAGGTTTTCAGGCAATGCAACAGTAATGATGACAGGTAGCCAAGAATTCATGGTATCAAGAACAGGGGCCTACGGGGTTTGTCTAAATGCTTCTCCATTACTAATCACGCCTGGCAAGTACGTACTTGAGGTAGAGGTTACCATAGTTGAGTATAATATATCAAAAAGAATGTCAATTAACATAACGATCTACGAGGATCCAATCATAATAGATATTATGCCTATGAATAACACATTCATACCATCAAACACTCTAGTTATCGCTTGGAGGACTAATGTACCGACAAATGGTACACTTTACTTCAGAGAAGTAGGAGAGCAGTCGTTTATAGAAATACCTTATGACAAAGACGTTAAACATGAATTCCATCTGGGAGGACTGCTCGTTAACCATTCATACGAGTTCTATATAGTTGCTGAAACAGACGCGGGTTCAGTTACAACGAAAATATACAGGATCACTGTACTGCCATCGGTGGGCTTTAAGGAACACGAGGTAACTGTAAGGATCAGACGAGACTACATGCAGGTCGTAACAATAGATGTAGTTAACAATGACAAGTACTTCAGCCATGCCATAGTAGCATGGATCGCTAACCCATACCCAGACTTAATACTAAACTTTGTTGGCAGCGGCTCTATCGACAAAGAACTACGCGTATCACCAGAGTCTACAGCAAGATTACAGCTCGTAATACACGCGGCAGACACTGTAGCAACAAACTATACCATCACTGCAATACTTGTCAACTTGGATAACAATGCCACGGATGTCATGACAATACATATTATAATCGAGGAACCCGTCTTCGATATCAGGCTTGAGTACCTTGGTATGGACAACTACACGCTTGTACAAGTCTATAAGCTCACGAACTACGGTGACACAATAACTGACCTATCAGTATATCTAGTTGGTCCCATAAGCGCATATGCTTATGTATACCCAGATATGAACCACATACTGATCAAACATGGCGAAACAATAATATTCTATGTCATACCAATACTCTCGCAGCTACCAGAAGACCCCAATTTAGTTGTGGGAACAATTGTTGTTGAGACAAAAGACCCACGAAACATAGAGTTCAAGACGGACTACTTCAAACCTCCAGAAGGCTATAAGATCTATAGAGTTATGGTGGAAAGCATAACTATCCGTGCTAAGGCAAATGACTGGTATTGTACCAATAGACCTCGTGTCACGACAAAACTGAGGATATCAAGCGACCCACCAGACGACACAGGAACAGCAACACTCTACATAACATTCCTACCTAAATCAGATGTTCTGCCTCATGACGGACAGATACTTGTCAATGGTGCACCCGTGTATTCGTGGAGTAATGATGTCCCAAGAGGAGTTGTTGCCGTAGAAGTACCTCTGAGTGTACTAAACCTTAACCCAAGTGGCGGGATCTCCGAAGTAACTATAGAGATAAATACAGAGCATATGAATGGCGGACACTACGTTGTTGCAACAGGTTTCGAGCTACTAGTCAATGTCAAAGGCGGAGTGTACTATGTAGCTGCTAAAAACTATGAAGAGGCTAGAGAGAAAGTCTATAGTATATTCAAGCCAAACCTGGTTCACATAGACCCAATCGATTGTGAGACAATACAGAAACCACCAGCACTCATAAAAGCGATAGTAGGAACACTGAAGTCAGGCATATCACTTGACATAGGCGAGATAACTAGTTTCCCAGACCTGATAAAGGGTCTTCTAGGGAGTTTCATCGAGGTAGACGCCAAGATCGAGGGTAGCGTAGCGGAGACACTGACCACTATAGATATCACTCTTGCAGGCAAGCTTGAGCTAAAGTTTGCCACCGAGATAGTCCGTGGGGAAGCCTATGGTAAACTAGGATGGGCTATTATGAACTGTGAATGGAAGTTTACTGGTGGTACACTAGGTGGTTCATTAAAGTACGGTAAGACCATGCCATTCCCATTACCGAAAACATGGCTTTCCTACATCAATAAACATGGTGTCAAAGTTAATGCTGAGGTACTCATAGGTGTAAGCAACGTCGTCATAAAAATCGATGAACGCCTCAGCATAGTAGCTATACCTTCATTCCTCATAGGAATAGAGACATCCGGTATAGCAGAACTCGAGCTTAGTGAAGACACAAAACTAAAGATCACATTCAAGCTAACAGGTGATATAGGTTGGGAGGACAATAACCCAACAGGCAAGATCGCTGTTAGTGTTGCAGGCGATGTTTCACTAGAATTTGGTCCATGGGAATACACGTACAGTGGTGAATGGGGAGTAAAGTTCTTGGCAAGATACAATGTTGCTGCAGGTAAATGGGAATGGGGTGTAAGACCATTAAGCGATCCTGGGGCAACAACCAGACAATACTACTTCTATGCGGATCAGCTAGGCTACCCGTATATAGTTCTTGCAGACCAGTATTCCTCATCAAACCCATCGTTATCATACATGCCTGGAGTAGGTCTTGTTGCAGTATGGATTGCCTCTAACGAGAACACCACAAAGATCATGTACTCAGTATACAATGGCTCTAGCTGGAGTGAACCAAGCCAGATACCAGCCCCGGATGGGCCATGGTATATTAGTGTTGAAACCAGTGTTGTTTCTGGAAAACTCGTTGTCTTAGTAACCGCTATAGACCCATTTGACCCAACGAATATGACCTATGAAGAGGTCGCAGCAATACTAGAGAACAAAACACTATACTACACGATATGGGACGGCAATACATGGTCTACACTAACAGCTATCACACATGGTGTAGCAGGACTACTTGATACTGCTTCAACAGGAGAAAAGATTCTTGCCGTATGGAAAACTATTGTAGACGATAAGGAGGCCATAACTTATAGTATCATGGAGGCTATGTCATGGACTTCACCATCGATACTAACAAGCACCATAGTTGATAACGAGACACTATCTATACGTAGCATAGCTGCAGTATTCATGGACGACAAGCCAGTAATAGTATGGACACGCGACATCTACAGGAACGAGACTGGATCACAGATCCTACTATACACCGGAATGTACTATATCATGTATGAGAACAGTACGTGGAGCCAGCCTGAACTAGTAGAAAACGTTACAGACCCCATATCAGTAGACGCCGTATCGAATCAGACAAGTTTATACGTTATATGGAGTAGTGAAGAGGACTACCTATACGTTATAGCATTCAATGGTACATCATGGCTAAATAACACCGTGATCGGTAGAGGCTCACTGCCTACAATAGCGTTTTACAACAATACTATAGCTGTTCTGGCTAGAAGCTTCTACAACACAACATACACCGATGTATCAATGTACATAGTTGGCCTAGAGACACTATCGTCGACAACAATACAGCATATAACAGTTGACGAGCTTGAGGACAATGATTACGATGTAGAGTACTATAATGGCGAACCAATCCCTATATGGACGAGAAGATATGAAAACACAAGTGATTTACCGGAAGGCTATGTTTATGCTTATGGCTTGTACTATGTAAAACCTGTAGAAATCGCTATAACAGGGTTCAAGGCAACACCTACCGCGACCATTGAGGGTAACCCGATTAGTGTTGAAGTAAATATTACAAATAGAGGTGAAGACAACGCTACATTCAATATTCTAGCATACCTTAATGACACACTAGTTTATAACCAGAGGCTAAGTATTGTCAGTGATACAACAATAACCCATAGCTTCAACGTAACACCAATAGATAAAGGCGTCTATGTGTTAAGGGTTGTTGTAGCAGACTCAACACCACCCAATATCTTAGGCGAACCAGAAGCTTCAGCAATAATCAACTCTACTAGACTACTTGAAGTCACGACTCCAGCGAACATGAGTTTTGTAGAAAACACAACGAGAATAACTGGTGTTGTAAAAGGCCTCGTGCCAGCTAACGTAACGGTTTATATCATTGAAGAAGAAGAGCGAACACCTATAGCTTCCCTAGGATTTGTTATAGGCGAGTGGGAAGCCCCACTTAATACGACAACACTAAGCGACGGCCCCGTGAAGATACTTGTCGAAGCATCAACCGGTGGTGCAATAGATTCTTGCACACTAGTATTACTCGTGGACAACACTCCACCAACAATAAACTTCATAACCCCGACCAACAACAGTTTTGTAGCCAGAGAAATAGCGATTAATGTAACAGCTTATGACGAGTATTACAGTCTGCCAAATATTCCATTCTACAGAATCAATAACAGCACTTGGACCCCGATGCAATACCTAGACAACAACACTTACTACATACTCGTGGACACTAGGAACCATACTGACGGCATACCATTGATCATTGAAGTAAACACTACGGATCTCTCTGGAAAAACCACGGTAGAGAAAATAGTACTCATACCAGATAATACACCACCAGAAACTATTGATAACACTACTACGGCATGGCTAAACAGGGATGTAACCATAGTCCTCGATACTATTGACAACGTATCCGGTATAGCAGAAACCTTCTATAGAGTTGATGGAGGAGAATGGATTTCTGGCACAATAATACTGATACAAGCTTTCGCCAACCACAGTAATGATGGTGTTCACGTAGTAGAATACTATAGTATCGACAATGTCGGTAACGTCGAGCCAGTAAAGACAGCCTATGTGTATGTAGATACAACTCCGCCTACAATGAGTGTAGAAGGATTATATAATGATTCCTATGTTAAAAACTCAGTACTCATCAACGGCATCGTCTCCGATGAGCTATCCGGCGTAGCGTTTGTTACAATATCTATTGATGGCTCTGAGCCTATAGAAATAGAGCCAGTGAACGACACATGGAGCTATCTATTAGATACAACGATTTATGGTGATGGATTACACCAGATGACCGTGACGGTTATTGATAACGCTGGAAACAACTATACAACCACAATAGAATTCAACATAGACAACACTCCACCAACAGCAACATTCACCGCACCCCAGCCAAATAGTGTAGTTAGCAGAGCTACTGTCTTAGAGTTCAGCTACAGCGACGACAACATAGACAAGGCAATACTAATCATCAACGGGACATCTATTGATGTAACTGGACGTAATAACTATACAATAGACACAACAATATATCCCGACGGAGCTCTTGTAGTAATGCTGAATGTTAGTGATAAAGCAGGAAACTATCATGTAACCAATGTAACAGTAATTATAGACAACACGCCACCAACAGCAACCATAGTAAGCCCGGCATCATACACACTGGTATCAGGAACTACAACCATAGAGTTCACATACAATGACACCAACTTCTACAAAGCAATCCTATACATAAACAATATAGAATACAATGTCACTGGACGCAACAACTACACTATAGACACTTCACTCTATACAGACGGTTACTTAAACATAACATTAAAAGCAGTAGACCTTGCCGGAAACACCAACACATCATCAATAATTATAGTCGTAGATAACACACCACCACAAGTAACCATAATGAGTCCAAGCAATGGAACAAAAGTAGAGTCAGGCATACTAGCAGTGTCATGGAACATAATAGAGCCACACCTAGACAAAGCCATCCTGTACATTGATGGAGAACCCGTCGATGTAACGAGTATTTCAACCTACAATATAGATGTCGACTCTCTAACACTAGGAGTACATACGATAACATTGTATGCCGTAGACAAACTAGGCCACGAGTCTAACACTACAATAGTAATAGAAAAGATAGAAGCAGTAACAACAACTACGACAACCACAACAGCGGAGACAACGACAACAACGACCCCACCAGGATTCACTATAGGAACTGCTGTAGCAATAACTGTACTAGTCCTGTTAGCCATAGCCCTTATATTACTACTGAGAAGAGGTAAACTCCTTAAAACATAAAACCTAATCTTTTTTCCCTAAACACTATTCTTATTTAATTATACGGCTCACCTTCGCGTATATACCAAGATTTATAAGCAATATCACTATCAACGCAAAAGCAATAATGATCGATGGTATCGACTGCACATCCCTCACAAACTCGTCTATAGCACTAGCAGTACTACTTGCATAAGGGGATAAGAAGTACCCTATTACAAGGCCGAATAGGAACAATAATAGATCACCAACACGAATACCCTTCACCTTGACTCCATGCTTTTTAGATAGGCCAGCAGCTAAACCTATTAGGAAACATACGATCCCGAAAATTGTTACAAAGCCGTACTCAGCCTCTATTAGCTCAATCACCATTAGCATCACCCAACAATACCTTAGACCTACAATAATACCATGCATACAATACTTATTAGCATTACGCTAAAACACTGCATTAAAGAATAGGAAAAGTAATAGTGGGCAACAATAAGCAAATGTTATAATTGAGTTAATTACGTTCTAACAATGTTCTTTATTATACCCTGATCAACCGATAAAGCCTTATGAGCTCTTTTACAGGATCCTTTGAATAGTCTATTCTCAGATCCAGTATCTTGTCGTAATATGGTAGATACTCTGTCTTGCCAACGATTATTATTGCTGCACTAAGATCACCACGTCTATCTCCTCCCATGTCGTGAGCTTCTCTCAATGCCTCGAGTAAAGCTTCAGCCAGCCCCATGTTTATTGACACTTTAAATGTCTCACACATAGCCTTCGGTATGTCTTTTGATACAACAAGATTAGCTATACATACACAATTATCCAAAGAATAACCTGCATACTCATCAGGAATATCTTGGCCGCAGTAAAAGGCTGACCTACCATTCCAGTCTAGTACAGCTACTTGTCTCAACTCCTTCCTAGGATCATTACTTAACGCTTTTTCTAGTGCCTCATTAGGACTAAGCCCTTTTTGAAGGTAATCTAGTATGAGTGGCCCCAAAGCAGGGTTAGTATATGCCTGCGTAGCGACGCCTCCTACAAGATATCTTGCCCAGGGAACACGTGAACCTACAGCAATACTGCCCGAGGCAACAGCAATACCGAGCACGTTATTCTCTTTATCGATACCAATAATACTGTAAGTCAACTATATACCACCGCTTAAACATTTTCTTGACTCTAATTCATCAATATTCTAGGCAAGTTATAATCTTATATATTCAAATTGTAAGTAGAACCTGTACGGATGAACAATGTCTCACACAAAAACACTCGTCGCTATAATTATTATACTATTAGTAGTTTCTCTTGCAGCCTACATTTTTCTCACAAATATACTGGGATCGAGAAAGCATATTACTGTATACTATAGAATAGAGCCCAAGGAGCATAGTAATTGTATAGAACTTGGTGTCCTCAAGAAAAACAATCCCAGAGTATCACACTATAGTAGTGATATGTAGAATATGTATTGATGAATCAATGTTACAGCTGGATATAGACTACAAAAACGGTGCTCCAATAACATCATCATTTAAACTAGTATTGTTAAATCCCAAGGTAATATTCTATCAATCCGACAGCAACTATACTGAGACTTTAATGGAGTACTTTAAGATCAGTAGTAATGATTGTGAGAACGAAGGAGGCTTACTAGTATGTAGACCAAGAAGAATAGTACTGGAGAGAACATATGAGATTAAAGACTGGGTTCTCACACAGGGTAACGGTGTTAACATGCCATGGATTTGGAGCCTACCAAGCGAACTCTATGAAACACTTATACCAATACCATACACTAATCCTAAGATAACATTGTTCAACAACACCTATCCTATTGCTGGACTACTTGTCTACGATGAATCAAATACTGTAGAAAACAAGACTTTCAGCTATGAGAGACTCGTCAAAGCAGAACCTGTTGTATTAAAGAAGCTCACAATATACAATCCCTCCCAGCAAGACTACAGACTAGCCAACATGATACTGGAGAGAACGCCTGGAAACTGCACCATAGTCGAGAACACAAGTAAAGCTATCAGCGTGGTCTGTGGATTAAACGCCCTCAATATTTATAACGAAGTAAAAGATAAGCTGCCATGGAGTATAGAAGAGTACCGTATTAACAAAACCATTAATGGCAAGACATTCACTATTACGTATTACATGCTTGTACTTAATGGCAATAAACACGTAATCGCCACAAATAGTACAGAATCTTATTGGAGCCCAGAGTATCACTTGCTGATTGAGTACCACGGTAAAGCTATGACCGACCTACCGCCACTCTATGATCTACTGAGCCCTAGCAAAGACATTAATGTAGTTGAGTCCCCAGACACCATAGTTAAAGCAGTATTGGTTTCCGAAGAACAGAGATGCTTTAATATAAGTATTGAACCCAAGCCTCTAGCATTGGTATTAATAACAGTGATAATAGCTTCTTTGGCTATTGCCTTATACTTGCTGCTGAGAAAACGTATTTAAAACCAATACTATATTGGACCGTCTACAACTAGCTTAGATAGCTTCTCTTTTTGTTCAACTATTTTCTCGAGCTTATTGTGATGGAGTTTCAGAGGCCTCCTAATTATCTTCGGGTAGTTCGTATAGTCATTTTTATCAAGTATTTTTGCTGTAATGTACGGCCGTATTTTATCACTAAGATACTCGTGTAGAGTCTTCCTCAACGCGTAATAGCTTCGTGTATGCCAAAACTGGCAGCAATCAAATCCCGGCCTACTATATTCCTTCCATACTCCTTCCTTACATAATGTCAAGGGTTTACCATAGGTTCTCGCAATAGTTTCTAGTTTCCTGAAGATTCTTGCCCTCCAGCCGATATCGGGGTGGAGCAGCGGTTTCATGTAGTCTACTTCTATGAACTGGTATGGCTCCCATTGAACAATCTTCATGTAATCTCCAGGGCTGATACCTATAATTTTTGCTATCTCTTGTAGTCCTTCCTTTGTCTCCCTAATAGACTCCGTGATCAATCCCTGTGCCCCGTGTTCTAGTGCTTGTCTTGCCGTCTCTAATTGTTCTTCTTCAATACCTGGTATGAGCGGCTGGATCCGTGCTACAACAGGCACGTCGTGTTCTCTTAGATACTCTATTGCCTCTAGTCTTCTCCATGAGGGAGGGGCATGTGGTTCAAGTTTTACTCTATGGTACTCATTGATTGTTGTTAAACTATATTGTATTAGAACTAATCTCTTATCCGCGAGGCGGAGGACAACATCGAGCCAAGGGCTTCTCGTAACCAGCAAGGATTTTGTGTTGACTACAAGAGGTACTTCGTACCGTAGAGCAATCCTCATCATTTCAAGTGAGATGACTCGTTGTATCTCAATGTTTTCTTGGAAAGGCTCCGAGAGCGTCGAGAGTCTAAAGTATATCGGGGGATTCAATGATTTTTGTAGACTACGTGCAACACGTTTCCACAACCCTAGTAATTTACCCGGGTTGACAAGTGGTTTACTCCATCTATACCATCTAGCATAACAGTATATGCAACCATAGCTACAACCACTATAAGGCTCCAGCCTAAATACGGAGTAACACAGGCTACTTATATAACTACTTGGTTTTATTGCAAAAAGCATCCAATCAGACATTAATATATAGCACCATTGCCGTTAGTTATCTGGCTATATAGGTGTTGTCTTCAAGGCAAATATTTATAACTGTGCTATTGCACAAAATCTAGAGGGTGAATATCATGTCCCAGTATTATGGCAGAGGACAAGGCTATGGAGCAGGAGGCCCACCACCATGGGCTGGTGGTGGTAGAGGCGGTGGAGGCCCGCCTTTCGTGAGACAACCATTACTACAGCCGCTACAGCCACCGGGTCCCGGTGTATTGAGGGTTGTTGCTACTACATCTGATGGGCGTGGACTAGACTCACTTATTGCTCCAAGGTTTGCTAGAGCACCATTTATCACTGTTGTTGATATTTCTGGCGGTAGGGTAGTTGATGTAAAGAGCTTCCAGAACCCCTATGCTACTGCCCCACAGGGCGCTGGTATGGGTTTTGCCCAATGGGTTATATCGTCTGGAGCAAGAGTTGTCATAGCACCCAACGTTGGACCCAACGCCGCTATGGTTCTTCAGCAAGCAGGAGTAGCTATCTATACTGTACCTCCTGGCGTAAGGCTCGCTGATGCACTTAGGAACCTCGGGCTTGCGAGGATATAGTTGGCTATGGAGATTGTTGTCGCAAGTGGGAAAGGCGGGACAGGAAAGACGTTTATTTCATCCAACCTTGTGTTTTACCTGCATAAACTAGGGAGAAGAGTAGTAGCTGTTGACGCTGATGCCGAGGCTCCTGATCTACTGCTTGCCCTCGGAGGCCCTAAAGAAAACATTCTTGTCCACAAGATATCCAGCTCTAGGAAAGCAGTAATCGAACATAGCCGGTGTATAGGTTGTCTAAAATGCGTTGATGTATGTAGATTTTATGCGCTCGAAGTAGAGAACCATAAGCCACGTGTTATCAGGGAGTATTGTGAAGGATGTGGTGCATGCAGTATCGTATGCCCTGTTAATGCCATAGAGTTCTACAACATGGACACCGGGGTTGTGAGAATCGATGTATCTCGTGTCGGCGTCCCCGTAGTGACCGCTGATCTCGTGGTTGGCGGTAGGAATACTGGTGAACTAGTGTATAAAGCTAAGGAGGAAGCTAGTAGGCTAGCCTATGAGAATAAAGCTGATGTAATCGTGGTTGATGCAGCCGCTGGTATTGGATGCCCTGTTATATCAAGTATAGCTGGATCAGATGTTCTCCTGGTAGTCGTAGAGCCTGTGCCCCCATCTCTCCAAGGCGCTGAGAGACTACTTAAACTAGCTAGGCAATTCAATGTAAAACCATTCCTCATAATCAACAAGTATGACCTAGACCCACAATACTCCAATGAAATAGTTGACAGACTTGGCATAGAGGTTCTAGGGAAAATACCTTATGATAGAGCTGTAGCCGAATCATATGCCAACATGGAGCCTATACTATACTCCAAGCCGGATCATCCTGTATCCCATGCTTTATCAAGTACTTTCAAGAACCTATTGGAGTGTGTAGAAGGATGACGAAAATAATTGTTGTAGCCGGTGGGAAAGGCGGTGTAGGAAAAACATTCATTGCAGTCAACCTCGCCTATGCTTTATACAATAAGGGATCCCGTGTACTCCTCGTAGACGCTGACGTGGAAAACCCCAGTGTTCTCACTATTGTTAAAGCAAAAATAACCAACACAATCGTATCCAAGAGCTTTAGACCAGTTATAAACTACAGTGTATGTGATGGATGTGGTATTTGTGTAAACTATTGTCCCGAACACGCTTTGGTGCTACTACCCGGCAAGAAGCTTGTATTCTACGAGACACTCTGTGGCGGATGTAGTGTATGCAAACTCGTATGCCCCCAAAATGCGATAGATGAGGGCGAGCGCCGTGAAGGAGTATTCAAGTACGGTATTGTAGACAAAGGCTTTGATGTTATTGTAGGAGAACTAGAGCCGGGTAACAGGAGAAGTATTGTACTAATAACGAAGCTTATTGAAGAACACAAGAAGAGGTTCAACAACTATGACTACGTAGTCATAGACTCGCCTCCAGGCACGGGTGCTGGCTTATACTCTATTCTCAGGTATGCAACCCATATAGTTGCCGTAACCGAGCCAACACCTCTGGGAATAAGCGATTTGACGAAATTCCTCAAACTAATAGAGGCATACAAAGAGAATACGAAAACAATAATCGTAGTAAACAAGTACGGGCTATCAGCCAAAGCCTACAAAACCCTAGAGGAAATAATCACCCAAAAAAGACTCCCATACATAAGAATACCATACACGAAACTAGTCCAAGAATCTTATACTGCTGGACAACCACTGATCCTCTACAACCCAGATCCAAATATTATCTCGAAAATAGAGGAACTAGCAAACCTAGTCAAGAAAGAGTAATGACCAGAAGACATAAGCGAGCTTAATACAACTAATAAACCCTTATAAAAACTAGTTATTCTACTGGACGGCGGAGCCCTCGCCTCTACGAGATCCCCGTGTCCACGGGGACCGATGAGTAGAGGATCCGTCGGGCGGCTTCCATTTTTCTCTACTTCTGGTATTCTCATTTAGGTGATTTCGTTTATTGTGGTAATAGTGTTTATTAGTGTGTTTTACAGGAGTTTATTAGCAATAGCGGCTTTGCATCTCTTTGACTCACGATTACGGATAAATATGAATCTTTAAGAGGAGGGGTAAGGAATGGTAGTTGTTGGTCCTGATTTACTCAATAAGTTTTTGAAGACTAGACCAATACTTAGGAGAGCTTATAATGCTCTTGTTGGTGATCCTGAGACTCGTGAACTATGGTATATGAGTAATGTTATGGCTGTTAAGAGGCTTAGGTATAACGACCATGGACCTGTCCATGCCCATATTGCTGCTGGTGCTTCACTAGAGATCTATAGGATCCTCAGGGAACACGGTGTAGAGTCAACACTTGTCCGTGACGGCGTTATCTCCGACGAGGAACTAGCATGGATTGTTGTTCTCTATGGCGCACTGCTACACGATGTCGGTAATGCTATTCATAGGGATCTCCACGAGAAACTAGGGTCACTACTGGCACAGCCTCTCATAGATAGAGCGCTGGCTAGAGTTATTGATGACCAAGCTACTAGGATTAGGCTACGTCAAGAGATAATGCATAGTATACATTGTACAGCCTATGACGTATCATGCCTAACACTTGAAGCAGGCTGTGTAGCTGTTGGCGACGGCCTCGATATGGCTGAGGGACGTGCCCGTGTACCATACCGGATGGGCCAGGTAAACATCCATAGTGTCTCCGCGTTAACTATAAAGAAGGTAGAGATCCTTGAAGGCGATAAAGCTCCCGTGAAAATAGTAGTCCATATGGATGAGCTTGCAGGTATATTCCAAGTAGACGAAGTGCTCATGCCGAAACTGAGAACTACTATGCTTAGGAATTACATAGAGATTAGTGCCGTTGTTAACGGGAAAGAACTAAAAACCTATACGCCCACACAATAATGATCCTTTGGTGGAAGCAAATTGGGCGATCGCACTAAGGTGCTACTGCTTATTATAGTTGCTTTTATGGTTGGAACAATAATATACAACATTACGCCACCGGACTGGACCCCGGGAACATACCACATAGATGTAGCGGTGAAAACAGACGAAACAGAAATCAAGACTAGTCTAGAGCACATTATTGGCCTCAGTAACTCAACTGATACCACGGTAACAACGTGGAGTATTGTGGACGGAAAGAATTATACCATAGAAGTGTATGCATCAAAACTAACTGTTATAGAGCCGGGTAAGAAATGGTATCTAAAGGTTAGACTTCTCGCTGATGGCGAGCCTGTCCATAAGCCACTGTCAAGCTATACAGTGTGTGTAAGGACGCCTGACGGGAGGGAATACAGCTACTATCCACGGTCAATGACTTCTGATGGATGGGTTGTTTTCGAGATACAGCCATACATTAAGGCCAGAGAAGCCGGGTTCGTATTCGGGTCAGCAATAATATTGTTTGCTGGTGCAAGCATCATAAGCTATGTTATAACAGGTTTGTACTCGACAGTAGCACTAGCACTACTAGGAGTGATCGCCGTAAAGTCTGCTTTCACAAAATACATGAGCACGATAATACTCGTATTCATTGCTGGTAGCGCTCTAGAACTCATAATACGTAACAATAAGCTTGACGACCGTGTAGCAAGACTCTTGGTTAGAGTAGCTTCATCACCAACAAGACTAATTATTGGAGCAACATTCCTAGTAAGCTTCCTAAGCATGTGGATGAGTAATACAGCCGCTACCTACGTTATGCTACCACTTGTTCTAGCACTCCTAAAGGAGATCCAGGCTGAAGACAAGAGGTTCTCTTCACTACTCCTAGTAGGAATAGCTATGGGTGCCAGCATAGGTGGTACAGCAACATTAATAGGAACACCACCAAACCTTATTGTCACAGGCTTCCTCAACGACATAGTCTACAAGACAAGTAGGATAGGGTTCTTCGAATGGCTACTCATAGGCTTCCCGGCATGGGTTATAGGTTATACGGTTGGAGTCCTACTTCTAATACTATTCATAAAATTCACTGCTGGACACGAGCTAAAGGAAATCGGAGAGAAACTACGTGAAATAGGTGCAAGAAAAGAAAAGAGACCATGGAGTAAACGCGAGATCCTAGCATTAGCCAACATATTGTTCCTAGTAGGACTATGGCTTACAGAACCAATACACCACATAAACACCGGTATCGCCGGCGCCATAGGACTCATAGTATTCTTCGCCACAGGAGTACTGGACGTCAAAAAGCACTTCAAGCAACTAGCATGGGACCTCATGGTATTGTTCGGCGCAGGCCTAACACTAGGTACAGCACTCATGAACACCGGGTGGGCTGAAGTAGTATTAGCCCACTTGGCTGGCGTGAAATCACTAGGGTTCCTAGCATGGTTCCTCATAGGATTCACAGCCTATCTCATAGGAACATTCATATCAAGCCATACAAGCGCATCTGCATTCGTAGCACCATTAACAATACCTCTTGGCGCATTACTTGCAACAATAATGGGCATACCTGCCGAAGCAGGTGCAGCAACAGCATCAATTGTAGCTGTCGTCTCACTAAACAACGCTATCGCATTACCAATATCAACACCGCCATCAGCTATCGTATACTCGACTGGCAAAGTAAGAATGAGAGATCTAATAGCTTATGGACTGTTGTTCGGCATAATAGCAAACACCCTAATAATAGCGTTGCTTACAAACTACTGGATAGCACTACTTTCACCCTAAGGATTTTTAATTAAAAACATAATCTTTTTCCCAACACATCGTACATATTAAATCCCGTATACTTCACATACATTAGCTGACCGAGGGAGGTAGTCTATTTGAAAGTTGTTGTAACAGGTGGAGCCGGGTTTATAGGTAGTCATACGGTTGAGCTTCTTGTATCCGAGGGATATGATGTAGTTGTAATAGATGATTTCTCGTCGGGTTCCATGAATAATTTATCCAATGTAGCTGAGAAAATCAGCGTTGTTAACAGGAGTATTCTCGATAAAGAAGCCCTTGATACTATTCTAAGAGATGCTGATGCAATCATACACTTAGCTGCCATAGTCAGTGTAGAAGAATCAATAAAAGATCCTGAACGCGTCTATCGGGTCAACGCTCTTGGAACACTATACTTGCTTGAAGCAGCGAGACGACACGATATAGAAAGATTTGTTTATGCATCAAGTGCTGCTGTCTACGGGGATCCCATAGAACTGCCCGTTAAAGAAACACATCCTTGTAGACCAAAAAATGTCTATGGCTCGTCGAAACTCGCTGGCGAAACTCTCGTGTATAGCTATAAGGAAACCTATGGCCTGTCAACAATTAGTCTCAGATACTTTAATGTATACGGTCCCAGGATGAAGCCCGGGGATTACGCTGGTGTTGTCTACAAGTTTTTTGAACGTATACTCCAGGGCAAGCCACCGATAATACATGGAGATGGCGAGCAAACACGTGATTTCGTGTACGTAGGTGATGTAGCTAAAGCTAATGTTATAGCATTGTCATCAAGAGAGACCGGTGTATACAATATAGGTACAGGTAAAGCCATATCAATTAACGAGCTTGCCGAGAAAATAATGGGGATTGTTGGAGTCAAACTAGAGCCAATACATGGGCCTCCAAGACCAGGCGATATAAGGTATAGTGTTGCCGATATAAGCCAGGCCATAGAGAAGCTTGGCTGGAAACCAGTTGTCAGTATTGAGGAAGGATTAAGGAGGACTTTTGATTACATGAAGTATATGGTGAGTAAAAAACAACTTGGCTAATATTGTATTTAAAAACATAGTGTTAGACTCTTTTCTTCATGTAAAGGAATATCATAATCCCTGCAACCACTATTACTACTATTGTCGCTATCAATAGTTTGGTTGATAACAATGGTTGTGATGGAGTTGTTTCTGTTTCAGTAGTTGTCGTAGTAGTCGTGGTCGTTGTTGTGGTAGTGGTTGTTGTCGTCGTGGTGGTTGTGGTCGTCGTAGTTGTTGTAGTAGTTGTAGTTGTGGTTGTTGTGGTGGTCGTAGTAGTTGTCTCTACTTTCAACTCTACAAGGAATTTTGCCTTGGAATCAGCTCCCGGTGTTGCAACAATTGTTTTATTGAGATCTCCTTCAGGTACTATGTAGGCATACCATTTTGTTGAATTACTGTACACAACTATTTCTCCTTGCCTAGAATTCGGTATTGGGTTCAAGCTAGCTTCTACTACTGTATCTCCATTAGGATTCGCCAGAAGCACTACTGTCACAATGTATCCGCTTACATTGAGTTCTACTCTAACAGGTATAGGTACTGGGTCCCCGAACAAGTTAAGTCTAGTGTTATGAATTACAACATATGTGCTGTTGACATAGCTTACATTGAGATAGCCCACGTCCTGGTCTACTTCAAACCATATTGGCTCATACTCGTACCTGCCATCAGGATAAAGTATTAAGACTAGATAGTGGTGTTTCCCTAAGACTACCACACCATCCTCTATACTGGTTGGGTAATCGTATAGAGGAGCTCCAGCACCACCGGTTATAATGTATTTGATCCCGTTGACAACTGTTTCAGCATATCCATGCCAGTGTCCTTGGAGTACTAATGTCACGTTATAGTATTCCAGCATCTTCTTTAAGGGAGTTCCTCTATCAGAGTCAATATTATGCATTACATATGGATAAAGTGGTCTATGAAATACAGCAATAATCTTTCTTCCCTGCGGAGCCTGTTCGAGAGTAAGGTTTGTCAAGGAGAGAAAATCGCTCTTGAGTCTTTCTTCAGTATTAATAAACGCTATATACCATCCAGGTATTTCTGACACTCCATAGAATGTGTCTGCTATAATACTTTTCCATAAATTGGCATAGGGATCGTCTTCAATATCGTGGTTTCCAACGGCAAGCCATACATTCTCGAGATCCTTGAGTGTATTATAGAGCTCTATGAGCTGCTCCTCTGTGCCAAGACCCACGTGATCACCTGTTCCTATTACAGCAAATGGCCTGATCTCCTTTAATTCATCAACAATAGCATAAAAGACCTCGGGTAACTCAACTTGACTAGTATTCTCAGGTCTATTATCTCCTATTACAACAACTGGATACCATGGCAGATTCTGTGGCAGACTCCTGTAGGTCTTCTCGAATAAACGTTGATCAACACCTGCTTCTGCCCATAACACCATAGCATTCATGAAACTCAGTACCACAACGAAGATAAGTATTGCCGCTGCTAAAACACCGCCCTTAGTCATGGTACCACCCTTAAACGAGAATAGTCCTTGGACATAATATTTGTGTGCAAGCCAGTTTTATATCTAGCTATAATGATATGGTTATTGTGAAACAAAACTTAATACCTTCACATACCCTATGGTATAGTTGAGTCCCATACTTTTTCTAACACGGAGGGTTGTGAATGTGGTTAAGATAGAGTGGTTTTATGACGATATAATGTTTACTGGTATATCGCGTGAAAAACTTGAAGATACTATAAGTAAGAAGAAGGATATACTCAAGAAAATAGTTGATCATGTAAAAGAAATTGAGGGAGAAGCATACACTAAACTAATCGAGCTGAAAACACAGCCAGGCTATACCAGTAGATACATCGACGCAATGGTTTTGATGAACGCCGTTTTTCTAAGACTAGTACGTGAGAGATCCGAGAGACCTGAGGATGTTGAAAAGAAGGTTACCATACTTGGCGAAATACTTTTAGAGAATAATATTGTGGAACACGATCACGTTCATATTCATGAAAACAACAGTGATTCCTCTATCACCATTGACTGGTACAAGGATATCCTGGAATATCTTCAAGTCACAGACGATGAAATAGAAGAGTACACCAAGCTTGTGAAGGAAAATATTGAGCGGATAATAAAGTGTATCGAGTATACACAAGAAACCCCCGATACCGACTACCTATTCATCCTGAAGGGATGGGAGACTACTACTATGCAGGGACAAATATTCAAGCATGTTTCAGTACATGTAGCCGACGGGAAACCCTACCTGATATATTCGGAGGAGTACGAGAGATACGGCGAACACATGATATACTACTTCAGATTAGGGAGAATAGTTATTGGAAAATAAATGATGTGTAGGAGGAAAAACTACTCAAGTATTATACGTCCTCTAAGCTTCGCGTCTTCCTCAACAAGTCTAAACGATACTATTGCTCCTCTGCATGACTTCAAGTCTATAATGTTCTTTCCTTCATCTATACTAATTTTCTCGACCACACTACCGGCAGGAGGTATTGATAGATCGTATTCATAGATCTCTAGAGTATTCTTCTTAGATGCATTGATTACTAGTCGTGGTTCTCTGTATCCGTAAAGCGGTATTCCTCCCCAATGCTTGTTTGAAATCATCCAGCCATACACACTATACGTTACTGACGGGGGTGATTTTGTTAGTATGGAGTCTGGAAGTACTACAAAACTCTTTGTCCCAGTATCATTTGGTGTTGCATCATACCACATGTAGTTAGCATCATTGCTTACCCCAAGGACTATATTGCCGCCTACTTTCTCTATCGATGTTATCCTGGCTCCAAAAACACCAACAATTCTGGCTGAAGGCGGTGTAATATAGACTAGTACCGATGGCCCGACAATAGTGTTCAAACTCTTTTTAATCATTTGCTCAAACTCATTACTAGGCCTTAATACTGCGTGAGTAAAAGCATTGTAGGCAACCAGTATTCCACCGCCAATATTAACTGCCTTTGTCCTCAAAGGACCGTAGCCACTTGTAACAAAGTCAAAGAGTCTCAGGAAATACATCGGTTCTTCCTCATCAGCAGGATTACCTATGAACAAGCCACCGCGCACGAAATCAAATAATCTACCGTAACACGACGCCATGGCACCAGTCATCGGGGCTTCAACAGATCCACCGTCAACAACTCGTTCACCACTCCTTGGTATAGAATGTACCTGTATTTTCCCTGAAACAAGATCTACACACTGTATAGATTCCGTACCAACAAACCCAAATATATGCACATTAAAGCATGCCTGTTCTCTAATAAGCGTCCCCTTCAGTACTGGTTTATCTGTTAGCCTAGTGATTTTCCTTGTCTTGTAATCAAGAGAGTAAATCCCCAGGTTCTCCATACCATCTCCGCGTGCAAGTAACAGTCTATCATTCACTGGATCATATATTATCTCGGATACTTCTCCTACCCATTTCTCTTTCTCATGAACACTATCCTTCCATAGGAGATCTATCGAGTCTTCAGAAATGTTATAGATATGCACATGGCTGTACTTGTTCTCAAAATTAATTTTTCTTTTCCCATTTTCTATAACGTATTTCGCTGGGGCGTGAACCCATCCACCAAAGAATATCAGATCGTCTACGGCGTCTACAGCATTATATGTGTCCCCGCCACTAGTAGGAGGACTACCCACCTTCTCGAAGCCATAGGTTTTCACAGAGTCCTCTCTAATGAAATATGCTTCCGCCTCAAACGCCACAGTGTAATAGAGTACTCCACGATGATACTTTAACCCGAATATCCCGCCGCTACCCCATTCAGGACCATACCGAGGTGGATGTATCTGTAGCTTATCGATAATTCCGGGCATACCCTTGCACCTAATAGACTCTACTATCCTTCGGCAATAGTATATTAAGATGGTATATAAACACCGTTTACCCGAGAGCAATAGATTAGAATGATTTAAAGTATTTCTAAGATCGCCTCAGGCTCATCACAGTCCCTCTGGGCCCCTCACCGCCCTGCAAGAGCTATTCTCAGAAACCCTAGGGAGTCACCACTATACTCATCAGCCCTAGTTGTTAAAAAGAACTCAAACAACCCTAAACCACCATAAACAATATTTCCACCCCATACATTGTATAAAAAGTTTATTAGAATACTTTTTATTCTATAATTTATCAAAACGATAACAGCAGGTGTAGGTCTATGTCAAACGAGAAAATATGGTCTCTTCTCAATACGCTGAAGATATATAGAGCTAAGGCTAGTGAAACAGATTACATAATGCCGACGTGGCTACCCTTTATAGGTTTGATACTAGTACTTATAGCCATGTTTATTATAATATTAGGCGCGTTACTGGAAACCTTTATTCTTCTCGGGGCAGGGCTTGCTCTCGCGATATTCGGCGGACTCGCTGGTTTTGCTGTATCGATATATGTTCTATACAAATGGATCGACAGAATGAACAACCATTTCAGGAGAACAATGATGTTCTACTCAACGTTAGCCGATATAGCTGAAGAACTTAAAATACCCGAAGCATCAAGAATAAGAAATCAAGTAAATGAGCTTAAAATAGTGTTTGAAGAGAGAAGTCCTGTGTTATGGGTCATATTATCTATATTTGTGCCATTCATTGAATTCTACGTGTATCATTTCTTGAACAAGGATTTCGTAAAGCACTGCATTAGAGAACGCTTGATACTATCAAGTTTTGCCGATGGATTAAAAGCTATTGCTCCAGAATATACTATAGACATTGACAGACTATACATGGTGCCGAATAGGAGTACACTACTCTACATAGTACTCACAATAATCACTCTAGGCTTATTCGGGCTATACTGGATATACACACTAACAGTCGACCCCAACAGGCACTTTGAATCACACCAAATTATTGAAGAAAAGATTATTGCAGCCGTAGAAGCTGCGGCGAGAAAAACAATTACTGCAAGTACTAGTGGTGAAGGAGAACAAGCACAGTAAGAATCTATACCATGCTTAATCACTAAAACTAATGCTTTTCTCTACACTTTACCTGGACTAGGAAACATCTATTAGTAGAAGTAGAGAAAGCTATCTAGGGTGATGAAGCCCGGCTTCGCCCTCTCTAGGGCTGAGCTCGTGATGTTAACGGCCGTGAGCTGATTACTTTCTAGTAATCCTTATTTTTGTGTTACCGCTATCGTTTTTAGCTATTATTTTTAGTCTGGACTTAGCGTTGTCATAATCCTTGTCTATATAGTGTTTACCCATGTATCCATCAATATCTATAAAGCCTGTCCCCTCTTCTATGAATGCTTGTATTCTCGTGTCCCTAGGCACTATTATCCTCATTGATATATTTGAGACATCTGCGTCTACAGTAATCTCTGATTCTCCTTCGTATTCACTGTACTCTATATCGAGATCAATGTTTGATGCATCGGCCCCCAAGTGGAATACGCTTTTACCAAGCTTACCTATCTCTAAATCGATATTGCTTGCATCGCTCTCGATGGATAATTCTCTTACACAATCTTCTATGACTCCGTCTATAGTGGAGGCATCAACTTTTATGTCTACTCTGGACAACCCCTTGGGGTAAAGTATTGTTGCCGATCCAACATCTATTTCTATAGACGCCTTGTCTCCGTCTATATTGAGTTTGGGCTCACTGCCTCTAT
Source organism: Desulfurococcaceae archaeon MEX13E-LK6-19 (assembly GCA_029637525.1). Classification (NCBI taxonomy): domain Archaea; kingdom Thermoproteati; phylum Thermoproteota; class Thermoprotei; order Desulfurococcales; family Desulfurococcaceae; species Desulfurococcaceae archaeon MEX13E-LK6-19. The sequence goes on from CP072660.1 coordinate 1,570,706, forward strand.
AGAATTCTCCTTCGACAACTATTTCTCTAGACGATGTGTTTGGGCTAAAACTTACTTTCGATGCATCAATACTTGCTTTAATAGAGTACTCTGGTGGTACTTCCCCAGTTAGTTTGGCATGGAATTTTTCTCCTTTACTAATAGCTTGCCAGGGTGCTTTGGCTACACTACTAGCTACAGCATTAACTATGGTTCTAACTAAACCGCCGATAAATCCTCCGAAAATACCTCCTTTACCCGTAATAAACACGTCTTTGCTTTTCAAGTCAACAATATGCTTCAAATGCTTTGGAACATTAACTACAAGTACATCACGCATGCCCTCAAGAACCTTGTCAAGAAGTTCTTCAGGCATATCCTCGATATTCACGGTAACAACATCAGTGATCAATATTCTCTTGCCTTCAGATGCGAGTTTCTCCGCGAGCTTCCTGGTTAGATCAAAGGAGAGCTTATCTGAGATCACTATTACTTCCTTCTTCTCCTCCTTCTCCACGGTACTCTTTTCAATAGTTGGTTCACGAGGCTTCTCTTCTCCATAAAGAATCTTTAGCGCTCTATAAGCTTTATAGCCTTCTTCTGTGAGCCTGTACTCACCTGTATTCGGATCCTTTTCCACAAGACCTTGCAGCATCCTCAAATGGAAAGCGAAAGTACCACTATCCTCGATCCCAGCAATTCTCATCAGCTCACTGTAACTCAAACTCTTTTTCTCAGCCAACGCAACAAGTACTTTTCTTCTAGCCGGGTGAGCTAGTGCTTTAAGGTATTTCTCCACACCATTATCTTGTCCCATGTTCTTTAATCACCCCCAATCCCATGTATACTATATGCGAGTCCACAAGGATAAACCCTTGGTGGATTCTCTTCAACCTCACGTGTAGAGTCTACTCCACATATAGCGGATCCGTTGTCCCACCATATATAAGTTAATTAGTGTGGATAATAGAATAGTATATAGGTGTAATTCCATCTTGTCTCAAACCAAAGCCCGTGCGATCGTATTAATTCAGACTGACATCGGTGCTGAATCAAGTGTTATGGACAAACTCTACGAGCTCCCCGAGATACTAGACGTATACATAGTCTATGGAATATATGACGTGGTAGCATTAATTGAAGCCGATACACTCGAGAGAATAAGAGAAATCATAATAAACAAGGTCAGGAAAATAGATGGGGTCCGGACAACAACCACAATGATAGTAGTCGAAGGGAAAAGCAAGAAATAATTTTCTTTAATACATGTGCTAGTAAATAATTCCCAAATCTTTTTCCCAAAACAAGTTCATTGTTATTCATCTTTTATTCTAGTAAACAAATAAAACGTAAATATTATTGCTAACAATTTTCTTGAAAGAAAGAAAATGGGCATGTATTGATTTCTAGAATTGAAAACTTTTGTAGTCTTGTTCTTTAACGCACAATAGGAATACGATTGTATATTTTACTTAATTTTTATGTAAAAAATAATTGTTTTGAAGAAAGAGACTTTACTTTGGTGCATTGACTGCTCTGTTGAGTAAGTCTTCCCATACAGCGTCGACGTATTCTTGGAATTGCTTGAGTAAGTGCCTGTTCTCCGGTTTTAGTAGGTGTCTGAATCTTCCCTGTACCTCGAGGAACTTCTCTATTGGTTGTTTGAGCTGTGGGTTCTTGGCTATTGCTAGGCTTCTGTCTGTTAGCATGTATCCTTTGCCTCTCTCCCACTCCCATAGTGGGAAGTAGCATGTGTCTACTGCTCTCTTACAGATCTCTATTGCTAGGTCTAGGTCGTGTCTCCATCCACGGTTACATGGGCTTAGAGCGTGTATGAATGCTGGTCCATCTACCTCGATTCCTTTCCTGACTTTCTTTATCATGTCGGCCCAGTGTGCTGGTGTAGCTGTTGCGACATAGGGTATTCTGTGGGCTACCATGATATCTGCTATTGGTTTCTTCTCCTGGCTCTTGCCTGGGATCACTTTGCCTACAGGGCTTGTTGTAGTCCAGGCGAATGGTGGTGTACCACCGCTTCTCTGTATACCAGTGTTCATGTATGCCTCGTTGTCGTATAGTATGTAGAGGACGTCGTGTCCACGCTCGGCCATACCGCTGAGTGCCTGGAGACCTATGTCGAAGGTACCACCGTCTCCAGCAAACACTATTACGTCAATGTGGTCGTAAGGTAGTCTACCAGTCTTCTTCATAGCCTTGATTGCTGCCTCGATACCGCTTGCAGTGGCTGCAGCGTTCTCGAATGCATTGTGGATCCATGGGACAGCCCAGCTTGTGTATGGGAATATAGTGGTTGCTACTTCTAGACAGCCCGTGGCATTGGCTATTATTGTGGGTCCTCTTAAAGCAAAGCTTACGAGCTTGACTATGATTGGTGCTGCGCAGCCTGCACAGAGCCTGTGTCCAGGTAGTATCATAGGTCTTCTTTCTTCAGCCAGCTGCCTGAGGTTAAGCGTCAATGGAAGATCATATTTCTTCCCGGGCTCGAATATGATTAGGTCATAGGGTTTCTCCGTGGGCTTGGGTTGGGACACATGGGACACCTCCTTTACTCTCTTACACCTAGGAACCTGAGTTTGTTCTCAACAACACCCTTCTTTGCATCCTCGAGTAGCTCCATGAACATTTTCTCGACAAGATCTGGTGGTACATCCCTGCCTCCTAGTCCATAGACGTAGTTGACTAGTAGTGGTTTCTCCTTCAAGTCATATAGTGCTGTATTGACCTCTAGGAATGATGGTCCAAAGCTACCGAAGCTAATAGCTCTGTCCATGACGCCTACTACCTTGGCTCCCTTGAGTATTTCGCGTAGCTCCTCGAATGGGAATGGTCTGAAGAGCCTTATCCTCACTGTACCAACCTTGTATCCCTTCTGTCTTAGTTTCTTTACAACCCATCTTACTGTACCACCAGTGCTGCCGAGAACAGTTACTATTACGTCAGCATCCTCTACCTCGTATGGAACCAGTATACCATCGCCATAGCTTCTACCACTTAGCTCAGCGTACTCGTCGTGAACTTCTTTCACAATCTTCTTAGCCTCCTTCATAGCCTCGACTTGATGCATCTTGTGCTCGAAGTAGTAGTCGTATAGGTCTAGTGGACCGAAGCTAAGCGGGTTAGCTGGATCTAGTTTAGCCTCAACTTCTTTACCAAGATAGTCCACGTATGTCTTGGCTACTTTCCTGGGTCCACCAAGGAACTCATATACAGCATCGTCTGGTAGCATGTAGATGTTCTCGAGTGTGTGGCTTAGGAAGAATCCATCAAGATTGACTGCAACAGGTAAGAGTGCTTTCTCAGCTATCTTGAATGCCTGTATGGTTGTGTCATATGCTTCCTGGACGTTTTCAGCGAATATTTGGATCCAGCCGGAATCCCTCATACCCATTGCATCACTGTGGTCACAGTGAATGTTGATTGGTGCTGATAGTGCTCTGTTTACAACGGCTAGGACTATTGGTAGCCTAAGGCTAGCAGCAATATAGAGGATCTCCCACATGAGGGCTAGTCCGTTTGCGGCTGTTGCAGTGAATGCTCTTGCGCCAGCAGCTGCTGCGCCAACACATGCGCTCATGGCTGAGTGCTCGCTCTCAACGGGTATGAACTCAGTGTGTACTTCTCCATCGGCAACGAACTCACTGTATTTCTCAACAATAATTGTCTGGGGAGTAATCGGGTAGGCTGCGACAACATCTACGTAGCATTGTTTTACAGCGTAAGCAACAGCTTCGTCTCCATTAACAGTCATGAGCTTCTGTTTCTCAAGAGGAATCTTGGGTTTTGATTTCTTGGAGAAGAAGATCATAACCCTTCCACCTCGTTACTCCGTGGGTTCAGGGATCATTTTGATTGCTTTTACAGGACATTCATGTGCACATATTCCACAGCCTTTACAATAGTCTAGGTTTACAGAGACTTGCTTTCCATCCCATAGGATCGCCATTTCAGGGCAGAAAAGCCAGCACATCAAGCACTTAACACACTTACTCTGGTCTATCACTGGTCTTAGTGCTCTCCAGTCACCAGTCTTGTACTCTAGTGAGAGTTTGTATGGTAGAGCTGATAACGGTAAATCTCTCCATCCACGAGGCTCAGGTTTGGAACCAGACATGCGTGTTTACACCTCCCGGGCTTCTTCATAAGCTTTCTTGACGAGCTCGATGTTCTTCTCGGCTACGGGCTCGGGGAATCTCTCTTTAATTGCCTTGAACACGTTGTCAAGGTCAACAAGGTTAGCTGCTTTAACAAGTGCTCCTATCATCGCTGTATTGGTGATGTTCCTCTTGAGAATGTCTAGTGCTAGCTTGGATGCCGGTACGGTCCATACCTTGTATTCGCCAGGCTGGATTCCTAGTAGCTTGAATAGCTTGTCTTTCTCGCCCTCGTAGTTGATTACGATTAATCCTCCCTTCTTGAGCCCGGCTACAACATTTACTGATGCGAGAAGCGTTGGGTCGAGTACAACAACTATATCTGGGTTATAGATCATGCTGTGTATTTCTATTGGCTCATCGCTTATTCTTGTGAATGCTAGTACTGGTGCACCAGAACGCTCTGGACCAAAAGCTGGGAAGCTCTGTGTATGCTTGCCGGCAAGCGCTACAGCCATTGCAAGAAGGTTAGAAGCAGTCCAAGCGCCTTGTCCGCCTCGCCCATGCCACCTAACTTCAATTAACAAGACATGATCCCTCCATAAAAGACTGTCTACCGCGTACCATATGTTCAGAAAAATAATCTACACATGAGGCTCCTTATTAATAATTACTCTTTCATAGATACCCCATAGATACCAGGGTAAATACTGAGCTAACACTCCAATACTACGTGAGCTCGAGAACAACAGTCTCTGTTTTCTCAAAGGGTATCTCGGCTGTCCAGAGCCTTATTACTCCGAAGCTCTTTATGGGGAATAGTATCTTGCCTTTAACAGTGATCTCTATTTCGTTCTGGGTTAAAGTAAGTAGCATAGTTTTTATAACGCTCGTGGGTGTTGTTTCAAGAGTCAAAATAATCTCGTTCTCGCCACGATGAATTATAATGTTTTCTTTTTCACCAGAACCGAGATACTTTCCTTCAATATATACCTCATAGTAAAGCTTCTCTATTTCAATATCAGTGAGCCCATTGTTGACAACCTTGACGACGAACTCTACTTCAATATTGTTATCCATCATCTTGTATCTAACAGCCCTAATCTCTTTAAGTTCAACAGAAATAGCTTGGGCAGTCAAAGCAACAAGTATTAAGTAAACAATAAGACCGATAGCAATAACACCAGTAATGATACCCCAAAGCCTAGATATAGCTGGTCCCCGCATCCAAAGACACCCCAGTGCGTTACTTCGATATACTTAGACACAACATATTACTAAAATGTATCACGTTTGAAACAATTTAGCCCACTATGGTATAGACGTAAACATAGTAGTTGTCAGCCAAGGGTGGGTTCTTCATCCCATAATCTCACAGGAGTCAAGCCCAAAGGTCCTCATCACCACGTATTTCTTATCATACATTACTATTACGTCATATTTAAGTATCTATTTCTCATTTACTCTATAGCTTCTTGGAAACATACCCCAATATGCTTCATCCATAGATGATCTGTAGTGACATAGAAGATTTGTTTTACTTACATGAGGATAAAGTGGTTGTTTCTATAAAGGAGTTTGCAAAAACTTAATTTGTTTATTCTAACCTACTTACACATCATAGATGTAATGCTTTGCGGTACGAATATCTAGAGGTTGCATGGTATTGAGTAATAGGTTAAGCAGGTTTGACAAAGAAAAAGTATTTACATACGTTAGCATTGTTCTATTATTAATTATTGTATCATATTATGTGTATAGTGAAATGTTATTTGTAGAAGCTATTACCAATGATGTTCTGAGTAAAGGTGATGAGGGATATATTTCTGACGAGATCTGGTATGTGGATGCCGCCAGGAATATTCTTCATAAAATCTTTGGTATAGACCCTAGGACTCCTTGTGGTGAATGCTATACAGTCTTCTTATATGAAAACGCTACCGCCATGCCTCCTGCCCTTTTAGATATAGCTGCCAAGAAGGCTAACGTCGAGATCCTTGATAAATACGTTAGAACTGGTAAGGACGCCTACATATTTCTCTACGTCAATGCAAGTAGTAGGAGCAATCTTGAAGCTTTTATAAAAGAACTTGATAAACTGGGGATTAAGACACGTGATTATGTTCGTGGATGGATTTATGGTAAGGCGAAGGATATAGATAAATACCTTAATACAGAGCATCCACCATTGGTCAAGTACATTATAGCTTTGTCGATGATACTTTTCGAGGACAAGCCCTTGAGCTGGAGAATACCAAGCATAGTAGCTGGAGCACTGATCCTTGTTTTCGCGTATCTGGTGACGAGAGAAATACTTAGACAACGTTTTGGAAGAGCCTTCTCCTCAATAGCAGCCTTGGTTCCACCAATACTACTGGTATTCGATCCGGTGCACAAGTACTTGAGCGCGCTGGCACTCCTCGATATTTATGTTGGTTTACTGTCCCTCATAGCATTCTACATATTAGTGAAAATAATTGACGACAACAAGAGAATCTTTAGTGTTGTGTCGGCATCGACGGCGAAGTTCTCTGGTTTATTCATAGGGATAGCACATGTGCTCGAGAAATTTGTATGGGGTAAGTACGAGAAGTTTAGTGACAGAATATTTGATACAATATACTTACTTGTCAAGTACTTCATGGTATTTATAATAGTCCAAGTGATCATATCAATACCATTAATAGCTTACCTTGGACCACTTGAATGGTTTAACCAAGCCATACCCGGTGCTTTCAGATGGCATACCTCTATCAAACACGAGATAGGCCATGGACCCGTAGTGTCTACCCCGCTAGACTGGGTTTTGGGGAAGAACAGTTTTGTACTCTACTACTGGAGTAACGGAGAACCCTTAGTGGCTCGTGGAAACTGGTCTCTCTACCTTTTGAGTCTCCTAATGGCAATAATGCTTATACCATTAGCTATAGTTGACAAAACCTATAGAAAAGCATGGCTGGGCTTTATAGGTGTTTATGGAGGCTATGTTCTCCTATGGATTCTTGGAGGCAGGACTCAGTATAGCTACTACTTGGCACAGATCGCGCCATTCTTCTACATTAATCTCGTCGTAGGCTTTGCTTGTATGCTACCCAAAGACTTCATAGCTAGGTACAAGACAGGACTAAGAACCATTAAGGAGTTCTTGTGGCTAGAAAAATACCATGGCGTTGTGGAGACCGAGAAACTTATCGGAATAACATTGATAGTCGTGGCCATCGGTTTAAGCACCATACTCCATGCACCATGGTCTGAACCAAGAATCTATAGTGATGTGTATAGCATTTACTGGAGTATCTATGGTTCTCCACAACAATGGTACGGACCCCAGTTGACGTATGGTGTACCCTATATCGACTACAGGTTCCCGTACATGCCCGGACAGGCATGGGTCTTCATGATAACAACTATGACAAGACTATTCCTAGGCTACGACCGTTATCTTGGTATAGACAAGGGCTTCTACGCATACTATGTATTCAATGCATTACTCTCCTTCGTCGCTGCATACATTATTCTAGATGACCTCTTGTTCCTTGGCAGGAGAACCAGTAGAGCCAGGAGGATACCATTATACCTCTATGCTATACTCCCATCAATAATAGTGTATGGGGTCTACAGCTGGGATATCATTGCATTAATGTTCCTCTTGAGATCATTTAGAATGTTTATTGAAGGAGAATACAAGTACGTAGGAGTATTTACTGCTATCGCAACGCTGTTTAACCCATTGTACAGCCTAGTATTGCTCCTGTACCTATACGAGCTTAGGAGGAATAGCCAAGGTATCATATACTACTTCCTATTAACAATACTCATTGGCTATACGCCACTACTTCTAAACCCTGCTTCAATAACGGATGTATTCAACAATTTCTTTGGACACTATATCGAGGGAAGCTGGTTGCTCCTTGTAGCCCCGACTCCCAGCGACCCACTTATCATTAATATTGGCTGGATCATGGCATTCACCATAGGGCTGGTTATCGTATTACTGCCACTGAAGGCAAGTGATGCTGAGGGTGTCTATGGTAAACTCGTACTGCTTCTCTCCATAACAATACTCCTATCACCACTCTACAAACCACAATACAATCTCATTATCGCCGTGCTATGGGTTCCCATACTCGATACAATATATACTCCTATACTAGTACTACAGGATCTCTCGGCAACAACCGTTATCCTCACATGGTTTACAAGTAATCCCATGGACAAGTTCAGTGTGCCACAGATAGCAAACTACGTGAAGTGTATACTGCTGTTGATACTGATACTTTACCACTTTACTAGATACATTGATATAAGTACTATACAGAGAGCCTTCAAGGGATTTAGAGAAAGATTGGCATACACTAGTGAATTAAGAGATAAACATTTATCTGGTCAAACAGGTTCTTAGTCAGATATTGGTTTTACATAAAGTATTTTTCTCTGGTGAAACCCGTGGTCAGTATAAGCCTGTATAAGGGTTCCCCACTCGATGCGCCTGTCTCTACAATAGCTGTTATCATCAAGGGCAAGGATGCATCACCTATTCTATGGATTGACGAGAAACTCGGTGGGCTGCTAAGACAAGCTATTGATGCCGGTGATTTTAAGGGAGAAACTGGGGAGACAATACTATTCTACCCTACATCAACCCGTTTTACAAGATACATTGTGGCAAGTATTGGCGATGAAGGACTTGAGGGTGTTAGACAAGCAGTTGCGTCTATAGTAAATAAAGTGAAGAATCTTGCCCCGGATATAGTGATCCATATACCACATAGTCTTGGCGTAGAGCTTAGTGATGCTGTTGAACAAGCTGCATGCATTATACCTATGACTCTATACGAGCCAGGCGGCAAGTACAAGGCTAAAACAAAGAAGAAAATTGCCCTCAAGCAGGTACTCCTTAACCCTGGTGTAGAGGCAAGTGGGTTGGAAGAGCGTATCAAACGTGGAGTTATCATTGGTGAAGCAGTTAATTATGCTAGAGACATAGCTAACGCTCCTCCTAGCATAATGAACCCTGATGGAATAGAGGCTGAGGCTAGGAAACTGGCTGAGAAAAACAAGCTTGGTATCAAGGTGTTCCGCGAAGAAGACCTCAGGAATCTTGGTTTGAACGGAATACTAGCTGTAGGTAGTGGCGGCGGGTCGTCTCCGAGACTTATTATCCTTGAGTACCGTGGACGCGATAGCAGTGAATGGGATATAGCTGTTGTCGGTAAAACCGTTACCTTTGATGCTGGAGGACTTGATCTAAAGACGGCGCAAGCCATGGCGGACATGAAGTTCGATAAAAGCGGTGGCGCTGCTGTACTAGGAGTGATGAAGGCTGTATCCGAGTTAAAACTACCAGTCAATGTACTCGGCGTGCTTCCTGTAGTAGAAAACCTGCCGGGACCTAAATCCTACAAGCCTAGAGACATCATAAAAATGTATAATGGGCTTACAGTGGAGGTGAACAACACTGATGCCGAAGGCAGGATTATACTTGCTGACGCACTAGCCTACATAGAAAAGAACTACAAGCCAAAGGAGATAGTAGACTTGGCTACATTAACTGGCGCAATAGTCATCGCTCTAGGAAACCATGCAATAGGTCTTTTCAGCAAGGACGATGACATGGCCGAGAAGCTAATCAAAACAGGGCTGTACACCGGTGAGAAACTATGGAGAATGCCCTTGTGGAAAGAATACTATAACCAGCTCGAAAGCGAGGTCGCCGATATAAGTAATGTAGGTGGACGAGCCGGAGGAGCGATAACAGCTGCAGCTTTCCTAAGCAAATTCGTTGAAGACACTAAGAAATGGAGTCACCTGGACATAGCTGGCACGGCCTGGGTACAAGAAATGGGTCCGAAAAAACCATACTATCCAAAAGGTGCTACAGGAATAGGCGTTAGGTTAATAACCTACTACATACTTATATACCACTGTCATAATTGAACATTTGTTAAATAATATTACTTATTATTTCCAAAACATTGTTTCCATTTTTGGAACATTTTTTATTTATACTATCAATCTGTTAAATTTTCACCAGATAGCATTATATTCTGATAGAAAGTTATAAATATTCCTTTTACACAATAATATAGGGTAGGAATAAAAAATAACGGGGGGTTTTAGTTATGTCTGAAGAAGAATTCTGTAGCATATATGATATTAGGTTGCTTATGAAAAGAGGTGTGGCATTAAGTCCACCATTGTGGAAGACACTAAAAGCTGTTGTTGAATTAAAGAAGGCAACAGCCGAGGACCTTGCAAAAGCCACTGGTAGACCAAGAACAATCGAATCAAGATATCTTGCCGAACTAAACAGACTAGGCCTAGTAGCTAGGAGAAGGATCAGCAGAAGAGTATACTACATTGAAGCAGAAACAGCCGTCAAGGAAGCTCTCAAAGAACTAGGAGATGTGCCAGTAGAACAACTAGCTCACCAAATAGGCTTACCTGCTGATATAGTCAGGATTATCCTATCAAAAATAAAGAAGGAGAAATAACGACATAGACTTTAAACTAAAAGTTCTTTTATCAAATACATATTTTTTCTTTCTTTCTTCTTACTATATTCTTATATCTAATAATGCATCAGGATCTTTACTCATGATGTATTTATTGTTAAGTTTTGATATCATTATAATGCTTCTACTGATGAAGATGAATCAGATGATTCAGCAATTTCTATTCTTCCCTTATTACTTATCTCGTTATTTTTCTCAGTCTCAACAACATTGATTAGTCTATAAGAGCCTGCAAGAAAAGTCGTAATATCAATTACCTGGCTTACGTGATAGTCTCCAAACTCGATCACGAGATTTATTTTGATATTTTTCCCCGAGTCATTTTCATCAAGAAGACCTGTTTTTTCGGCTATTTTCATGTTTTTCAAGAAGGCTATAAGGAGTAAACGAAGTAAATCACTCCTGTTCCTGAGACCTAGTTTTACAACATACTTATCAATCTCATAAACAAGTTGTTCTGGAAACTTAAAACTAATTACACGTGTATTTCCATTAAAGTATATAATGTACGATCTCCCATTTCCTTTTTGAGCCTTACCTTTTTTATTCCAAAACACACCTATGTTTACCATGAAGGTAGCCTCCTATCAGTAATAATATGTAATCGCGACAATCAATGTGGGCATAGCGTGGTTACATTTACCCGTGATAAAAATAGAGGTATTACCCATGGGTACTACATTATAGAGGATGGGAAAAACTAATATATTAACAATCGTTCTCTCACGAAAACTCTCGACATTATTGATACTAATTTAACAAACAGATATTGCAAATATTAGCTTGTAGGCTAATATAAAGAACATTATACAGTACTACAACTGAACTGATAGGAGAAACAGCCTATATAACAGGCTTATACTAGACTCATAAAGAACTAGGGAACAAGGTTTATAAAATAAGTGCATCAAAACTATAATTGACACGCCCGTGTGACAACCCCGTTGTCACGGGGAATGGATGAGCACGCGGAGGCTCCCCCCAGGGCGTCATGGCCTCCCGCACATTCTTTACATCATTAATGTATCCTGCTAACTTACTGCTGTTATTAATGTCTAGAAGAGATCTTGGTTACGCTCCACAAAATCCTCTTAATGGACATCCACTACAACCTTGCTCCTCATAGTATTCTTTGAGAAGCTCTTCATCAGTTTCTTTCATTAATTCTTCGAATCTTGTTTTTCTCTTCTTTTTGTTTTTCTTTTGAGAACTCATTTCTATAACCTTGTTTTGATTGATTAGTTTATACTACTATTAAATCTTTCCATTATGTTCTAGAAGAAGGTGATTATTGTAGAAACATTTGCAATTATATGAAGATTAGTCCTAATAGAACTGTTAATGTTCTCTACTACTTTCCTACACCTGGTTTCACATATACCGGGGTTCTGCCTCCACTATAGAGTACTAAGATCCCTCTTTCAGCAGCTGCTCTAAGGATTTTCTTTGCTGTACTAATTCTAATGCCATATGCTTGTGCTAGAGTATACGGCGTCAATACTGTGAAAGTGTTTCTCTTTAGATCCCTTTCAAGCTTCTTAAGAATATCTTCTGTAAACTCTACTTTAGATTCCAAGGACACAGTCTTAGATGTTGTTATTTGTTCTCCACCTTTCTTTGCAGCTTTTTTGCCCTTGGCCATACAGGTTTACGCCTCCCATAGTTTTTCTTTCAACAAATTTACATGAATACTGTATTTATATATTTGCCTGGAACCATAAATGATTTAGACCATGTACCCTATCCTTTGAGTCAAGCAAAACCTAATATTTTAGGATACTAATTAGTATCATGAAGGGGTAGGAGTTGACGCAGCAACAGTACTACATACCTGCAGTACTTATTATGACTGGAGAAAAACCTATTGAGCATGAGCTTGATTCCGTTCTCGCATGCATCTATTATTATCTAGTTACAAAGCATAGAGAGGGTCTTATTGTCAGTGCCAGAAAGAGAATTAAAGCAATTTCGATACTATATTACCCCTTCAATATAATTGATGTACATGGTAAATATGCTGCTGTAATTGATGCTATAACAAAACCTGTCTACACGACTGTGTTTGATAAACCTATTCTAGAAGACATTGTCGACCGCTTGAATGCTCTCGGCGAAATGAGGGGGCAGGCATTCATTGAGGAAATAAGTAATATAAAGAATCTTCTTGAAGCAATGTACTCGGAAAAAGAAGGAACAGTAACAAGAAGATATGAGATTAGGGGGCTAGTCTATAACAAGAATGTACTTGACGAACTACGTGTCCTAGTCAATACTGCGTCGCAAAAAGGATTACCAGGTCTTGTTATACCTGAGAAAAGTATTGATACAAATGAGGTCAAACACCTGCTTGAGGAAATACTTGACGAGACAAGTAAAGTAATTGACCAACTTACATCAATGATGAACTCCCTTGACCAACATTACGCTAGGTGGCGTAAACAAATAGAAGTAGAACACGAAGTAAAGAAGAAAGAGCTTGAGAAAGAAGTTGAGTCAATAAAACTTGTTATCCAAAAACGGATAGAAGAATACGAGGCAAGACTAGAGATCGAGAAAAGTAGAATTGATGAGAAATACTCGATGGAGGAGAAAGAACTCCTGGACAAGATACGTAGTCTCGAAGAGCGAATAGAAGTGCTCCGCCGTAAAGTAGAGGAAGGTATTGCCCGCGAAGAAGACCGTATAGAACTCAAGAAGCTTGTTAGGGAGAGGAAAAGACTAGAAAAACGCCTCGAGAGTATTAAGCGTATAAAGAATAAACAGAAGAGAGCTATTGAAACAAAAATCCAGAGAATCATAGGCGCCGAAACAATGAGGCAGAAATATCTTGAAAAAGAACTCGAGAGATACGGAAGAGAATTAGATAAAATGGTTACAAAAGCTAGTTACGAAGTAGAGGATCTTAAGAGAACAATAAATAAATTAATTGAACAGACAATGGAGCTGAGAAAACGGGTAACTAGCATACTACTTGAACTGCCAAGCCTCGGTGTTGGCAAGTATCTTGTACCATTTATTGCAATACTCTATACTACGCCAGAAGGCATAGAATCACTCGATATCATACCCTTAGTGAAAATATATGCTTCAAAAACAATGTTTTCACGCCAAACAAAAATTATTGAAACACAAACACTCGCCAGCAGAGCACTAAGACTTAAATCAATAGTTAATACAACCGAGTACAGGAAAATGATACTAACAGTAAATCTGCTGGACAAGAAATACCTTGATACAGCTTCAAGAGGATTTGAAAAATTAGTCAAAGAAGATATTATTAGTTCAGGAGAAGCATATGAATCATTATCTCTTATAGAAAGCTACATAGAATCTTAGAAGAGCCTTTAAGTTCATGTAGCACTAAATCATTATTGCAATATAGGTTTTAGAGAGTGTATATCAACTAGTATACATGATGAAGAAAATGTCTTCTAGCTATATAGACAAAATAACCTATGTTGAAGAAATACATGAGACTGCTTACCGTAATGGTGTTATTGAATACAACACTTCCAGCCAGAAAATACTTGGCGTAAGAGTGTATAGAAAAGGATGCCTAGTAGTACGCAGCTCCAACAAGGTTTCAAACCATAATGATCTTCTTAGAGACTTAAGCGCAAAAGACACCGTATGCATCGATACTCTACCATGGTATGATAAAGAATACTATAATGGCAGAGTATCATTTGGGAAACCATCGGATCAGAAGGAGCTTGACAGCCTTGTCAGAGACATTGCAAAGACATTGAGTAGCCTTGGTCTTGCTGTAGAGGTAATTGGTGTATCAAGAAAAACCCAGCTAGAAATTGAGTCTATTACAACAGGTTCCACAGGAACTGAAGAAAGGTACCTCTACGAGCTATACATATACCCGTATACAATGTATATGGGGAGACTATTATCTACAGGATTCTTTTATGCAAGTGAGTCCCTTAGAGACCTCTATGATAGGACAAGACATGTCGTGGACGATATTAAAACATTGTTTGCCTCCATACTTAAAGCACGTAGATTAAACCCTGCATACACAGGTAAGTGGCTTGTTGTATTAACAGGAGAAGCCTCACCTGCATTTTACCATGAGTTAGCTCATTTACTACAAGGAGATGAGCCAATCAAGCTCAGAAAAGGATTTACACTAACACAAGAACTAACAATGTACGAAGACCCATTCTATCCAGGTCCCCTCAAACATTTGTTTGACGACGAACTCTATCCTTCTTGGAGAAGAAAGCTTATCGAGAAAGGAGTTGTCGTCGACTACTTGCATACGAGAACCACTTGTAGAACAGGATCTGAAAGTAAACCAGGCAATGCAAGAGGGTTATTTACTAGATCAAAACCCTTACACCACCAACTCATTGTAGCACATGGCACATGGAGTTTCGATGAAATGCTCATGGAGTCAAGGAGATCTATTGTTGTCTCGAAGATCATTAAGGCAGAGATTACCGGAGACTACATAAAAATAATACCAGAAATCACTTGGGTCGCCGAGAAAGACAAACTATCACCTGTAAGAATAAACGAAATCGCTGTCCCCATAAGCAGGCTAAACGAAGTAATCATAGGCTTAGGCAAAAAACCTTTCGAGAGAGTAAGTTACGAGAAAAACATGCTTGTTTACGAGGTAGCCCCCGAAACCCTGCTCGAAGCCCGTGTTTCATAGCAATCTAGTAGAAGAGGCACCATCATTTTAAACAATATTTAATCATTTATTTAAAGTAATTATTGTGTACCCTTATGATCTAGTGAGTTAAAGTTTTTTATGCTAATAGTTGGATCTAGGTAAAAACGAGGTGGTAACATGCCTAAACCCGTAGTAGACGAGGAGAAGTGTACAGGCTGTGGAACATGTGCCAGCGTATGTCCCCAGGGTGTCTTTGAGATCAAAGACGGGAAAGCCAAGGTTGTAGCACCAGAGAACTGTATCGGCTGCAGAGTCTGTGAATCCTCTTGTCCAGTAGGCGCAATTAAAGTAGAAGACTAAAGTAGATAAATAAAAGTAAAGATCAATGTATCTTTTTCTCTAACAAACAATGCAAAATATTCTCATCACTTATCTTCTTTAACGCAATAACACAAGCCACTAGATCAGCTATCGACCCCGGGTTTATCCTCTTAGTGTACAACTCGTTATCTAACACAGCCACCAAGCTCATCCATTCATTATCTCTAGAAAGAATTTCTTCAAGAATACTAGCTGCTCTACGCTTAACATAATCCATTACATTGGCACCATGTTTAAGCATGACAATGGTATCGTTAAGACGAGACAACATATAGAGATAAGTCTCGACAACACCCCTGTTCCAATCCCCATGGCTTTCCAGTCTTTTCTCCATGAACTTCAAGGCATCAATACAATCCCTATAGTTGTCTACTATTTGTTTAGCAACAACATCTTTTGTCGAAGCATAGATTAGTAGCTCCCATAACCTAATGTTTTTCTCAACAAGTTTCTTCTTAAAGGATCTATCATGTATATTGGGGTAACCATGGGTTTCATCTGTTTTACGCAAGTACGATGGCTTGATTACACGTAGAACTCTATAGTACTCTATTGAGTCGTCTACAGTAGAATACTTCTCTACAACAAGAGTAGCTGTTGAAGCCAGCTTATGAATATCTATGGTGTCTCCACTAGAGAGAATATAGCCTGTTGCTAGAGCTAATGGTGTTAAGAGAAATATTGTGCCAAGCGAGGTGTTTCTTCCTCCCGTAAAACATAGCGTATCTAGTACAGCCTCCCTCACTATATCACAGAAAAGAGTCTTACACCTACATGTACCAAGCTTCATCCCACGAAGCAAAGCCTTCCTAAAATACTTCTCTACAACAATAGACGTAACAATATAGTCCTCGTACTTCTTATCAGGATAGTCATGAAGCCTATGTACATTACCTGGTTTGGGATAAGCTGATGCCTCAAGCGCTATTGCTGTCGAGAAGAGCATACTATAAACATCAATAATACTTTTCGCCATACCAATACCCCTTCTCTACACGATAAGTCTTTTATCCAGTGTTTATGTTTATATAGGTGATATGATCATAAATAACATGGATGATGATGCTTAGAAGGCGGCTCAAAAATAGATGGCCGGGTTCGCCCTGCTGACCAATACATTTGATCCAATAAACTTAAACTAGTGTTAACAACATATTCTATACACAGTAATACCATCCGTATAATGATCATAGTCTCTAACATCGTATCCGAAAGCGCTACCGTAAAAACCCAATAATAGATATGAGGTGCTCAGCTATGTCGTCAAAAGATCTCGGCCGTCCAAGCCCTAATGGTAACTTCGTACTTATATTGGATAAGAGTGTTAGGGATAAACTACTCCGTCTATATGGTGGACGAGTACTCCTAGAAGATTACGGAAACAGCCTTATCGTTAAAACGAAGAGCAGAAGAATAGCCATAGAGATTGTCAGGAAATTCCAGAAATACCTTAAGCCATAGATATACTGCAATAAATACTAATGTGACAACCATAGTGGGGCATTAATCTAATCTCTAATTTAGTTTACAGACTCACCAAGTACATGAAACAACACATAGTTATTGTTTCTATATAGAGGATGATGATAATGCCTGAACACGTTATCATCGAAATTGTTGGTAAACCCAGTTATCTAAGATGGACTTTGGAACAATGGGTTCTCGAGGTCAAAGATATAATTGAACTAGAATACGATGTAGAGCTCGTTGTTAAAACCGTTGACTCTGATAACGATTTACCGGTACTTAGAATTGCTGGTAGTGATGTGTTCATAGGTCTTCCTGGAGAAGAAGGCTATTTGATCGAGGTTCTAAAGAAAAAGCTTGAGGAAATTGGTATTAAAAAGAAGGAACTTGGGTAAAGCTAAGGCTGGCCTATCAGAGTAACTGTTCTTAGTACTTGAGGTAGACTCCTGATTTTGGTGACTATTTTATCTATTTCTTTAAACTTGTTGGTCTCTATTCTAACAACTACATCGTACTCTCCATAAACTATAACCGCTTCGGTCACTCCATCCATTTTCTCAACTTCTTTTACAACATCGTGTTCACGCCCAATACTTGTTACGACTAGAACATATGCTATCAGTTTCTCTTCACTCAATTCTCCTACTCCTCCCACGCTGCTCCCACACTATGGTCTCTCTTTTGACGGGTAAACAGGGATTTAAAGTTATCTTCATTATATTCCTTACAATCACTTTAATTTAGAGCAACCTACGGTAAGTCCAGCATAGGCTGAGTAGTCTTGTATACATCGCAACGGTTTCTCGAAGGAGAACTACTAGTGTACAATGGCATAGTATGGGTTGTGAAAGGATTCCAGCATCCACCGGGATACGTCATTGCTTACCCGAGATATAACTTGAATACTATACCACCATCTAGGATAGAGAAATCATACCTGTACATATCAACAATCTATTGGGACTGTCTACATCGGCGTTTACCCGTGGTACCATTGAATAATACTCTGCCATACATGCCAAGGATAGATAGTTTATCGAGAGAGTTTGCAAGACTCCTCACAGACTACAGTGACATAGATCCTGAGGACATCTATTATACGGGTAGTCGTGCCATAGGGTTTAGTAGCGGAGATATCGACTTAGTTGTCTATGGGGCAACGAGTACCATCAGAGTGTATAATACGTTACTGGCCTTGAGGGAAGCCGGTGTAATAAAGCCTTTAGCAGGTATCCATCTCATACAAGAGCACGTTAAGCACCGTGATCTATCTCTTGAAGAATACCGTGTTCTCAGGAGTAATAGTGTGCTTCAGGGGGTTTACAAAAACACTAGGTATAGTATAAGGCTTGTACCATATAGTAGAGGATATTTTGAGTGCCTTGAACCAGCGAAGCCTGTGGGATTCTATAGTGGTGCCATAGAAATTCTAGAGGAAATATCATCGTATACTACACCAGCACACTATAAAGTGAGGCTAATTGATGAAGACAAAATTATTGTGATGACTACGTATAGGATAAAATATACAGAGCTGCCTAGAGGACTAGTACTCTACGTTAAAAACGGTGTCTTGGAGAAAACAAGAAAAGGTCTAAGACTTGTTCCCGATCATGGAGTACTTAAACCAATAATATTGGAGCTGGAATAAATAATTAGAGAAATATGGTGTTTCAAGAAATGGTTTTTCTAGACCATTTCTACATCGAGGACAAGAACGGGTTCCTTTACACAGTTATAGGTAATAGGCACCCTCCACAGATCGTTTATGCCTACCTTAAATACAGACCTGCACACGAGAAGACCATCTGGTGCCGCGGCGACACTTGCTATGAGAGAGTAATACCTACATACACGCCCGAACTAGTTCACGGTAAAACCCCTCTACGCATATACGATCCATACTATGACACCTATGTACCAGCCGTGGTTGTATCCAGAATAACTAGAGTCTACGACCCTAGGATAAGAGTTGGAGAAATCATTACCAGGCCTAAAGACCCCCTGGAGGAGGAGGCAGGCTACTACGCTACATTACTATCTAGGGAAGCAAATATTCCACTCAACTGTATCGGCATTACTGGCTCTATTCTCGCTCGAATACATAATCCCGGTAGAAGCGATATAGACTACATAATTTATGGTGTTAGGTGTTGCGAGAAAGTACTAGAGGCTTTTATTGAAGGAGGACTAGAGTTCTTTAAACCGTTTCCACCCGAGAAACTCTTCGAATGGGCACTACAGTTAGCGAGACTCCATAATATTGATGTCACAGACGTTCTCGCTATCTATAGGAGATGGAGAAGAGGAGTACTTGAATCCAGTAGAGAATATTCTCTAGCATACTCGCTAGACCACATGGAGCCGTACACGGGGAACCGTTGGGTGACAACAGGGGCAGCAAGGATAAAAGTACTTGTCGAAAATACTCCTCACACACTGAATTATCCATCAAAATCTCTTGTAAGAGAATATCGTGTACTAGAAGTACTTTATGGAAGTATAAAGGATGAAGTAAGAACACTCTTGTCTTTCGAAAACCTGTACCTACCAGTGATATACGAGGAAGGATGGCTTGTAGTCGAGGGGATTATACAGTGGTGTCCTGAAACAAAAGAATCAAGAATTGTCGTGGGTACATTAGAGCATAAAGGCTTTGTAATTCCTGCACAAAAATAGAACACTATTGGAGGACTGGAGTAGATGAGGACGATACGTGGGATCATTAGGAAAGACTTTATTCCAATACTGATAGTCATCCTCTTAGGGCTCACGATAAGAGTTATCGTAGCACCCTATTCCACAGGCTCTGATATACCACAATTCGCGGGATTCGCCGATACTTTCCTGAGACATGGCGTGTGTTTTTACCTCTATGCCGACGGGCATTCATGGGAGGAAGAGAACTGGCCTTACAACTGGCCCTACGTTTACGGGCCTATATGGATCTACATACTAGGTGTACTCCGCATAATAGCTCCCACGCCCGTGGAACACTATTGGTCAGATGGAGTATACCATGTTTACGCGCCAATGGACTGGATTGTTGCTGTAAAAGCTGTAATAATATTCTTTGATACTATTGCAGCACTATTACTGTACATTATAGTGAAGAAGATTAGTGGGGATAATGTAGTCGGTGTCTTGACTATTATACTATACTATCTCAACCCTATGGCGATCTATATATCAGGCATATACGGTATGTTCGACCCAATAGCACTAGCATTCATGTTACTAGCTATACTGTTGTATAAGGAGAAGCCCCTCCTGGGAGGATTATTCCTGGGCTTGTCTATACTAGCTAAACACACAATGCTGTTTCCATCAATAATCTTCGTGTTATACATTGTTCTCTACAAGAAAGAATTATTGAAGAAAATACTCGAGGGAGCTTTAGTAAGCATAGTCATCACTCTAGCGCCATTCATAATAGGGTGCCCGCAAAGCATACCTGTGTTCATAAAAGTAACATTCTTTTCATCAAAACCAGGCTACACCTACCCCATAGTATATAGCTTCAATGGATTATCTAGTCTTGCAACATACATACATGACAAGTGCGGCTACGACACATTATGGATGATAAAATACTGGTACATACCAGCAACAATACTCCTACTAATGATAGTAGCCTACATGATGAAATCAAGAGAACTCCTCCTTCCGTTAAGTCTAGCATACATAGTATTTACAGCAACATACTGGCGTGTCAACCACCAATACCTAGTGCCAACAATAGCATTCCTCTTACTAGTAGCAGCAAAAACAAGAAAGCTATCAACAAGGATAACAGCTCTACTAACAATAGTACTCATAGGAATATGGCCAATAGCATTCCCGACAAGCTGGTGGTTCCACGCACACATAAAACAACCAAACCAAACACTATGGAACCTCGTAGACACCATGACACTAATGATTTTCTGCGAAGTATTCTACGTAGTCTACAGCATAACACTAACAGAACTACAATACCTGACAATAATCGTGGAAACATGGGATAAAACGCTAGAGAAACTACAGGAACTAATAGACAAGATTAAACAGAAGAGAATATTTCTCTTATATAAAGGATAATTAAAGACAAAGACTAAAAACTCGCATCAAGTTAGACAACATTTATATCTTTATCGGATACATCGTCACCGAATGGCTGGATGTCAAGCCCAGTTTTTAGTGCTAGTAGTAGACCTAGTACCATTACACTTAGGATCCTGCGGTCACTGAGTTTTAGGAGGAGTTTTGTCTTGAGGTTCTTCATATCCGGTTTCACCGGGTATACTATACACCTCCATGGAATTTGTCAATTACTTGCCATCAGAAGAGGAAATTATATAAAGTGATCAAAATGGAAAAATATATAGGAGTGGATCATGCCCCCGATAGAGTACGAGCTAGCACTATTTATACAGAGACTTTATGACGTAAGTTTTCCCGGAGTCTATAGAATGGCAAAGCATTTCTCAATGGATTACAGCGATTTCATGCTAAGAATTAACAAAATTTACTCATACAATTTCAGATTCAAATTCACAATAGACTTAACAAAAATAGATCTAAGGAAAACATATGTCTTAATCGAAGACACTATTAACATTAGTGAACCTATACCATTCTTAAGAGCATACATAAGACTCCTACCTAACCTAACTTATATGGCGTTCTTTACACCATTAAAAAGCAATATCTATACATTCGTGTATAATGTATTGAGAAGATATGGAATTGATACATCAAATATAAGGGAAGTTTATACCGCTAAATATGCTGAAGAAAATCGTACATTATTAACGCTGTACAAATGGGATATTGATTCTTTTGATGAAATGGCCAGCGAAAAAGAATGGATGAAAATTATTCAAAGAACAGGATATTATCTAGAGACTTTGACCGATGATGATTTACCCATATTCACTAAAGAATATAAAGGACCTAAAGTTCTCAGAGAGATCTATTTAAGGATCCTTAAAGAGATAGAGTACAATCCATTTCTACCAATGTACGAGATATCTAGAAAAGCTGGTGTTAGGCAACGTGATGTCGTTAGAGCTGTAAAAATGTTTGAGTCTGTCGGAATATTCAAAGGTATCAGAATTAGCTGGTTCCCATGGATTAAGGCAGCTGATCTCTTCTTTATATCGTTTATTAAAGCTGACTCGTATAGAGATGCTATGGCTTTGTTGAAGGCTGCATCAGAGTTTCCTATGTTTACTGGTGGTATTATTAACATTGATAACTCGGTTATGTTGACGTTTCTTGGTAATGGTAAGGCTTATCCTGTTTTTGAGAAGACTATGCATGCTTTGGAGAAGGAATTCAGCTATAATGTGAAGCGTATTCATCTAGGGTTCTCGTCGCAGTCAAGAAGATTCTCTCTACCGTATATCCATGGTATTGAGTATAATAAGTATAGGAAGTACTGGAATGTTATTCTTCGCTCGAACTGAGTTCTCTTTCTGCTTGTTTTCTTACTATTTCTACTCTGTCTGGTGGTCTGTATTTTAGTGTATAGACATTGTTTTTGTGAAATCCTGTTTTTACCTTGTATTCTGCTTCTCCTAGCTCTATTGCCTCGTAGATTATTGTCTCGGGAATGTATAAGCCGCATAAACCGCATTTGAAGCCTTTTGCTTCACGCTCCATTGGTGTGCTATCATTTGGGCATACTATTTTTAGTTCTATAATGTCTTGTACTGGTAGTTTCTCTGGGTAGTATTTTAGTGCCCATAGTCTCCATGGACCATATTCTTTGTCGTAATAGTTTCCTCCACGTCTGTATGGCAGGTATGGTTCTTCGATCAACTGTTCTTTCATGTATTCTTCTATTATTTTTCTACGTGTTTCACGGAATTCATTGTGGTCCCAGCAGACAATTATTATTGCTCCTTTTCTACCAGTATACTCGTCGGGTTTCCTTGCTTCTAGCCAGCAGTGTTTTGTCTCTAAGACTATTTTCTTTGCTTTATCTAATGCTTTAGTGAACAGGTCTTCATACTCTACTTCATAAACTGTTTTCCAGCAATTCATTGCCTTAGGAGAGGGTTTACCCTGCTCCTTTGTTTCCTCCCTACATTCTCTACAGTAGTTCTTTACGGCATCTTCATTTAGACCTTGAGGATATATTCTGATCCAATCATCTTTCCTCATGGATCATCACCGTTATTAGTTTCTTTGGTATGATAATCCTGTCTTTCTCTAGCTTAACCTGTTCTCCAAGAACTTCTATAACACCATTATATTCTTTAATGAGGTACCTGTATAAATCCATGAACTTCTTGAATACCTTGTCTCCAGGATAATACCAGTACAATGCGGGTAATTCTATGGACAATCTGTCTTGTCCAGCAGTCTCCATGAGGCTACGTATCATTCTTCCACGTGCTTTGAAGTAGTTTCGTAGTGTTTCTATGAACAACTCTAGAGCTTTTTCTTTATCCAAAACTTGTTCCTCCATGAAACTATCATTCAGGTACTTTCTATACGGGAACAATAATATTTTCTTCCCGACAAATAGATGTTCCCAGACGCTACAGTACTTGCATAGAGTGATTGCATGATAATAATTGTGTAATGCCATAGGGTGGCATGGATATGAGGGTTTTCGCTGTAGCTGATATACATTGCTCGTACACGTACACGATCAAAGCAGTCTACAAAGCAGTCGAAACCAGCAGCGACATGATTCTCTTGGCGGGGGATATCGAGTGTAGTGATATTATCGACGAGTTTGTTGATACAGGGATTAGAGTCTATGGCGTAACAGGTAATCTTGATGACAACTACATATACAGATACATGAGGAGCAAAGGAATACTCCTAGATGGAGTCGTCGAAGAGTATCGTGGATGCCTTATCGCCGGCATAGGCGGGCTGAGCCTATCTCTCAACCTCAACAAGATCAAGGAAAAACTGGGTCCTAGTCCCAGTAAGCCCCTTATAGTATTAAGCCATTACCCTGCTCATGGCTATAACGACAAGACTTTCACTGGAGAACACGCTGGCTTAATCGAGCTTAAGAATTTTATAGATGAGTACAAACCTATACTATTCGTCCACGGACACATACATGAAGCACGTGGTGTATCACGCCACGACAAGACCGTTATAGTGAACCCGGGGCCGCTCATGCATGGCTACTATAGTGTCATAGACATTAGTGATAGCGGGGTTGAAGCGCGTCTTGAAAGGCTCTAAAATAGATATCAATGGCCTCGCGGAGCTCATCGATAAATCTGGTTATACAGTGATTGTACTCGGCGATAAATTCGCTGAAGACCTAGGCTATACCGTGCCATCACCCTACCATACTGGGTTGTGGAGAAAACTTGGTAAATACTTAACACTCAAGGGTTTCACCGCAGACCCCGAGGGTGCATGGGGTTTCTACAAGGGATTATATGAGAAAGCTATAGAACTCGACAACAATAACACGTATAAGAGCATCATTGAAATGATTAAGAGAGGTCTTGTCCAAGCAGTAATCACTACTAGTATAGACGGTGTTCTATCTAGATTCAAGTCCTTAAACATAATCGAGTTATCGGGGAACATACGGCGCGCAAAATGTATGAAAGGAAACCACTTCTTTGACACAGAGAAAGTCATCAAGGAAAAAATGTATAGATGCCCTGACGACGGAGACCCTATTAGACCTGATATAGTCTTCTACGATGAAGAAGTTAGTGAGAGGGAATGGATTAGAGCTGTGGTCGAGATTTCGGCTGCAGAACTAGTTATTGTAGCCGGACTAGACCCTGTACTAGCTCCATATAATATGCTCCCGCTGGTAGCTAGTATATTCAAGAGAAAACTCGTGGTTGTCGACACAAGTACTTGGGGGGTTACCGAGATAGCTGATGCCGTTCTACCGAGATCCCCTTCAAGTATTTGGCGCGAACTACTCAAAATATTGTAGATGTCTTGTTTTGGTGAAAACTATCGTAGATACCGTCTGGCAGTTAATCCCACGACAACCCCTAGTACGAATCCTACAAGGAATACAGCCACAATATTAGCAAATACAGTTCCACCACCAGTATACACTTCTGCGCTAGTAGTAGACTCGTTGAATAGAGTTTCTAGAGAAGCCACAGCTAAGCCAACATACGTGTCTGCCGCACCATAGTAGAGATACAGTCTATCATTAACCATAACAAGGGATGTGGCGAAAACCACGTTTGGTACTTGCCCGTAGATTTCCCATTCAAACTCCGGCTCAAGTATAGGTTTCTCGGACCTAGCAATAACTTTCGTAGGATCATCCTTAGAGAAAAGAACCCAACCTACAGAGTACCTGTTGTTTTCATCAGCTGCATTGTATATGAGTAAAATACCTTCATCAGTGAGTATAGGAGGAGGACCTGGCTCCACGAGCTTGCTGTCAAAATACCCTGGCCTGGGCCTTAAGACAACCCAGTCTCTACTAGTCACCCAATGAACCATGTCATCGGAGTATGCTATCCATATATTTGAGTCACCAAAATACATCACGTACTTCCCGTTGATTTTTACCGGGAGTATTGCCCCCGACTTACTCCATCCCCAATCAGGGAACACAACACCTAGTTTCTCCCAGTGAATAAGATCCCTTGACCTTGCTAGAGCGAGTCTAGCTGTTACACCATCGTATGCAGTATAGGTCATATAGTAGGTGTTATTCACCTTAACAATCCTTGGATCCTCGCATCCGCCACCCATCTCTTCTCTAAGCGTGGGATACAATACTGTTAGATTCAGCCTAACAAAATTGACTCCATCACGGCTAACAGCAAGCATTATAACCGATGTACCATGCCACGCTTTTTGTGCTCTATAGAACAGGTAGAAAGTACCATTAACATAGACTACAGCGGGATTATAAACAGCTTTAGCGTCAAAGCCTTTACCACTAGGCTTGAGTACAGGCCTACTTAGTTTAACAAGTCTATTAAGAAAATCTGTATCTAAATGAGTAGTTCTAGACTCTGGTAACAATACTTCACTAATAAAGAAAGAAGACGACATCACATAAACTATAATCATGAAAACAATGAGTATTATCCCGGGCTTCATGAACGACACCTTTTGCTCTCCCGGAAACTATTGTGGAACATATAGTTAGAAAAATTATACACTGTAGAGTACTCCATAGGTAACTAGTTGGTTTATTTCAACTATTACTGATTGATTTACTATTTCTACTATGACTACATTTTTAACCGGGATTCCACCGTTAGATAGGGGTGAGAATTGATCACGCCGCGAGAGGTGTTAGTGTTGCCGTCAGCAGAACTCGATGCTCTTTTTAAGCCTAGAAGCGTCGCCATTATTGGTGCTTCAAGAAAACCCGGCAAAATAGGGTATACTATTCTTAGAAACATTATTGAGTACGGCTACAAGGGACGTATATACCCGATTAACCCCCAGGCAAAAGAAATTCTTGGACTAAAAGCCTATCCAAGCATACTTGATGTACCAGGAGACGTCGACATGGCTGTTATAGCTATACCAGCGAACAAAGTGTTGGAAGCAGCTGAGGAATGTGGAAAGAAGGGAGTCAAAGTACTTGTCGTGATAACAGCTGGTTTCGGCGAAGTAGGTAATGTTGATGCCGAGAAAAAGCTTGTCGAGATAGCTAGGAACTATGGAATGAGGATTCTCGGACCCAACATATTCGGCGTAGCCTACACCCCCTCGAAACTAAACGCCACCTTCGGCCCCAAAGAAATCAGGGAAGGCAACATAGCGTTTATATCGCAGAGCGGAGCACTAGGCATAGCCTTAATGGGATGGACTGTTATGGAGGAGATTGGTCTCAGCGCACTAGTAAGCATAGGGAACATGGCTGACCTAGATGTGACAGAGATATCGGAGTACCTTGCAGACGATGAGCACACACGCGTCATAACAATATATCTCGAAGGACTAAGACCTGGCACTGGAAAGAGATTCATAGAAACAATGAAGAAGGTTACAAAGAAGAAACCAGTAATCGTGATCAAGGCTGGAAGAAGTAAGCGTGGAGCAGTCGCGGCATCAAGCCATACGGGAAGCCTAGCAGGCATGGACCAGGTCTACACTGCTGCTTTCAAACAAACAGGAATACTACGTGCCTATACAGTCGAAGAAATGTTTGATTGGGCCCGTGCATTCGCGAACCAGCCTATACCACGTGGCGACAGGACAATCATTATAACCAACGGCGGCGGAGTAGGTGTCATGGCAACTGATGCAGCAGAAGACTACGACGTACCATTGGTTGTTCCAAGCGAGGAACTCAAGTCAAAACTACGTGAAGCAATGCCTTGGTTCGGTAGCCCCAAGAACCCTGTTGACCTGACGGGACAGGCTGTCGTGGATAACTACGTGAAAGCACTTGAGGCAGCATATAATAGTGATGAAGTAGACAACATCATCGTCCTATATTGTCGTACAGCAATACTAGACCCACTAGACCTCGCGAAAGCTATCGTCGAGGTAGCTGAGAAACATAGAGACAAGGGCAAACCTATTCTGGCAGCTCTTGTTGGCGGAGAAGACGTGTTCAATGCCATAAAGCATCTTAACAAGAACAGAATACCAGCTTATCCATGTCCAGAGAGAGCTGTATCAAGTCTTGCGGCTATGATAAAGTATCGTAGATTTAAAGAAAAACTTTCTTAAACATAACCTACTTAACTTCTGTAATCATAATCTTTACTTCATCACCACCCCATAATTCCATTTCACTCGGCGACTCATGAATAAGCTCGCCATTTTCATCATAAATCCTTAGCCTAGCTTTCAATGGGATTTCATTCCACGAGATCCCTATATCACAAATCTTGCCCACAGAGTAGCATTTCCGTGTAAACTCCTTGGTTACAACTTCGATCGCATAATCATCCGGGAGACCTATGAACCTTATCTTGTCTCCACTACAGAACCTAAAGTACTCACTTGGAATAACACCGGGTTCGCCTACAGGCGGGATCCATCCAAGTACTGCTTCGGCGAAAGCGTACCTGTTGTAGAAATAGTATTTGAGCCTATGGTATCCTGAGTTAAGCATTATGGGCTCGCTGACATAAGTTGTCGGAGGCTGGTCTTTCCATGCATCAATAACTAGCGTATCATCTATCCAAAGCCTACTACCATCATCTGTTGTAACATAAAATCTGTATTCACCAGTCCTCGGAATGTATATGAAGCCTTTCCACATAACAGCAAAGAACTCGCTCGGCACACCAGGGGCGGGGTTATCCCACCATACGAAATTTATCCACGGGTGCACATCCTCTTTGATCGGCTTTAGTTTTTCTAGTTCTTCAGGAGGGTTATCGCCGTGCCAAGTATAGAATCTGACTAAGAGACCCTGTTTAGCCCCATTTTTCACCTTGTATACTATAACACCTGGTTTTTTAGACAAGGATACACTCACCTACCACAAGTATTCTAGGTATTGCTTGGATAAATAGGTAGTAGGTGGTATTACTATGGGAGAGGACGAGCCATTATGTATGCGTCTTCACCATCGAGATAATATGCTGAAGCTATTTTGACTACTTTGTATCCCAGTTTCTCGTAGAGTTTTATGGCTGGTAGATTACTGACTCTCACTTCGAGGTATGTTTCTCTGCACTCGTATTCTTTGTGTCCTGAAAACATAGCATATGCCATGAGGGCGTAGCCTAGCCCCTTCCTTCTATGGTCTGCGAGAACAGCGATACTGACTACATGGAGGCTTTTGAGGATTGTTTTCGCGAAGAAACCTGGTTTCCATTCAACACGGCACATTATATAGCCTACTATATCTCCGTTAGGGGACTCGGCTACATAGAATGTCTTCTCATAGTGTTTGAGAAGGTCTTCAAAGAAATACATGGGGTAGTTCTCGGGGAGACAAACTCTATTTATATGCATTACCTTGGGTAAATCGTCGTGTTTAGCTCTTCTAATCACGTAGCCGCCAGCCTTCTCCTTGAGTATGTTCTCTGCCTCTCTGAATATCTCTTCAACACACGGCATCCTGTCTTCACTCAAATGACATCAGTCCTCTATACACCTATTTTACTACGTCTCAAAGAATATATTTTTGTGGAGGAATAAAACCTCTAACGTGTCAACAAGGTGTTGCACATATTGGAGACACCATCAACAAGACTCTATACATCATTAAAAGGTAGAACAGTGGTTCTCGGGGTAACCGGTAGTTCCGCTATATATAGGTCTGTTGATCTAGCACGCGAGCTTATTAGGAGAGGGGCTAGTGTCCACGTCATCATGACAAAAGATGCAACAACTTTCGTCTCACCCAAGTTATTTGAGTGGGCTACAGGGAACAAAGTCATAACAAGTTTTGACGGTGAACCTATACACATAATTTTTGCCGAGAAAGCAGACTCCATGGTGATAGCTCCAGCTACACTCAATACAATGTCTAAGATAGCGTATGGTATCGGCGATAATCCTCTTGTACTAACAGCTATAGCGATGATCGGCTCTGGAAAGAACGTGGCTGTCGTCCCTGCTATGAATATTAGACTCTACAATTCACCCGAGACAAGGAAAGCCATAGAACTACTTAAGGAGATGGGAGTAATCATTATACCTCCATATCTATCGGAGGGCAAGGCGAAGTATCCACCACTAAGAGACCTGGCTGCAATAGTTGATGGCATAACATGTAGGAAGAGAGACCTGGAGGGTAGGAAAGTCCTCGTCACAGCTGGTCCCACTCGTGAACACATAGACCCCGTTAGGATCATAACTAACCCGTCAAGCGGGCTAATGGGCGTACTGATAGCGCTGGAATTCTATGCACGTGGCGCCGATGTAACACTCGTCCACGGCCCGCTGAAAATCGATCCACCCTACTGTACTAAGAACATTAGTGTCGAGTCAACAAACGATATGGCTGAAACCATTGAGAGACTAACAACAAAAACAGTATATGATATAGCTGTTTTCGCTGCCGCACCAGCCGACTATACAGTGCTTGAGCCTGCGCGAGAAAAAATACCAAGTAGACAAGGCGAGTTAACGTTGAGGCTAGTGCCTACAAGAAAAGTTATCGGTAGTGTTAAGAACAGACCCAAAATAATGATTGGCTTTGCCGCCGAGACCGCTGGGAGCAGAGAAGAACTAGTTGATAAGGCGCGTAAGAAGCTTTTCGAGTACCAGCTTGACCTTATTGTAGCTAATATTGTTGGTGTTAAAGGACGTGGTTTTGAAGCAGAGTATATTGATGCCTGCCTTGTTGAGCCGAGGAGAACAGAGTGTCTAGGATTTGTTGATAAAGCGTATCTTGCACGCAAAATAGTTGACTGGACGGTTGATCGTATTGGCGGTTGAAGTAAGGATACCACTACATATAACGGGTTTTTGGAGACCTGTTTACCGTGAAAACCCTTTGTACACAGGTAGCTTGGGTGCTGGTGTTAATATCACACCGAAGATAGTTGTAAGAGCTCGTATGAGCAATGCCAAGGAATTCTATCTCAATGACAATAGAGTTGATGACATCCATGCTGTAAACTATGTTTTCACCAGGATACCGTGTAGCATTAGGGTAGAAGCGTGGACAAAAGCCCCACTGGGCGCTGGCTATGGATTAAGTGGCGGGCTGGCTCTCGGTGTTTCTATTGCAGCAGCCATTGTATGTCGCGAGGAGATTACCTTGGAAAACGCTGCTGCTCGCGCACATATAGCCGAGGTTATGGCTAAAACAGGTCTCGGCGATGTCATAGCAGAATATTATGGCGGACTCGAGATCAGGACTAAGCCCGGCGCACCAGGTATCGGATCTATTGTCAAGATTCCTGTCGACCCTAGTGTACGAGTAGTATCCATTGTACTAGGCAAATGGCTTACAAGCGATATGCTTGCAAGATACACTCCAGAGTTGTCACGTATTGCCGAGACCTTACTAGAGAAACTAATAGAGCGTCCATCACTAGAGGTATTTATTGAAGTAAGCCAGTTGTTTACCCGGAGGTTTTTTAATTACAAGTTAATAGATCAATTAGTCGCGCCGCTCAGAAAGATGATCATTGGATACTACGTCAAGAAAGGTGTTGGGGTAATTTTTGTGGACAAGGATAGAGTGGATGATGTGGTTAGTTATTTTAGAGAAAACAAATTCGAGGTAATCCATGGTAACATAGATTATTCTGGTGTAGAAGTTGTGGATACCCCCTAACCACCCTAGGAGAGAAAGTCTTCTTATAAGAGAAAAAATTGTCGAAGGCTACAAGAGGGGTATCGTTGCACTCGAAGGACTAATAGCCCACGGGCGTGGCGAGGCATTTGATTATATTCTTGGCGAGAAGACTCATGAACCAGCATTAGAGGCTATAAGAGCGGCTGCAGCAGCGTTGCTCCTGGCAAAACACCCTGTAATCTCTGTTAATGGTAATACGGCTGCTCTTGTCCCAGAACATGTCGTCAAGCTAGCAGAAGTTACTGGAGCGAAAATAGAAGTCAACCTATTCTATAGGACACGTGAAAGAGAAGAGGCCATAGCTGAATGGCTTAGAAAACATGGAGCAAAAGAAGTACTCGGTGTAGGAGAGGATGCTTCAGCATCAATACCAGAGCTTTTTAGTGAAAGAAGACGTGTAAGTCCTCGAGGGATACTAATAGCAGACGTTGTACTTGTCCCTCTAGAGGATGGCGATCGAACAGAAGCATTGAGGAAAATGGGCAAGACCGTCATAGCAATAGACATAAACCCGTTCTCGAGAACAGCAAGAACAGCATCCATAACTATAGTCGATAATATTGTCCGTGCAATGCCCTTACTAGTTAATGAGGCTAGCAAACTAAAAGGGAAACCACAAAAGGAGCTTGAAGAGATCGTTAAAAACTATGATAATGATAGGGTACTCCGTGAGATGGTTAAAGTGATCTTGAATAGACTCAGAGAAGTAGCAGAGAAGAAAATGATCCTAGAGGTTGGCAAGTAATGTATGGAGAGAAAAACAGATACAACTCCATAATACAACATCATATGGAAACTATTGCCAAGAAGTTCTGGAGCAAATGGCTTGAATCAAGTGAAGACAAGCAAGTAGAGATGATAAGACCTATTGCACGAGAAATACTTGAGCTCGCCGAAATAAAAGCTGGCAAAGAAACAAAAATTGACACACTAACGTTAATCCTAAACACCTACTTCCATGATTTAAGAGAAACTCTCGAACATAAGCTAAACCATGAGAAACACTTGTAGCAACTACAAAAAGTAATTAAAAAACATTAATAGTAATGCTTATTTACTAAACTCCTCCAAAGCCTTCTCCAATAACTGCATATAAGCTAGCTGGGGACCTCCACCCATTAGTACCGCTACCCAGCCTGCCTCCCTGATTTCTTCGGGTGTTGCCCCTGCTTTCAATGCTTCATTAACATGGAATGCAATACACCATTGGCACTGAGCTGCAACAGCCACGGCCACAGCTATAAGCTCCTTGGTCTTAGTGTCAAGAGCGCCTTTCTTTTCAACAACTTCCATAAACTCCATAAACTTCCTCACTTGCTCCGGTGATTTCTTATACCAGAACTTTATGTACTCATGGAATTCCTCCAGAAGTTCCTTCATCAATATAAAACACCTCTACTAACAACATCGTTGCTATTATAATTAAAGAATAGCTAATATTGTTCACTCTTATGAACAACGTCTTATTACCATATATGGTGTTTCTGATACGATAATATAATATAAACCATAGTACGTTTAAGCAAACAATGATGTTATTTGTATAAAGGAGAACAGAAGATATATTATTCGAATTGTTATTACTATGGGGTCATTAAATACCGTATTTTCTGTATAATTCTTTTCTATCATCCTCCTTCATGGTAAAGTAGTGTTCTTTACCGGGAAACACTCCTTCGCGAACTTCTCTTGCATAATTAGAGACTGCATCAACAATAATTCTAGCTAGATCAGCATATTTCTTCGCGAAAGGCGGAGGGTTCTCGTTTATACCAAGTAGATCGTGGAGGACAAGTACTTGACCATCACACGCAGGGCCACTGCCAATGCATATTGTTGGTATCCTTAGTTTCTTCGTGATAATCTCTGCAACCTCCTTGGCTGTAAACTCTATTACCACCGCGAAAGCACCTGCCTCCTGCACAGCCAA
Organism: Desulfurococcaceae archaeon MEX13E-LK6-19; assembly: GCA_029637525.1. Taxonomy (NCBI): domain Archaea; kingdom Thermoproteati; phylum Thermoproteota; class Thermoprotei; order Desulfurococcales; family Desulfurococcaceae; species Desulfurococcaceae archaeon MEX13E-LK6-19. The sequence continues at coordinate 1,603,902 of CP072660.1, forward strand.
CGCATCCTCGATAATCTTCTCGGCTTCCTCAAGCTTCTTTCCACGCTTCCTATACCCTCCTATGACCAGGTATCTCTGGGGAGTCAGGCCAACATGACCCATTACCGGTATGCCTGCCTTCACCATAGCTTCAATCCTGTCGACAATCTCCACTCCACCCTCTACCTTAACAGCTTCAGCACCAGCTTTCAACAACAAACCAGCGTTACGTACTGCTTCTTCACGGCTAACTTCATAGCTGAGAAACGGCATATCACCCACAATAAGCGCACGAGGTTTGGCAGCAGCCACAGCCCGTACATGATGCAGCATATCATCCATAGAGACAGGTATAGTAGAATCCAGACCATGCATAACCATACCGAGACTATCACCGACAAGAATAATATCAACACCAGCCTTATCCACAAGACGAGCCATAGAGTAATCGTAGGCTGTAACCATCACAATCTTACGCTTACCCTTACATTCAACAATATCTTTAACACTAATTTTTCCCTCCAACTAAACACACCTAGAAACTCATACAAGAAGAAACAATTATAAATATAGAACCTAACACTTTTGTCCGGCTCTCCAGCTTTCAAAACAGAGACTCCTAGTTCAAATTTCTATGGGTCTCCCATTATATCCAAGCCTTTAAGTAATTCCTCTGAAGTTGTCTACCACTATAACTGCAGGTAAAAGGACTAAAAGACTGCTTGAGAAAGCAAAGAAGTGAGTCTTGAATTCCACTGATCTGCTATGTTGTTTTTGTCTGGGTGTTTTCTATTGTATGGATTATTTTCGTTATTATCTTGTTTACTGAGTGTTCTACCCCTATTTCCTCTAGTACTTTTGTTATCCACCCGTTTATGTAGTCTATTTCTGTTCTTCTCCCAGCCAGTACGTCCTGTAGCATACTTGAGTAGTTTTCCTTCGTTGTCTTGGCTATTCTTATAACATAGTTTAGTAGCCTATCGACATCCAAGTCTATATTGCTCCAGTACTTTGCGGCCCGGGCAAGTTCTTCTAGTATTTCCTTTGCTAGCTCTCTAGCATACGGGTTCTCGTACACGATTCTATTAGGCTTCCTAGTTATCGCTGTGATCGGGTTTATCACCGAGTTTATTGCTAGTTTTAGCCATCTGTACCAGTCGATATTGCTTGTTATTCTAGCTGGGCATCCCCCGCGTTTAAGCATTTCCATGAGCTCCATAAGCAGGGGATTAGCGTAGTGTTTTTGACCAAGTATTATTTCTCCAACACCAGCCTCCTTCACTAAACTTCGGGAGACCCTTATTGCACCATAAAATACTATACCTATGGCAACCCTATGGCAACCCAGTTTCTCAACGAGATACTCATAGCTTCCGAAACCATTCTGAATACTGACTACAAGTGTGTTTTCATGAGATATTGTTTTTATTAGATCAATTGTCTTAGGGACATCATATGCTTTTACAGCATTAACTACTATATCGCACTTATACCCCGGAGTCATGTAGTGACGTGGATTAACTGGCACCAGATACTCTTTGCCTTTATAAACAACAGTTATTCCACCATTGTATTGTACTTCTCTAACACTCTCCAGGGACCCATAATATACATCTATAGAAGACGCTCCTGCTCTATAGAGGTGGAACGCTATAATACTACCTATGGCTCCTCCGCCGACAATACATATTTTCATTCCCTGTGTCCTCCAAGTAGTTTATTAAGTATTGAGACCAAGTCATCGAGAGACTTAGCGAACACGTATATTATTGGCTCCAGACCTCTTCCACCTTCATCGGCGATTACATCTATTCTACCCAGTTTACTGGACTTTATAGATCGTTCCAGCTCATCCATTAGTTTCTCTGGGTCTTCATGTGGTCCTGTGTACAGTATTTGAAGCCCCATTTTCTTAAGAGTACTAAGGATTTCCTTGTCGTAGCGTATTGATGCACAAGCATTCTTCTCTTTATCAATTTTCTTGACCAGCCATAGTACTCGTGCTACATGCCTACTGCCGCCACGAGCAGGCTTGCCCACAACAATTGCCCCATCGCCCGACCTTAGTATACGCCCGGTTATACCAATGTACTCCCTGTGATCTTGGGCGTCAGGAGGGCTGTAGACTATGTTCATCCCAACTTCGGGAATGAGTTTGTAGAACAACGGGTTACTAGTGATCTTGTCGAGAGCCTCCATGAACTCTAGTATGAATGGATCGTTTGGAGTGTAGTAGAATATCCTGTAGCATACTCTACATTCACTCGGCAAACTCGGGTTCAATTTGTGGTGTAGTCTGCAAAACCTTCCTGAGGCAAGAAGTCTGTTAACCATTGTCATCAAGTATAAGTTGTACATACTCACATCCATCATCAACAATGGTTTCACAAGCATTGATACCATGGATTCTATTTCTTCTCTATTGAAACCTATTTTCTCGAGATTCGAGACAAAGTATTCTCTACCACGACTAACATACTTGTTAACCATAGCTTGCGATACTCCGAGAAGTTTCGATACTTTAAGCTGGCTAAACCCTCTTCCAAGAAGCTCTAATGCAACTAATGCCTTGATCTCTGGTAGGAAGTAACGTGCAATAAGCTCGTATGGAGTCAACACCAGCAACCTTCCTTCATAGATTTCCAAGAGTATAGGTTATCTAAAACGCAATATATTACCTTATCATCAACACGCCATTACTAAACAATGTCTAGAACTCTAGTTCACTCCTATGTACACTCATTGCTTTTTTCTCCATAATCTTTTCTTCTTCAATACTATCACTAAGCTTCTTTACTGTAGGCAGTCCTCCTTCAACATTTTCTGCAATCCTTGCTGAAAGCATTAGTATTTCATTTAATACACGTAGTTCTCTAGCAAAGACTTCTTGGTACTCCATCATCTCCTCCATCACACTTACAATCTTTGATAAGTCCGTGAACACGAACTCTTTAAAGAACCTCTTGTCACTTTTGCTTAGCAGTTTCCTCGAAGCTAATGTACGGAGAGTCCTAAGTGTCTTCAGCGGCTCTAGCACCTTGTATTTTATCCTAATATACTGCACCCTAGGGTCTTCCTGCTCGATCGTATTGCCGAAGTACTCATCAAGTGCCTGTCTAGTAGACTCTATGTCTACAAAGCTATACCACTTCTGATTGCTTGAATCATAGGTTTTCTCTATAATACCATATTCTCTCTCAAGTATACGAAGTAGATTAGCAGGATTATAGTTGATGCCCATGGCCCTTAGACGCATTACTAGCTGCTGGTAGCTAAAATCGCCTAATTTCCTGGAAGAAGTATTGTTGTCAAAAGCTAGCTCTAGCGCCGTCTTTAGAACCACTACTCCCTTGTCACCATACTTCTCCAGGAACTCCAGCACCCTCGCTTTCACAATATCGCTAGAATCCATATACAATACTCTACCACCTGCCTACCATACTATAGTCTAACCATACTTATCACAGGTTCCCACGAGAACCCGTGGATCGACTCTATGGATCCAAGTAATATCTATGTATCATTACTTGAGTGAATAAAAGAAACAACTACTCTTCTAGTTTATCCAGAATCCTCTTAACTAATACACTCAGCTGTTCACTAGCAGGCTTAGTCTCCTTGCATTCATCTAGTATTCCTAGTCTACTACATGAGTAAATTATGTCGTCACAAAGTGTTTTCTCCAAAGTACAATCTATATTGTTTCTAAAAACTACACGAGGTCCTTTACCGGGAACATAGATCATGTAGAGCTTTGTACCCGTTTGACGGTTACGTAGAACAGCATACCCCTTATTAACATTGATCTTCACGATATCGGAGTAAAATACATCAGCTAATGCAACAAACAACAACGTAAGCCTAGACCTGGCTTCTCTAAGAGTCTTGTTTACTGCTTGTCTCGATATACCTAGTCTCCTAGCTATCTCTGCTTCCCTCAAACCATTGGCAGCCATTATGAGTACTTCTTCCATTTTCTCGGTGAGCTTCAGCTGCATCCCATCACCTCCCGTGTTATAGTATTGATCAATTCTTTCGCGCATTCTTCACTTAAAGCACCTATCGCATAGTACCTACCTTTACTGTCCTCAATGACTACTATTGGTCTTCTGAGCTTCAATACAACTATTGCCAGGAATGCTATTACTAGTAGCAACTCGGAGATAATAGCAATTACAAGCGGTCTAGTCTCCATTGTTATAAAGGAGCCTGTAGCGCTATGGTATATAGATGCGATAAACATGCTTAGTATAACAATAAGGGATCCTAGGAGACCACCTACTCTTTTAACGAATTGCTTGTACCCACTATATGTTAGCAAGAAATGAGCAAGTAGTCCTGTACAAACAACTATAGGTATTAACAGGAATCCAATGTAGTATATTTTCTCTGGGGCAACTCCTTTAACGATCATGTAGATTATTGGATATGTCATCACTATTGCCAAAGTGGCAACAGGAAGTTTAAAGTACTTGAATAACCTTCCTCTCTCAAGACTGGGGATATCAAGTACGCTGACGACTTCTCTGACAACGATCCTGTAGATTGCTATAGGGTATCCGTACTCGAGAATAACACTATTATTGGTTACCGTTGCTCTCTTGCCTGTAGACATGAGTATCAATATTATCCCAAGGAAAAATGATACCATGTTGTACTCGCTTGGAATACCTATTCTCCCCACTGGTATAATCAACGCTGTTACAAGCAGCGCCATTCCAATCATATGTAGTATACATGGAATCCCATTGTAAGGTAATGGCCAGTATTTCGTGGACATCTTTTGTAAACACCTGTAAACCTAGATAGGTTTACAACAGTATAAAAAGTTTCTAGAAAAAAGACCCATTTTTGTTATTAAGGGTTTTTGCACATACTACCAAGCCTGGGATACGCTGTCTTGACATTGCTTAGAGTAGATAACATTGTTAAGAAGTATAACGGGAAAACAGCAGTTAATGGGATAAGTTTTAGTGTCCATGAGGGCGAAGTATTTGGGCTCATAGGACCTAATGGTGCTGGTAAGACAACTACTCTTAGGATAATATCTAGTCTCGTCAAACCAGATGAAGGCAGTGTCTTCATAAAGGGTATTAACGTCCATAAGGAGCCTGTGAAGGCAAGAGAAATGATTAGCTATTTGCCCGAGGAAGCAGAAGTCTACCCGAGGCTCACGGGTTATGAGCATATTAAGCTCTATACGTGGCTTAAACTGGGTCGTGTCGACGAGGAGACTATTAGGCGTGGAATAGAGTTCTCTGGACTCGGTAACAGACTCTATGATAAAGCCGGGAACTATAGCAAGGGTATGAAGAGGAGATTACTGCTGGCAATAACCCTAATGACCATGCCCAAGCTAGCGATCCTGGATGAGCCTACTAGCGGTCTCGATGTCTATGCTGCTGTTAATGTGAGGAAGATTATACGTAGGTTTGTAGAGGAATCTGGGTCATCCGTTATTCTTTCCAGTCACAATATGCTTGAAGTAGAGTATCTATGCGACCGTATAGCCTTCATAAACAAGGGCAGGATCATAGCCATAGGGACACCCGATGAGATCAAATCCAAGTTCGGGGGTAGTAACCTAGAGGAGGCGTTCATCAATGCAGTTGAAGAGACGGCTAAGTAGACTCAATGGTAGACCACGTGCTCTAGCCTGGAAAGAACTAGTGGATCTTGCTAGAGACAAAAAGACTCTAGCAACAAGCATCATGCTCCCGTTAATCGTGTTCCCATTACTCGGCTTCATAAGCCTAGCCCTCATTAGTACACAGGAAGTAACGATAGCAATAGTGGATCTCGATAACACAAGTTACACAAACCCTGTACTCAACATAACTGTCTCTTCGAGTGAGCTAGTAGACCTACTTAAGAGTCATCTTGAGGCGAAAGGGTACAATGTATTACTTGCTAAGAACCTTAGCGCAGTCAATGACACCAGTATTGATGTAATTGTTGTTATACCGCCTGGGTATTCCAGGAATGCTTCTAGTCTCCTATACAAAGCCAAGGTAGTGATCTATAAGCGCGCCGGCATACAGGCTGCATCACGAGCCGAGTCAGATATCCTCGGCATAGTCTATGGCTACTCCAATATCCTCGCCGAGAGAAAAACCGAGGCACTGATTGACTACAGCAGGCTCAACGCCACTGTTGAGGCAATACTGTACCCCTTGAAACCGAGGACAATACTGATTAGTGTTGGCGGGAAACAAGTTGGCATAGAATATGAGTTAAGGAATCTGCTCGCGAGAATGCTCGTCATAGCTCTCAGCGTCGTCGTGACCCCGGCTACTTCATTCATTATAGACGGTATCATCGGTGAAAGGGAGAGGAAGACAATCGAGATGCTCTTATCAACACCCCTATCGGTCTCATCGATCATATACATAAAACTCATGGCAGCATCAATGCTTGGGCTCCTGACGGCTCTAGCTGACGCCTTAGGGTTCATAGCATACATGAGCTTCATGTCAATGGCTATAACAGGCAACCCCTTGGCGATACCAATAGACTATGGTCTCCTAGGACTCCACGCCATAGTAGCGTTCTTCACAATCCTCGTAACAGTATCAATAGCACTACCATTCATAACAAGAACCCGTGGTATACGCAGTGCCGCAAACATAGCCAGCATAATAGCTATCGCAGGCACAATAATGTTCTTCACAGGATTCATGGTAGACTATACTAGGCTCCCGCAAGACATAATCAACCCACTATACATCATACCATACACCCATAGCATACTAGCAATACAATACTACGTACTAGGATACAAGACGCAAGCAATACTACACACAAGCATACTAGCAATCGCGAGCATAACCATAATAATACTATCAACAAAAACCTTGACAACAGAAAAAGTACTCATAGCACCACAAACATAAATTCATAAAGTAATAGAGATTCCCAGTAATCCCACCTACATATACCCTGTTTCAAAATAGATCGGTAGATAGAAAAAGTATCTCTTACTATCTATTCTTTAGATACTTTAATCTTGGGTAATTATTATGAGGATTAAGAGGAAGTACTCTGTTCCAGTACTTACGATAGTAATCATAGGTTTTATTCTGTTCTCGCTTGTAGAGACAGGTATACTGAAGATTGAAGCGCGTGAATACAGAGTCACCATATATATTAGTGAAAACGTGCTGAAGACTGCTGAAAACAGTGATCTCGCGGGCACTGTTAGTGTATATATGAATACTCCCATAAGGCTCTACACATACGTATTCCATTTAAACAAGACGAACAAAGTCATAACGCTAGATCTAACAGAACCACTGATGAAGTGGCGTGACTTCTACTTGAAGAAAGCGAAAATACTAGAGAAAGTAGGTGAAAGACCATTACCAACATTGTCTATGTTCTTCATACTAGTAGACGATCATGGAAACAACTACATTGGATCATACAGGTACTCGCCAATGGAATACTATTTATCCAAGGGACTAAAATACAGAGAAGCCTTCTACGCTGCAGCAAGAGATCCCTTTGAAGCATTTGCAAATAAAGTAGTTGTAGTGAATAAAGTGTACCTGTTTAAACTTAGGCATCACTCAAAGAATACAACCAGTGAGGCAAGCACTGCAACAAAATTGACTTTACCAGAGTTCTCTAAACCAAACATCACCGTGAGTATCAGAGAAAGTGGAAACAATAAGGCGGTGAATTTACTCCAAGCCAAATACTGTAGCTCGTATACAATAGGCTACTGCAGTTTCACCAATACATCCAGTGATCCTAGGGCACAAATACTTGCGAAAAACCTAAACAATACGCCAAACACATGGTACGTCCACGTCAAAAACGCGCCTGCACCCTACATGATAGACAGGCTATGGACAACATTCGCTTTCAGACTATCCACTACATACTATTTCGAGAAACAAATATTCTCAAAGGATTACGTTACATGGTTTGCTACAATAAACCTACACCCGGGGCTATGGACACTGGACGAGTACATACACCAGCTAGCAATAAACATTTTCTACCATGTAAGCCCACCACAATTCAGATGGAAGAGTGTAATAGAATCTAAAGAAGTACTTATCGACATGCCTTACATAGCGGCGAACGTCACTTACATTTCCAAGAAACCTGTAGCATTTACAATAGATGCTATTGAAGGAAAAGATGCTATCAAAATCAGTGGTGTAGCTTTCAACGGCATCATTCTTGTACAAAATGCTTTCCAGACAACAAAAATAGCAAACAAAACCACATCAATTACACCCCGCGATACAGACTGCTTTAGAGCAATAGCCGTCCCGACACTATACCGTATTGAAGGAGACGGTATATTCGTTAATTACACGATCAGTATAGTTAATATTAATGGTAAAGAGTACTGGAAATTAACCCCCTTCTTCACGTTCATACCACTCATCAATAAACTATATAGTGACCTAAGTAATATCAAGGTTTTAACAAGCTCGTCCATAGATAAAGAGCTTCTATACAATATTACTTGGTCAGGGGAATACAGAACTGTTTTCTATTCTAGAGTAACAGAAGGCTATCCAAGGATTTCAGAAGACGATATACTTCACTTCACCATTTTATCTACAGTATCATCAAATACTAGATTATCAAGCTATATGGGTGTAGGAGAGAGTATATGGTTAAACCTTGCTATCCTACTATTAAACGGTATACTTGCCGGAATAGTTAGTGAAGCAGAGATACCTATATGGCTTTCAGCTGTTGCTCAATTTAGTTACGCTGAATTTACTGCTTATGGTAGCATGGCAGTATTTAGATTATTCGGCGTAAGATCTGTAGATACAGATTTTACTGCTTTGGTTAGGATTGACAAGCTTACTTTGCCTTTGCTTGTTCACGATGACTATTTGCCGTTGATCGTGGTGTATAGAGTTGTAGTTGATGATACAGCCCATATAACTCCATTGTCTTTTGGAGGAAGCGGTATTCATTATGAGGATTTAGAAAATGGTATTATGAAGGCTAAAGCAGTTGCTATAGCACCATATAGTTCTACATCATCTTCATGGCTTAAATACAAGATCTTAGTCAATGTCTCGGGAGAATACCAATTAATAATACCAATACAATATAGCTACGACTATGGATTCACCAGCTCGAACAACCGGTCTCCACAAGGCTCCGTCTACCTCGAAGAAAAGATACTTATTGTTGACGAATATGGTAACACAATCTACTCATGGACAATAACATTGCTCTCAGAAGAACAACCTCCACAACCACCAAACATACCAACACCACTAACTTTCTCAATTAAAGAATACTTATTCACCAAGAATATAACACTTGAAGCCGGAACATACTACCTTATAATAAAAACGATAGCTCATGCCAATGCACAGAATGGGGAAGCATATATTGATGCGTATTCCAATGGATACTACGTACAAGTAAACCCTATGATAAGAGATATCACGTAAAATACTCATATTCATAAGTAAATCTAAAATATAATTTTTACATAAACATCAATACTTAGCTCTTATACACAACAGCTACAGATCACTAATCCAAGGAGATCCAGTATCGGAAATAGCTTCAGTTGGGTTATCAACGTATATATGATTGCTTCGGGCATCTCTATACACATCCCTTAACAACTCCACTCACGAAATAACGTAAGTTCTATGGTGAAGGAAAGAGCTTTCCAGAAACCCTATACAAGACCTTTACCAACACGGTTTATGCCCTTGTTTTTGATAGCATGCACATGAACATTCCCATCATGTTGTGGATATGGGGCCATATGCGTATGCATTTCTCTACCCTATTGTCGAATAATAGTTTATGGAATCTTGTTACCCCAGGGCTCCAGTTGAATAGTTTTCTTGGAGGCTCAACTACGTCTACATCATCTCTCATCTCTAGAATTCTTGTTATAACGTACTCGTTTTCCTCTGGTGCTATACTGCATGTCACATAGAGTAATATGCCATTGTCTTCGAGCAGGTCAAGACCTGCGTTGAGTAGTTCTATTTCGCGGGCAACAATACGTGCTAGGTCTAGTTGTGTTGTCTTCTTCTTACGTGTTTTATCAAACATTATCGCTCCTTCAGCACTACATGGCACATCAAGTAATATCTTATTATACCTTCTCCTCGTCATTCTAGGCATTTTCCTCAGATCACTCCATGTCACAACAATATTCCACAACCCCATCCTGAGCACATGGCCCACGAGGGCACGGAGCCTATATAAAGCGATATCATTGGCTACAACAAGCCCCCTCCCCTTCATGAGTTGGGCAAGATGAGTCGCCTTTCCGCCTGGTGCAGCACAACCATCAAGAACTTTGTCTTCAGGAGAGGGCTCGAGAATCAATGCCACGGCGAGAGGGGCAGCATCCCGGTGGACGTAGTAGTATCCCTTGAGATACTCGTGGGTAGCACCAATACTAGGTCTCGGGGGCTCCTCTACAACACGGTACCCATGGATACTCCATGGAATATACTCTAGTCTAAACCCAAGATCCTCAAGGAGGGAAGCAAGTTTATCGCAATCGATCCTAAGGTCGTTACACCGGATAACAGGTTTTAACGGCTTCTCGAAGGCGTCGAGAAGTCTCTTGGCATCCTCTAGTCCGAGAAGCCTAATGTAGCGTTCAACCATGTAGACACGATACCCATACTTCCTGGCAAGACTAATGGCTTCCTCGGAGACACTCCTAACCCTAATGTCCTTAATGATTTTCTTCCAATCCATACTAGCTTCACTAAAATATTAAGCTAGCTTGGGGACAATATTAAGGCACCTCAATTATAGAGACTTAAGGAAATTCTTCATCTAATCGTTTACTTCTATTGTGATGTATTCATCTACATCTATGACCTGTTTGTCCCCGGTTTCTTCTCCTATAACCTCGTTTAAGCCCATAGAGCTCATTATCTGCGTTATGTACTTTAGTCTAACGAAATTCTTTACCGCAACATCATATTCGTACGGAAACACCTTACTTGGGTCTATGGGCTGTGCTGGCTCCTTCATGTTCTCTTGTACCCACTTGCATGTCGTTGATAACCTGAGGGTATTGTCTTTCAACCCTAGTATCAATGGATACATCTTACAGGAGAAAGGTCTATCCTCATAGATTCTACATGCTCTATTATCTCTATCATAAAATGGACAATAGCCTTCTATAATCCATTTGTACAGGACAACAACTAGTTTATCCTTGCTTGAGAAGGACAGGTATGGTTTAAACGAAAGCTTTGCGCCACCAGCGTGTGTTAAAGCTAGTTTTTCTAGGACACGTTTCTCCCAAGGATAAACAACAGGGCAATCATCGATGTTGCTAAAGAAACAACATTCTCTACATCTAAGGCATTTAAAAACGCTATTACTCATAACTTTTGCACCGATACAAGTTCTATTAGTGGATCATATAATTAAGTGCTACTATCCTTGATTCCTGTTTTAACAATTAGAAATGGGTACTGTATATAACCATAATGACTGTCTTCTTGTAGCCGCTGAATAACAATTATTTTTAAATAGTTGTTTAAATATGCTTCTACACAGCAATAGTTCTTCCCCTAGAGCTATTGCATCGGTTAATTAAGCGGCTGCGTATGATTTAAATATTCTTTTGATGTAAACACATGGTAGATACGTGTATATGGTTGGTGAATAATATTGCCCGCCGTGTATAGGGTTCTATTTATTGATGTAGGTAAGAGAGATTACTGGGTTGAAGAGTACCCTATAGAGGAAGTTGGCGGACCAATAGAGCTTGGCGTTAAGCTTCATCTAGAGAAATATGAGACCTATAAGAAGCCAGTATACAGTCCAGATAACGTTGTAGTCATAGGTAGAGGTGTTTTCGCTGGTACAAAACTCTATGGAGTCCACAGGTTTACAGTAGTATTCAGAAGCCCGTTGACACGTGGGCTCCACGTTGCTTCAATGGGTGGTGCGGCATATCAGTTCAACGTTAATGCTGATGCAATGGTTATTGTAGGTTATAGCGAGACTCCATTAATACTCAAAGTATATGACGAGGGTAACGGCGAGCCTAAAGTAGAGTTCCATGAAGTAGATGAAGGGTTGCTCGAGAATATATGGAGTGGTTTCGGAGACGAGAAAGGTGTCTATGCTCTCCAGAAATGGCTTTCAGAGAGATTCCTTGATTTCTACAAGGAGTATAATGGTAGATCAATCCTAACGGGGCCAGCTGCAAAATATACTAGTCTCGGAGCACTCGTGTCAATAACGCTCAACAAGGGAGTCATGGACCGTGGTAGCGAGGAGTATGCTGCACGAGGCGGGCCTGGTAGCGTACTTTATCGTGCTCACCACGTAGCAGCTATTGTCTACGGCGGTAAATATAATGTTGGAGAGAAGAGGCCGCAAGACCTACTTGATACAAGAAAGATCAATGATATCTTTAGGAAACTAGCTGGCGAAACATACCCGTTTGTCGTGATTAAAGCCGGTACAAAGTATAGGTACGACGAGAAGCTCAAGACAGGAGGTACTTTCGGCGGCAACTACCCGCACCTCAAGACACTAACACCTATGTTCAACTGGAACATGATCTATATGCCCATTGAGCTGAGACAGAAATTCCACGAGATAATAATGAAGTACATGTGGGAGCCTTTCAACAAACAAGCTATTGAGACACGTGAGTGGAAGACCTGTGGAGAACCATGTCCTATCGCTTGTAAGAAAGTAAGAAAAGGCAAGTACAAGACAGACTATGAGCCCTACGAGGGACAAGGCCCGATAATAGGTGTCTTCGACATCAACGAGATCGAGAAAGGCGTGGAAGCAATAGATTCCCTTGGATTCGACGCTATCGAGGTAAGCAACGTTGTTGCCTGGATATTCGATGCATTAGAAAAGGGACTACTTAGACCAGATGAAGTAGGGCTTAGAGACAAGCCATGCTTCAACCCAGAGACATATACGCTTGAGTGCAGCAAGAAGAACATCGAGCTGGCAGTGAAAATACTACACGACCTGGCATGGGGTCGCCAGCCACTACTAAGACTCATAGGAGAAAAAGGACTTAGGAGTGCCGCTAAGATCCTCGATATACTCTACGAGGATAGAGTCAAGACCGTTGGCTTGAAGTTCGAGGACCTAGCAGTCTATGCTCTATTCGGCGAGGAAGGACACATTACACCAAACTTCTACTGGACACCAGGTATGGTTGCACCACTAGCTGTTCTAGGCAGGTACTGGACTCTATACAAGAGCGTATTCGTTGAACCAGAAGAGTATGCAGCAAAAGCAGTTGACAGGGCAATCAAGGAGCTATTCATCGACAACATGGGTCTCTGTAGATTCCACCGTGGATGGGCCGAGAAATACCTCCCAGAACTAGCCAAGACATACTATGGAGTAGACCCCGTGGCTAAAGCAAAAGAGGTCTACAAGAAGATAATCGAGTACCAGGACAAGGCAGCTGCTAACCCTGTATTCTGGGATAGCAAGAAGATAATTGACTACATGGCACTTGGAGCCAAGGAATTCGGCAACGAAGAGTGGGCAAAGAAGTTTGAAGAAGACAAAGTAAAGGCTGCCCGTGAGTGGTGGGACAGGTTCTACAAAAAGATGTATGAAATTCTTGGTCTGAAGTGAAATCTTTTCTAATAATCTTTTTCCTCCAAATACATTAACTTCATATATAAATTGTTATCTACCTTACTATGACAACGGTTACCGGGGAATGTATCGATACAGCTAAAGCAGTACTTCCAAGATTTATCTCTGCAGACAAAGATCTACCACGTGCACCCATAACAACCATGTCATAGTTTCCAGTGTTCAGTTCATCAATAATGGCTTTAGCAACACTTGATTCAGCAGGGTCTATTTCAATAGTCTTGTACTCAACCATCAACCCATATTTCTCTAGTCGCTTCTTCGCTACCTCTATGGGGTCTTTCTCTTCTCTAAGCCCCTTGACTACTACATGGTACACTACTAGCTTTGATCCATAGCGTCTCGCTATATCCGCTGCGAAATCAAGTGCCCGGTAACTATTCTCACTACCATCGATCGGTACAAGTATTCTCCTAAACAAGAAGCTTATCTCATACGTTGGTTCAGGTTTATAGCTCATAGTCTAAAACCACCTCCTACCAATACCTAATGTATCATCCGTTAATTTAATAGATTCCCATGGATCACTAGCTAGCCCCGTTAAGGCTCTGATCGCATCAATGTTTTCTGGAACCACTATGGCCTCCTGGTGCACTGCTTGTATCAACAATAACTCCCTGCCATTAACATGTATGGAATCCCTCCATACAACAAGCTCTGGCACGTCATACCGTTTTCTACCAAGATCTCTAGCATACTCTATAATCTCGGCTGTACTCTTGATACCAGTCTTCATGCTATCAACGAGGACAATCCTAGGCGTTTCATCGAGCACTTCTATAATCTTACCTATGCTTGCCTCATTCTTTAACACAATATTTACTATATGTACATGCATCAACGTTGTAGGCACTATAACTGCTGAAGTAATGATGTCAAGCCAAGGCAGTATTGTTTTTACGTCAAGACCATGGTGACTAGGCAGTTTGACTGGATCAGGGACAATAGCATTGACGGGCCCTCTCTTGATCTCCTTCGGGTCAGATGCTCTCCTAATGATCACTGCCCTAACTTTCTCTACTCCAAACACATTATTTAAACTACATATTATTCTTAGTAAACCAGTTGTATTACAGCTGACAACCCGAACTGACTCCTTACCAACAGCTTCATCATAGTTACATAATGCATTAAAGCTTACGTCGGCAACACTGGGTTTTTCACCGCCCTGGAAAACCATTTTCACACCATACTTCCTGTAGAGAGACTTGTATTTCTCACCATAGCCTCCTGGAGTAGCGTCTACAATAACGTCGATTTGCTCGAGCAAGTCCTCTATAGTCCCAGCTACTTCAAGTCCCTGGTTCTTAAACAACTCTATTTTCTCACTAATAGTATACACCTTGAAACCGTTTGCAAGAGCAGCATAGTACCCGTAATCCGGGGTAACTTTTACCACACCAACAAGCTCCATGTCAGGTTGTTTCGCTACTGCTTCGGCGACACGCTTACCTATAGTACCATAACCGTTTACTCCAACTCTTATTCGCGACAAAAATTCTTCACCATACATGCATTTTAGCCGACATCGCGAGAGCTTCTATTGCCGGCAGTTTTTCTCCAGCAAGGAATAAGAGTAATGCATTACCACCTGTTGATACATGACACTTACTCTCATCTATCTCCTGGTCGCCCACCAGTGATGCTAAGTGTCCGCCACCCAGTATTACAAATGCCTGGCTATTGAGTGCTGCTTTAACTAGTTCCTGTGTACCATTACGGAATCTCTCGTCCTCAATAACGCCCGCGGGACCCCTCATCACAATTACTTTTGCTTCCCTCATCAAGTCTCTATACATGTTTATTGTATTAGGACCTATATCCATGATCTTACCCTTTATCCTACCCAAGTACTCTTCTCTAACCTCCTTTCCATCAAACGTGATGTAATCGACAGGAGTTTCTATCGGCGCTCCAAGATACAATAGTCTCCTCGCTCTCGGCAACAATGACAGAATACCTTTTTCCTCTAGGACACGAAGGTTTTCCCTACCTATATCAAGCCCCTTGGCTACAAGGAATAACTGTGCCACGAAGCCAGCAGTCAAAATCCTGTCAGCAGCCTTGTTCCTAACAAGATGCTCTATAACCCTTAGTATATCGTGTACCTTGCCTCCGCCCAACACGAAGATTCTGGGTGAGACGAGTGATCCGAAAGCTTTCTGTAAAGCAAGTATTTCTTTCTCAAACACTGGACCGGCTGCAGATGGTAGTATCATTGGGAATCCTACTATGCTTGGCTGGCTTCTATGTGCTGCAGCAAAAGCGTCATTAACATAAGCATCAACTAGAGGGGCTAGCCTCCTGACAATATAGGAGTTCATATGCTTCTCTGGAACAGCCTCAATAAGTTCCTCGCTAACAAACCTAAGGTTGTCGAGAAGAAGTACTTGCCCTGGCTCAAGTTTTCTTATAGCTTCTCTAGCCGCAGGACCTATAACATCATCTATGAACTTTACCTCAAGCCCACTGTACTTACTTAACAACTCAGCATGTTTCTCCAATGAGACGAAATCTTGTTCACCAGGTCTACCCTGGTGTGATGCAGCAACAACAGCTGCATTGTATTTTTCCGCGAGAACTCTTACTGTTTTAGCGTGTACACGTATTCTCCTGTCGTCTATTATATCACCTGTATCAGGATCTATTGGGCTGTTGATGTCTATTCTCAGAAACACTTTCTTTTCCTTCAAGTCAATGTCGTTTATGGTTGGTATCTTAGGTATTTCTATGAACGCCATATCTCTCCACCTGTATATTAAATATTTCTTAGAGTATAAAACGTTTGTTACCTGAATTAGTTGTTTTAACCGTTGATGCGTATTTGTTAGATTTTCGTCTAAACTAATTTATGTAGCTGATTAAAGATCTATTATAGAAGACTATATGAGTATTTTCTTAATGCTCGGCAACTAGTTTCTTTAATAGAAACGGTGTCGTAATACTTGTTACATATATTAAGAGGAGAGCACTGAAGTATAGATCCATGGTTAATACCCCAAGGCTTAAGCCTGTGACTGCTATCACAAGATCTACTCCAGCTCTAGGCATCATTCCTACACCTATTGCTAGAGACGATCTTTTATCGAATCCCTGGAGCCAAGCAGCTACACCACATCCAACAACCTTCCCTACAACACCAGCTACTACTATCAAGAAGGCTGTAGTCAATGCTTTCGACAACTCTATGTTCCCGAGAATACTCCATGGGTCAAGCAGTATACCAGCGTAAACGAAGAAGAACGGGCTTATGAAATCCACGAGCAATGGATAGTACTGTCTAGCCCTACTAGTCATAGGGAGCGCAATACTTAGTGACAGCCCCGCGAAGTATGCTCCTATAATAGGAGATAAGCCGTAGAAAGCAGTTATTGTCGCTACAATAAGCCCTACTATTATAGGGTACGTGAACTGGGCATCATGAAGACTGCTTTTCATAAAGAACCCGATTATCTTCTTAGAGAACTTCGATATCACGAAAGCTATTACCAGTAGTAAGATTATACCCGTTACTACCTTGTAAGTAGGGTTACCCTCCTCTTCTGCAAGCATACTATAGACTATACTGAATAACACCATAGCATATACGTCGTCGGCTACAGCTGCACCAAGAATAGTTTCCCCAACAGGCGTCCTGATCGCGTTGATCTCCATTAACGTCGCAACCGTGACGCTTACACTCGTCGGTGCAAGTATAACTGCTATGAACAACGATGTCTCGATACTATAGCCGAGATACAGAGACACCAGAAGAGCTAGAGAAAAAGTCGCGACAACACCTCCAACAGCAACGATACCAGCGCTTTTACCGTACTTTTTTAGATCCTCGATACTAGACTCTAGTCCCGCAAGGAATATGAGCAGTACTATTCCGAGCCAGGCAATAGATTCTATGTTATCTGTAATTCTTATTATGCCTAGAATCGTTGGGCCGAGAAGAATCCCAGCCAGAAGATCGCCGAGAAGAGGTGGCTGTTTAATTTTTGCAAACAATTCTTCAAGAACTTTAGCACAGATAATCACCAATGTTATGTCGAGCAGTATAAGAGCTTCACTGGACATGTCAACCACGTCTTTAAGATATTGTCTACTCTAGAGAATAATCATAATCACCGTAATTAAAGCATATACATAATTGTTCGATAAATTAATTCTTTAAAATAATTTATTAAAGTTAATCAAAATACTTCCACTAAAGTAGTTTAACACAATATATTACTAATAATGCATAAAATGTATAAGTATCTATTATAGCGTTTTACAGAAAAGTTTACATTTAAGTGCGTGTTAAATTGTAAATACAAGTACCTGGTTCTGGGAGGCTGGAACAATGGATCCTGTTCACGGCGGGTTATTAATTATAATAGCACTAGTACTCTACGCAATATTCTACTTTACACACGGACGTTATCTACAAAACAAGGTCGTCAAAGCCGACCCAAACAAACCAACACCAGCACAGAGACTTTATGACGGAGTAGACTATGTCCCTGCCAATAAATACGTACTATACGGACACCACTTCGCATCCATCGCTGGAGCAGGACCCATAGTAGGACCTGCTATCGCACTAGGTTGGGGCTGGCTTCCAGCAATCCTATGGGTTTGGTTTGGCAACGTCTTTGTCGGCGTAGTCCACGACTACCTGGCTCTAATGGCTAGCGTGAGGTATGACGGTAAGTCCATTGGCTGGGTTGCCGGCGAGCTAATGGGAAGAAAGACGATGTACATATTCAACTCATACATATGGTTCTCACTACTACTAGTCGTAGCCGCTTTTGGCTTCGTCATATCAACACTGTTCTCTGGAATACCTGGCGCAGGACTATCGGCGTTGCTACTATTATTCTTCGCAGTGATAACAGGGTACCTAATGTATAAGACATCTCTAGGAGTAAAAGGAGGCACACCTATTGCATGGATTTTCATCATAATAGCAGTATTCATAGGAATCATGGCACAAGAAGGCAACTGGTTCGATAACATATGGTTCCTACAGTACTTCAAGGACTTCAACACCTGGATATATATACTATTGATCTACATCATAGTAGCAGCATCAATACCAGTATGGGTGCTACTACAGCCCAGAGACTACATGAACGCCTATATCCTATGGGCTAGCCTAGCAATAGGCGGCGGTGCAATGATCTGGTTATTCCTACAGGGTGGTGCAGGGAATCTAGTATTCCCAGGCTACACAACATTCACAGCAAATATTGTCGGAGGAATGCCATCACCATTCTGGCCAGCAGTACCATTAATCATAGCATGTGGTGCTTTATCAGGATTCCATAGCCTAGTAGGATCAGGTACATCAAGTAAACAGCTAGCCAACGAGCTCCACGGATTAACAGTAGCTTACGCTGGCATGGAGACAGAAGGCTTCCTATCAACAATGGTTATAGCCACTATTGCCGCCTTCGGAGTACTAGCTTTCGCAGACACCATCTATGCTGCCGTAAGCGGAGGCAATACAGCTGTTACAAACATAGTCAACTCCATAGCCTCAGACCTAGGTATGAAGCCTGTCACTGCAGACAACATAACAAAAGATTATGCACAAACACTCATGAGTAAATTCGCGGACACACCATCCGCTTTCGGCAAGTATTATGCTAAACTTGCCGGAAAACTCAAGTGGACAATAATACCGAAGAGCTATGCCTATGCTACAAACAAGGCATTCGGACTAAGCCTTACAGCAATGACCATATTCGGCACACTATGGATCACAGGATTCGCTCTAACGAGCCTCGACACCGCCACTAGACTAGGCAGGTATGCTTGGCAAGAGTTAATGTCCCCATTAAAGAAGTCTGCTCCAGGACTATACAAAGTCATTGCAAACAAATGGGTTGCATCAGCAATACTAGCACTAATAGGAATGTGGCTAGCTGCATCCAAGCAATTCCTATTACTATGGCCAGCATTCGCCGGCATGAACCAGCTACTCAGCAGCCTTGCACTAATGACTGTAGCCGTCTGGGTAGCAAAAGTACAGAAAGCAAGCAGTCTCGGTAAAGCACTTGTAGTAGCACCAGCAATATTCATGTGGATAACAGTAACAATAGCCCTCCTATGGTTCGAGTACGTCGTAGTATATCCAAAGATGCTAGCCGGCGAGTTAGCAGGAATAATTGTAGGCGTAATAACAGCTATCGGCATAATACTCAACCTACTAATATTCGCTCTATGGATAAGAAGAATGAGAAAATAAAGAGGAGGGGGCTTCAACGAATATAAACACCATCCTTTTTTCCTTCAGTACAAACCATATTTCCTTAAAGAATACCCGGGAAAACCTTTCTTTACTACATAGTTTCATAAATTACTGTTTTAAACAGAAGTTAAGTGGGGGCGTGTTTTGAGTAAGAAAAAACGTGGCATAATAGATATAATAACAGGGATATTCAAGGGCAAAGCAGTTGAATACATAGAAGTAGAACTTAGGGAATTGGAGAACATATTCGCCTTAATTACAATAGGCTCATTCATAGGCCTCCCGAGCCCACCTACATTCATATCCCTAAGAATACTCCCCTATATGGGCCGGGAACTACTTGTAATGACAAGAATAAGTGAAAGACTTGATGATATGTTAGGCGAGATGGCTGGATTATTTGATATAGAATAAAATTAGATTAGATAATGTACTCTGGTGATCTATGCTTGAAACATGATTTCAAAATAAGGTTGTTCATGGGAAAAGGTGGTGTGGGAAAAACAACAATAGCCTCAGCCTACGCCCTGAAGAATGCTAGTGAAAACAAGAAGACTCTCATCGTGAGCCTTGACCCAGCTCATAATCTTGGCGACGTTCTTGGTGTTGAGCTTGGCGACAAACCAACTAAGATCACACGTAATCTTGTAGCAATAGAGGTCAACTACGATAAAATGGTTGAAAAACACTTGAAAACTCTTACCGAGAAAATCAAGGACATCTATGGCTACCTACGTATATTCAATCTAGAAAAGTACATTGATGTACTAAGCCACTCGCCTGGAATAGAAGAACAAGCTGCTCTCGAGAAAATAATCGAGATAATAAAAGAATATGGTATGGAGAAGAAATTCGATGTAATTGTCTTCGATACCCCACCTACAGGTCTAACTCTCAGGATAATGGCGTTGCCAACAATATCAATTATTTGGATCGATAAACTAATCGAGTTAAGACTTGCTATCCTGGAAAAGAGGAAAATAATAGCGAAAACAATTGGTGAACAACAGGAAATAACTATAGCTGGCAAGAAAATGAAAATACCTGTTGAAGTATCTGAAGACCCTATATACCAAGAACTAGTAGGCCTTAAGAAAGAATATGAGTTCATAAACAATATACTCACAGACCCAAGTACAACAAATATAGTGATGATCGTAAACCCTGAAACACTAACAATACTTGAAGCCAAGAGAGCCTATGATTTCCTGAAAAGAATAAAAATCAATACAAAATACATAGCTATAAATAAGGTACTGGCAATCAAAGAATTACCCGATGAACTCAAACCCAGGCTCGAACAAGAAGAGAAAGCCATTAAAGAAGCTGAGAAAATATTTAAGGATACTACTATAGTCAAGATACCATATCAGCCTAAAGAACCACGCGGATTAAAAGACTTAGAAAAACTGCTCATCTACATCAAGAACATAGACTAAGTAATGAGCTAAGTACCACCATGGTGTAGAGTAATGGACTACCTAGTGATCTATTTCCTACTAGTACTCACATTTATTCTAGCCGCTGTTTCTGTCCTCCAATTCTATAAGGGTAGAAGAATAAACCTAAAGATCCTCGAGCATAGCATAAGAGCAATGGAGAAAATATTCGACCCCAAAGACAAGAATTACACCATCATAGGAATCTACGTCGGCTACACAGCTTTCTATAAAATATACCGGAAAACACTATCCACAATACATGCAACAGTCCTGTTGCTGCCTAGACAAAGTCTACTCTACATGCCTATAGCAAGACTAACATCGAGACACGACAAAGTCTATCTAATATTTAACTATAATAGAGAAATGATTGTTGAAGCCCACGTAGTTAAGAAAGGATACTATAGACTAGGAGTAAAGAGGGCTATAAAGAATATTGAGAAAATGAAGGTTGAAAAAACAAAGATTAATGGGAAAGATTACTACTTAATCTATACTCAAAAGAGTATGGCTCAAAAACTCGTGGACTACATATCCTCGCTCAAAAACCCACACATGATAAACCATGTTGCAGTTGTCCCTAAATTAAAGAGACTATATGTAGCTGCAAGACTTGATAAAGAGAACCTAAATGATTTCCTTAGAAAAACTTATGAATTAGCAATGAGCCTAGCCTAGCTAAATATTGTTTAAGACACTATAAAAACCATAGACTCAAGGCCTCTATCTCTTCTTTACCAGGAACTTGTGTTCACCATACTCAACTAGTTCAACTAAACCCTGCTTCAAAACCATGTCGAGTATTTTCTTAGGGTCAATTCTTTTCTGTCGAGCCAGTTCTTCGAAATAGTCAAGTCTAAGCGGATGAACAGATATAATGTTCATTATTTCATTAATGAAGTCTCTTGAAGATACAACAAAACCTGTTCCCTCATAAGATGTAGTCAAGTATACTTTGTCTCTACCAAGTTTTTCAACAAAAACATCATAAGCAGTAATTACTTCGTTGTCTGCTGGCGGTTTAACCCATTTTAAAGCAGGGGGTCTCGTTGGGATCATTATGTATGCTCTGCTTACCTTGATTTTCTTTAGGAACTCAGCAATACCCAAGTACTCTTTTACATGAGTATTAACGTCTGCAACAAGCATTGTCTCAGTAATGATCGTACCCTTGTATTCGTCAGAGAAAATCACTATGCCTTCAAGAATTCTTTTTAGAGATAATTCTTTATGTGGTCTATTTATCTTTTTGAAAGTTTGCTCGTAAACAGTATCGATTTTCAGTGATACCAAATCAAAAATCATGAGATCCCTTCGTACATCATCTCTATACAATAGCGATGAATTCGTCAGTATTGCTAATGGAATATTTATTGATTCCTTAATAAGCTCGGCCTCCTTACCAAGATTTATATCAAGTGTTGGTTCTCCATCTGGAACAAACGTTATATAATCGGGTTTTTTCTCAAGTTTATCTACAACATTTATTACTTCTGAGGAGATCTCATAGGGATCATAGAATTCTCTTCGATCTATGATTAAATTAATTGTTTCACCAGCTTGGCAGTATATGCACGAATAACTACAGTGCTTAAATGGAATGTTATTGACTCCCAGTGATAGCCCTAGTCTTCTCGACGGAACAGGTCCGAAGGTGTATTTTCTCCTCGTCTCACTCATCACCCGCTGCTTCTTCTTGTGTGTAGGCCTCTATAACAGCTTTGTCTGATAATATTGCTGAAACACCTTCGGGATCTTCTATTATGAGTGTAAACTTCTTTCTCGCGTCCATGGCTTCTCTTATAGCTTTCTTGACTTCTTCACATTTCTCCTTAGATGCCTCACCTGTGGAACACAGGAATTCTACTTTCTCGAGAACATCCATTAGTATTCCTTCAACAGTCGTTATATAGCCTGTGGACGCTGGGCCAGGCGTGATTTCTATTCCTAGCTCGGGTATTCTTATTGATGCTGTAGAAGCCCTTATCACGAGAGCGTTTTCATCACCTGGCTGCTCAACCCTATAGATTATTCTTCTGGGACCACGTGGCTCTGCTAAACGTACATCATTGAATCTGTATCCACACTCTCTGCATCTCCCACTGGCTATCAGGACTTTCCCCACCATAGGCATGTTATACAGGTATTCTTCTACTTTCATCTGGGTCCTGCACATAGGACACTCTATTTCGTACTCAAGTATTTTCTCTAGTTCATTAACCGATGTATTACTACCTGACATTCCTGCTCCTCCTTATACAGAATATAGCTGGGCTTTTTGCCTGTAAATATATCTTACCATAGTCTTTGAATACTATACACCATTAGCTCTTAATAATAATGGTGTTCCTGCAAACCCATACCATATAATGGATGTAATGCTATTTTCTGTAAAGAGCCTTAACTGCCTCGAGTATACTCCAAAGTACTTCACCTGCTTTTCCTCTCAACACATAATCGGCAATCCTAGTTATAGGGGTATCATCTATATTGACCTCTACTACAATACCATTGTTCTCCTTAACTAGATATGGTATGTAAGCTGCTGGATAGACAACACCACTAGTACCGATGACTAGTACGGTATCAGCTCTTGATGCATGCTCGACAGCTTTCCTCCACTCATCCTCTGGCAAAGGCTCTCCAAACCAGACAACATCTGGGCGCAATAGCCCACCGCACATAGGACACTTAGGCGGGATCTCCTCTGGTGGCTTATCAACAACACTCTTATAATCACATTCGATACACTTAACCCTCCTTATACTACCATGAAGCTCTACGATACACCTGGAACCAGCCTCCCTATGGAGGCCATCAACGTTTTGTGTGATAACACATTTGAGTAAACCCATTTTCTCAAGCTCAGCGAGAGCGATATGGGCTCTGTTAGGCTTCGCCTTGAACACTATCTCCATTCTCCACTTATACCACTCCCATACCAGAACAGGGTTTCTTGCGAAAGCCTCGGGTGTAGCGAGATCCTCTGGCCTATACTTCTTCCACAATCCATCACGGCCACGGAAAGTAGGTATACCGCTTTCAGCAGAGATCCCTGCACCAGTAAAGGCTATACAGTATTTTGACCTAATAATGATCTCTGCCACCTTATTTATGATGTTGTTTTGCGACAATGCTTATACCACCTAGAATCAAAAAGCCTACTTTAAAGACGTGAATAAACTAGCTGATTATTGTCTTCAATGACTAATTAATATAAGTTCATGCAAAATATATTTTAGGTTTACCCATACTTCCATTTCTTTAGACCGAATCTGGGTGCATTAGGGTATGCCTGTAATCGAGGTTGCTAGATGGGATCTTGATAGACTTGTTGGTCGAAAGCTTAGTGACGACGAGATAATTGATCTACTACCACGTGTTAAATGTGAAATAGAAGAACTTGACTCTGAGAAAGTATCTTATGAAGCCCCTCATGACCGCCCGGACTTGTTTAGTGCTGAAGGACTCGGCAGGGCTTTGAGGTTACTGCTTGGTATTGGCCTTGGTGATTTTGTTTTCGAAGACAATGGCGTTAAGTGTTTTAACAAAGGTGTCCCAAAGAGACCCTATATTGCTTTCGCTATCGTGGAGGATCTCGAGCTTGATGACGAGGCTATAAGGCAGTTGTTTAACCTACAGGAAAAGCTCCATATAACTTATGCTAGGAATCGTAGGAAAGCTAGTATTGGACTATATGACCTCGATAAGATCAAGCTCCCAGTCTACTATGAACTCGTGGATCCCGATGAGACGAAGTTTGTTCCTCTTGATGATACTCGTCTGTTGAGTTTAAGAGAGATCCTAAAGGAGACGGAGAAAGGCAGGATCTATGGACACTTGATTGCTGACTGGGAGAAATACCCTATTCTACGTGATAGCGAGGGCAATATTCTCTCACTACCACCCATAATAAACGCTGAGGAAAACAAGGTCACCCCAGATACAAGGAGAGTGCTAATCGACTCAACAGGTCTTGACCCAAGGATAGTTGTTGACATGGTCACCATAATGGCTACAAGTGTAGCCGAGAGAAGCAAGACTAGAAGAATAATATTCGTCGACACCATAATGCCTACAGGTGAAGCCATCAGAGCTCCGCGCAGCAAAGGTGTTACTGTTGAGCTAAAGTATAGCGATGCTTCGTCTATTATAGGTATTGAACTAGAGGCGCCAAGAATTATTAATGCACTCAAGAAAATGGGGTACAAGATCGTCGAATCTAGTGGGGAGAAAGTAGTTGCTGAAGCACCACCATACCGTATAGATGTTATGGAGTGGATTGATCTTGTCGAAGACGTGGCTATGGCTATAGGATACGATGTAATAGGCTCTGCTGCAACAAAACTGCCGCCAGCAACACATCCAGGTCGTAGACATCCTCTAGAGTACTTGTCGTCACTAATGAGGACACTATTTATTGGAATGGGGTTCTCGGAAGTAGCCAACTACATGATGAGCAATCCATGGATCCAGAACCAGGTTTTCGAAGACGACAAGCCACTGATAACGGTATCGAACCCGAAAATGGAGAAATACACTTGTCTACGTAGATGGCTTACACCCGGGCTACTGGAAGTCATAGTGTTCAATAGTGGGAGAAAGAAGGAGCTCAGACTCTTCGAGATAGGAGATGTAGCAATAGTGGATCCAACAGCTGATACCGGGGCGAGAATAGAGCGTAGAGTAGGATTCGCTATAACGCATGAGAAGACTACACTAACCGATGGACTAGCTGTCATAAGGACTCTATTTGAAACACTAAAAATAGACTATAAACTTGTGAAAAAGAAGATTAAGGGACTACTTGAACCTAGAACGGCATCAATTATAGTTGAGGGAAAGGAAGTAGGGTTTGTAGGTGAAGTAGATCCACGTGTACTAGTAAAACTAGGGATAGAAACACCTGTTGTAGTAGGAGAAATAATTTTAAACAAACTACTTGACTTAGTTAAATAAAAGAGATCTTCGTCAACTTTACTTTTCCTTTACTCATAGATTAAGAAAACTTAGCACCAGTTGTAATTATATAAATATCATGGTTTGCCCGAGGCTAGCGATAGTATTTTATCTGGAGTAGTCACTGTTATTGCTGCTACTCTACGTGATCTATATAGCCTAAGACTTCTTATGTACACAACGTAGTCTGGATGTGTAAGACTTACTGTTCTATCTATTTTCTCTGCTATAACCTTGATCGCGTCGAGACTGTGGGCAGGCATCTTTGTCTCCTTCCAATACAGCCTGCCTCTAAGCGAGATCCTATACGTCTTGTCTTTGGGTATCTTTTCTTCAGCAAGCTTTGAGGCTTCTTCAGCCACCGTCTCAACATAAGCCTCCGTGACTCTATCAACAGGTATAACTCTATAGACCATGTTTAGTTTATCCTTATTCTTAGAGAGTTCTTCGACAACACTATAAGGGTCCTTTACTTTAAACAAAAGTACTGCTGGACCAGTATCAACGAGTACGAGATCGGGTATTATTTCCCGTAAGATGCTAACGACGTACCGGTAGTTATCGGGTCCAGGCTCATGTGTTACTATAAGGTTGAAGGTACTACTCAACCTTCTTGATCACCTTGGGTAATAGAATTCGCTAAGAACTATATATAGGTACCTTGTTTTAAACACAAATCCACAGCCTAGAAGAATAAATATCTCTTTTTAGCTATGTCTACACGGCAGGTAAATCTGCTACACTAAAACCCTTGGGGAAGAATATTGAATCAATACGCTGATTTTATTAATAAGATAAAGCCTCTCTTATTCTCCTATCTGGAGAAAATCCAAGATACCGTCTCTAGCTTCGAAGACGCTGTATCAATGCTTAACGGAATGCGTACAGGTGAGGCACGCGTAAAACTAGCTGACTCGATGAGAAGCGAGAAAGATGCCGACAAGATTCGTAGGAAGATAATAGATCATTTGGAGAAAGAACAAGTAGAACCAGAATTTAAAGAAGATTTCTTCCACCTCATAAAGAGAGTAGATTTAATCGCTGACTGGGTTAAAGAGGCAGCACGTGAATTAACGATAATGCCTTACCTAGAGATCCCTGCTCCCATAAGGGAGAAACTAGAGGAACTCATATCGAAAGTAGAAGAATTATCCAAGAGAGTTGTCAAAGCAATAACAATGTTTATCGAAGGCAAATACAATGAGGCGAGGAAACTAATTGACGAGATAGAAGTCCTCGAGGAAGAAGCCGACGAAATAAACGTTACAATAAGAGGAATGCTCCTAGACTATGCTGACCAGATAAAACCATATTCACTAGCAATACTGATACAAGAATTCAACACAGACCTAGAAGAAGCAGCAGATGCCTGCGAGGACGCTGGCGACTACATTAGAGCACTAATAGTACAATATTCAACAAAATCGTGAGCCACATATTCAATAGTATATAAGCCATTCTATGTTTTCATTTTAAAAATGCAGGAATATTTAACACATATCCGTTTCTTAATGCCCATCCTTGGAGTTTTTCACATAGTTCCTGATATAACATCGTTTTGCATATTAATGATGCTGTATTGTGTTTCTCAAATCTTTTATATTTGTCAGCAGTGGTTTCATGGCTTCTAAAGAGAGATGCAATTGAGTACGAGACTAGAATTAATCAAAAATAGGTTGCGAATAACGTTTTTGCTTTACGGCAATGCTATTTCAGCCAGTATCTTCAGTGTTTCGTAGTCTATGAATAATATTTTGCTGTAGCTTACAACCACTATGTACTTATCTACGTACAGCGATCTAACTAGATCCCAGTCACCGTGTGCTATAAAGCATTTCTCCTGGAGTTTGCTCTTGTTCAGCTCTATGACTAGTATTCCCTCTGCATATAATAGCTTACTGGTCTGGTGTTGCTGACCAACAATTCTTGTCGCATTAATTAGGTTTATCGTAGCTGGGAACATAATGTAGTTCATGTAGGGGTTGTAGACAAATATCCTATAGTCGTATAGTACAGGAGACCAAGCGTGTTCGTAGACGAGTTTTGAGACCTCGGTTATATTCATGGGATCACTTATGTTATAGAGGCTTACCTTTAGACCTAGAATACGCCCTTCCTCATCTGCTTCATATCCTATACCTAGCAGTAAGCTATCGTTTATTGGGTGCAAATACTCACTGAAACCGAGAGTCTTTAGGAAACCAAGTACCTTAGGATCCTCGGGGTTGCTAAGGTCTATTGCGTACAAGGGGTCTATTCTCCTGTAAGTCACTAGGAAACAAAGGTCGCCTATGAATCTCGTTGAATATATTCTTTCCCCGGGTTCAAGCCCTTCTATGGAACCTTTAATCTCTAGGTTGTCGTCAAGAACATAGATGTTATTAATAGTAGTAGTGGTCACGATGTGTGGGTAAAGTAATTTTAGTGATGCTCCTGAACCGCTGGACTTATAACCATAGTGAAGTGTTATCTCGTCTACCTTGATCTTTTTAATTGTACTCGATGTTGTGGCTACTCTAAAGTATCCATTGTATTCATCCATAGAGAACTGGTCTCGCACACTACCGGGTATTGTTGCTTGTGCTACAAAGTCTACTTGTGTATTGTTTAGCCTAAACTTGTATATTGTAGAGCCACTAATACTCTTATTCACATAGATTTCATTGATTTCCTCCTCGATGGTCTTGAGTATTTCTTGTCTCTCGCTAGGATCCAGTTTACTATACTCTTCGATAATGATCAGAGGGTCTACTGGTGGTAGCAATCCCAATTTATCTGCCATAATATCTTGCAGCATATCCATTATTTCGCGTTTTATTTCATTATGGAAACTCCTGTAGGCTATAAGATACACGTTGTTAAGAGAAACATAGACCCAGCTACTACTCGGCATAAGGATAGCTTTTACATCAGCATCAAGGGTCTCTAGGTTTACAGCAAGTATAATTGTATAACTATTATAGTAGTCTTTGTACGGTGATTGCAGCATGTATATTTTTGTTGGCGGCAAGTATTTCCCATCGTATACTGGTATAGCATACGCTAGCTCGTCTTCACTATAGTATCCAATATATTTTCTTGTTATCAAGTAGACAGTACTGTTGAGAAGACGAGCAGTAAAGTAGTATCCATCAACCTCCTTTACCAATAGTTGTCTAGGATTACTCTTATCGGAAATATTGAATACCAATAGCATCGTTGTTGGTGTCTCAATATAACTAGAAGACCTTACATCAATTATAATGCTTGGAGCAGAAATGTAGATTTGATACACTGTAACTATTACTACTAGTTTATCATTATCTACAAACAAGCCCACTACATGATACCCGCTTTTTATACGATCACCCAAGAACTCCGCTATATTAATACTTGACACTATTTTCGTCTCATTTACCGGGTACGATTTTATAATATACACGATGTTCTTCTTGGCGAAGTATATATAGTAGCCATCTGTTTTAACGATCTCAGGTTCATCAACACCCTGTACCTGAACATTTGTTTGGGAATAAACCGGGGACTTGACTCCAGCACTTCTTGAACTTAGTGCTTCCGCTGGAGTAGCCGCTTGAAGTACTCCGTAGACCATAGTGTTCTCATGAGTCCGCCATAATTGAGAGAAAATACTAGCGTACCTAGTGTTTTCAAGTAGAAATCTTGTAAGCTCGCTATAGGAACTAAAACTCTTGAGAACACAACCAGTATCCTTCTTACTTCCCTCCTCCGAGCCTACCTCTAGTTGGCCAAGCAATATAATAAACACCGATACAACAACCAGCGTTACTAATACTACTGACAAAATAACTCTACTAAACACAGCCATTCTTCCACCATGATAGCACTTTGTTTACCATACTATAAAAGACAACTCAATAGTACACCAACTATACACCAATGTTCAAGACACTTGTACACATGGAGAACAAATGAAAAACATTATATATCACTTCTTCAACTACTCCCAAGGGAAATACGAAAACGCCATGGCTGACGGTGTTAGACAATTGCTCCTTGTACTCATAGCAGGAGGCCCTTGTACCGGGAAGACTACACTGGTCAAGGGACTCTCTGAGGAACTCCAGAAGAGAGGATATAGTGTTTATGTCATAGTGGATTGGGCTAGGGAGATTATTAGAGAAGAGAAAAAGAAGGGAGATAAAGGCATACTTCCGTGGACCAACAGGGTTTTGTTCGAGGAAAAAGTTGTTGAGAAACACTTAGAGGAATACGTGAAATTAACTAAAGGCCTTGTGAAAGCTGATATTGTTCTCGAAGACGGAGGCGGGTTCGTGGCAAAAGCATATTGCAGTGTAGACAACGTACCTGTTCCAGAGATATACAATGATCTTTTAAAGTATAAAGATCTTGTAGACCTGGTGTTGCTCACAACAGAAGCACCATTCTATACTACCGACGCTGAAAGATGGGAAGACAAAGTCTATGCGAAGAGAATACATGATGCAATAATAAAACTGCATAAGGAACTGTTTCGAAATAAGACTGTCGAGATACCCTACATGGATGACGTTGGAAAACGTGTAGATAGAGCACTAAAAATAGTTATTGAACACTATACTAGAAAGAATAAACAACGCTAATTTTTATCTAAGTATGTGTTTTCATAAAAGAATCCATTATCTAAGCCCGTTAAGTTTATTAGTGATAATAATACAGATTCACATAACACATCCAAAAAATTGTTGGTGCATTCATTGGATTTAATAAAAACAATGAGAATCCTATGGTTGCTTCTACTCTTTCTAATGACCTTAATTTATGTAATATATGGTCTCTGGCTCTTAGTAATGGCTACTCTGATAGGAGTTATTATATGGTTTTTAGTAAACAAGATTATTCTATCCGAGAAAGTATTTGGGAAAATATTTAAGGCAACACAAATGTTCTTTAAAGGAGAACACTTCTTATTAGCAACCAAGGTCTCCCGGGAAATGTCATTGAAGGAATTATTGTTTACCGAAGGTATCAATAGATCGTTTTTACCTATACTATTCATGTTTGGGCTAATAAATTACACACTTAGGTATCTTGATATTCAAGGGTTTGAAGAAGTTCTGGAAAGTCCTGTAATACTTTTACTTGGATTCTCTACCGTCATAACTTCTATTATTCCATTCCTCTGGGTCGTTATAGACAGTAAATGGTTTTTCCAAAACAAGAAAACGGGTAATGTGATGAACGTTGGTGAACAACTTCTAACATATTTAAGAGGTGTTGCCGGAGCCACTGTGGTCCTCAGCTTAATATCAACATCACTCGAGAGAATGGGTGCTTATGAAACTTTTATTTTCCTCTTCCTAAGCCTCACAATGGGAGGGATCCCTATATTCTTTACAACCTTAATATACATCAAGTATTTTCACCAAAAATTTGTAGAAAAACTACGCAGTATGTTGAAAAACGAGCTCTCCGAACTAGAAATCATTCTGCAGCCACAAAACTAACACAAGTCATTACGTAGGCATAAACAATTGTAACCATATTTCTTCGTGAATCAATGAGTTAGTAGTTATTTGAAGTAAAATAAATAAGTCCCATAAGTATTGTTCCATAATACTGGACTTAATGAAAGGAGAAGGCTACAGAAATTGACAAAGAACATCTACAAGTGTAGGGTTTGCGGTAAATACATTGAGGAACCATTCCATTGTGGTAAACAAGCCATCTTACTTCTTGATGCTAGACATAGAGTTAGATTAAGTAAGCTGTTATCGGGTCTGCTGAGACACTATCCCTGGGAAGCACGACTCAGGATTGTTGAGGAGGGCTGGGTTTCCATAGACGAGCTTGTTGAGGGTATTCGAAAGTATTGGAGGAACAAAGAGTTATACCAGTGGGTTACACGTGAACACATAATAGCCGTAGCTACTCTTGACCCCAAGGGGCGTTTTGAAATACGCGAAGATAAAATAAGAGCTAGATACGGGCATAGCATAGATGTCTCTATTGAATACCAGTTGGAGTACCCAAGTATGAGACTATATCATGGCACGAGTGTCGATAAATTACCTAGCATACTCAGGGAAGGACTAAAGCCCATGAAGAGAAAGTTTGTTCACATGACAACTAGTTATGAAGATGCTTTCGAGAACGCTAAGAGACACGGTACCCCCGTAGTACTTGTAGTCGATGTTGATTGCTTGAAGAAACATTACATACCAGTGTATAGGGCTTCAAAAACAGTATACCTAGCCCCACACGTCCCCCCAGAGTGTATAAGGAAAAAGGAAAAGTGGTAAGAGTTACCGAAGCAGTCGATAGACATGTTGTAAAGTAATTTTTAATACTACACTATGACTATTGCAGACCCTAACGATCTTCTCACATATTTCCTCAAGAGATGAACCCGCGCCTTTACTAGATAGCTAGATAAACTCTATTACACCGCCACCATGATTTTCTTGAATCCCAGCATACAACAAAGTTTTCTATGATAATAGATTTTAGAACTCACAGATTACTGGTTTTGGCTGTGTATGAATGATTTGTTCCTCTCTTACTTGCTAACACTTGCTTTTATGAGCTCTAATACTTCATTGATTTTCTGTTTTAACAAGAGCAGAGAGGCATAATACCGTATCATGCTATATGATTTCGTCGACCTCGGGATCAATCCTTTGTTTTGAAGAAACCTTATCTTCTTCACTAGGCTGTTAATGTCTGTTGAAAGGGTTTTTGCCGCATCAGCTATTGTTGGGCATGTAGCTATTGCCTCAATGACTCTCTTCTCTTCTGGAGTAAGCTGTTTGTCTACCATAATTGTGTTTATTGACTCCACTATAATGCTCTCGAAAGCCTCCTTGATCAGGAGCTCTAGTTCTTCAGCTTCCACGAGGAAATAGTCGCTCAAGAGAATAACTTTTATTCCAAGCTCTTTGGCTAATGCCTCTGCGGACTCATCAGAATACCCCTTAGCTATAACGAGAGGCTTTAGACCAAGGACGAGTGCATTAACGTAGGCTTGCCTGAGCCCTGTTACATCTATGGTACCAGCCTTGATCTCAACAGCATACCTTACACCATTCTCATCCTCTACAATAGCATCGACTTCACCCACTTCAACACCATCAATTTTAATTTTCTTACGAAGCTCTATAACCCTGTAGCCAAGAGACTCAAGCAACTCCACAGCAATACGTTCACTACTCCTCCACCGCCGCTTCGGAGAAACCAAGGCCAGTAACCACCTTCCAGGTTCACCTTCATATATGGATCACTAGCTAATATCTCCACCTCTATAGCAATACAACAAAACAATATAGGCTGGAACAACCCAGATACTATATAATGGTGTGGATGAAGAGCTGTTGGGTGCCCGAGAACCAGGGATGAGGAATCCCCCAGCTACTCCGACACACCATAACACATTATCAATGGCGGCTGTTTTTGAAGAAAACAATACTAATCTACATCCCATTATCACTAAGGAACAAAAGTTTAAACATTAAAAGATAAGCCGTATAAATAGTGGGTCTAGGCATCTAAATTCTATTGTTCCAATAAGTATTAGTGTGTTATAGTTTTTGTCTTAATAAAAGAAACGCTACAGTCTTATAACCTGCACGTTGTTGTATATTTGGAGGGAAAGAGGGGGTAGACAGGGGGGTTTGGATACGGATAAAGAGCTTGAAAACATACTCGATAAGATTGTAAAAAACCTGATATCACGAAAGAAGGAAGAGAAGACTATGAGCAGCCAAGTAGTTGTCAAGCCTTTAAAGCCTTTAAAGAGAGTTAAGATAGTCGATGTAAAGAGCCCTCATGGTGTATATGTTTATAACAAGAAGGACAAGCTATGGGACCTAGTAATGGTTGATGGAGAAGCCTTTAAGCCCTGGAAAGACGGATACTGGATTATCTACTTCGACAACACTAGATGCCCCGCTTGCCGTATATATGATTTCTCATGGTATGTCTATGTAGAAACCATTGGTAGAACAATGGATGATACGGAGTTCGTTATCATACTATGCGACTGGTTTGCACGTGAATGCAAATCAGAAGCCGCCAAGAAGTCTTTCGAGGAATACGATATCCATGCCTCGCCGACAACCATACTAATGAAGGTTTCTAATGGTAAAATAGAGAAGATGGAGAGAGTACGTGGAGCAAAGAATTTGGGTGAACTAATAGAGATAATAAATAAGTTCAGGAAATGATTTTACTTGGTATACTCCATCCTTAGTTTTGTACATATAAATGGTGGCTTTATCTTTGAAGAAAATATATACGATAGGCTACAATTCGAGAGGGTTTGATTCTTTTTTGAGAATACTTGCATACTATGGTATTAAGATCGTTATCGATGTTAGAAGGTTCCCTAAAAGCAGAATAGAATATTATAGTAGAGATTTTCTCGAAGAAAACCTTCCAAAGCATAGCGTAGAGTATTTCTGGCTCGGTGACAAACTAGGTGGATTCCGTGGAGACTACATAGAGTACATGAAGACTCCTAGTTTTAGAGAAGGCATCAAACATTTGATCGAAATAGTAGAGAATGGTTACTCGAGAAACGTGTTCTCGGTGATAATGTGTAGGGAGATGCTTCCATGGCATTGTCATAGAAGGTTTATCGCTGCTACATTGTATAGTCTTGGCTATAGAATCGTTCACATAATTGATAAGGGAAATACTATTGAACAGAGGTATGGTTTAGAAAAATATGGTCTTGATTTAAAGGATTTATTCCCTAATCATTGATTCTATCATCGGTATTACCTTCTTGACTTTCCACCTGACATACCGCATAAAGAGCTTTAACCCGACTCTAACTGGTAGCAGATAAGGTTCTTTCAGATAGAACTTGTTCATTATATCTTCAGCCCAGTATAGTGTGTGATTCAGCGTCTTTATCAAAACATCTATGTGCTCTGATTTCAGTGAATGTTTCCTAAACCAGTCCTTGTTCTTCAATGCCCCCATTGGGACAAAGAACATCGGGACTATGATACTCCTGTACGGTTTCAGCCTGTCTATGAGCTCTGCTGTCGCTATAACATCTTCAGGTTTTTCTTCAGGTAGTCCAAGGATAATTGTTGCAGCCGGTATTATCTTGTTTTCATGCATTATCATGAACGCATCTTCAACTACATCGGGCCATTTCTCTGGTGGGTAGGGGAGGCTTTTGCCCGGCATTATGATCTTTGCTAGCCTAGGGCTACCAGTCTCGATGCCTACTTCTACTCCTAAGAAATCTTGTTTAATCAGTATTATGTCGTGCATTATTTTTGATACAAGTTTGTACTCGTCTTCAGCGTATTTTATCGCGGCTAGACTTGCATGACTCCAAGCTATGTTTCCTGGCACGGTATCTCTAGTCATTTCATGGAGTTTAATCAATGGTTCAGGCCTTGGTTTTACTCCATCGGCATGGTAGAGTAAGACATCTTCACTATGTAGTATAACATTCTTTACACCATTCTCCAGGTTAACCATTATTTCCTTCCTGATCATATCAAGCGGCATAAACCTTAATGGCCTAAGTGTTACTGAACAGAATTTACATCCTCTTGGACAACCCCTCATAATTTCCACGAGACCATTGACACTAGCACCCTTTATGACTGGTATTTCTTCGAGACTTGGGCTGTCCCGGGGTCCTACATAGATGTAGTCTGGGAGAGGCTCATTGTTCAAAGCTTTCTCTACAACATCAACTATAACTCTCTCAGCTTCACCATCGATAACAGTATCTACACCCCATTTCTTCCAGCTTTCGAGCTCCCATATCCATTGCCATGCCGCTGGGCCTCCAACAATGATCTTCACGCCTTTCTCCTTAGCCTTCCTGACAACAGGACTTTCCATGAACTTCCTGAAGCTAACTCTGTTCACCGGCTCCTTGCCCGAGATCATCCACCACTCACTACTAGGCGGGCATAAAGCGAAGAAATCATGGTGTCCTATCATGAGAACCTTCATAGTATCAAGATGTTTATGTAAGTGATCAGGATCTATTATAGCAGCTTTAAACCCTGCTTCAATAAGTTTAGCCTCAACCTTCCTCATGCCATAAGGTGCTTCAACAGGCTTGCCTTCACTATCAACTTTTACCTTTGGTGCTGCAAGCCACATCCAAACTTTCTCAGGAACCCCTATGGCTGGGCCTGTAGCAAGGAAGCCTAGGAACTCTCTACCGTGATGGTTACTCATCATAGTCCTATCTGTAGACAATACAACTTCATAGCCAGGCATGAGCATCACCCAAAGGAAATTAACTTATTTTCTCAACAGAGAGGCCACGAGTTAGAGCAACATTATAATATTCGATCATATCATGAGAGACAAGAACAAGATGAGGCTTGTCCTTTACTTCATGAGCCAGGGAAGCAAGGTCTTCTACATTGGGTCCACGGTATTTTATGATTAATGTATAAGCGATATTGTTTGAGATAAGGTCTCTTAGCTTCTCAACATAATATGGCTTACCCATAGGAGATATGACGTGTATAATAAATCTCCTATACCCCTTCACAGCAATTTCATACAACTTAGCCAGAGCTGTCGTAGCCACACTATCGCTACCATTATTGTAGA
This sequence comes from Desulfurococcaceae archaeon MEX13E-LK6-19, assembly GCA_029637525.1. Lineage (NCBI taxonomy): Archaea > Thermoproteati > Thermoproteota > Thermoprotei > Desulfurococcales > Desulfurococcaceae > Desulfurococcaceae archaeon MEX13E-LK6-19. The sequence continues at coordinate 1,640,688 of CP072660.1, forward strand.
CGAGTATTACATGGAAAGCATTCTCTTCAAACAACATGGTTTTCACTACTTCTCACCTCCTTCTTCTCGATAAGAGAATCAAGCTCCTTGATCAACGAATCAATGCCGTGAGAGAGCTCGGAAGGCGTGTAATCTAGAACAGCTCTCAGATTCTCTCTTATCTCCCTGATATGATCCATTATTACCTTCTCTATAGCACCAGGCTTAAGACTTATGAGTAGACTCCTGCGTTTACCACGTTTAAGCTCTACAAGAAACCTCTCCTCAAGAATCCTTAGTGCCGAAGACAAATGGCTTTTAGCATACCCTGTCTTCTCAGCCAACTCACTAAGAGTCAATGGCCTACCCTCAGCTAATAATATCGCTACTATAGCGGCAGCTACCGGCGGGAACCCAAGTAGCATCATTAATCTTCCAATACTATTCGCGATAAACGTCATCAACACATCCCTCCCGCGCGACTGTTCGGTTTGTTCCGAACACTCCATATATTCCTAACTACTAGGTGACCATTACGGATATATAAGCTTGCATCAACACCCAGCCAATAGATCAGTGATAACCCCTAGTTTCTAAGAAGACTACCTGCCAGCAACTTTTCCATAGAGGTGTATAGAGCCGTGATCATCCCACCACAGAAACTAGTGGACCTAGGGTTCAGCAGCGAGAATATTGATTGCAGTGGCCTTAAGTTGACACTTGCCGAAGTATATGTTACTGCTTCGCAGGGAGTACTTGGCACTGATGAAAGGATTTTGCCTGAGTATAGAGCCCTAGAGCCTGATCATGAGGGATACTTCTATCTTGATAAAGGAGCTTATGTCATTAGGTATAACGAATACGTTAAGATCCCTCGTGACACAATAGCATTAGCCATACCTAGGTCAAGCCTACTACGTATGGGTGTAACCCTCTTCACAGCTGTTTGGGACCCCGGCTATGAGGGGCGAGGTTATGGTCTACTTCTTGTAGAAAATCCCCATGGAGTTAAGCTGCAGAAAGGTGTGCAGGTAGCTCAACTAGTCTATATAAGGATGGAAGAAGAATCGTTGAAGCCATATCGTGGAGTATACTATGGTGAGCGATAATTAAACAATAGGGAGTAAACACAGTATAAAAAACAGTCTATAATAGTAGGGTAATAGCCGCTATGTCTTATGAACAACTGATCAAGGGAGCTGTACTAGATAAGGATAGGATCGACCTATACAAGAAGCCTAAGTACAGGTTATTCAAGACTCTATACTCTGATGCATGCAGAATGGATTGTAAGTATTGTCCATTCAGCAGACACTGCAACTACCCTAGAGCTTCATGGAGAGAAGACGAGCTAGTTAGAGTATTCCTAGACGCCTATAAGAGTCGCCGTGTAGACGGTTTATTCTTGTCTAGTAGCTTGTTCAACGATCCGGAGACTGTTGTTGAGAAGGAGCTATCTATTGTAGAAATACTTAGAAAGAGGGGTTATCGTGGATACATTCATCTACGGCTAATGCCTGGTACACCTAAAGACCTCTTGTTCCATGCCGCGGTCCTAGCCGATAGAGCTGGCATCAACATAGAAGCCCCTAGACACGTATTCCACGAGATTGCTCCTAGTAAAGGAGATTGGCTCAACGATATCATAAAAAGGATTGAATGGCTTGTATGGCTGAAAAGGAAGTTCCGGAGAGAGCAAAGACGTGGACCAGGCTACCTCTCATCGGGAATAGATACGCAGATCATGCTTGGTGTTCTGGATGAAACCGATCTCGAGGTAATTGAGACTGTATGGCGTCTTCTTCAAGTAGGCGTCGACCGGATCTACATAAGTGGTTTCCGTCCCTACAAACAAACCCCTCTTGAGAACAAGAATCCTATTAACCATCATAGGTACTTAAGAGTAGTAAAAGCAGTAGAGCTCATGAGAGCCTATGGTTTCACTCTCGACGAAATAAAGACTATAGTTGACGGGAACGGCATGCTCATGCCAGGAGACCCCAAGGTATTATATGCTAAAATGAACAAGCACTTGTACCCTGTAGACGTAAATAATGATCCCTATGAAAGATTGATACGTGTACCAGGAATAGGTCCCCGTACAGCTAGAAAAATAATTGCTCTACGCAAGGACAAGAAACTACAGCCAAATGACTTAATCAAGATAATGGGTTGGCAAAGATACAAACAGGCCAGCAAATACATCACAATGTAATCAATAACCTATATCAGCAAGTAATAGGTTAACGTAGAAAACAAGAGAGTCTGTGTCGTGTTTCTTGAAAATACGCCATAAATTCTATGAAGAGACAGGAAAAAGACCCAGAACATGCCAAGTATGTTTTGCATGAACATGATTATCTTGAAGCGGTTTTCAAACCAAAAGTCTCTTAAAATAAAGACTAGAAAAGATCTTCTCATTCAAAATAGCTGGTCTTTACATGGTTTCTCTATGGAACTTATATGTAATGTATACCGGCAAACCAAGAAAATTGCTTGTAACAAACACTATCTCTATAGCTTGCCAGTCTTCTCCTGCTGTACCAGTTTTATTAATTATACACCTTTAATACTAAGTTTGAGATAACCATGCTTAATATAGTATATAGTGGAAATACCGTGGCTATGGGGTGTTGTAAGTATTGAGTGATATTGTATTCATAGGTCTTGGACGTGTTGGTTCTCTTGCTCTCGAACTCTTTCTGAAAGACCTTAATGGCGACAGGTATAGTATTACTTGTATTGATGCTGTTGATAGAAGTGATTTGGCGGAGAAGCTTGGGGCTAAGTTTGTAAAAGCGAGTTCTCCGAGCGAGATAGCTAGGGTTGCTTCGGAGGCTTCTCTTGCTTGTATAGCGTTACCTTCTATTGTAGCGTTCCGTGTCGCCAAGGAGGTTATTAATCATGGAGTAAACGTTGTTGATGTATCGTTTATTCGCGAAGACCCTTATCTTCTTGACCTTGATGCCGTGAAGAATAATGTTTTCTACGTACCCGATGCAGGGTTTGCTCCCGGGTACAGTAATCTCGTAGCCGGGTTCTTCCAGGATAAACTGGGTGGCGAGCTAGACGAGCTCATCATACATGTTGGCGGCATACCTGTTGAGCCAGTACCCCCAATAGGCTATGTTATCACGTGGAATCCACTGGATTTAATAGAGGAGTATACTAGGCCAGCCCGGATAGTTCTTAACGACACGATACAGTACGTCGACCCCTTGTCGATAATCCACCGTGTAGAGATAGAAGGGCTTGGAGTATTCGAGGGATTCTACAGTGATGGGCTAAGGACTATGCTAAGAAACATAAAGGCCAAGAAAATGGCCGAAATAACGATCAGGCATCCAGGACATTTACAAGCAATGAAGCTACTGAAGACACTGGGCTTCTTCCAGGATAAACCTGTTGAAGTCGATGGAGTCCGTGTTGAGCCTAAGAAACTGACTGCGAAATTATTTGAAGAAAAACTATCGATAAAAACGAAAGACATCGCCATACTGGAGGTTATAGCCAGGAAGAAAGAACAAACACTACGCCACCTATCATACCTTATAGGAGGAAACGGGAAACCACCAGCAACAACACTCTACACAGCACTAGTATACGCGAAAACAATAGATATCGCATTAAGAAACAACATAGAACCAGGTGTGCAACCACTAGAAAAACTCCACAACTATAAAGAAGAATACGAACAATACCTAGGCAAATACATGAAAATAGAGTACAAATAGCATTGCCATATCATGCTTCGTTATTTAGAGAAGATAATTGTATTTAATTTAACAAGACGTTTATTTTATGAACAGCTAAGTAATTAAATATAAAATATAATCAATCAAGATACTTGGGTGTGCCAGGCGTGGAGATTCCTGTTCTTGTTTTTATTGATGTTTTATCCAGTATTGTTATTGAAAGAAAGGATAGTGGTAAGATTATTGTTCCTAGTAAATGTGTACGTGAGGAATTATCTCGTTACCTTAGCGACGATAGATTATCTATAGATCTAGTTGAGAGCCGTGGTTTTGTTGATGCCGATATCGTGTATACTTCAATGGATTATATTAATAATGATGTAGCTACTAGCATTACCACGAGTTTTAACGGCGTCTTGATTATTGACGAGCCTATTCTTGGTGTTTACAAGGATCCTTTTCTCGTGAAAAAGCTTGTTTCCCAAGGGTTTGCTAGGTCATGGATTCCCGTTGGCAAAGGGATAGCGTTACTTGCTAGAAGGGGTTTTGACAACGATTTTCTTAGAGGAACCATAGAGGTTTATCGTGAATCATTTATTAAAGGCCCTAATCCAATCCACTATAATACTGCCTACCTTCTATACATCATGACGAAGTTTGCTTGCAGGTACTATAGTAAGGGGATTGTCGTTGAAGTAGGTACTGGCAGAGGTTTCTCGACACTATGGCTTGCCCATGCCTGTATGGAGACTGGTTGCAGGCTAGTTTCTTATGATGTATCAGCTGAACGTATAGAATCTGCTAGAATGTTTCTCAAAAAGCTTGGCCTCATAGATCATGTGGAGCTTGTCTGTAGTGATGCAAGGAATCCTAGAGATTTTGCTGACGAGGTGAACTTGTTGTTTATTGATGGGAAGAAAGATGAGTACCTCGATTACCTTAAAGCCTTTGAACAATACTTGATTAAAGGAGCAGTGATCTTGGCACACAACACTATATCAAATAGCGACCTAACAGCCAACTACATTAAACATGTTTACAAGAAATACAAGTCCATAACAGTACTAAGCGACCCTGCTGGAGTGACGATAAGCGTAAAAACAACTAAACAATAGCTAGTTTTAAGTGGAAGCAATGTTTAGATCATGCTTATAATTGACTACTATGATTCATAGTACAAAATTTATTTAGCACTCATAACACAATGTATGTTTGGGAACACTATAATCTGCCATGGATACAGCGCAATTAACCACATAGCTATACCAAGGTGAATATCATTGTCTAACACCGCTAGTAGTCTCCAATACGAGCTTCTTGAAGAAGCTAACTTCGTGAAGACATTAAATACTATTTCGAGAATAATAGCGTTCATTATATTCATAATAGAGGTACCATATGCACTCTTCCTCTTTGCAATAACATCACATATGCTTGAGTCATCAACATCGCCACCGCCATTCTTTTTCAAAGGAATACTTTTTGCCATCGTATTGTTTATGCTAGCCTCAGGCATAGTAAACTTCATAATATTTCTAGGCCTCGGCGACGTAAACAACCTCATTAAGAGACAAGAGTATAAGAGAGCCCGCAACGCTACATTGATCTACATGATCCTAGGCTTCGTCTTCTCATGGATCCTAGTAGGTGCATTACTACTAATAGCATACATGAAATACGATACATTGATCAGATTGCATGAATCTATTTCCAAGCAGTCCTCAGTTTAAACATGGGGTCTCTGGCATAACGTTTCAACCCAATACACGTATCAACAGCTATAGTAAACGAGCTATTGCTTGTAACCAGTTGATAAAGTATTGAGGGAGGTTAGGAGAAGAGAAGAAGCTAATGTGATGTTTTACAGCGAATTTATAAATACATTACCGAATCCTTGGGTAGGGGTTCATGAACATAATTATAATTAAGGAGCCTATATCAATGGTATTTATATTGGTTAATGGACATAAGTTCTTGTAGAAGCCATGGTGTAAAGTCTATGGTATTGAAGAATAAGCCACGCAGTCTTATTGAGGTTATCGAGTTTAAGGAGAATGTTAAGAGGGAGCTAGAGAAACTTCTTGATCCCGGTTCTAGGAGGCGTGCTCTCCGTGACTACCATGCTCGTAGGAGGCCTCGCCCTTGCGGTATGACTGTCCATACTGGTGTTGGCTGTGACTATGCTTGTCTTTATTGTTACATCATTGACATGGGGTTTAAGTGGGGCGCCAAGCCTTACCCGTTGTCTGGCCTCGAGCTCGCTTATGCTCTTGCAAACAACCCGTTCTTCATCCCGGGTCCGAGGGGCACTTTTATTGCCATGGGCTCTGTTACTGAGCCGTTCCTGGAGAAAACCAGAGAGAAGGCTTTCGAGTATATTGAGGCTATATCCCGGTTCCTAGGGAACCCTATACAGTTCTCAACGAAAGCATATTTATCGCTTGACGACGCGAAGAGACTCTATAAGCTCGAGCCTGGTATCAGCCCTCTCGTCACAATCGTGACGATAAAGTATAGTAGCAGACTAGAGCCGAAAGCACCCTCGCCCGACGAGCGGTTTGAAAGCATAGAGAACCTGGCACGAGCAGGACTTAAACCTATACTGTTTCTCCGCCCAATAATACCCGGTGTTAATGACAGGGAGTATCCTGAGATCCTTGAGCGCGCCAAGAAAGCTGGCGCTGTGGGTGTTGTCGCTGGCTCGCTTAGGGTAACCGAGAGAATACTCTTCCTCTTCGAGAAAATAGGGATCAATACAAGAGAGATCAAGAGAAGACTCAAGAAGACTCCTCATGGAACAGAACAAGTCGATATAGACACAACCGATATCAAAACCAGGATACTAGAGCATGCCAGAGCAATCGGGCTCAAAACATTCCCAATGGCCTGCATGGCGAACCTCTACACCCACAACCAGTTATGCCACCCAATGATAGCAAGAAACATAGCCACTTTCCAAGAGGGGCTCGAGAAACCACCCGAAGTAGACTACGAAGAAATAACCGAGGCAGCCAAACACCTAGGGCTAAGGGTAGAAGAAATAAAACTAACTCCTAGAGGAGACAAAGCAATAATAAAGATCAGGGGAGACAAAACAAAAACCTTGTTCCTAGGAGAACTCATTAAATCCCACTATAGAATATGCATAAAAATACAAAGCAAGCACTAGCATAACGGTTAGCAACACTATTGGAAACCGGCCGGTTTCCATAAATGACTGTAGATACACAAACTACAATACCCATCGAATATTTTGAAAAAATAATATGGTGTTTATTTAGGGTTATTATCTTCCCGGTAAATACTTCTTAGCTATTAGCATAGATGAAATTGCTGAAAGTAGAATAGCTATTACAATGATTGTGTATAAACTATTATCTACAGCTCCTGCTGTCTCATTGTCTTCTATATCATCCTCCCCAGTAGATGGTAATTGTGCTGTAATTGTCGTACGCGGCTCTATTATTATAAGCCACGCGCCTTGTTTAAATAGATCACCATATTCTTCAATGTTCTGCAACTTGAATACTATCTTATTTATAAACTCTTCTAAACCCGTATTACCATTCGTCATATCTATTACGCAATCACTACGCAAATGTATGAAGTCAATATATAGCTGCATAGAGCCTATGCCATTGAAACAAGGTATCTCATTCTTTAGTACATGGTAGAGTTGAGGAGAAAGAATATCTTTATGCAGATAGTAGTAACTATAAGGACTCCAGGGCTGGTCTAGTATTATTACTGTATTGACTTGTTTAAACGAGTTCTTTATTTGTCTCCCAAGTTCTTCGAGAAGATTTGTCGGTAGCTCTACATTATCTATGTATATTATGATGTTTTCTTTGATACCATTATCGTCTACCACGATCATTTCCTCAACATCGTATTTCCGGACTCCATGGCTGTTCATGAATTTTCTTAGCATATAGTGTATGGAATGTGCTTCACTTTTACTCTTAACAATTCTTAGTAAATATGTCTTGAACGAGCTAACACTATTGCCTAGCTTCTCGGCATCAACTTGCCCTATTAGATGAAAATACCTAGCTACAACTTTATACTTGATAAGCCCGCTAATACTTGTATTGAAGTAGCTAAAAACAATATATGGGTCTTCTCGTTCACTCAATAAATTCATTACAGTACTTAAATTCATCTTATTTTTCTCAGCATAATCAAGATCGATATTGTTGAGGTCAAAACCTGGGGGTATTAGCATTTGATTCTTCTCAAAAACAATACCAGTGATTTCATCTATTTGACTGGAGAACTCATTCGGTGTCGACGAGATATACACGTAGAAGTTACCGTTAACATATGTGAACACCCGGCGATTTACTCTAAATACGATAACATCTCCATAATTATAGACATGATACAGCTCTTTGCCACCTACACTACTATACTCCAATACACCAAAAGCAATATGCATGGTCGTCGATGTTAGTAGAATAACTAATATGAGTGAGACAAATAGATATCCATGTTTTCTCATACAGTTTCACCCAGATCAGGAAGCTAGTACAGGGGTTATACCCAGGGTTTGAATATCTTGATATACACTCATCCAATAGCTATAGAAGACATCAGCACCTATTAAATGACCTATTAATACAACTTCGCCAGACCTTTGTGACATAACAGCTTCACCTGTCCTAAGTAATTACTTTCTCATTAACAAGCTTATTTTTTCTCTACTAAGGTACAAAACACTATTTAATCGAATATTGATTGCCAAGAATATGGTTAAGTAAAGCGTTTACAATAATGAGTTTATGGTGATTGTTCGTATTTGGTCATCGAAGATATTTGGTACAATGTTATGGACACGTATGTACTGGATGGTTTCGAGTCGATTGTATTGAAAATTATTGTTTGCTTGGGTTGTTTAAATCTGGGGGACTAGCTTTGTTTCTGTTGTTTCTTCTTTTCTTCTTCCTCAAGCTTCTTTACTTCGTTGAGTATTTGCTCTACTGTTTTCTTGAAGTCTTCCTCGCTGACAAGGTCATTGACGTGTTTTTCTATTCTGACGAGGTATACTTTGTTTGTGGAGGTATTCTTTACACGAACGAGATCATGGTCTTTAAACCTGTAGATATCAAGTAGCTCGTACTGTGTTTGGGCAAGCATGTTCTTTAGTATGACACTAGGGGTCTTAGGCATATCCCGGGCGCCTCCGCTACTCAATTATTTTCCACTAGGAGTATTCATTAAACAGCTATAGTAGAATATAAACTATTGCCTTAAATAAAACTATACATACACGTTGATACCAGAAAATAAGCTATAGATAAAAGCCTAGAACGGGGTTACTGATGTTCAGTATAATACTGTTTTAATTCCTCTAGGAATTTTTCTTTCTCCTTGAAGTGTTTATCGAAGTATTCTAGGAATAGTTTTAGTCTAATAATAGTGTCTTTGTGGATTCCGTGTTCTATATAGCATGCATCTTTTTCCGCGATCTCCTCAGGGAGCATCAGTATTTCTTTGAGAAACCTTCTTACAACCTTATGGTACTCGTATATCTGTTTGGCCAACTCCATGCCTTTCTCTGTTAATCTGATATACTCTCGTTTCTCGTAGACAACAAGTCCTTCGCGAGAAAGCTTCTCGAGATGCTCTACTACAGTCGAGGGCTTTACGCCGAGGAGTCTCGATAGATCACGTACTCTGGCCACGCCTTTCTCTTTCTCAAGCAAATATATTGCCTCAAGATAATCTTCGAAACGCTTGCCATGCGGGGCTTGTTGGGGCAACTATATGCACCCTATTTTCATATGAAATAACCTACTATGCAATAGTATTTCTCGGCAACAACTACTAGCTCTAAATAGTTTTGTGTAAACCTCATTTATATCTTAGCAGGTTTTACTTGAAGTAAAAGCATATTCTTATTTATTGTAGGATAGCATGTATAGTTATGGTTTGAAGGGATGTTTCATGAAGACTGGCGGTAGGAGAATAGCTTTCCAGAAAGGGTTTATCGATATTGTCGTTAAATCAGGTATACTTACGCTTCAGTCAAGTAATCTCGTAATGGAGCTAAGGCCTCGAGCAATTATTCTACAGGATAAAATCAGGGATTACGAGGAAACAGAGATCGGTAAGACTAAGAGGAAGAAAGTCATATATCTCCACCTTGAAGAAGCCATTGAGCCCTTCAAGGGCAGAGGAGAAGTTGTCAAAGAGGTTTTGATCGAGAACTACGAGATCCGGAGACAGGACCTCGGGTTCGAGGAATACATAACGATCGTAACACCTGGGACACACTTATATGAATACATAATCATTTCGAGCGACACAATAACAGTCTCTCTAAGCGCTAAAAGACAAGCTTATGTAGATAAAGAAGACCATACCACAACCATATACTTCGTGTAAAAAGGTCAGTAAGGCCGGAAGACATCACCATGTTCAGACAATCCAGCGTACATCATCCCTATTCGTAGTCTTGTTTCTACCAGTATATTACTGTGCCAGTTCCAGGGTTCCCCGAGACAATTGCTTTCACTGAGTCCTCTATATTGAACCCCGATACCACTATACTTGGTATCTTGTACTTCTTCGCTATCTCTAATGCTAGGAGAATCTTGGAGGCCATACCACCTGTTACATCTATACCCTTGCTTCCACCCAACCCCTCTTTGATCAAACCAATATTTCTCCTATTGATCTCTTTTATCAATACTGCGTCCTTATAGAGGAAAGGATCTTTATTGTAGACTCCTGGAACCCGTTCAAGGAACACTATTCTATTTGGCTGCAAATTGTTTTCAATAAGCACCTTGAAGATCTTTTCTGTAGAGTACACTGTATAAACATTGTTTTTATCGTGAATACATTCTCCATAGATAACTGGTATAAGGTTGTTATTTAGAGCAGTAACTATGGGTTCTATATTCACATGTAGTTCATCACTGCAACAAATAACCATGCTTGTCTGGGCTTGTACAACAGGAATACCTTCATCGACAAGATAGTCGAGAATAATCTTATTGAGATGCCTTGTAGCTTTCTGGCAATAAACAATAGCTTTCACGCGATCACTAGATTTCTTGAACATCTCTACTACCGGATGCGCAAAAGAGCCTCCTCCATGTCCAAGCAGAATTCTTATTCCACCATGCTCTGCTACTTTCTTTAAGATCTTGGCTAGACTCTCGAGAGCCCTATAGTCTATTGTGAATGGCTTATCCTTGTAAGTTATGAAAGAACCCCCTATTTTAACGAAGACAAGTTGCCGTTTGTTACTCAACCTAGTCTTCCCTCAAGAATCATTTGGGCAAGCTCGATAAAACCTTTTGAGCTAGCTCCTCTGGTAACATATTTTGCGACTTTCTTTAATTCTTCATCAGCGTTGGCAACAGCCACACCGAAACCAACTGCTTCAACCATATCTTTATCCATAACGCTATCGCCTATGGCTACAAAGTCCTCGAGACTGTACCCTAATTTCTCTGCTATAAACGATAACGCTTTCTCCTTAGATACATCAACTGGGGTTAAATGTATGGCGTACCCGCTATACCCGACTTTAATATCTGGATAATGTTTTCTAATATACTCCCTTAACTCATTGATCACTTTATCCGCGTTATTAATACACTCTTTTCTCACATGAAAAGCGTAGTCGTGGAGACGGAAAGCGTTCTGCCAACTAGGGTATATGCACTCGCTAAACAGTTTCTCTATATCCTTGGCTGCATTAGCAGCACTCCTATTGGTCAGCGAATATATTTTACCATCCATGAATACTAGTGAACCAGATTCACCGATACACGGCCCTTTAAGCCCGAAGTATTTCTTTAAACCAACCACAATAGGTAGCGCATTAGCAGATACAAGAACTACGTATACACCTTTCTTCTCAAGGGCTCTCATATACTTTATAACATCAGTATCAACCATAGTAGTTGTTCTATCAATAGTTATAGTGCCATCAATATCCGTTGCAAGAACTTTGACCAAGCTTCTCTCACCAATACTTGTACTTACCTTGGAGAATAATCTATACGAGTAAGTGGATTATTAACTTAAAACATACCTCGTGGGAACTTGGTGGGAATAAATAATAAATATCCCCTTAGTATTCTCCCAATGCCGAGAAAGAAGAGCGGCGGTGGGCATGGCAAAAATTGTCTTCCTTGAGCTCGAGGGCTGGGAGGAACCTATTATAAGAAGAGAACTTAGTGGACATGACCTTGTTCTCTTAAAGGAGAAGCTAGCTCCTGAAATCATTAGTAGAATTAGCGATGCCGAAATACTTAGTATCTTCATTTACTCCCGTATAACCAGAGATGTCTTAGAGCAATTACCTAGACTAAAAGCTATTGTAACAAGATCCACAGGATACGATCACATAGATCTTGATGCTTGTCGTGAGAGAGGAGTAGAAGTCTATAATATACCTGATTATGGCTCGAATACTGTTGCCGAATTCACTTTCCTCCTCATAATGGCGTTGCTTAGGAGACTCAAGGAGATCCAGGAGAGCAAGTGGTTCGATCCGGTCAAACTACGTGGACACGAACTCCAGGGCAAGACAATAGGTGTCGTGGGCACCGGGAGAATAGGAAGCTATGTCGTGAAACTAGCCCACGCATTCGGCATGAAGATTCTCGCATACGATATATACCCAAGGAAAGAACTCGTGGAAAAATATGGTGTAAAGTACGTTGACCTAGAGACTCTACTAAAGAACTCTGACATCATAACGCTTCATCTACCATTAACCAAGGAGACCTACCACTTAATCAATAGGAACAATATACATTTGATAAAAAGAGGAGCGATACTGGTAAACACAGCACGAGGCCCATTAGTTGAGACTGAAGCTCTTGTAGAAGCACTAGACAAAGGCATATTGGCGGGGGCAGCCCTCGATGTTATTGAGGGAGAACGTGTACTCAGAGAAGAAATGGACATCATCTATGGAAGAAAAGAGTATAGTCTTGAAGAATTAAAGAAAGGTCTGGAAGCCCATATCCTAATGAAGTACCCCAACGTAATAATAACACCACACATAGCATACAATACATGGGAAGCCGTCCACAGAATACTCGATAAGACAATTAATACAATAAAACAAGTACTAGAAGGAAAACAGCCTAGCAACAAAGTAGCATAAGAAAAGAATAACGCCTTATCTATAATCTATCAGTTCATACCCCCACATAAAGACAGTACTTTTACATATAATTGTTCAAACCTTTTGACTAAAAACCAGTCTTAACTAAACTAATATTTTAGATAGAGTCGCGGGGAAACAATATTGAATAAAAACACTGTATTTACACTACTACTTTTACTTGGCATGATCATTACATTGACACCATTACCTTCATTTAATGTGGTTAATGCTGAAAGTAGTTATAGCTATGATAGTCATGATAGCGCATACAAGCTTATTCCACCAAGCAACGTGATTTCTCCAAAAGTGGCTAAAGTAAAGGAGTATCTCAACGGCACTACTATTATCAGAGCTGAGTTTCTGCTACATAATGCCCGTATAGGAGTTTACTGGTTCAAACCAACAGTCATTCTCTGCAATGAAAGCACAAAATATATTATTATTGAAGCAATCGTCATTACTTCTAAGCCTTTCCTGACTAGAGCCCTAAACTACTTTTCGAAAAGTTTTCCCGTAGCAGTTCCCGAGCCAGGCATCTATACTGTAATATTCTTTATCAACGGAGAGGAAGTCTTAACAACAACAATGGAGCTACACTATGCCAGTAAAGACGCTGAAGCTATCACGAATTGTGTTTTTCACACAGTCCCCCACTGGACTCCCAAAGGACACCCTAAAGTCGAGGTAAAAATAACTCCCATGGCTTTCGGCCATAAAGTAGAAATAAAAATATGGACTGCCGGTCCAATAGGAGTTCTTGTATTCCCGATTAACAATCCTCCAGAACAAATAATGTTTGAATCCCATGGTATAGAAAATCCCATTGTTGACAAAGATGAAGGAGCTATAGAATTCTACTTCCTGGAGCTACAACGGAGTGTAGTAAGTCTTGCCTTAGTATGTCACACATATACTTACTATGTAGATGAACTCTCCTTGACTAATTGGAAGATAAAAGTCTATATTAATGGAGAACTCGTGCTCCCTACATCATCTAAATCATCGACTCCAAGCGATGAAGGAACAGCAAGACTCTACATTGATTTCAATGTATATCATTTCATACTAGTGGTAACAACTATAGCAATAGTATCTACAGTACTTACAATACTTTTCTCAAAGATAGAACAAGCCGAAAGAATAGCCGGGACAAAAACAATAAAATAAGTAGTCGAAAATAACCTGACAAAAGATGACATGACAACAAGAACTATTTAATAATACAACCATATTTTCTCGACTACATAGTATTACCGTACATACAGTTACTATATTGTTATGCAACTATCTATTCATATACTGTTTTTGACACAAATAGTAGTGGGAGGCGAGTACTCTTTGGAGAAAGTCTCCGTTGGAATAATGACAATGCTGACTATTATGGTTACAAGCCTTATAGCACCTATATGTTCTGGTTTTACATATGGGATACATGCTTTATCTTCAGAGGACTACATTCTTGCACCATTGTATTTGATAACTAGTCCTTGGGTTAGTAAAATAGCTGAGTACCCTAATGGCACTATTGTTGTTAATGCAGGGTTTTACTTGAGGTCCCTACTATATAATGTATATTGGTTTAGACCATCAATTATAGAAGTTAATAATACTAAGTACATCATACTTGAAGTGCTGGTAATTGTGAATAAAAACTCCTTGAACACAACACTACACTCTATTATAATTAAAAAAATTCACATTAGCCTTCCCGAGCAAGGGAAGTACACTATTTTGTTCTTCATAAACTCCAAGAAAGTTCTTGAGAAAAACATAGAGGTAAACGTTTCCAGCCAAACCACAGGCTATATGAAACTAGACTTTATACCACATTGGACACCATATGTGCAAGAAATACCGGGGTACAATAAGGCAGTCATCGCGTGGAAACCCGCTCCTAACAACAGCGTAATTATTGTTAGAGTATGGAGTACCGGACCCGATGGAGTACTTGTTTTCCCTATAAACCAGCCACCAGAAGATGTAGTACATTATGTATGTAATTTAGAGAACCCTGTTATACATAAAGACAACAAGACTATAGACATATACTTTGTTGAACTACACTGGAGTATGCAGACATCAGCATTAGTACTCAGCACCTATGAGCTACACGTAAACGTGACAAACCTTGAGAACTGGATAATAAGAGTACACTTCATAGGGTATACCAGAGAAAACAATACAACAACACCTATAGTGTTCGACCATGGCCCAATACAGTTACCAGGCGAGCCTACTTATGAAGAAAAAATTATCGCATTAACCACAATAATATTCTTCACCGCTTTTATAGTAGCAATTACTGCAAAGAGTATATTTAAATAAACACAAAATAAAAGTTACGATACAATGTAAAACAATATACCACATAGGTTAACTAATGTAATGAATAAATTCTACTAGAAACTTCTTTACACTCAAGATAGCCTCGCTATTTACATTACTTTTAATGTAGGGTTTTTCCCGTCCTAGACTCCAAGCCTCCTCATAGATTTTATTCATTACATCTAGTGTCCGCGTAGATTGATATGGCTTGATCTCTCTTGGAATAAGTACTGTATCCCTAGCATACTTATTGAATACTTCAAGCCAGTCATTAACACTAAGAGCGTCTGGCCACTTGGTCCTCTGTTCTTTATAACCATATGGGACAGTCACGTACACTAACTCGCTTACTTTATTTCCATCGATTATCTTCTCCAACAACTTGTCGGTATAATACAGTGATTTCCGCGTAGTAAACACACTCCATAGAGGCAAGTACTTCTTTTTGACAAATAGTGTTGAAGAACTCTGTTTATAATTCTCTACAACAACTCCCTTGTACTCCCCCATCAGCGCCAAGTAAGCCGAGGTTCCAAGAAACATTGTATGGTAGAAGTTATCAAGTGTTATCACTTCTAGCCTGTAGCCATTCTCTTCAGCAAAATGCTTTACGTCTTCTAGAAGCTGCTCTCTTGAACCCCATTCGCTTTCAGGTAATCTCGTCTTCTCTGCTTCATCAAGAAGATCTGTTCTCCAAGGATACTTTTCTATATTAAATACATCAACATACTTCTTTATCTTATCGGACTCCTCTACGTACTCCCAGTCATCCAGGTCATCTGCTCCACCCACTTGCACGTATATGTTTTCAGTAAACTTGTATTGTATCCAAGGATGCTTCACATCGACATATATTATTGTCCCATTGGATACTAGTTTACCCTTGATGAACTCCTTGTATACTTGGGGTAGTTTCTTAAAGTGAATTCTTATTGTCAGGTTATGTGTAACCCAGTTTCTGTCGTGAATAGGGTCATAGTGGATCAAAATATCGATTTTATTACCAGTCCTCCGCTCAAGCAATAGAGCCAGTTCTAATGCTTCACTAAGATAAGAATCAATATCATCGGGATGGCCTCTCCTATCTCGTTTAACTGGTGTAAGAATATTGCATGGAAGGAGAGGTGCATTGAACAGTATAGCTAACTGGGCAGCACCGCCGCTTGGCGCTCCAATTACTACGTACTCGTATTTACCATGCTTGTATAGATCTGTAACAATTCTCGCTTCATCATCTAGGTCTAGCCTAGTGAACTCCGGGGGAGTGTATTCTGTTTTCACTGGAACAAGCTTAGTGTATGTGTCTAAGAGAGCAGCTGCCGTGTTACATGCAAAAACCGTTGCTGAGCATAAGGGACGTTTACATTCCAATACCATAGTGGTTTTCCCTACTACTCAATTCTATGCTTGTCTAGTATTGATACCAACTCGCTTAAACTACCATAAGCCATCATTACTACCTTGTCTCCGGCACCATAATATATCCTAAGTTCATCATCAATAACTATTGCACCACATGGAAAGACTACAAAAGGCACATCTCCATGCAGCTCCCAGATCGTTGAAGGCACTAGTATTGGCTTAGGCGCATCCGCTATTATCCTGTTAAACTCTTTGTCAACAAGTGCGGCATGGACTGTATAGTACTCTGGAGGATGAACCACATGATACAAGAAGAGCCACTCACCATTATCAAGTCTTATCGGTGGAGC
The DNA here is from genome assembly GCA_029637525.1 of Desulfurococcaceae archaeon MEX13E-LK6-19. Lineage (NCBI taxonomy): Archaea > Thermoproteati > Thermoproteota > Thermoprotei > Desulfurococcales > Desulfurococcaceae > Desulfurococcaceae archaeon MEX13E-LK6-19. The sequence goes on from CP072660.1 coordinate 1,657,535, forward strand.
AGCCATGCCTGCTTTTATGTCGTTGACAGGAGTGTCATAGAGTATCCAAGACTGGCTTGGAACAGCTTTTACAATACCCTTGTACGTGTCTACTCTTGAAACCCATATACTAGGGCGAACACCCCAGTACCAGGGTCTATGGATCAAGAGTATTTTATCGCCTATTTTTATGAAGGCTGCATTCTTATTGTAGGCGGGGAACTTGACTATACCTTTACGTTTGGCGACAACCTTGTCTCCCATATCTACTATCTCGGCTATACCCACTAGAGTTGTTCTCCTATCCCACATAGTGTACGTCATAATGATCTTTCCATCAATAAATGTTACCCTAGGGTCTTCAACACCCCACCATTCCTCAGGCCTTTCAGGATAGAGTATGGGCTTGTTGCCCATAAAGGTAAAGTTTATTCCATCTTCACTAATAGCAACACCAATTCTACTGATATACCTATAGTGTTCGCCGATAGCACGGTACAATAGCTTAAATCTTCCTTCCTTGTCAATATATATTGCCGGATTAAATACAGCTATTTTACGCCATATTACATTATCTGGTTTTAAGACGGGTTTAGGATATTTCTTCAGTGTACCAAGAGGCTTAGGTATTTTTAGTGTCAAACACTACACCCCTTTAGACTAAACCTGACCCAGTACAAACAAGACTAGCAATTTCAAGTAAAAGCTGTTTAGTAATTACATGTATATAACCTATATAACCAAACACATTACTTACCTTACTGCTCGTCTCAACCACGTGTACGCTCAAATACAATATACTTTATAGTTAGCAAAGCTACTATAATGCTAGTAATTGTAAGCAAATAATCGTAGAATGTAGTCCCTAAGTCAAGACCCAATGTTATGAGATAATATTTATAATTAATTATACTGTTCTTCATAATTCCTAGCAGTTCATTAAATTTAAGAACAACAAGTCCTGGAGCCAGATTAGCTAGGCCAAGCACGATCAAACATATGGCATCAAGTTTCTTACCGATATACCTTAAAACAATAACACCACTCAATATCAATGGGATCGATGAGAAGAGTATAGGTATAAGCACTGCATTAACTCCTTCAACACTATAGTAGAGATTCTCTTTAACAACTATTAACGGATCTAATCCACGCTGAATAAGGTCATATGGCGAGAGCACTGTCTCGTTCTCGGTGATAACTCCACTTTCTATACCAATTTTATAGAGACTTCCTGCATACATTAATGGCATCATCAACGTGTATATGAGTAAAACCAATAGTCCCGCTGAAGACAACAAGATAGTATATGTTATTTGTCTACTCCCAGTATATTCACGTAACCATAGTGACAAGCATGACAACAATATAGCCAATGATAGATAGTAGACTACAACCATATATAATAACTTATAACCTGATGCAATCATTAATGCGATTATTGCATACGTTAATCCGGAGACTATCATTAACACATATGTTTTCCTGCCACAAGTTTTTTCACCAAGTTCTCCAACAAGCATACTCCAAACTATTATTGTCCCAAAGAATAATACTGTATTAAAGATGATGTGTTTACCATAATCTACATCAACTAGACGCTCATAAACTATTGCATAAAGGAAGTATTCCTTTAGTGGATGACTACTATAGTTTGTCAAGAACACTCTTATTGTTGTATACTTGTTTGATGAATAATATTCTGCTTTTAGTGCTATACCTGTATACTTATGTATGGTGATAACTAGTGGTAGCTCTCCTGCAGTAATATTGTCTCTCTTGTACTCTCCAGCTCTCATGATAATGACTTTTGCAACAGCATTAGCTAATTCTTCAAGCTTAATAGTGTCTTCTCCTCTATACATCAGGGCAACATTATCTATAACCACTAGATTACCTCCTGATGCTAAGAGTTCGTCGATAACGTTATTGCCGAGACTATAGACGAGCGGATTACTTAACATGAACAGTTTCTTAAACATTGTTTCGTTTACAAGATTCTCATTGAGTTCTTTCTTGTCAACTTGCTCCTCAGGTACATAATAATATATATTGTAATTATATGTGAAGTTCTTTACCCAGATACCATTTTTGTCTACAACTATAGTGAAAGATCCATTGTACAGTATTGAGAACTGCATTGTATTAGTTGATCCCTTTATCGTATAGACTAGCTCGTAGGGATAGCTTACAGAGCGCTCCATAACATCATGATATACATTAATGTTAAATGTTAATAGAACAGGATAGGCTACTACAACTAGTATAATCGCTAGTATGGTGAGATACTTCACCAATTTAGCGTTAGACACTATGCTATCCTCCTACTAAAGTTGTTAATCGACTAAAATACTCTATTCCAGTTCTTTTATTTAAGTAGGTATAATTATTACTAATGGGCATGTAAACTAGTTTTAAGATTAATATTAGGCAAAACTAGTACCTAGGTCTTAGAGTACGTTCTAGCCAGGTGGAGGAGAACATAGTTGGCAAAAACACTAGCATCACTAGAGGCTTTTACCGAGCCAAGACTACCATCGTGGTCTATTATAGGATTACGCCAGTTGAGTGTTGTATACAAAATGCCCCGTGGTATTGCACGTGTCGTCGATAGCGTCAATATAGATATCCCTAAAAACAAGATCACAGGTATTGTTGGTGAAAGCGGTTCAGGTAAAACAATGCTTGCGTCAGCAATAATAAAAACAATACCTCCCCCGGGCAAGATTCTTGGCAAAGTATTGTTTAGGAGTCCTAGTCTCGGCGAAATAGATGTGTTATCTTTACCGAAGAAACAACTGAAGAAAATAAGATGGAAAGAAATAGCAATGGTTTTCCAGGGGGCACAAAACGCGTTTAACCCAACAATAAAAATCAAAGACCATTTTCTAGACACAGCCTACGCGCATGGATGGTATGATAAAGAAGCTGTTCTAGATAAAGCGTCAAAACTACTAGAAATAGTCAAACTAGAGCCTGACCGTGTTCTTGAGGCTTACCCGCACCAGCTTAGCGGTGGAATGAAACAACGTACACTAATAGCGCTGGGCCTGTTATTGGATCCTGTGGTATTAATACTTGATGAGCCTACGTCAGCACTAGACACGATATCCCAAAAAGTCATCGTGGATCTACTAAGGAGTATCCATGAGAAAACAGGTATCACAATGATATTCATAACACACGACCTACCATTAATATCAAGTCTTGTAGACTATGTTGCAGTAATGTATGGGTTCAAGATAATAGAGTTCGCGGAGATAAAGGAGATACTAACGAACCCGCTTCATCCATACACCAAGGGCTTACTTAGATCAATACCTCCCGTTAAAGGCGATTTATCCAAAGTTAGACCAATACCTGGTGAGCATCCTGATCCCATTGAGCCCCCGCCTGGGTGCAGGTTTAGTCCACGGTGTCCTGTCGCCCGTGAAGAGTGTTTCAAGAAGCATCCACCATTAGTACAAGTTGGCAAAGAGCACTGGGTTGCATGCCATAGATGGAGTGAAATGGCTGGACTCGATCCATGGGAGGTAGCCAAGACTTGAGCCATGGTTACCCCCTAATAAGACTCGATAAAGTCAAAGTATACTTTGAGATAAGACGTGGTCTCCTCAAGAGGAGATTTATTGTACGTGCATTAGAGGAGATATCGCTTGACCTAGATCAAGGCGATGTACTCGTTGTTGCGGGAGAAAGCGGCTGTGGAAAAACAACACTCGGTAGGGTCATAGCTGGCTTACAGAAACCCACCAGTGGTAGAGTATTGTTCAAAGGACGAGACGTCTATAGGCTTGGCGGTAAAGAGTATATGGAGTATCGTAGGAGCGTACAGCTTGTACACCAAGACCCTTATTCATCGCTTAACCCTACTAAGACCGTGTTTGATATATTGGCTACACCACTGAAATACTGGGGTCTGGTTAAATCGAAGGAAGAAGCTGTGGATGCTGTGATTAGGCTTCTTGAAGACGTTAAGGTCACACCACCCGAGGAGTATATTTACAGGTATCCACACCAGCTTAGTGGCGGTGAAAAACAAAGAATAAGCTTGGCACGTGCTCTAACGGTTAGACCAAAACTTATTGTAGCAGACGAGGTTATATCAGCTATAGATGTTAGTTTAAGAATAGACTTGATGAACCTTATGATTGATTTCTGGAGGAAATACAAGATAGGCTATGTCTTTATAACACACGAACTCGCCAGCGGCAGATATTTCGCCGAGAGGACAAACGGTAAAATAGCTATAATGTATCTAGGAGAAGTAATCGAAATAGGTAAGCCTAGTCAAGTAATATTTAATCCTCTACACCCCTATACTAGAGCATTACTTGAAGCAACACCAGAAATTGATTTATCAAGACTAAAGAGGACAAAGGAATTACCATTAAGAAGAGTTGATATACCTAGTGCAACAAAGTATATTCCTGGATGCAAATTCCATACAAGATGTCCTTTAGAGAAGGATATATGTGCAAAGGTAAGACCTAAACTCATTGAAGTCGAGAAAGATCATTATGTTGCATGCCACCTATATGCAAAGAAATAGGTGGTGTGTTTGGTTGAACCAGTTTTTGGCAAAATGATTTTCACTATACTCCTAATACTGATTGTAATGGCGGTTCTTCCATTACTCTACTTGGACCCCTCAACACCGCAATATTATGTATCTCTAATATCACTGATTATACTTCTAGTTCTCGTAATGATACTGGTTATCGATATACGTAGACAGGCCAGAGCCTACAGAGAGATATAGGTAAGTTTCTGTAAGTAAAGACAATACATATATCTCTAGTTGAAAATTCTAAATACTAGGGGTGTCCCAAGAGTGACAAAATCCGTTTATACAATACTGTTAATACTCCTAGTATCATCATCGCTCTTAACAACAACACTAGCATTATCACCTAGAGCGTTCAATGAAGGGGAGAAAGTATTTGTCATACCATCATGGGTTGGACCAATCTCTGATACAAAATTCAACCTCATAGGACCAGCATTCTGGTGGGATCTAGCTAACGAGCTCATCTGGGAGAAACTAGCAATTTATGTACGTAAAAACAATTCATTCATACCATGGCTAGCGGAGTCATGGGAGTGGAGTGGAAACAAACTAATTATTCACCTAAGAAGAAACGTGACATGGAATGATGGTCGTCCGTTTACAAGCAAAGACTTGTGGACACAAATAATCATAGTAAAGGAGTGGGGATGGCGTGAATACCAAGACATAACGAATATTGAGACGCCTGACAATTACACCGTTGTTCTAGAGATAAAACCCGGTACATGGCGTCTCCTCGAAGAATACTTTATATTGTATAGTGTACCCATAGCAATGCCCTACCATATCTATGGACACTGGGCTGAAGAAATTGTTGAGGCAAAAGCCTCCGGTAATATGACGAAAGTACAAGAGATCTTGGCCCAGGTATTTGGTTATAACCCATCTCAACCAATAGGTACAGGACCATATATACTCCAGTCTAGAACAAGTGCTGAAGCCATACTCGTGAAGAATCCACATTACTGGAGACCAAAGAGCCAGGTATTCGACAAAATCAAAGTTATCCGTGCACAAGACAACCCCCACATGTGGCAGTACTATCTAGGCGGTGTTGTTGACAGTGGAGACGCTGTAATGGACCCGAATGTTGAGGCACAAGTACTCAGCAAGCCTTGGGCATATATAGTGAAAGTACCTGACTCTGGTGTAGCAATTTACTTCAATACCGAAGCACCCTGGTTCAACTATACAGAAGTTAGACAAGCAATAGCCTATGTTATTGATAGAACAGAAGCAGTCCAAAGCTGGAGATCAGTGTATACACCTGTAGAAATACCTGATGCACTACATGACTGGATGAGAAGCGAATGGCTAGACCCAGCTACAATCAACATGCTCGACCCATATGAAAAGAATCTCGAACGAGCAAGACAGTTACTAGAAAGCATAGGCTTCTATAAGGGGCCCGACGGCAAATGGTATACCCCTGACGGCCAGTTGTTTACAATAAGATTCTATGCACCAAGCGGATGGACTGACTGGGCTGCCATAGGTCAAGCCATAGCAGCACAGCTCGAGGAATTCGGGTTTGAAGTAGATTTCCGTGCAGTAGAAGATACAACCTACTGGAGCCAAATATGGGCTGGCCTACAATTCGACATGATCCTCAACTGGTGGGGTGCCTGGAACATACTACATCCATGGACATGCCACTGGCAATGGGTTAGCAGATTCGAGGGTCTCGGACTAAATACAACCTTTGTCGTGGAGGGCTATGGTGCTCTTAATGCTAGCAAACTATGGAGAGACCTTGAGAGCAGTGACGAGAACACTGTTAGGAACGCTGTTAGGCTATTATCTATCCTTGTAAACAAAGAACTACCCATCTTACCGATAGGCGAGAAGAGAATACCTGTATACGTTAGCACAAGAGAGGGTCTTGATAGCCCATTCATCATGAAATGGCCTCCAAGCGATGACCCACTTTGGTGGAATGGCAGTATAAGTAGATTCGAGACAACAATAGTGATGATACTTCTAGGAAAGGTAAAAATCATACCAAAGACTTCACTAACAGAAACAACATCACCAACAACGACAACGCCTACAACGACAACCACCACAACTACAACAACCACGACCACTACAACAACGACAACCACAACCACGACGACAACAACCACAGAAACAACGACAACAACTGCCCCCGGTATTAACACGACTCTACTTCTAGCAGCCATTGTAGTAATCATATTAGGCGCAATAGGGCTTGTTCTAGCTAGGAAGAAAACGTAGTTACCAAAATCTTTTATCTATCAAAACCCTTTTTCCATCATAGAATAAGTGCGTGAAGCCAATATTATCAAGTAGGGGTTAGCGAGATTGTACTGGCTTGCCCGCAGAGTAATACTGGCTTTCTCAACGCTACTAGCCGTACTTATCATAGGATTCATGCTCCTCCGTCTTATGCCAGGTAACCCTATACAGGCATATATCAACAGCCAGCTTGCCCAAGGTGTTCCACCAGACATAGCCTATAGTAGAGCGAAAACACTCTATGCTATTTATCCCCAGAAACCACTATGGGAACAATTCTTCGACTACATTAGATCGGTTTTCCACGGTAATTTCGGGCAAAGCTTTCAGTACCAAGGCAGGCCAGCAATAGATATTGTGTTAAGCGCTCTACCATGGACTGTCTTCACATTATCCATAGCAATAACAATACAGTTCATAGTAGGCATACTTATAGGCATGCTGATAGCGTATAGAAGAGGAACCAAGATCGATAGCGTAGTCACAGTAATGCTGATGGCTTGGAGAGCTATTCCAGACTACGTTATCGGCATCATTATACTCATAGTATTTGCCGTACAACTCAAACTATTCCCGTACTACGGAGAGTATAGTGCCGGAGTCACTCCTGGTTTCAACCTAGAGTTCTTCAAGGACGTATTATGGCATGCAACACTCCCTATACTAACATATGTAATAGTAGGATTCCCCGGATGGGCCCTAGCAATGAGGGGTAGCACAATAGGTGTCCTCGGCGAAGACTATGTGGCGGCAGCCGAGGCACGTGGTTTGCCCGGCAGAAGAATAGCGATTACTTATGTTGGTAAAAACGCTATACTACCACTGTTCACAAGCTTCGTCATAACACTAGGCTACATGTTCGGTGGATCAAACTTTATCGAGTGGCTATTCACCTACAGGGGAATAGGATACTTCTTCATAATGTCCACGTGGGCTCGTGACTACGCTGTAGTACAAGCGTGTCTATTCATTGAGGTACTTGCAATCATAGTTGGCGTCACACTTGCCGACCTGCTCTACGGTTTAATCGATCCTAGAGTGCGTGTCTCTGGTAGGTGATGAGCATGCACGAGATCTTGATGATTATATGGAGGAATAAGAGAGCATTCATAGGTTTAATGCTAGTATTTATGTTCATAGCGCTTGGTATCCTAGGACTATACATAGCCCCATTCTCCAACATAAGATATGAAGGATCAAACATTATGCCTTGCCTTGAACATCCTCTTGCAACAGACCCTCTAGGCAGAGACATGCTTGTACTCCTTGCAAATGGCGCAGCAAAAATACTCCTCATAAGCCTACTTGTAGGATTAATAACGACGGGTGTGGGAGTCACACTAGGTATTCTAGCTGGATACAAAGGCGGAAAAGTAGACTCCGGGCTTATGGCTGTAACTGATATAGTACTGAATATACCTGGCTTACCATTATACATAGCTATAGCAGCGTATTTCCAGAGAGTACCAGAGCTAGCCTACAACCCGCTCGTCATAGCTGGAGTGCTGAGTATAACATCATGGGCGGGTCTCGCCCGAGCCATACGTGGACAAGTATTAAGTATCAAACAGCAACCATTCGTTGAGGCGTCAAAATGTCTTGGTTTACCGACTAGACACATAGTATTCAGTGAAATAGCCCCCAATATCATGAGCTACATAGCAGTAAACTTCATATTCAATGCAACAGGAGCCGTATATGCGATCGTAGGACTATACTTCCTTGGAATACTACCAGTAGACCCAACAAACTGGGGCATGATGCTCAACATAGTCTACAACACAAGCGGCGCTTTCCTAACACCCAGGCTATACTACCTACTCATAGCACCGCTTCTCGCGATAGTACTACTACAAGAAGGATTCATAATGTTCTCATACGCTCTCGAAGAAATATTCAACCCAAGAATAAGATCCGAGTACTATAAGAAGTTCAAAAAGAAGATCTCACGAAAAGGCGCCAAGAAATGAAGAAAAACACGATCATAGCCATAACATCAATAATAGTACTCATAATACTTGTGGCATTCATATTCACCACATTACCGTTCACACCAACACAACAAGAGTACACAAGCACCACCCCAACAATCACTCAAACAATAACTACAACCACAACAACTACAACCCTCATTGAAACAACCACTACGATCACTCCCATTACCACAACTACTGTAACCACAACGACGACGTCAAAACAAGAAATAGAACAAGAACATATTCTCTACAAGAAAATTCTTGTAGGCGTAGCATACCATGCACTTGAAAACACTCCTGAATCCTGGAGAAAAGACCTACTGTTGATGAGAGATCTTGGTTTCAACACCATAAGAATATTCTATGTAGCTCCTTCAAATATAGTGCTCAGCTCTCCTTATGGGTTAAAATATAAGTATGATAAACTAGAACAGTTCCTTAGCCTTGCTTGTGAAATGAATTTTAGTGTTATAGTGACTATCCATTATACTCTTCCTGATTGGATGTGGGAAAGAGGCTTCGTGATGGAGGATCAGAATGGAGAACTTCTTCCAACTAGTTTCCCAAACATATTTAACCCTAAAGTACGATCGTTTATAGAGACATTCTTTGAGAAAACAGTTAATGTAACAAAGAATTACGGATGCATTGTGGCTTACAATATAGTTAATGAACCCCATTATCCCGAGAACATGTACTGGGGCAATAGACTTGCCGATTATAGTAGTTATGCTATAGATGCGTTTATTGAATGGGCTAGAAACAAGTATGGCATAGACATTTCACCAGATGAGATCCCGAGACCTAGAAGCGATGTGTGGACCACATGGAGCTTAAGTAGAGAATTTATTACAAAATGGATTCTCTGGCGTCAATTCCATATCGAGGCATTATCTAACTTTACACAAGACCTAGCCGAGATAGTGAGATCAATTGATCCAGGTAAACCAATCATAATCAACATTATGCCATGGTGGTTGTGGAGCCAGGGAGCCTACTCAAGTACAAGCCCATACTACAGCTATAATCCAGCCGACATAATGGGTCTTGACATATATCCTATAGAAACCACAAGCGAATGGATTACACTTAGCTACGATATAATGATGTCTATTCACCCAGATAAAGAAATAGCATTGATGGAGATTAATTGCAAGGATGGATATCCTTCTGAAGAACAAATACTACGATGGATATCAGCTGCTCTCCAATATGGTGCAAAAGCCATTATATGGTTTGAATGGGATGACATGTTCCATTACATGGATGGAGGATATTATGGGCTTGTGGACCCGTATAAACAACCTAAACAACAATACTATAAATTAAAGAAGGTTCTTGCCTTATTAAACCACCTAGAAGATTACCTGGTTGATATAGGGAAGTATTATAGATCCTATAAGTATGATGCAGGGGTCATATATAGTGAATACAATAATTTATTTATAGTGAGCGACTGGATATGGGCACGTTCATACTTGTACGCATGTACAACAATTTCTTACACTCTTGGTTACAAACCATACTTTATATACGATGGAATAACAGTAAACGGGTTCACCAATGAAATCCCCTGGAGTTTACCAGTGATATTCGCTCCTGCAACATATTTTGTATCAAACAAGACAATGTCTTATCTACTCAAATACGTTGAAAACGGGGGAGTACTAATAGCTGATGCGTTCTTCGCTAAATGGATTATCAATGGAGACCAAAAGGTGTTTCAAAAACTATTTGGCGTGACGAGAACAGGGAAATACATTATGCATAATCCAATGGACTATAGTACAGAGCATACTCTTGGTATTGTTAGTATAGCATTAGGTAACAAGACCTATAGACTTGTTCTTGGACCAGATTTCGACTACATTAATGTCACCAGCAATGATGTTGAAGCATTAGGCGCTTATCATGGACACCCTGTTGTTACCATTAAAAAGTATGGTAAAGGCTATGCTGTCTACATAGCAACTTCACTAAGGCATTCATGGCGTAATATCTATTGGAAAGAGTTTTTAGAGTCACTATTACTGAAGCTAGGATGTAACAATAGATCGTATTTCCCGGAGATATTATTTATGCTAAGAGAAAAACACTCCAGAATACTATACATGGAGCCTGGCACCGACAAATACAATGAATTAGTCGCTTTAATCGACAACGTTTACCGTGAACTAGATCTCCTTCTTCAAGAGAACAAGTCTCTTGAATCAATACTTTTACTACTTAATAAGTAAGGTCAAGTAAATAAGGGGTTTCCCGACTTAGTTTGCTAGAAACATTATTGAGGGGGAACCCTACAGTGTATAAGTACATGGCTATACTGTTTATACTCGCCTTAATGTTACTGTCTCAACTACCTATAAATGCCCAAGACATTAATTATATGGCTAACACAACAAGTATTGACACAGATTATATTGTTGCTGCTGTAAACTACTACTATAACATGTATAAAGATGTAATCCCCTATTATGATATTTACTATAAGCTTCTTGAAGCATACAATATTGTTGAATCAAATCCTGTATATGCATGGGAGCTTCTACAAGAAGTGCTCACAACCGATACTGATGGCGACGGCCTATATGATCTTGAGGAATTGTATAGTGGATTCAGCCCATTTAATGGACGTAGCTTCTGCGCACCAGACATTATATCAATGGCTAGACAAGGCCCGTTAATAGATGGTTTCGTAAATGAATGGAGTGCACTACGATACAAAGAGATAGCTATTAATAGCGTAGACGATTACCCGGCTTATCCTGGTACTGCCATAGAGAAAGTATTGGTAACACGGAAACCCGGGTACCTCTACATAGGCATAGTATTTAGTGACAAACCGCTTAGCAATACTAGCTACGTGAATTACAGAATATACATCAATACCTCGGGGAGAATATACTATCCCATAAAGACGGTTGTGGCAATGGATCTTGAAGTCCTGTTTGATGACACAGTATTTTCGTCAACAAGCAAGTCCACATTAGTTATAATCATAACTGTAGACGGTACTGAAGAGACCTTTAGTGTCTCGTTTTCCTCTGAAGAAATACCATTAGCTAAAATACCTGATAACGTACTGGAAAAGTACAAGGCACCGTTATGGGTGTGGTATAGATTTATACCAAAGTATCTTCCTTGGTACCCTGTTATAGCATATGGCGATAATAGACCCAGTGACTGGGTTAACTCGTATAAATTTGACCAGCCATTCTATGATAATCTAGCGCAATTCATGATAGCTAATCCTGTTGCTTACCTAGGTTCAGGTGATCACGTTGGCGCAGGCAAGAGGAACCAGATAGACGAGTTCCTCAAGGTACTCATAGGCTATAACAACATGTGGGTTACAGCAGGAAACCATGACTGGAGCTACACACACTTAGGAGCAGATCGCAATTACTGGGAGACCATGGTTGCACCAAACCTTTACTATCGCGACGATATACCCGGCTGGAGAATGATACTAATAAACGGATATGCGATCGATAACAAAATCAGTAGAGACGATATAGTAAATTTAGTCGAAAACAGTGGGTCGAGAAGCATAATACTAGTATTCCACGTGCCCCCGTTAACAAGTAACTACAATTATCCAACAGATTTCAGCTATCAACAAATGGAGTTTTTACGTCAACTGGTTAGAGACCATAGTGATAAGATAAAGTTAGTGATAACAGGGCACTGGCATGTATGGAGGATTGAGGACTACTATGGCACAAAACTCATTATAACGGGTGGCGGAGGAGCACCATTATCTAGTTCATCAGTAGGCCTACCAGTATACCATTATGTGTTCCTTATACTGAAGCCCGATGGAACCTACGAAATCATCCCGGTAGGAACCTATAAGGGAACCATATCTATCAGAGAAGAAATGATCAGTCCTCTAGATTGGAGATACACTATAATGAACTACAAGGAGACAGTATATGGGGAACACACAATATTCCCATTGAGGATAGAGAAGTACCTCAAGGGACTCCATGTACAAGTATTCATTAAGGCACCTTATGGTACAACAAATATAGAAATCAAAATGACTAACACTACAATAGAAATAAAAGGACCTGCCGATAGTGACTGGTTTGCTTTAATCGGAAACAAGCTCTACAATCCAGTCAATGGTGCTGTAATAGTTGATCTTAAGAGTTTTGATATACCATCAAGTATCCAGACAATATTAGAAACAATAGATACTAATAGAACATTATTGCTTACTTTAAATACTACACAAGACACCCTGGTATCATTGTCTTCCATAGTATCTTCGGGTACGATAATCTCATCTAATGAGATAACACCAATTACCAATACTTTAGCCAAGGGCTTCGTTTTCATTCCCAAGGACGAGTATTACAATATTACTATAATAGCTACCAATGGTATCAATGTATCAAAGATCCTGGAACAAGAAAAACTCATCGACGTCTATCCTCCGGAAATAATTGTAAAGTATCTCCCGAAATACACCTCGATAACCATATCAGGACAAATAGAGGTCTCCGATTACACACTAGACAACATCTCAATATATGTTGACAATAATCTAGTGTATTCAGACAAAGCCAGTAAACCCTGCATCATTATCAATGTCACAATAGACGTATCGAAGTACGGTGAAGGAGAACATGTACTAAAGATCATTGCCTATGACCACTTTGGCCACAAATCATCACTGGACTACAATATAATAATAGACAAGACGCCTCCAGAGATAATATTCGTTGGCCCAGACTACATTGAAAAACCTAATATCACTGCAACAATAAAGATACTTGTCGTCGATACGTACCCTGATAAGATCGCTATTTACGTGAATAATACACTAAAATACTATGGTACTCCGAAAAATGATTACCAACTTTGGGAGCTAGGTCTATTAAGTAACGGAACGTATACGCTTAAGATAATCGCTTATGATAAGGCAGGTAATAATGCTTCACTAACAAAAATAGTACATATAGGAAAACCATCTCCTGCCACAACAACCACAACAACAACGACCACCACTACAACGACTACGACAACAACCACTACAATAACAACATCAACGACCACCACAACTACAGAAACAACAGCGGCAACTACAACACCTACAATTCTACCAAGTTTCCTGCAACCATTAATCATTACCATTATAGCGTTACTTATAATAGTGATATTCATAGTAATAACAAGAAAGAAACGTTAATCCATACAATTCTTTTATAACAAAATTCCCTAACCTAACCCCATTCAATACGTTCTATAAAATATTGGTTTACCTAATGGTTAATCTCATTCTCAATCTCTAAATATTTCAAGAAAACCTCATTAACCCATTAGTTATTAGGAATCATCAAATTTGTATATATATTCGTACACTCTACATATATATCTTGGTAATAGACAGTTGGAGAGTGTTCTACCGTGAAGAGGCTTCTTTCGGCAATAGTTGTATTACTCTTTATCCTCAGCATAATACCACCATCCATGATAACAGGACTTAAATACGTAGCATACGCGCAAACACCAGTAGAGATCGTTATTACGCAAGATAATATTACAAACTCCCAGTATTTTAAAGGCGGTAGCGGTACACCCGATGATCCATGGATTCTAGAGTTCGGCACACTACCCCTAGAAGGCGGAAAGATATGGTTAACAAACTTCACTGGAGGATACATACTAATAAAGGATAGCGAAGTATACAATGGAGGCGATTACCTCCTCAATATATGGAAGAACGTAAGCAACATACATCTTACTATAATGAACTGTAAACTCCATGGAATAACAGGCAAAGGACCAATACTCTACATTAGTGCCACAAACTCAACTATATACGTAATGAATTCAGTATTATACAATGCTTCATCAAAAGATTGGTGGGAGGCAGTACTTACAATAGAGGACTCCTACAACACCATGGTCTTAATCGATAACTCAACACTATACTGGGGCGGACATATCATAAGAGTAAGTAATGTTGACAACGTGACACTAAATGTCTTCAATTCAAATCTCTATGGCGTCAGAGATGACGTAGGCTGGGGTACTGACTGGAGAGGACTGATACGTGTTGATGGATCAACATCTGGTCTAAACATTTATGTTGTAAACTCAACTGTAAGCGGTAAAGATGCGGCCGGGCCAGCTTCATTTATTGAAGTAGAGGCAAGCGTTGACAATGTCTACGTCATAAACACCACAGTAAAAAGCGGTGGACCAGGGCTCGTGTATGGTGTCTATGTTAAACATGGCCATATAAGCAACTTGTTTATAAACAATGTATATGTAGAGTATGGAGCCATTACAACACACTTTGTAGCAATATACTCAGGCGAGGACATGAACTCTCTTACATTGCAAAGAGTAGAAGCACATGGGCTTGGCAAAGACCTTGTCCACATAGGTTCTGATGCAGCTGGTATACACATCAACTCAATAACGCTATCCAATATAGTATTCACTGACAGCAGATACCTCCTAGGATTCAGCCCACAAGTAAACATAGATCTCATATCAGTATCATTTGTAAACTGTTCCGGAATATCAAAAGTCATGTCAATACCCAATGATAACAACAAGATCGGGCTATTCCTGGTATCATACATGAATGTATACAAAGCTGGCGATGGATTCGATATCAGGGGTATTAGTAGCGGATACTTCAGCTACATTAACCTAACATACTTCAACCCCAACGACGACTACTGGATCGACGGTAACGGATTCTATCTAGTAAACGTCAACAACACAGTATTCGAGAACATATTCTTCTGGGGCGCTGGCTGGAAAGAATTCATCCTGGACAGGGGACACTTCGAGAACATAACAATAAGGAACTTCGTATCAATGGAGTACCCTGGAACCAATGGCAGGAACCCATTCATAGGAATAGGTGCATGGGGTACTGCCACAGTAAAGAATCTCATCATAGAGAACGGTACTATCTACGATGAAGACTTGATAACCCAGTATGATACCAGCGACTATATTGAAGGACTCGTTATAGCTAATGTATCAGTACATGGTTCAGCACCAGCTGGATGGGAAGGCGGGCGCTGTGGTAGGCTAATATACCTACTCAACGCAAAAGACGTGCTAATAAGGAATGTACTTCTCGAAAACGCTGAGATCAATGGTATTTACTTAAACAAGACAGAAAACGTGGAGATAGTATATACAAACATTAGCCATGCAAAAGACTACGGTCTCTACATAGAATCTTATGCATCAAACGTTATTGTACACAACAGCACATTCTGGTACAACGCTGTTAGCCCACAAGCATACAGTGATAGCAGCGATGTAGTAGCTATGTACAACCTATACACAGACCACACTGCAAGAGATCTTGATGGAGACGGTATTGCCGACGAACCATATGCCTGGGCTGGCGCAGGCAATGTCGTTGACTTATACCCAATATACTCAGGAACATACTTGTACTTCATCAACATAACCGATGACAATGCTGCTGACCTAGCTGTTAGCGGTAGTGGTACAGCTGAAGACCCATACATCATTGTCTTACATGTGACCAACGTGCCCGAAAGCTATAGATACGCTGTCTACATAAACGTGACACAGTATCACATAGTAGTCAAGGGTGCTGTAGGCGGCTCACAAAGCGAAGCCGCTGTCTATGTAAGTAGAGAATCCTCAGGTCTAGTCAGAATAGAAGACCTAGAGATCACAAGTTCAGGTAAGCATGGACTAATTCTTGATGGAGCCAGCGATATAGTTGTCGAGAACCTCACTATAGGACCTGTTGGAGGATGGGCTATAGGTCTATGGGGAGCTAGCAACGTAGTATTTGATCAAGTATACATAGACATGCAGGGTAGTGGATGGGACGGTGTCTACATGGACTCTTGTGACCACGTGAAACTCCTCAACGTAAAGATCTATAACCCACAATACAAAGGCATCTACTTGAAGAACAGCCACTACGTAGTACTAGACAACATCAAGATCGATAATACTGGAGATGACGCAATCCAGGTATACAATGTAACCCACTTCACGCTAAAGAACTCATTCCTAGGCAACGCCAAGTGGCATGACCTGAAGGTAGTAAGCGGCTCCTACATAACAATCATCAACACAACATTCAACGGCATAGTAACCGGCGGTGATGGAGTAGTATTTGGTGACGGCGGCGAAGTATACAACGTCTATATAGAGAACGTTGTAATCAAGAGAGCCGAGTGGAAAGGACTATGGCTCTACAACACTGTCAATGCAACACTCGTGCACGTAGTAATCGATGGTGAAGGCGTCTGGTTCAGGCACCCAGGACTAGGAGTAGAGGGCAGAAGCAAGGACGATAAGAACACCCGTGACATAGTAATCAAAGACTGTGTAATCAAGGGAGTTGTAAGCAATGGTGAAGGATGGGAGAGCGGTATATTCATTAAATACGCTAAGAACGTAGTCGTAGAGAACTGTGAAGTAGCCTTCAACACAAGATACGGTATACAAGTATATGTAAGCGAGGACGTCATCATAAGGGACAGTAATATCTACAACAACAGCGGAACCAACATAATACTCTTCGGCTCAGTCAACGTTGTAATAGAGAACAACACCATAACAGGCGCCAAGGACGGCTATGGTGTTGGCATATACTGGAGTGGTGCACACCAGTTCTACAGCAGAGATGTAGTCATCAAGGATAACTACATTGCATACAACAGCAGATCTGGTATCAAGATACAGAGAGGAAACATCGAAGGAGTTACTGGAGGACAGAAGAACATCCTAATAGCATACAACGTAATAGAGCACAACGGCTATGGCAACACAACACTTGAACACAGCTACGGCTTAGTAATTGAAGAGAATACCGAAAACATCACGGTAATATGGAACGACTTCATAGACAACTACCACAAGCCACAAGCACTCATAAACTCAAGCAGTGTCGTACTAAAGTACAACTACTGGAGCGACTACACCGGCACTGACGAGAATCTAGACGGGTATGGAGACCAGCCATACATAACCGATGGTGTCGGAATTGCTGACCCATACCCAAGACTATTCAAGCTAGGCGAGATATACACTGCAACTGTAACAACAACGGTAACCGAGACAACAACAGAAACAGTAACCACAACACAGACAACAACAGAAACGGTGACTACCACTGAAACAACCACAAAGACCGAGACAGAAACAGTAACACAGACAACAACAGATTGGACAATGACAGGCATTATCGCTATAGTATTGCTAATTATAGGGCTACTCATCGGTTTCTTTGCTGGAAAGAGAGGCTAAATAATATCATCCTAATTAACTAATCCAAATTCTTTTTTATACTGTATAATTCTTTTATCCATCTAAGTCATGAAAATTACCTTTACACATTCTATTTAAAATTATGTATGAATATACAGCGTGTATACCGGTTACCTATCGTAAACTATCGAAAAAGCTGATGAAGTATGCTACATTAGGTTTATTATCCTGTCCATCAGCCCTGATTATGGCATCCTTCAACCGCCTCCAAAACATGTCTTTAAAGCTGATGAATATGTATGTAATTGAGTCTCCTTATAAAATACTTTTTATGTTGGAAAAATATATTTCTGAATAGTTGTCTATAATATATATGATGGTGAGAGGTTGCCACTTTATGAAACAAGAAAAGTATTGCGTGTGGGAGAACGAAGCTACGCAATATCTATACCTAAGGAGTGGGCCAAGAGGCTTAACATTAAGCCAGGCGATCTACTTGAATTAGTATTACATGATAATGGTATTATTGAAGTAAAACCTATTGATGCCGATAGTGAGCATTCTACGAAATATCGTATACTAACATTTGATGATAAACTAGATCTTTCACTTAATAGTGTTAAAGGAATTATAGAGGCTGCCTATTGTACTGGCGTGAATAAAATTAGATTAAAGAACAACAGGTTGAGTAAAACACTCGTAAAGGATATTATATCAATCTATCCGGGTGTGATAACTAACCTCAACAATGGATTTGTAATGATAAATATAGCATTATCTGAAGAGCTTCTAGACTGGAAAGAGGTTTACCACGACATTCTTGTTCTATTAAGAGAATACTACGACTTATTTGAAACAGTTATAGAAGCGGATGGAACCAGTAAAGCAAATGATATGGAGAAACTATACTATGATATAAACAAGAATATCCTCTTGTTGATGAGGCTTTGCGGGAAAAGCATTTATATAAAGAAGAAAAACGGCAGGATTAATCCGTATAGTATATTTGAAACAATAAAAATAATTAAACTCCTTGTGTCGGTAATGCTTGACTTTTCAAAGAATATCACAGAGCCTCTTAATGAAAACCAGTTATATGTAGTTAAGAGATTAGACAAAGTATTATTTGACAGCCTATCGCTAATTGAAAACGAGAATATAGAGAAAATCATTAAACTCCATGAAAGCATTAATGATGTTAGAAAACTAATAGAAGACGATAACACTAAGTATAGGGGCTACTTGTACTCATTGTATATTCTTGTCGAAGACCTTGTTTCAACAATGCTTAAACTAGGTCTTAGTAGTTAATAGGATTATTGTTTTAAATATAAAAGACTTCATGTTATATACGTTTACTTACCATACTATTTTATCTATCCTTTAGTGATGTAATAGTTGGTTAAAACCGGGTGTAGGATATGGGTATTAGAGAAAAAGTACCCTTAAATGAACTTGTCTTCAGGAACTATGATAAAGTAACAACTCATGAGTTCAAAAAGTATATGTTTAATGTTATGGCTAAGATAAGGCATGCAAGTATAGAGAGGATTCTTGAGGCAAAATATTTTGAGGCACGTAAGCGTATCAGGGTTGAGAGGAAATATGTTGATAGAGATCTATTTAATGTAAGAGCCTATATTCTCCCATGGAATGTAGAGTACCGTACCCCTGAAGGCATACCGATCAAGACAAAACTTGTCATGAACTCAGCAATATTCCATAAGGGAGGAGGTAAATTCGGTATTTTCCTTAGACTATTGAGTCTAGGAGGTTTCATGCTTGGCTGCAGATTATCCAGAACATTTATCGGCTACACGGAAATAGATTACGAGGATCTTGTTGGAGAAGTTAAAGTGAAGGCGAAACCGGTTCTCTACCCTATTCTCAGTGCCGAATGTATAGAAGACCCTCGTGTAGACCCGTTAAACCCACATGACCTATATCATGTCCGTGGGTACTACTTGTTCTATAGAGTACACGGCATGGATGTTGCTGTACTGATGTTTAGAGCGAAACTAAACGAGTCCATGGAGCCATATGAGGTAGAGCCTATACATTTCACTTTAGACGATGACATAGTTATCATTAGGGACTTTAGAGATAGCTTTCCATTGTCCCCGAAGACAATGGTGTTACGCCCATGGCTCACAAGCATTAACACGGGCGGCGTATACGTTGGATATAGAGAAGAGACAACAGTTGACTTCAAGTCCCTGGAGCCAATACCAGAGCTACTACCCCATGGAGATGAAAAGAAGACTGGCGGTAATGCTTCAGTTAAGATAGGGAGCAATGAGTACCTACTTATATTCCATGCAGTCGATATCTATGGACAGTATCCACAGTATGCAGCAGTATTTTCTGAAGACGGCGAATTACTTGGTGTAACACCAGAACCCGTCATATCGCCGCAGCCCAGGTTATACCATGGTGCTAGACCGGGTACAATATTTGTCTGTGGAGCAGCATTGTATAAAGATAAATTGCTATTGAGTGCCGGTAAGGACGATGAAATACTCGTCATCTATGAAGCCGATCTGCAGAAGATACTTGATGCAATGAAGTGGGTTAAAGGATGATTTTTACATAAGAAAACCATATTATCATTACTAGTTGAGGTTTACTTAAATGTTAGTAAGTTCTTTTTATTACATTAAATAGACAATAAACGGGATTAGAGAACTTATCAGTGACAAAGAAGATGACGGGATGAAATAAATGGCGCAAAATAATATAAGCTATGAAGTAAATCCGTTTTGGATCAAGTTCTTTAAGGTATTTGGTGCCTACATGATACTCTTAATGGTAGTTGTTATTGCAACTAATATGTATATATTAACAACGCCAAGTGATGTGGACCCCTATATCCTAGATGTAATAAAGGGGCTCATCGTGTCAAGTATTACTGTAGCGATTATCTCATTTATAGTAAGTTATACTTTAGCACGTGTACCGAAGAGGAATATAGATAGGTTAATAAATAAATTCATGTCAACTACACGTAAAAGCATGGATGTACGATACAATGGTGTACTTGGTTCGTTACTGGTACTTGTCACAATAATACTCTACCTTGGTATGCCACATTATTCGTTAATCATACAATTACTTATATTGATTAGTCTTATTATGGTTTTAACAGGTATAGTCTATTATTCAAGAAATGTCAACGATAAAGAGAAAATGACTATTGGTGTAAAGGTCATAGAGCAGGGTATTTCCATAGCTGTTGTTTCTATACTTGGTTATTTTGCTATAGAGTATAATGTATTTAATGATTACATGTTATTGCCTGCTATACTAGCAGGCTTTACATTGATAGGGTTAGCTGTAATCAGTTATCTTGCAAGTTATGGAGAATACGGTAACGTAGCCCCTGTAGCAATGTCGATAATCTTGTGTCTACTCTTAATAGTAATGCCCTTTACTATTCCATATGCAGTTAATAGTGTGGACACCAGCTTCAAGATACCACTTATACTATTTTCATGCTACACATACATATCATTGATCACAATGACTCTTATCCTCTTAGCTATAGGAGTAGAGGTAATTATTGATAAGACTGAATCTTACGCCATGGGAACCGCGTACACTCTCATAATGCTGATGCTTGCAATATATGTTATACAATCAATAACAGTTTATAGTACTGTAAGTATACTCGCTGATACATTGAAGTCTAACCATAACCTCATTACACAGTTCACGCTATCAATGAATTACGCTGACAAGCTTGGTCTTCTCCTTGTATCCCCAAAAATATTATTCGCATTACTATTATTCATCAGCATTGCATTTATAGTTGGGTTTATTCTTGTTAGGCCAGAGAAACGCTATCAGCCAAAATATGAAGAAACTGTTGGTATTGAGTAGGGCTTGGGTGTACAGTGTATGATTGTCAACGTCGGCATTATAGGTTATGGGTTTATGGGACGGATGCATGCCAAGAGCTTAACAAAAATACAAGATGCAAAACTATATGCTATAGCCGACGTTTCACACGAGGCTTTGAAGAGCGCAAAAAAGGATTATCCCTGGATAAAAACTTATGATAATCCTGTTCACCTAATTACTGATAAAAACATTGATGCAATAGTTATTGCCAGTTATCCAAATACCCACATCGAATATCTTATTAAAGCACTGGAGAACAACAAGCACGTTCTTGTAGAAAAACCCTTAGCCATAAAGTTCGCTGATGTAAAACCCTTACTCAAAATAGAGTACGATACAGTTGTAATGGTTGGCTTTAGTTTAAGATATCATGACATGTACATTAAAATCAAAGAGCTAATCGACTCCCATGACGGGGCGTTTATAGCTCACCATACAGCTCTCGGCGGATTACCAGATATACCATGGCTTAAGAATCCCGACCTATCTGGAGGGTTACTTAATGAAAATGCTGTACACATAATATACTTGTTCTTATGGTATATGGGCGATATTGATAGTGTTTTCTCGAGAATATACTCAATCACCGGATCAGGTATTGATGACAACTTCGTTCTCGTAATGACACATACAAATAATACAACATCATCACTGGTTAGGTCGTGGACTGGAGGACAAATAGTAAGATACTATGATTTCTTGACAAAGGAAGGGTCAATACATGTCGATGGCTATCTTGAAGGGAGGATAAGAGTACATGAGAAAGAAAAGGAATATACAATAGAGTACCCAAGGATTTTTGAAGAAATGTATCTTAATGAGATGAAACACTTCATTGAAGCAGTGAAATCGGGTAGAAAACCGTATACAAGTCTTGAAGATGGTATTAAAGTACAGGCTGTTGTTGAGGCGGCAAGAATTTCTAGCAAAGAAAAACGTATTGTAAAGCTCAGTGAGATATACGGATACTAAGTACTAGGGCACCGTATTTTGACTAGCCTTTCTCTCAACTACAACAAAATTGTTTGATTCCAGCCATGAACGAAGTGTATTGTTTTTCCATGAATTAATTATTTTGTTAATGAAATCATTTACATACTCTTCTTTTACTGTCCCATTATAGTAAGCTACATAAGAAGCTCCTTTTTCCACAAGCTTTTCAGCAAAACCAGATACATTGCCGAACCCACAAGTAAGCATTATTATTGGTTTATTTATTGGCGATGGAATATAGTCAAGTATTTTTTGTGATACTCCAATACGTTGCTCCCCATCAAACGTCTTCCCACGAACAACAGCACCCTCAACTACATAAAGAGGATGAAAAACAGGATAGAAGACCGAGGGTTCTTCTGAAGTACCTAAAATAAATTCATTGTCCTCATATATGAATCCATGTGCTACAATAATAACTAAGTCAGCGTCTAGTTTGGGCAACGAGAATAAATCCGTTAACATAAATCCCTTTACAACCACGACCTTAACACCAGTGAAATTGTTTTCTACAATATCCTCAGCATCAAATACAACAATACTGCCAGAAGTACGTGGTTCAGCAACATAAGGCAATATGTAGTCAGCCAATATGAAGACCAACAATGTTAGTATAATTATCGACTCAACTAGTATAACATACTTAAGGACACGTCGAATTTTCTCTATATTGACCACTTTCATATATTTGAAGAAAATTCTTTTAGCAGTTTCTAGCGACAATATAACCACACTAATAAATTCTATATCTACTCTATAGAATAAGATACGTGTCTCAATATTATTAAATATTAGGACGTATTTAATCTATAAAATTCTACATCCAAGACACTATTTGTGTGAAGAAGCTAGGTTTCTTATGTACTTACTCACTGCAAGTTCTGATATATCCATCGCTATTGTTGATAATAATTCCAATTCACTTGCAACACCTTGGAGTTCCTGGAATTTTGTTCTTATTTCAGCAATCATTTTCTTGAACTCACGCCTTCTTACGAGTAATTTGCCTGTAAGCCCTATATCGGAGTTGATATATGCCGTTATTGCATCTGATATTATTTTTCTTGAGAACGCGAATGACTTAAGCATATACTCTCTTGCTTTAGACCAGTCGTTTTCCATGAGGATCCTTATACTACGGTCTAACGAGTCTCCTATATGCTCTATGCTTCTTATTAGTAACAGCTGGTCTAGGAGTTCTTGGTATTTGGGCGCAGTAAGTGAGGCAAATCCCTTGCCGCGTTTAATAAGTCTTAAACCTAGGAAATACAGTCTGTCTAGCTCGTCATCAGTTTCAAGAACTTTCTTTGCAAGTGTTTCATCGTTTTTCTCAATATAATCTTCAACATAATCGTACATTAGGTTCAATACTCTAATCATCCTAGTTAGCACTTCTTCTATATCGACCATGTTTTCTGATATAGCGATCTTTATTGTTATATCCCCTGATGGCGATTCTAGTACTACTATACCGGGTAGTTTAGTGGCAAGAGCATTGAGTACACCTGTGAATTCAGGTTTTGTATTGACAAGTACTACTTCGTCATAACCTTCGACGTAGCATCCCATAATGGTTCTAGACAATATATCTCCATTGAATCCTGATGAATCCACTACTACTTTATTAGGTATACTTGTTTTACTCTTCTCCTTACTAGGATGAATACATATTGACCCATTTTTCTCGAGTATTAGGTTTACTGTATCTCCTGATTTGAGTCCAAGTGATTGTATCCATTTCTTAGGTATTGTTACGGCGTAGCTTTTTTCTCCGACACGAATAATTTTCCTTAACTCAAGCCACGACAATATTATCGACCATGAAATAATTATGGAAGAAAACACTATATTTACTCTGTAAGTAACGTTATAACCAGGTATTACCCTCTCTCCGATACTTCTATTTTAATCTTATACGTTGTTATAGTTGATGCTATAAAGCCTATAACATATATTATTATGAGGCCCGTTGCTGTAATTACCTTTAGTATATTGTTACCGATA
This sequence comes from Desulfurococcaceae archaeon MEX13E-LK6-19, assembly GCA_029637525.1. Taxonomy (NCBI): domain Archaea; kingdom Thermoproteati; phylum Thermoproteota; class Thermoprotei; order Desulfurococcales; family Desulfurococcaceae; species Desulfurococcaceae archaeon MEX13E-LK6-19. Next base: position 1,682,453 of record CP072660.1, read on the forward strand.
CTTTCAACACAAAATGGTATTGACACCGTTGCAAACATCATTGGGCCGAGGAATATCATGTAAAGGAATTTCTTGTTCCTATAGATAGCGTATGCTCCTCCAATGTGCATCAAGAATACTGCTAGTGCTGAAAACTTTATTCCCACGAGCTTCTCTCCTAGACGTGATGCAATGCCAAGGTATGGTAGTCCTTCAACCCATACTCTATACAGTACGTAACCATAATATATAGCAAGACCTAGTATGAGAATGAGCCCTATTATTTTGACCATAATCCTGGCCTCCATAGTACATCACCTTTTACGGAGCCTTGGGTTAAAGTACTCCGATAATGCTTCACCTAAACAGATAAACCCTATCACCGTCAAGGCTATGAATAATCCCGGTACAATAAACCATAGCCACATTCCTTGGTCGGTAACATAACTCCAGTTAGCAAAAGCATCACTTATAACGGCTCCCCAGTCAGCCCGCCCACTAGCTTGAGGTATTAGGAAACTCAGGGATGCGACAGTAACTATTGCTCCTGCAATAAGTACTGCCGCCCTAGCAAAAGCTAGCGGGAGTACTTGTGGTAGAATATGGCGGGTTATGATCCTCTTACCACTTGCACCAAGCGCCTTAGCTGCATCAACATATCCTGACGATGCTAACTGCATTGTGAGAGCTCTAGTTGCTCTAGCAGTACTCGGCCACGAGATGATAGCTATCAATGCTATTGTATGCCATATACTCCATATCTCTCTAAACAATGTTATAGCAAGCAGTATCAATAATAGACTCGGTATCATCATTATAACATCCGACAATAATGTTAATAGAGCATCTAGTTTACCACGTACATAACCAGCAATAGAGCCCACGAGAACACCTATAATCGTCGCTATTAATGCTACTAGAATTCCAGCCGTCAGCGACACTCGTGTACCATAAACCACTCGAGCCCATATGTCTCGTCCTCTCTGGTCTATACCCAGTGGATGATCAGGCGTCGGCGGGTAGGGGACTTCTCCTCCCATTGCAATAATTTCACGCCTAAAATCTTGGTCAGGTGTATAGGGTGTGAATAACCATGGGAACAACGCTATTATAATAAATGCCGATAATATCACTACGCCTGTAATACCGTATCTGTTTCTTAGAACAAACTTGATACAATCAACTACTCCCTCAAGAGCTTCTTTAAGTGGCGATGGCTTCTTTTTCACCTGTTTTCTATCTATATCCTTTACCTGTGTCATAGATGCTCACCTCCTAATACGTGGGTCAAGATAGGAGTAGAGCATCTCGGCTATGGTGATCGCAATGAGTACTGCAAGAGTTATTATCGTGAACCCGCCTATGATGAGAGGTTGATCGTTAGCCTTCATAGCATCGTACAAGAGACTTCCAACACCAGGGTAATGAAATATTGTTTCGGTGACGACAGCACCACCGAATACAAAACCAAGATCTATTGCCATGAGAGTTATAATTGATGGCGCTACTGCTCTGAATATATACCTGTTAAATATACTATCTTCCGGCAATCCTGCTGCACGCAGAGTTACAACATAATCTTGAGTCATTTCCTCTGTAGTCATATTCCTTACTACAAGAAGATACTGCACAGCATAGATTTTCGATAGTGTCAACATAGGCAATATACTCATCCAGAACCATGCCACCATATGCGATCCTATGTCAGGAGCCCTTGTTACACCTGTTTCAAGTCCCCAGGGGAACCAGCCTCTACTGCTGGAGAAGAGGTACAGTAATAGTAGACCGAGCCAGAACACTGGTAGAGCTCTTATACCTACTATAAGCCACGTCATACTTATGTCTAGTAGAGTTCCCCTCTTTCTCGCAAGATATGTTCCAAGAGCAAGCCCTATCATCGACCCGAATATGAAGGCGCTACCAACAAGGCTTATAGTCCATGGCAACCTCTCTAGAATTACTTCACTAACAGGACGGAGTCCATGACGTGCCGATGGCCCGAAATCGAAGGTAAACACGCTCTTTAGGAACTTAAAGTACCTAATGTATATGGGGTCCTTGTATACCGGTCTTCCGAGTTCCTCATCGTATTTGTATCCAAACCTGTCAAGATAGTATAGGTATTGCTGGAAGACTCCTGGTTCTCTACGCTCTAATAACTGGTCAAACGGTGTTTTACCTGTTATAATAAACGATAATTCTGTTAAACCCCAGATTATAGTTAAGATTATTAGAAACGTTAGCAATCTCTGTAACAAGATTTTAACAATATGTCTTGCTAGCCCCGCCACTCTGCAATCCACCAAGCTAGCATTGTCCATGTGTGTAATAAAAAAATGCGTATTAACGGGGTAAATACGGTTACTACGGCTTTGTAAATGAGGTTTAATAATTTTTTGAAAAATAAAAACGAAATAGGGATTGTCCCATGAGATACAATACAGTTTTATCAAAAACCCTGCTTGCCTTACTAGCATTAACCCTAATACTACCAGTCATACCAGCCCTTCAGGTAAGTGCAGAGGATGGACCAGACTTAGTATTGGTACTACTAACAGAGCCATCAGTAATCAACCCATTCACATACACTTCAGTATACGAACAAGTAGTACTAGAGGCAATCTATGAGCCCTTAGTCAGAATGGCTCCAGACGGCTCGATTGTACCAAACCTAGCTGTATCCTGGACTAGCGAGAACAATACATGGACATTCTATCTTAGATCCGATGTAGTATGGCATGACGGAGAACCATTCAACGCCTCAGATGTAGCTTTCACACTCTTACTCGCCAAACAACACCCAGAGCTCCAGGGCGGTAATGCCGACTTCTATGCTGCACTACAAAACGTAGTAGTCGAGAATGCTACTGTAGTAAAACTAGTATTCAACCAGACTGTCCCAGTACTAGAGAAGCTCGCATCAATATACATTGTACCAAAACATGTATGGGAGACCATACCCGCAGACCAGCTTGCAGCATCACTACCAGAGGACAAGATCATTGGTTGTGGCCCATTCAAGTGGTCTGAACATGTACCTGGAAGCTACATAAAACTTGTTAGATTCGACCAGCACTTCCGTGGAACACCCGAACCAGCTTCACTAACATTCAAGTTTGTCTCTAGCGTGGATGAGGCAGTAAACCTAATCTACACCGGTGAAGCTGACGCTGGATTATACTATGTATACAAGAAAGTACACACATCTAAGCTAAACGAACTGGTACAGCAAGGAAAAGCCATTGTATGGCAGGGTCTAGGTTCCAGTACACACGTATTAATGTTCAACTTACGCAAGTACCCATTCAGCGAGAAAGCATTCCGTCTAGCAGTAGCACTAGCAATCAATGTAACCGATATTGTAACCAAGTACTATGGAAAATGGGTGTTCGCTGCCCCAGGTAACCTAGGATTCGTTAGCCCAAGATGTGGTAACTTCACATGGTATGCATACAAGGAGGACGTATATCCATACAACCCAGAGCTTGCCAAGAAGATACTAACAGATGTACTAGGCTTCAAGGATGTTGATGGAGACGGCTACCTAGAACTACCTGATGGAAGCGACTTCAAGGTACACATAATACAAGTACCAAACGATGCATTCTATAGAGACCTCATCTCAGAAGACATAGCAAACTACCTCAAAGCAGTTGGAATCGATGCAGAGTTCACACCAATCGCTAGCAGCTCTGACTACTGGTCAATGCTTGCACAAAGAGACTTCGAGATGACTGTTGTAGGATGGGTAACACCACGTTCAGACAGAGCACTAGCTTCACAAGCAGGCTGGTGGGTACCATTAACATTCCTATCATGGCTCACATCAACCGAGGACAGGCCCGGTGGTGGCAACACACCAGGATTCAGGTCAAGAGAGTACGACACCATATATGCTGAGTTCAAGAACGCATTCATGAGCGGCGACTACACAACAGCTGCCTACAAAGCCTACGAGCTACAGTACATAATAGCCCGCGACCTACCAGTGATAGGCTTCTATCACCCATACGTTGTAACAGCTGTTAGAATAGACAAGTACCAGGACTGGGTTATCACAGCCGAGAACTACGCTCTGAACTACTGGAGCTACATCGGAAGCCAAGTAGCTGGACTAGGGCCTGGCCCACTAAAGTATGGTGAACTAAGCATCGATGCATTCCCGGTATACAAGGCTCCTGAAGACGACATACTGAAGCTAAACAAGCAAATACAGGATCTACTAGTACCAGCTACTCTAAAGAAGCTAGGTGAATCAGTATCAAGCCTAAGTGAGAGAGTAGATGAGCTAAGCGGTCTAGTACAACAACTCAACGAACAATTATCATCACTACAAAACGCTACAACAGCTGACATCGCATCCATAAGATCAACACTCGTAACAGTAGCAACAACACTCAACACAACAGCACAAACACTACAAGAACTATCAGACACTCTCAGCGAAATGAAGAACACCCTACAGACACTATCAGAAGATGTAAGCTCAGCTAAAGAAGAAGCATCCAAAGCCGCATCAGAATCCTCAGATACAGCCAGCAAAGTCGATAGCCTAGCATCAACAGTAAACATACTCCTAGCAATAGTCGCCATATCACTAATACTAAACATAATTGGTCTCATAAGAGCGTTCAAAGGCTAAATAAAAATTTGAAACCATTCTTTTTTATCCATATAAAGCATTTTATTTTCCTCAAATATCATATTAGTTGACATAATACATTAGTTGAGGCATTACCATCATGTTTATAGCAGGTATTGATGCTGGTGCAACAAAAACAAAAGTAGTAATCACTGACTCTAATGGACATATTCTTGCAAAAACCATGGGCGGACCAGGAAACCCTACTGCTTTAGGCTGGGATAACGCTTTATCAAATATAGTAGAGACACTACGCAATGCACTGCAACAGGCGAAACTAGATTATGTCGATAAAATCATTGCAAGCGTTGCCTATACAGGATGGGGTAAGTATAGAGGAAGATACGTAGAGACATTCATCCGTGAGAAAATAGCTCGTCAAGTAATTGTTCTAGAAGACTATAAGGCTTCGCTTTATACATGCTTTCCTGAAGGCGAGGGAATAATATACATTATGGGCACCGGAAGTAGTTGCTATGGATACTATCGAGGCAAAGAAGCCCTCGTAGGAGGATGGGGGCATTTGCTCGGAGACGAGGGAAGCGGCTACTATGTTGGTAGAGAAGGAATTACCGCGGCATTGAAGTACTTTGATGGACGAGGAGAACCAACATTATTACTACGTTACCTTAGAGAATGGGGTAAACAAGATAGTGTATACGAGATCGTGTCAATGATATATACAAGCAATTCGCCAAAGACGCTCATAGCCAGCTTTGCACCATATGTAGTTAAAGCATATAATGAAGGAGATGATGTTGCAGCAAGAATACTACGAAATGCCGTAAAAGAAGCCCTTCTAACAATCAAGACATGTATAGAAAAACTCCATTATGATAGACGCGAAATAGGGTTCACTGGAGGATTCTATAGTGGAGCAAAAAATATACTAGCTAAACTGATTGATTCGGAATCCGAGAAAATACTTGGGTTTAAAATAACGATAAAAGAACCTATCGCACCAATAGAGTGTGCTCTTGTACTACATGAATTAAGGAAACAAAATACTTCTTTTAACGAAAATGAATTCATAAGCAAATGTAAGAACTATACATAAGCCCTTTGTTATAAACTGTTCAAACAAAGTTGGTAATTATAGTACATTATTCTTTTACAAAATCTTCTCTACAAGAATACTGGGCGAGATTATGTTGAGAAAAACACGTTTGCTGCCTTTATTTAGTTTAGTTGTATTACTGCTAATTAATCTAGTAGCATTAACACCACATGGCACTACCATTAATCCCAGTATCAACACTAACAACTCGAGCTCAGGTATTCTACTCATAGTATTGCCTGCAAGCATACCTGACGATCCTGTTCTAGCAGACAATGTTATTGAAGCATTGATAACAATTAACAAGGCACTATATAGTGGAGAAGTCAAAGCATACATGCTTGTAAACGATGAAGTTATTGAGGGCACAACTGCGCCAAAGGGGTCTATAATAGTTACTGGTGATACAACAGAGCTAGAACAAGAGCTGAAGTCTCTGGGAATAACTGTTGTTGAACTACATGCTCTACCAGCAGTCAAGGTATTAACTCTTAACCCACCTAAGATAGGTATACTTGACGTCGGCAAGACTTATACAATACATAGTGTTTTGAGAGAAATGGGTTTTGTTTACAGTGTTGTAAGCCCTACGGCTGTAGACAGACTCTTAAACGAGGGCTATAATGTCTTCATACTACCACCAGGAAGCGGCACATACATAGCCAAGCTATTGGGTGAGGAAGGAGCTAGAGAATTAGCTGAATATGTTGCTGAAGGAGGAGGATTAATAGGTATCTGTGCTGGCGCGTATGCTGTCATAGAAGGATACAATAACTGGACAGCACTCCTACAGCTAGTTGATGCGAAACTGAAGAATTGGCCAACATGGTGGCTTGGGACAGGTATAGTTCATGTAGAGGTAACTAATCCTGATAACCCTGTTGTATACGGGTTTAGCGATGGATTCGATGCAATATACTACAATGGCCCAATACTTGTTCCAAAAGATCTTGGCGATAACACAACACTAGGAATAGACGTAGAACCATATATTGAACTTGTAAAATACGTTTCAACAAGCCATGAACCAGGTGCTTTCAGTTATGGATGGGGTGACTTAGACCAATCCTACGTCGACAACGTTATGGCCGGCGGCTCGGCTGTAACATTCTCTCACTACGGAAAAGGCAAGATAGTATTGTTCAGCATACATCCAGAACTCACAAGCGGTGATACAAGCTACGCGCCAAACAGTACTCTAGCAACCAAGTATAACTGGAGAATGCTATTCAACGCAATATACTATGTGTCAAACTCCAACACAATAACTCTAGCAAGAGCCCTCAAAGGAGCATGGATCTGGCCATCAACATTCAGGTACATCTACGAGTTTATCAGAGAAAACTATCCGGCTCTAACTAAAGACGAGGCAGCCTATTATGCAGCCGAGTTATTCGCATACGAATTATCAAGCTACGGAATTACTGATGTGTTTATAGAAGTCAAGTCTACTCGTGGATATGCATTCTATCCAAGCAATGTCCTCCCACCATATCCTCTAGAACCATATAATAACACAAACTTATACAAACCATTAATAGTAAAGCTCCATGAGTATGGTATAAGAGTACATGCTTGGATACCATGTTTCTATGACAGAGAGGTATGGGGACCAAAGGATCCCGTGTGGCATGTCGGTAAATCTATAAGCAATTGGAAACCCTATCCTGTGACAAAGTATGTTAGACCAGCAAACACGACATACGTTAACATCTTGGCGGAGTTTACGAGAGAGCTTCTTTCCATGGGATTCGATGGAATACATTTAGATTACATACGTTACGGACACATGGTCTATAGTTTCTCGCCAAGAGACATCGAGAGAGCTGAGGCATCCGGTATAAACGTCACAAAAGTTATTGATGCAATTAGAAGGACATTCTATACAGATTATTCAGGCGGCTATGATCCAACATATGTGTGGAGACTCTACATAAATGGAGATCCCGACATTACTAAATGGTTTAGTCTTAGGAGACAGGACATAGTCAACGCAATAACGACTATAGCCGAGGCAGCAAGAGATCAAGGAACAATATATGGCACTGAACCCATTCTCTCAGCAGCATTAATGCCCGACGTTACTATTAACAGGACAATAGAGGGGTACAACTTCACGATACCGGGACCAGTATTCCAGATGCTTCATTATGGACAAATATATGAAGACTTTGCAAGACTGGGCTTCTGGTTAATACCAATGGCGTACTATGTTAGCTATGGACAAAACGTTACTTGGATCAAAACCGTCGCTGAATATGTTGTATCCGTAACTAACGAATATGGAGGTACACCACTGATAGGTCTACAAGCATGGAGTGTAGGTTACGATGATATTAGAACAGAAGAAAGCCTGGCAATAGAGGGCGGGGTACTAGGGTATGTCTATTTCAGATGGGCAACCTATAGATCAACAGTAAAGGGAGAGACATGGAGTACGTATTCTGACGCATACGATGAACTGTATTCACTAATACCAAAGGTAATCAGCGCAGTTTCATCTCTACAGCCAAACAGTACTATCTCAAACGATCTTATCAAATACTACATGATAGTTGACGCTGTTGAAGCAGGAGTACTGTATCCAAATCCACAAGAGTTCATACCAGAAGCCTATGGTAAAGTACTGCTGGTAATAGATAACTTGGCTCCAGTAATCGCTAAGAAGATTACACTACTCAGAAACCTCATTACAACACATGATCTTGAAGAATACAGTAGCTCTATAACATTATTAGAGCTACTACTATCAAGACTTAATACAACAAGCGATTTGAGTCAAAGAACTCTCCTCTTAGAAGAAATAACAGATACAATAAGTATTCTCGAGATCAAGGTAATTACAGCAATTGTTGATAATATCGCAGAAGAAATAACACAGTTAAAAGAAAACCTAACAAGAGTTTCATTGAAGACAGCATCGAATGAAGAGTCAATAAGTTCACTAACAACAAAGATAAGTCAATTAGAGAATGAATTAATGGAGCTAAAGAACACCAATATAACGAACATAGAGAACATTATAGCAAGCCTTAACAGTACATTAGTAGAGCTCAAACAATCACTAGAAAAACAAGACCAAGACTTGAGTAGAATCAATGAAACATTCAGAACCGATATAGACACCATCAAAGATAAGGTATCAGACCTTGAAGCAGGCAGTAGGAACACTTTATACTTAGCCATAGGAGCATTAGTATTATCAATAACTGCACTTGGAGCAATGGTACTCGCTTTCACTAAGAAATAACAAAAATAATACTATTAATTACACAATACTAAGTCTTTTTTCTATACATAAATTTGGTATAAATAAGCTCCCCATCTCATCAAGTTATTACTTGGTATGCGAAATTACCTTACGTGGAGGAATAAAAATGGAAGAGTATATTGCAAAACATGAATTAGGTAAAACACGGAGTAGTGAATTAGAGAAGTTGCTCGAAGTAATGAAGTCGGCGTTCACTGTATTTAGGCACATAAATCTAAAACCCAGCTACATGAGGAAAATCATGTCTTTCGATGATGGCGTAAAAAATGGTTTCATTTATGCTTATTACAGCAAGGATACTCCGGTATCTGTAATCCAGGTTGTTTTAAGAGAGTTATCGCTACGCACAACAGTGATCAAAACCTATGGCATAGCTAATGTTGCTACTCATCCACAACACCGTGGAAGAGGATATGCATCAAAACTGCTAAGCAGTATTCTACAGGAACCACATGAAGATTATTGTTTGGCGGCATTATTTACAGGATATGGTAGTCCTGCACATAGAATTTATAGAAGACTTGGTTTCAAAGATATCGTGGTTTACAGCGATCGCGTATGTGTTCTTGATGATATTAACAAGCTTACATTACTTGGAAGAAATACAAAAGGTAGTACTAATGCTTCCATAAGGATCTTAGACAGAATTTATAGAAACCATATTTTGAAAAAATACTGTGGTAGTATAGCGAGGAAATACAAGTTCTGGAAAGGAGTAATAAAGTATAATCCATATGCAACGTGGTTTCTAAGTACTGAAAACGATAACCATATTATTGTCGATGATACAGAAAACGGCTACGCTGTATTACATCCGATCAGAAAAAGTGTATTGACGGGACTAATTGATCCCTCAAAAGCCATTGTTACCGAGCTTGTTGCAAGCAATAAAGATTCTTTGAAAAATATTGTATCTCTAGTAGCCAGACAGGCATTATCAAATGGTATAAAAACGCTTGTATTTCGTACCCCTATAGAATACAGCGCTGTCATTAAGTATTGTATGGATGTAGGAACTGATGAAGTGTTCATGGTAAAGATAATTGATTACGAAAGATTCTTCAATAACATAGCATGGGCTTTGCAAAAGAACTATAGTGGTAAGCCATGCATAATAGGTGTATCGGTAGGTAATACGGGTTGTGTAGAACTATATTTATCTGAAAAAGGAGTTGAAATACTCCACAAAGATAATTGTTCAACAGATACAATTATTACTGAAGAAGGTTTCCTGAGGATTTTGTTTGGAGCCTCTAGTGCTTATGAAGAATATTCTAGAGATAATGTATACATTAACGATACCAATATTAAAAACAAACTACGGCTAGTAGATAGAATTGTACGTAAAAAGAGCACCCACTATGTATCACTTATTGATAAGTGGTAGCTAAACTACTTCTATAGATACATCATAAAATCTATCGAGCGTATAAGGTCCTTTTTTCATTTCCTTAAGTTTTCTATTATACTCACATTCACTATCCAATAGTATCAACGCCATTCTACTTCTTTCCTGAGGAAGCTTAATTATGATTCCATCACTTCCTGCTTCATAATTAATCTTATGAAGTTCCAGAACTTCTTTCACTTCCTCAATTTCACTTCCTTTCACAACATACTTACGTCCGTGCATACTGAAAACTTCCTTTTCCTCTCTTAAATGATCAGTTTTTGCATTAATAAATAGGTCTTCATTATTATACAAAACATCAATTGATGTCATGACTGTATAGAAGTGTGCTATAACTCTTTCTTCAAATAGATAGTTATGAAGTCCAACACCCCATGTTTCAACAAGTACTTTAGGATAACCTTCCAATGCCACGTGAGCACCAAGTATCGAAGGTAATGCAACAGGTTTCTCGCTTTCATCACCGCCCGTGAAATGCCTATATTTTATCGGCCAACCTGCGCCCATTAGTGACTTTAGTGTCGTAGCTATTGACTCCATTGCTATGTAAGATGCTTTATTCACAAGACTGTTCACCCACATATATGGTGCATCCGTCAGCGTTATCATGAAACCTAGTGTCCTAGAAGGCCATTGGGGTGGCGTATTCTCTCCTCCATAGAACTCATGTAGATCAATTATTAAGTGTGGGTCCTGTTCATTTATTATTTTATGTAGTATTCTTGTCTCAGCTTGTGTAAGAAACATCCAGTCCCTATTTATATCATAACCAAGGCTGTTTGTCCGTGCATTACTACAGGTATTACTCCATAAAGGCTTATTGTCTAGTGCGGCGCAATTATCGTACTCTTCAAGACCCTCAGGATTAGCTGTTGGAATTATAGTCACTTTCACTTTTCTCAAATAGTCTCTGACACTAAAGTATGGATTAAACGGACTTCTTTTTTCAGACAAAATTAGTAACGATAATAATGCAGCATTGACTGGTGCAGGCTCATTTCCGTGAATACCAGCTATTACTAATAGCCTAGTCTCTCCCTCCCCGATCTCAACCGTATATATAGGCTTGCCTTTCATCGTATACCCAGCAATACTTACGTTAACACCCTTGTCCTTTAACACACTTATCACACGCCTAACCAGATCCATGGATGGCAGGGTATAGAATAGCTTCTTGAAGAGAGCGCGCGTACTCATAAACACTATCCCCATGCATTACTTGCTTTTCAATAGTATAGTTATTGATGCACTAATTTTACTAACGCATTACTAGACTCTAATTAAGTACTCCTTAATTTTTCTAGAATCCACACTACATAACTGGCGTCTATAGACTATGGAGATGTAAGGTGAAGAAGTAATTTGGTAAACAACTATATTGCCGGCTTTGCAAAGACCGTGATAACCCCAGAGAAAAGCATGCCTATGGCAGGCTACATTAATAGAGAGCACCATGCAACAGGCAAACTTGACGATCTTTATGCACGTGTTCTTTACCTAGAATCCCCCCTAAAGGGCTCGGTACTAATAGTGTCCCTGGACTTGATAAGAATAGACAATGAATTATATAAAGAACTGAGAAACACTATTGCCACAAAGTATAACCTCAATCCTGATTCAATACACGTAGTTGCTACACATACACATTCGGGACCGGAAATAAGTCTGGAAGTCTGGAATACAAAGCCACTTAATCACATTGAAAAAGAGCTTGTTAGAGAATACAGGAATTTTCTCTTAGAAAAAATTACCGAAACCGTAGGTACGGCTCTCAATAACCTGCACCCCGTAAAGATACAAGTTGGTTCAACACAAATAGAGGGTGTTGCCAGCAATAGAGTTGACCCCAATGGCCCTATAGATAACGAGACAGTAATCATTACCATCAAAGATAGCGAGGACAACATAAGGGCTATTGTGATAAACTATGCATGCCACCCAACGGTACTAGGTCCCCTAAATACACTATACTCCGGAGATTTAGCAGGAAAAGTATCTAAAATCATTGAAGACACATACAACTGTGTATGCCTATACCTCAATGGAGCTGCGGGTAATGTAAGTACCAGATTTACACGTAGAAGCCAAGACTATCATGAAGTAGAGAAATTCGCGTCACTAATAGTTAATAAAATAAAAGAGAAGCTCACACAAGGACTTGAAGAAATACCCGTGTCAACAATTACAACAACATGGCATAAAGAGACTATAAAGCTCAGAAATCCACCTAGTGAAGAGGAGTTAAGACTTGCTGAAATGGAGTTAAAAAGAAGGCTTGAAGAGGCTCTGAAGAAGAACTATAACGAAGCTGTATTGAGGGGCTTAAAAAGCGATTTAGCAGCAACACTGATATCTAAGGAAAGAAGGTGGTTTCTAGAGAAGAATAGATTCATTGAACTCGAGATAGCGTTGACTAGAATAGGCGATTATTTATCAATACTATTCTTCCCTGGCGAGGCGTTTATAGAATACCAGATTAGCGCGAAGCAATGCAGTACAACCAAGTATACAGTTTTCGTAGGTTACGCCAACGGATATTGGGGTTACATACCATATAAGAAACATTCCCCAAAACTAGTCTCCTATGAGGAAGTAGTATCAATGATTGATCCTAGTGAGTACCCTAAGATAGAAATGCTTATCAAAAAAGCATTGGGATGCGGGATCAAAGACTTGGCATTATCGTCAACACTAACTAAAACTAAAGTAAAGGAAGTCTAATAGATGTATTTTCTTTAGCTGATTTATACGCCGCCTCTATTATTTCCTGTACTTTAACACCATCAACAATACTTGTTACAGGTCTTATGCCATTGACAATACAGTCTATGAAGTGGTCTAGCTGTTTCCTGTACATATCGAGGGGGTCAATAGTTATACTTGATTCCTCAACAATCTTATCCTGAGACAACGATATAGTGTAGTTGCCAGACAAATATCCTTCACAAGTAATTCTTCCTTTCTCGGTAACAACTCCCCATTTCCTCCATCTATGCCCGCCACTCCAGCTCTGTATAAAAGATGATCTTGCCAATGAATGCTCCATTTCCACAATAATATTGTCCTCAATACTGATACCCTTTGTCAGTGTCCACATTCTCGCTGTTACACTCTTCGGTACCCCAGCCCACCAATAGTAAAGGTATATGATATGAACACCATTTTCGTTGAGCATACCGCCGCTAATGTTTCTATCAGTAACCCATTTCATTGGCGGTATTCTCCCTAGGGCGATATGCCATAGTAGTAGTGGTTTCCCTAGTTTTTCATCCATGATCTTTTTTATTTTCTCGTAAAACGGGTGATAACGTAGACTAAAAGCTACCATGATCTTAGTAGTATCCCCAGTAACATTATACAATTTCAATGCATCATCGAGACTTGTTGCAACCGGTTTCTCTAGAAGGACGTAAAGCCCTTTCTTGTAAGCGTATATAGCTTGCTCAACATGATGTTTGGGAGGTGTAGCAATGATAACAGCGTCAAACCCGCCTTCATCAATCATTGCCTGATAGTCTTTATAAAGCCTCTTAACACCTTTCTTTTCAGCTTCCCTAAGTCTCTCTTCATCGATATCACAAACAGCTTCTACAACAACATCGTTTCGCTCCTTCAATAAATCTAGGTGAATCGAGCCCATTTGGCCTACTCCAATAATCCCAAATCTAGGCTTTTCCATTAATACTACCCCCGTTAACCAAAGATCTTCTTCAGGCTGGTGAAGGTGTCTTCAACAGCTTTGTAGGGATCACCGCGATATGGAGGTACCTCAGCCACTATGAATCCTTTGTAACCTATTTCCTCCAGCCTCTTCCGTACAACACTCCAGTTTATGTCTCCAAAGAGTGGTATGCCGAATCTCAGTTCCGCCATGTTAAATCCTTTTACGTGTACCTGGAGTATTCTTTTGCCAAGTACTTCTATCCAGTGTTCTGGCAGACTATGAGGAAGAGTATTTCCTACATCAAAGTACGCCCCAAATACCTCAGGGTCGAGATTGTCTAGGAGTTTCTTGAACTCAAGGGGGCCTGCAAACACTCTATTCCATACTTTTTCGAGACCTATTCTTACCCCGTAATCTCTCGCTATCTTTTCTGCTCTGGATAACGCCTTTACAGCTTTCTCGAAATGCTCCTCGTAACTCAACTCTGGTACACCGACACCCGGTACAACAAGTATTACCTTTGCGCCGACAATACTGGCTGCCTTAGCTTCTGCTTCAACAACACGTAGAGCTTTCTCAACATCACTTTCCTTAACCCAATTGTATCTCCAGAATAACCCTGTAGCAATACTTGGTATCTCAAGTCCTAGACTACTGGCTTCCTCACTTATACGCCGCCATTTCTCGTCAAAACTGCTTGAACCAAAAACCTCGATATCATCTAGAGTTATAGCTGGCTCAAATCCATTGTATCCAGTTTTCGCCGCATGTTTCATAATATCTCTTATATCAAGAGACTTAGGATAACTCCATATATTTACTCCTAGTTTAAACCCCATTCAACACACCCCCGTGAGTACGCACGATGCCTCACGTAAAATTGCACGCGGAGCCCATCCATAAGAATACAGGTAAACACCATCAACACTTGTTTTAATAGCAAGCCTTATGTCTCTAGCTAGAGTCTCGGGTGTTTGAGGAGGCCAAGCAGCTAGACCAGCAATAATCTTCACATGACCTGGAAGCATCTGCCTGGCTTTCATGATCTCATAGGGTATCCTATTGGGAGATTCACTAAATGGCTCAGTATAAAGCATTATCTTTGCAGAGTCAAGAAGCTTCCCAATAACACTATAGCATTGCCCAACAAGCCAACTTCTCGATGGAGGAACCAGGTCTGCTGACAGCAACGTATTTTGCCTATAGGACTTCAGTGTATCCCTAACAATAGTAACTATTTCAGCAATGCTTTCACATCTAAACTCTATCCATTTAGCCAGCATCTCATCGCCTAGTATATCATTGATGAAGCTCCAGTACCTTGATTCAACACAATCAATATCATTACTCGTACAATACACGGAAGTTTTCTCGTGAACACTAATGGTGGCTTCAAGCAATTGTTTTATCTTGGAAGCAATTCTATTGAGGTCTATCCCTTTCTTCTCAGCTTCTCTTCTACAGTCTTTACAGAAGCATGGAAGCTGTGAAAATAGTATGTATGGATCCTTAATTGTAGCAAGCGGGTGAGGAAACCTTATGTAGTCTAGTTCAAGTTCGTCGAACTCGTAGTTCACACTAATATCCTCAACAATAAGACGAATGAGCTTCTTTATAAGAGGGTTATTTGGACAGACAAAATATCGTTTATAGCCTGCAATACTCTCATAAACATCTTTAACACCATAATCAGGATTCGCCCTAACGATACTACCCCATCTAAGCATAGGTAACCAGAAAACACAACGAATACCCTGTGCACGACTCCTCTCAGAAAACTCCTTAACAACATCATATCCTACATCACGGCTTCGACGTGGTCTCAGCTCCTCAGGTAGTTCCGTATAGCGTCGCTCATCAAGATCCCAGTATACTGTTGCTTCTTCAGAGACAAACGTTTTCCTCACAGGGTTCCTGTAGATAACACTTGTACCGGGGTAGGCTTGTTTTTCCTCAACATATCTAATGGCCATACTGACACTATTGAATCCAAGATTCTTTACATCACTAAGAAACTCGTCAACACCTATGTTAGCTATATCCCAGGGATGAACCCATATACCCTTGATAAACAATTTCGAGTTACACCCTCGTTAAACCAAAGTCTAGTCAAAATTGTTAGGGAGACAAAGATATTATTACATATGTAATTACAGGGTTGTAACGGTTACTAAAAATATCATTACAACAACTTTATCCTACTCCTATATTTCTCGTACAAAGCCCTATTGTATTCATCAGCACCCGGTAAATGCGAGCTAATCCAGACCGGTGGCTCCACACCCTTCTCAACAAGTTTTCTTATGGTCTCAGCCACGATGCTATTAACTATGAATGTATTGAGTATAGTTGATACCGGTGCTACACGCGTACTAAATCCCTCGACTTCTAGTACAGCATCACCACGTGGTACATGGTTATCTATAACAACATCAACAACTTCATAAAGCCTCTTACCAAACTTGTTCTTCGGCTCAAGTTGCGAAGAGTATTTCACCGAGGTAATGCCTATTGTTTTGGCACCCATTTCACTAGATTTTATAGCTGCTTCAACAGGAAATTGGTTTACACCACTTGTTGAAACAACTATTACTACATCACCAGCAGAAACACCGTGATGCTTTAACAGTATTTCAGCATAGCCTACGATATGCTCCATTGCTGTTGATTTTAGACTACCATGATGGACCGTAATATCGTTATCAAGTATAGGATCAATAGCTGCTAAACCTCCAGCTCTGTAAAACATTTCCTCACCAACCATAGCAGAATGTCCTGCCCCAACAACATGTATTATCTTGTCATTCTCCAAAGCCTCGGCTACAACAGTTGACGCTTTATCTATATTCTCCTGTTCGTCTCTAAGAACTTGAGTCAATAATTCTACAACAATATCATAGTATTTCTTAACGAGGCTAACCATTATATACGCACCCAGAAAAATCTTTGAGTCTCTAACTAGACTTCATCAAACCAATTTGATAAATAGTGTCTAGTTATACGTTATCCTTATGTATAAACGTTACTTACGAGGTTCTAAAATATGGTTATATCCATAGGCAAAATGCGGAGGACGAGATTACACTCATAGAGGATACCATACCTTGCCCGGCGAATTATTGATAAGACATGCAAGGATCTATACCCCTCTAACAATAATAGATAATGGATTCATATACATCAAGGAAGGCATAATTAAGGACGTTGGCAGCGAGCCATGTCCCATAAAATGCTCGAATATTATAAACGCCGAAGACCTTATTGTAGCCCCTGGCTTTATAGATACACATATTCATGGATACAAAGGCTATGATTCTAATGACTGTAAACCAGAGAGTTTTCTCGAAATCTCAAAACTCATTACAAGACACGGCGTAACCGCGTTTATCCCATCAACTGTCACGGCATCACATGAAACACTTTTGGAGGCGTCAAAAGCGGTTTACGAAGCAATAAAATCATGGAATGGCGGAGGAGCTAGAATACTTGGTCTACATCTTGAAGGACCCTACATTAGTAAAGAGAAAAGAGGTGCCCAAAACCCAGAATACATTAGACCAGCTTCAAGACAAGAACTCAGAGAATACATCAAAGCCTCAAATAACCATATCAGACAGATCACTGTAGCACCGGAAGCTCCTGGTGTAATTGATCTCATACCCTATGCTGTTGAAAACGAGATAACAGTTTCTATTGGTCACACGAATGCGTCCTACGAGGAAACCAGGAAAGCTATTGAAGCCGGGGCATCCAAGGCAACCCATTTATACAATGCAATGAAGTCTATCCATCACCGTGAACCAGGTCCTATCATAGCCCTGTTAGAAAACCCTGGTGTCTACATAGAATTAATTACAGATTTTATTCATGTAAGCAAGCCTATGGTGAAGTTTACCATTGACTACGCAGGCTATGAACGCATAGTATTGATTACAGATGCTATAAGCGCGACAATGCTCCCTGATGGAAAATACAGTCTAGGGGGACTCGATGTAATAGTCGAAAAAGGCGTCCCAAGGCTTGCTTCAACACATGCACTCGCCGGTAGTACTCTTACAATGGATAAAGCCGTTAGAAACGTGTATAGCCTTGGCTACAGTCTCCAACAAGTACTATCAATGGCTACCTTGAATCCGGCTAAGTCAATCCATGCTATATACAGGGAGAAGATCGGTTTGATCAAACCAGGATTCAAGGCAGATATTGTTTTCCTCGATGAAAACCTCGAAGTAGTCAAGACCATGGTTGAAGGAGAACTTGTTTACGAAAAATAGTTCGTTGAACACCCCAGGTGAGGTGATATAATGGGCGGTATATTCGGTGTGATATGCTCTGAGAAAATAGGTAAAGGTGTTGTAATAGAGGGGTTAAAGAGGCTAATTTACAGAGGATACGATGGCGCTGGAGTAGCTTTTCTCGATCCAAAAGGCAATATTATCGTGAAGAAAGCACCTGGACATCTCGATGAAGCTGTTAAAAAAGCTGGTTTAGATGAAACTCCCTCAGATATCGTATTAGGGCATGTGAGATACGCTAGCAGAGGCTGGCCATCATATGAGAACACTCATCCTCTTCTCGACTGTGATGGAAAAATAGCTGTTGTCGGCGATGGTGTTATCGAGAACTATGAAGATGTAAAGAAAGAGCTTGAAAAGAAAGGACATAAATTCTCCTCGAGAACTGATACCGAGGTATTTGCTCACCTACTTGAAGAACTAGTCTACAAAGACAATAAAGAGCCATTAATAGCCATGGCAGAGGCCTCAAGAAAACTTAGTGGAGTCTACGCAATAGCGGCATTGTTTTCTGGGAGAAAGAAGCTCTATGCCGTAAACATGGGCCAGCCCATAGTGATAGGTCTAAGAAATGATGGTAGATGCGTCTATATTTCCAGCGACATACCTAGTCTCTACGGCTTTGCTGATGAGGCTCTTATTCTTGAGGAGGGTATGGCTGCTGAAGTGGGTCTTGATGAGATAAAGGTTATCGATATCTCATCCTTCACAGAAGTAGGAGAACTTAAGAAGAAACGCGTCAAGTACCCTATCGAAGTCATTGACAAGGCTGGGTTCCCCCACTTTATGTTGAAAGAAATATATGAGATCCCGGACGCCATTATTAGGACAACATATTCACTCATGGAGAAGTACTTGCGGCTGGCTTCAATGATTATTTATGGCGCAAAGAACGTGTACATCATAGCCAATGGCACGAGTCTCCATGCAGGACTAGTCTCATCATACTACTTCGCTGACTTAGCTGGCATAAACGTCAATGTAGTTAGCGCCGCCGAATTCCCATACTATGCTCTCGAAAATGTGTCTACAGGTACAGTAGTCATAGCAATAAGCCAAAGCGGTGAAACAAGTGATGTTATCAAGAGCGTTAAACTAGCCAAACAACGTGGTGCAGTAATAGTTGGTGTAACAAATGTTGTTGGTTCAAGACTAACTCTTGAATCAAACGTTTACCTACCAATAGGAGCCGGACCTGAGATCGCTGTTCCAGCAACAAAAACCTTCATCTCAACATTGACCACAATGGCAATACTAGCAGGGTATACAGGATTATATACTGGCACCATTAACTATAATGAGTTCCAAGAACTAATCAAAGATCTAAGGGAGCATGCCAAGAAACTACGTGACGAAATAAAAACCTATGATAAAGTAGCCGAAGAAATATCCTCGAAACTACTTGGCTGGCATGACCTATACGTAGTTAGTAGTGGAATAAACTATCCTGTTGCCCTAGAAGCCGCACTAAAGTTAAAAGAAACCGCAATGCTTCACGCAGAAGGAGTTCAGCTAGGTGAATTAAGACACGGGCCCATGGTCTTAGTCAGAGAGAATTATCCAATAATCTTCATTAAACCTATTGAAGAAGCCGCAATAGAGCTATATAATCGCGTTGCAAGAGAGGCACTAAGTAAAGGAGCACTAATAGTTACTGTAACACAGGATGGAGAAGGATACGGTTTACTACTCAAGACAAAACCTACTAATAGAGTTCTCTCCCCAATAACATCAATTATCCCGCTACAACTCCTAGCATATCATATTGGAAGAAAACAAGGACTGCCAATAGATACGCCACCAGGGTTAGCAAAAGCTATCACAACATAAACATGATTATTCAGCACGACCAATCTTCATCACAGAATCAGCGATAGCTGGTAACATCATTCAACCCATAATATTTTTACAAATAAATAGAGGGGTTAAAAACAGGTTATTAGTTGCCCAGTATTTTCCTTATGAATGCTAGTATGTCACAATACTCCTTGATCTTCACTTCAGGCGATGAACCCATATGCCCACTTACTGTCTCCACTCTAAGATATACTGGTGCCCCAACCTTCTCTAGTTTTGCAACAAATTTTAGTGCATGACCTGGGTGTACTCTATCATCGTGTAGCCCCGTATACACCAGTGCCGGAGGATACTTCACTCCTTCCCTGACGTTATGGTATGGTGAGTATTTTATTAAGAACTCCTTGTCTTTCGGGTTATCGGGGTCACCATACTCTGTAGTCCATAGCTTCCCTACGTAGAGTTTATGGAATCTCAGCATATCAATGACAGGATAGCCTATCAATGCTACATCGAAGAGTTCTGGCGCCTGGACCATTGTTGCAGCTACGAGAAGCCCTCCATTACTAATACCCCAACCTATGGTCTTCAACCCCTTGTCTTTAATGTACTTAAGAACTGCTTTATAGTCCTCGAATACATTTTGTTTGTTTTCTCTCATACCCATTCGATGCCATTTTTCTCCATATTCTCCTCCACCACGTAGATTAGCTACAACAAATACTCCACCTTCTTCAACAAAAGCAGCCATCCCGCTTAGGAAGAAAGGTGTTATTGATATACCGAAACCACCATAACCATATACTATTGCTTTACTTGATTGCTTTCTCTTGTTCCGCACAATAAACATATGTATACGTGCACCATCACTGGATGTTGTCCACTCTTCTTCTACAATTACGTCTAAACCTGTTTTGTGCCCATAAACCTCTTTAACACCATTGTCTTCAACAACACATAATACTGGAGGATTACTAAAGGATTCTACAGTGAAATAGACCTTGTTATCGAAGAACCTCATGCCTCTTATAGAAGAAGGTTCTTTGAATTTATGTTCACTAATTAATTTCCCGTCTAGACTGTAAACTCTAAGTCTACTCGATGCGTCAACAAGATAGTTTGCATAAATCTTGTTTCCAACAAGTATAGCCATATGGAGAGGATACTTGTCTTCACTAACTACTTCCTGTATAGAGCCATTTAGAATACGAACTATTCTACCAAGCCCATTACCATCATAGTAGATAATGTATGCATAGTCGCCATTATACCCTATTGGTTGTGCTCTATATTGACCGCCATCAAGGACAAGTTTCCATGTAGACGGATCTTTTCTATATCCTCCGTAAATTATTGATTTACTCCAACCATACTCGACAACAATAAAGATCCTGTTTGGATCCCATGTTTCTTCAATCCACATCATGTAATTCGTGCCAAATTGTTTCCCAAAAACTATCTCTTCTTCACCACTAGAAGAGTCTCTTAGAAATATTCTTTCGGCAGGCGCTTTCACTCCATCAGGTGTTTCGCCACGCCTATAGAATCTAGCATAATAATACTTCCGTTCATCAATCCATACAATACCCCATACAGAACCCTTTAATTCGTCAATAACTTTCTTGCTTTCTGGCTCAATTATTTTCAAGAAACCCTCATCACTACCCGCTACAGTATAGAAGAACCCTAGTTTATCACCATCATGTGACGCATAAATAGCACTTATAATAACATACTCCCCAAGTTCCTTAGATGAAACAACGTCTTCTACTTCACCACTCCATTTAAGCAACTTGATCTTATATACATTCGATTCACGCACAAGCATGTAGAAACCTTTAGCAGTTGGCACAAAAAGCAAGATATACGGCATTCCATAGTATTTCTTTATCTTCTCTTCAAATTTACTAGGCAGATCACCAACAAATTCTCTAAATTTTTTATTATGTTCTTCAATAAACTTTCTTGTCTTTGGATCATCAAGGTTTTCCAGCCATATAAACGGGTCTTCGCTCAAGATTCACCACACAATAATGGTTTTACAAAAAACAAAAGTAAATAAATTAGATTACTTTAGTCTAATTTTATGTAATCTACAAGTGATTGATCGAGGTAGACTGTATTGGCACTTTATTTTATTGGCCTAGGTCTTACGATAGAGCATTTATCTATTGGTGCAATTAATGTGCTTCGGCGATGTAGCAAAATCTATGTTGACTCCTACACTAATATTGTACCAGATTTCTCTCTCCAAAAACTAAAGGAAATCATTGGAGACAATGTAAACATTCTTCTTGCTGAAAGAAAGGATCTTGAGGGAGAGAATATTAGGAAAATAATTGAAGAAGCTTCCATCGCCGACATAGCTATTTTAGTGCCAGGTGATCCGTTTATAGCTACTACTCATGATGCTATAAGACTTGAGGCTCTTGAAAAAGGTATTGAAGTACATGTAATCCATGGCGTGAGTATCTATTCAGTTGCGCCTAGTGCCACGGGTTTACAAGCATACAAATTCGGTAAAACAGTAACTCTAGTTTATCCAAGAAACATGAAGCCATATACTACAATAGAAGTCATTAGAGAAAATAAACAACGAGGTCTTCACACTCTTGTTCTTCTTGATTTAAAACTTGAAGAAAACATAGCGATGACAATTAATGAGGCTGTAGACATACTCATCACGCTTGAAAACGAGTACTGCAAAGAATACAACTGCAAGCCAATACTAGCTAATACATTAGCAGTAGGATGCGCACAACTTGGAACAAGAAACCAGTTTATTAGAGCTGATTACTTGTATAGACTCAAAGAATACAAGTATCCTGATCCACCTCATTCAATAATTATCGTTGGCAAAACCCATCCAATAGAACTTGATATACTTAAGTATATCGGCAAAATGCCTGATGACGTATACAAGTACTTTTCTTCATTAAGGTAATTCACGGCGACTTAGTAAATCTTATATATTCTATTGCTGGTCTACACAACTAGAAAACCATATGGCTGAGGTGACCATATGGTGCACAAACATTACTACACGATAATTGCGTTACTTCTGATAACATTGTGCTTTACTGCATCAACACCATTATACGCACAGACATACATCGAAGACGCTCTACATAGAACCATCACTATCGAAAAAACACCATCTAGAGTTATCTCGTTGGCACCAAGTATCACTGAGATATTGTTTGCACTAGGTCTTGAGGACAAGGTAATTGGTGTAGACTCTATTTCATACAATGATACTTATCTTGGTATTCACAAGTACGTTATTGAGAACAATGTAACTAGTGTAGGAGGATACTGGTGGAGCACAATAAGTGTTGAAACAATCTTGTCTTTAGAACCAGATCTTATTTTAGCTGATGCCGGTGCCCATGTTAAACTACTTGATACCTTTGAAGAATATAATCTAACCACTGTATACCTGTACGGTGGTTCAGCAAAATCCCTTCAGGACATATACTATGACATAGATGTTATAAGTAAAATATTCGGTGTAAACAATACAATTACCTCACAACTAATAAACGATATAGAGGAGAATATTTCCAAAGCAAAAACTATCATTGACAACATCGGGTTCAATAGAACAGTAAGAGTGCTTGTTGTCGTAGGGTTCTATAATGGTATATGGGTTGCAGGAAAAGCAACATTCATAGATGACATAGTATCAAGAATAGGTCTCGTAAACGTGGCAAACAACGTTGGATGGTATACAGTAAACATAGAGACAATATCAGCGTTAAACCCCGATGTAATAGTTGTAACCAACATGGGTGGTTTTGTAACAAACAGCACCCTAGAAGAATACGGGCTAACCAGTATAGGCACGAAGATACTACTGCTTTCACCGAAAGAAACAGATCTACTGACCAGGCCGGGTCCACTAATAGGATATGGTGCTATTCTTTTAGCAAAAAGAATAGCTGAATTATTCCCTGCACCCACAACCACTACATCGGTAATTAAGGAATACACAACATCAACAACCACAACAACAGAGACTACCACAACAACGACAGCCACAACTACATCAATACAAGAACAAGAATCACAAAACTATATTCCCTATATTGCTATGGCGGTAATTGCTATAGTGGCGCTGGGCATAGGATATTTCTTAGGTAAGAAGATAAGATAATGAGAAGTGGGTTTTATGCTTAAAGAAAAGATGTTTTTGTTTGTATTTTACACTTCATTGTTTATACTCGTTCTTGTTCTTCTCTCAATATACTTTCTCCATGCGGGAACAGGGGCCCCCATACCCGCCGTAATTGAATACAGGACAACGCGTATATTACTGGCAATTTTTGCTGGTGGTATCCTAGCATTATCTGGTAATTACCTGCAATCAGCTCTGAGGAACCCTCTTGTCGACCACTATATACTCGGCGTTGGTAGTGGCGCTGTTTTCTCAACATATCTTTTCTACTTGATCGTTGATATCCACGGTATTAGCAATTACAATCTAGTTTATCTCCAATCAGCGTTCAGCATTGTTGGCGGACTCACAGCCTTAACAATAACAATTATTGTAGCAGAGTACGTTGGCGGAAGTGATACAGCTTATGTGTTGGCGGGAATAGGTGTTACATCAGTATTTAGTGGGGCTGCCATTGTTTTATCATGCTTTATCATACCAAAGCATCCGTATATTGTGCATGCACTC
Organism: Desulfurococcaceae archaeon MEX13E-LK6-19; assembly: GCA_029637525.1. Classification (NCBI taxonomy): domain Archaea; kingdom Thermoproteati; phylum Thermoproteota; class Thermoprotei; order Desulfurococcales; family Desulfurococcaceae; species Desulfurococcaceae archaeon MEX13E-LK6-19. The sequence goes on from CP072660.1 coordinate 1,707,253, forward strand.
ATAGGATCACTAGTTCTTGCTTCACGAAAATGGATTCCAATACTTGGCTCATTATATATAGTATCAATATTTTCATATATCCTATTAGCAAAACCGTTGAATGCCGTGTTTCTCGGGGACGAATATGCTCATCAATTGGGATATAATCCCAGGAAGATAAGATTCTTTACAATATTGTATGCAGGAATAGTTTCATCGATAGTTGTTGCTTGTTGTGGTACCATAGGTTTTCTTGGACTAGTTGTACCACATCTGGCAAGATTTCTTTTGAAGACAAGCGATAACCGGTATACTGTACCTTTATCTTTTGTAATAGGTTCTCTTATACTCTTGATAGCTGATAATTTCTCGAGGATATATCTTGTATCAAGTATAGGCGAGGTTCCCGTGGGTGCACTTGTATCATTGATGGGCGCTCCATTCTACTTGTTAATTCTCGCTAAGAGGTTGAGGAGGCTATGAAGAAAATCAGGGTAGAAAATCTTGTGGTAAAGTATCGTGGCGTTATCGAGGCTGTCAAGAATATCTGTTTTAGCGTAAAAGAGGGGGAGGTATTAGGAATTCTTGGACCCAATGGTGCTGGCAAGACTACTATACTGAAGGCTATAGCAAAGCTTGTTGATTACAAGGGTGCTATTTATATTGATGGGGCAGAGGTGGCCAGGACTCCTATGAAAACTATAGCTCGTATCATATCTTATGCTAGCGATATCAGGACACCAGACTTCATGCCTCTTTCAGTTAAAGAAGCCTTGCTCATGTCTAGATATCCTAGAATGAAGGGTTTCTTCGAGAAAAGAGAAGACATAGCTATTGTCGATAAAATCATGAAGAGACTGAACATACATAATCTTAGTGATAGGAAATTAAGTGAGCTCAGCTCTGGTGAGCTTAGAAAAGTAGTTATCGCTATGGCTCTTGCCAAGGAACCTAAGTATATTTTGTTAGATGAACCCGATAGTCACCTCGATCTCCACTCTAAAATAATGGTTTCAAATATGATAAAAGAACTTGCTAAAGACCATGTAATAGTGTTTACAAGCCATGACATATTATTCACAATTAATACTGCCGATTATATACTCCTTATAAAGAACGGAATGGTCGTAAAGTATGGTTCTGTTGAAAAAGTAGTCGAAGATAATGTTCTAGAAAAAGTTTACAATGTCAAATTCATCCGCGTAAAAATTAATGGAAGAATACTACCTATACCTGTTTACCTGTCTTCATGACTTCTATAGCTGTCTTTGAGTCAACTATTTTTGCTCCATAAATTTTCCTCATATACTCAAGGGCATACTCATGGTCCTTCTCACTAAACGCTGCAACACCATCCTCAACGACGATAATATTGTATCCATAGTAGAATGCATCACCAACAGTATGCAGTACACATATATGAGTATGTATCCCCGTAACAATAATTGTGTCAACACCCTTAGATCTCAGAACAAGATCTAGGGGAGTGTCTCTAAAACCACTATATCCATGCTTAGGAATCACAATATCGTTTTCTGATGGTGCAAGCTCATCTATTATTTTGGCTTCACTACTTCCTGCTAATGCATGTGGACCCCAGAGTTTTAACTCAGGATCAGAGGGATAGTGCTGGTCTACAACATGGATAACAGGGACACCTCTTTCATGGGCTGCCTCAATGAGTTTCTTGATAATGGGCACGATTTTCTCTGCTTGTGGAGAACGAAGTCGTCCTTTAACAAACTCGTAAAGCATGTCAACTATTATAAGAGCTGGTTTCACGTATTTCCACCTTACTGTATTCTATGAGCTAATCAGTTAATTAGCTATCCTGACTATAGTATCACAGGGCAGTATTGTTATGGTAGTTGTTAAGAAGTCTGTTGTTATTATAGATGAGGACAAGTGTAGAGATTGCGGATTTTGTACAACAATAAATAGGTGCCATAGCCCTGGTGCATGTATTGGTTGTCTATCATGTTTTTGGTCATGCCCTTTTGAGGCACGAGTAGTAAAAACCGTAGAAACTGATGTAAAGGAGGCCACCATATACGTCGACGGGATCCCATACAGTGTTCCTACCTCAATTCCTTTATCAGAAGCATTGAAACGTATTGGATTTGTTTATGGTGACCCTTCTTCTAAAAAACCTTCACTTGCATGCCGAACTGGTGGATGCTGGTCTTGTGCACTAATAATTAATGGTTCTCTTGAGAGAACATGCATTACCCCCGTAAAGGATGGGCTACGTATAGAAACCAATGTAGATGGTGTTCCACCGAGAAGAATGGTCCATGGTCCAGGCCCCCATGTTGTTGGAGGTAAAGCTACTCCTTGGTGGCAAGTTGATTATAAACACTATGTCGAGGCAGCAATATGGGTTGCCGGCTGCAATCTTCGTTGTCCACAATGCCAAAACTACATGGTTACCTACGATAATACTTCTCCTGCATTAACTCCACGGGAGGCAGCTATTGAGGCTGTGAAATGTCATAAGCTTTATGGGACACGCGGGATTGCCGTCAGCGGTGGAGAACCAACAATCAATAGGAGATGGCTTGTTGAGTTCTTCCGCGAGGTCACAAAAAGAGTTAATCCAAAGATTAGACGTCACCTTGATAGTAATGGTACAGTGCTTACACCCGGCTACATAGATGACCTAGTTGAAAGCGGTTGCAATAATATCGGTGTTGAGCCGAAATGCCTCAACGTGGAGACATACATGAAAATAACTGGTATAAGAGATCGTGATCTAGCAAGGAAATACCTTGAAACATCATGGAAAGCTATAGAGTACATTCATAGCCAGTATGGAGACAAAGTATACCTTGGTGTTGGATTAATCTACAACAAACAACTTATTTCACTCGACGAAATAGCCGATGCCGGTAGGAAAATAGCAAGTATAGATCCCAATATACAAGTCACTGTTCTTGACTACTTCCCAGCATTTAGAAGAAGAGATCTTGTAAGACCAAGTTATACTGAAATGATTAAAGTAAAACAGGTTCTAGAAGAGCAAGGACTTACGACAGTTATCGTACAAACAGAGAAAGGACACATTGGACCCCGGAATATGAGAAGATTATATAAATAATAGCCACAATTTAAAGTATTAGCTGAAACAATATTCCCGCTATGGCGGTGTTGTATAGTATGCCTGGAGGCAAAGAAGTTATTATTGATGTGAAAAACCTCAGCGTGCACTATATGACACTAAGGGGGTTTCTCAAAGCCGTTAACGACGTTGACTTAACGATATATAAAGGAGAAATAATGGGTATTGTCGGCGAATCTGGTAGCGGAAAATCAACACTTGCAATGGCGATCATGAATATTCTTCCTCCAACGGCAAGAATAGTTAGTGGATCAATATTCTTTGATGGAAAAGATCTTGTTAGGTTAAAGAAGGGTGAGTTAAGAGAAATTCTCTGGAAGCGAATATCAATAATACCACAAGCTGCATTAAATGCGCTTAACCCGGTACTTAAGATCAAGAGCCATTTTCTTGAAACGGCCAGGGCTCACGGCATTAAAGACCGTGAATGGGTTATTGATAGAGCTAGTAAATTACTTGAACTACTGCGTCTCGATCCTGAACGTGTACTTGAGAGCTACCCCCATGAACTTAGTGGTGGTATGAAGCAAAGAGTCCTAATAGCACTCGCCATGCTACTTGAGCCTGAAGTACTCATCCTCGATGAACCTACTACTGCGTTGGATGTTCTCACCCAGAGATTCATACTTGATCTACTCAAAGAACTCCATGAAAAAACTCGTATCACAATGATCTTTATTACACACGATATAGCAGTTATAGCTGATCTTGCCGATAGAGTTGCAATAATGTATGCTGGCAAAATAGTTGAAGTAGGTGATGTATTCACTGTATTCAAGAATCCCTATCACCCATATACACTAGCTTTAATGAAAAGTATTCCTAGCCTTATAGGAGATATCAACGAGATGAAGTCGATACCTGGAACACTACCTGACCTCATTAATCCACCACCTGGCTGCCTGTTTGCACCAAGATGTAGTAAAGCCATGGATATTTGCAGAAAAACACCTCCACCATATATAGAGATCAAAAAAGATCATTTTGTTGCTTGTTGGCTATATAGTAAGAAAGAAGGGTGAAAACAGATGAGTAATCCGCCTTTGATTGAGGTAAGAGATCTCAAGATATACTTCCCCGTAAAGAAGGGGGTCTTTGGTAAGATAGGTTATGTTAAAGCTGTTGACGGAGTCGATCTAGTGATTGATAAAGGACAAATAGTTACTCTCGTTGGCGAATCCGGTTGTGGGAAGACAACACTAGGAAGAGCCATAGCTGGATTAGTTAAACCCACAGCCGGAGAGATTCTCTACATGGGTAAGAACATACGGAAGATGAAGCGGAAGGAATACCGTGAGTATAGAAGAAACGTACAGATAATACATCAAGACCCATTCTCATCCCTCAACCCCACTAAGACGGTGTTTTATACTCTAGCAGTCCCGCTAAAGAAGTGGGGTATAGCGAAAACTCGTAAGGAACTACTTGAAAAAGTTTCAGAGCTCCTAGAGCTAGTAGGTTTGCATCCCGCCAAAGACTTTCTGTTCAAGTACCCACACCAGCTCAGCGGTGGGCAGAGACAAAGAGTCGTCATAGCTAGAGCCATAAGCGTCAGACCACAACTAATTGTTGCGGACGAGCCCATAACAATGATAGATGTTTCTCTAAGAATAGGAATTCTAGACCTAATGCTTGACTTACAAAAGAAAATCGGTGCATCATACCTATTCATAACACATGACTTCGGTGCAGCACGTTATTTCGCTGCAAAAGGTGGAGGTCTAATAGCTGTAATGTATCTTGGCAATATAGTAGAGATAGGTCCGGCTGAAGAAGTTATCCGTAACCCATTACATCCATACACGAAAGTATTATTATCAGCTGTACCAGTCCCCGATCCAGAGATCTCAAGGAAGAAGAAGCCTATTAAACTAAAGAGCCTTGATATACCAAGCCCTATAAATCCACCGCCAGGATGCAAGTTCCATACAAGATGCCCGTTTGCCATAGAGAAATGCAGCAAGGAAATACCTAAACTCATTGAAGTGAAGCCTTCACACTACGTTGCATGCCATCTAGAAGAAAAAAGGTGAACTACGTAGTCATGTATTCGAAAATGTATAAATTACTATTATCAATAGCATTAACATTTTTGTTCTTGGACATATTCTCACTACTATTTCTAAAGCCTGGCACTGCATCATTTGTAGCATGTATAATAGGTGTAATACTTCTTATCATTTTCATAATAATTATTACAATAGATTACTACTGGCAGACAAAGAAAGGGATATAAATACAAATTGTATCTAAGTTATATACAAATTAATTTGACAAAATAATACACTGTTTTTTAATCAAGTGTTTTAAAACTATAATAAAATCCTTTATGAGAAAGACTTATATTAATTCACTCTTAGATTTAAATCTTGAATATAACCTACGTGTTAATATGGTGATATTATGAAACACATATTAGCCCCCATAGTACTCGCTATTATTATAGCCTCACTAGTAGCACCCTTATCCCTAGTATTGACAGCAGAAGACACCGAAGTAACACTATATACACATGGTTGGTGGCAACCACCACCAGCAAACAGATATAACCCATTTGCACCAAAGAGCATTAGAATAACAGGACTAATCTATGAGAGACTCGCATTCTGGGATAAAATGAGTAATGAGTATATACCAGAACTTGCTGTCAACTGGACTGTTGATAAAGAGAACAACAAGATCATTGTACATCTAAGGCAGAACGTCTATTGGCATGATGGTACAAAGTTTACTGCAAAAGACGTCTGGACAACATTCATGATCTATAAGGCCCAGGGAAGAAACATATGGAACTACATTGATGACGTCAAAGTTGTTGATGATTACACTGTTGAATTCCATGTCAAGAAGTGGGCTTACCTAATACTACACTACCTACTATTCGAGGACGGATTAATTGTTGCTCCATACCACATCTATGGCCAGTGGGCTGATCAAATAGCAAACGCCACACCCGACCAGTATGATACAATACTACAAGATCTAATAAGCTACGAGCCAGATACAATCATTGGTACTGGCCCATTCAAGTTCGTTAAAATAACATCAAGCGAAGTAGTATTAGAGAAGTTTGACAAGTACTGGGCAGCTGACAACGTAAAGATTGACAAGATCGTAATGCCCTACATTACAAGCAACGAAGTTGGATGGGACTACTATAGGTCTGGACAGCTAGACTACGACTGTTTCATGATGCCACCACAAGTAGAGCAAGAACTCAGGCAGAAGCCATTTGCAGGCATAGTAAAGATCTATGACCTATCAGGATTCGCACTAGTATTCAACTTTGACAACAAGTGGTTAAGCAAACCCGAGGTAAGAAAAGCCATTGCCTATGCCTTAAACAGAACAAAGATCGCTATTGCTGCTGGCGCAGGCTTCTTCGACCCAGTAGAATACCCAACAGGATTACTCAAGCTAGCACAGGATGAGTGGATTGGTGACTTAATCAGCGCTGGCGTACTCGAGAAATACGAATACAACCCCGATAAAGCAAAGCAGCTACTAGAGTCCCTTGGATTCGAGTACAGAGACGGTAAATGGTACACGCCAGACGGTGAAGAATTCAAGTTAACAATGATCGCGCCTGGTGGCTGGACTGACTGGGTTGCTGCCGCACAAGAGATTGCTGAAGAGCTAACTAGCTTCGGTATCACAGTAGAGTTACTAACACCCGAGTCACCAAGCTACTGGAGCGACCAGTGGTATCTTGGTGGACACTACGATCTAGCTATTGACTTCTTCGGTGCCTGGATGATCTATCCATGGAGAGCCTTTGAGAGAATGTTCATTGAGGTAAACAACAGGCCAAGAACACAAGTACAAGGAAGCAACTTCACAATAGTATACCACCTAGACTACTTCAACGAGGACATTAACGTAACAGAACTCGTAGAGGTACTAGCTACAAGTTTCGACAAGACTGAACAGAAAGAAGCAGCTATGAAGCTAGCTTATGCCGTCAACCAGTACCTACCAGAGTACCCAATTGCCGAGAAGAAACTAGTCCTATTCTACAACAAAGAGCACTTCCTATGGCCAGACCCTGAAGAGAAGTACAGCTACTGGCAGAACGCTGCCGGAGGACACCTAGAAGCACTTGCCTTCATGATCAAGCAGGGACTAGTAGAGCCCAACCCAAGCTATTGGGGAGCAACAACTACAACAACTACTACGACTACGACCACCACTACAACGACAACTACAACAACCACGACCACAACAACTACAACGACACCACCAGCACCAGGAGTCAACATAGGACTAATAGTAGCAGCAATCATAATAATCATAATAATAGTTGGAGGAGCTTACTACTTCCTCGTTCTCAAGAAGAAGTAGCACAAAAGAGGGATAAAATAATAACACACTTCTTTTTTACATTAACAATAAACCCCATAATCCTGACTAATTGAACTAATTTGTTTATTGTTTTATCCATAAGGATATATTTTTTATAAGAGACGCACGGGTAGTAGATAAATGTAATCAGTATTAAGACCTGCAAAACGGGGACGATGGTATCTTGAACTGGATTATTAAGCGTGCTATACTAGCATTCTTGACAATATACTTCGCTGCATCACTAACATTTGTTGTAGTAAGAAGCATGCCTGGTGATCCAATTGATGCTTTAACTCAGCAGCTGGTATATCAGTACCATATGACTTACGAAGAAGCCCGTGCACTCGCCGAAAGTATAGCACCTTATGTTCCTAAAGGCAATATTTTTGAGGAATACATAGACTATATGTCTAAGTTCTTGAGAGGAGATCTTGGAGTATCTATATCATACAGTACCGGCACTCCTGTTGTAGAACTACTTGCAGACCGTATCCCGTGGACAGTACTTGTTGTCGCAACGTCGCTGATCATAAGTTTTGGCGCAGGTATACTAATAGGAATGCTCATGGCTTACAAACATGGCGGTAGACTGGATAGTGCACTAGCGTTAATTTTCTCAATAACACGTTCACTACCAGAGTATATCGTCGCAATAATAATGTTATCAATATTTGCCTTTCAGCTAAAATGGTTCCCAACAAGAGGAGCCTATAGTGTTGAACCAGGCTTTACTCTAGAGTTTGTCTACGATGTACTATATCACGCTGCTCTTCCGATAATGACGTGGGTAATAGTCCATATTGGAGGATGGGCTCTTGGAATGAGAGGAAGCACCATTAGTGTACTTGGCGAAGATTACATAACATATGCTAGAGCTAGAGGGATCCCGTCAAGAAGAATAGTGTTCACATACATTGGCAGAAACGCCATCTTGCCAATCTTTACCTCATTCATGATAAGTCTAGGATTCATGTTTGGAGGCTCTATATTCATTGAATACATCTTCTCATATCCTGGAGTAGGTCTCATGCTCTACCAAGCAATAACAAATAGGGACTGGTATCTCATGCTAGGAACATTCGATATAATAGTAATAGCTGTTGTAACAGGTACTTTCCTAGCTGATATACTCTATGGATTCCTTGACCCACGAATTAGAAGAGGTGTAAGGTAATGGCCAGAGTTGAGAAGGTTAAGAAAATCAAGTCAGATATTATGGAAACCATGGCTTTATTATCGAGAAAAACAGTGATCAAGGAAATAATACATGACTGGGTCATCGTTCCAGGAAAAGTACTTATCAAGAACAAGAAGGCATTTGTAGGCTTCCTGATACTAATGTTCTACATATTCATGGCAACAATAGGACCGTATATAACACCCTATCCAAGATCATTTACATGCCCAATATACTTGAAGCCAACACTTCTGAAGTGGCCACCATCTCTGGAGCATCCCTTAGGATGTGATTATTTCGGTAAGGATATATGGGCACAAATAGTTTGGGGAGCACCAATTGTCCTCAAAATAGCATTCATAGCAGGACTAATCACCACACTCGTGGGAATAACCATAGGTATGATAGCTGGCTTTAAGGGCGGAATAGTGGATTCCATATTAATGAGTCTAACAGACATAGTAATGACTATACCCGGTCTACCGCTATTAATAGTACTAGCTTCAGTCATTAGAGCGTCAGACCCATGGGTCATAGGGTTAATGCTTAGTGTAACAGCCTGGGCCGGTTTGGCGCGAAGCATTAGATCACAGGTACTATCCATTAAGGAAAGAGAGTTTATTGAAGCCGCAAAAGCTCTCGGGTTATCGACTGGACACATAGTATTCAAAGAAATAATGCCCAATCTAATGAGCTATATAGCTATAAACTTCATATTCGCCACAACCGGAGCAATCTACGCCTCTGTAGGACTCTACTTCCTAGGAGTACTACCATTCACATCATTCAACTGGGGCATAATGCTCAACATGGCTTACGCGCAAGCAGGAGCCCTACACAGCATTAACACGATACACTACATACTGGCACCAATATTAGCAGTAATAGGACTACAAGTAGGACTAATACTATTCTCCTACGCAGTGGATGAAATGTTCAACCCAAGACTAAGAACAGAGCTCTAGCCACTAGGTAAAAAGACAACATGATGAATATTTTTTACTGAATCATATAAAAATGATGAACCACGCAGGATCTGATGAGAGCGCCTAATAAGGATGCCACTATTGCTACTCTATTGCCATACATAATTTAAGAACTCTCCGTGCTTGTTTTACTAAAGCTCTTTGATAACTCAAACAAAGCTTTTATTATCAGCAATAAGCCTATAGCGATAAGAAAGAATGCTCCAATGTTCCTTGCGATAAACTCTGGTATTGTTAATAATCCTGCTAGATATAGTCCTCCTATAATAAACAATAGTCCAATAATGATCTTTGCTATTTGACCTAGCTTAGACTGCATTTCGATATACACTACATCACCACGTTTATACTTCTTCGGAATTAACGCAAGAGCGATAAAGCCTAAACCCATACCTATTAGCGTGCCAGCACCAGCTTGATCAAATATTAGACCTATACCCATTCCAAGAAACATTAACCCCACGAACACTGATCCTCTCGACATGATCCTCCACTCCCAAATTACTGTTATAAAATGACTATAGCATATATATTATTGTGTTACAATAATATAACGTTACGATCGCTACTTACATATTACGTGGCAGCACGTTATTGATTATTAATCTAAAAGTATTATTACGGCTAAGCAAATAACATATATTGATGATGACCGACTTCGGACCCGACCACGTGGATGAAGAACCGTGTGAGGGCTGAATAAACCATCAGCTAAACAGTGTTATAGCTAATAGAGGACAAAGTAGATCATGAACAATATTCTTTTAAAGATAGATAACATTGAAATATGCAAGATAATCAAGCGCTTAAACAAATTCGTTGTAGTAGTAGAAATTAGTGGCAAAAAGAAGTATGGATATTTAGCTAATACAGGAAAACTTTCGGACTACATAGTATGTGGAAGAAAAGCTTTTTGCGTACCAAAAGAAAGTGGAAGAACACAATACAGAATCATAGCAGTAGAGGAACATGGATTAGGAGCAGTACTAGACACATTTATTCAGATGAAAGCATTCGAGAAAGCTATAGACCTCAATTTAATACCATGGCTTGAAGGATACAGGATCGCAAAAAGAAACCCTAGATTAGATCATTCTATTCTTGATTATCTTTTGGAAAAGAATGATAATAGAGTCTACATAGAGGTTAAAAGTGCTGTCCAAAGAGTAAATACATACGGTGCATCTTATCCTGATTGCCCCACACCTAGAGGTAGAAGACATATAAGAAAACTTATACACTACCATGTAACAAAAGGATTCCATACAGGCATAGTGTTTATAGCAGCAATACCCCACATCAAATATTTCACTCCAAATAAAAATATCGATCCAGAAATATACCATCTCATAAGAGAGGCTATTAACCACAATGTATTAGTTAAGGCAATAAACATCTATTTTACACCCAAGCACAACACAATAGTTCTTGGTAATACTGATATACCAGTTATACTATAATATCTACATCAGCCTTGAAACACTTCATCACACTATAAAACAACCAATCAGTGTTCACAGCCTTCATCATAGTTTCTCCAGACAATACTAAGTACTCGACCGAGAGAATTAACAATTTCGACTATTATGTAATATAAACACGCATAGCAGCTATACGTCATCACATCATCCTTGGTGGCCACCATTAAATCGGATATAGGAACTTATTAGACATGATGAGTGGAAAACAGTAAGTAATTGTAGAAAGCACTAGTATTATACGCACCTTGGCTAGATATATTTTAGAAAGAAAAACCATGTAAGGTGGCACGCTTTGGATAAGAAAGCGGTTACAATAGTTTTCTTAATAATTACATTAATGTTATCATTAATTTCATCATATTCTATAGTGTACGCTAATAATAGCGGTGAAGAAGATGGTTACTTCTACTATTTTATTCATATAACAGACCTGCATCTTGGCAGTAAATTATGTGATAAATCTAAATTAGAGGTGTTTGCAAGCGATGTTAAGAACCTGTATAGTATGCTTCCCATAAAACCTCTCGTCATAATAAATACTGGAGATATTGTCGATAGCTCTGGTGATTACAGTTATTATCAATACTACAAGAATACCCTCGACTTAACTGGAACAGGGATTGATAGACTAGATACTGCAGGAAATCATGATTTCAAATCAACTGATACCTATTATAGACAATACATGGGGTCCCCATACTATGTTTGGGACAAGTATATCAATAGTACTCATTATGTTAGATATATCGCTGTTGGCACAGCTGCTGTCGGAAAGACAGGAGGATGCCTTGATACAGGTAGGCTTGACTGGCTAGAAAGAGTAATCAAAGAAGCTGAGAACGACCCTAATTGCGTGGGGATATGGGTTTTTGGACACCACCCGCCAGGTCCTTATACTGATGAAAACGTTACAGCAGGTGGATGGGATTACAGAGCCACTCCATTTAATGATATTGGATGTGACCCATGGAGATTCATTAGAATAATATCAAGTTACAGCAAAGTCCTTGGATACATTTATGGCCATGTACACGTGAACTGGGTCACTTTCCACTATGGCAAGTACTGGATTGGCACAGCACCGCTAACCCTAAGAGGGCCATGGCCAACAGGTGTTGGAAGCTGGTATACAGGAAAAGGTTACGTGTATAGAATAATAACAGTATATAATGGCATTGTCTCAACAACGCTTGCCCGTCCAGGCGAATATCCTATCGGATTGATCGTTAACTTAGAGCAGGGAGCTGTTGTAAGTGGTATAGTTAAAGTTGTTGCCTTTGCTATATCTAATAACCCTATAGACAAAGTAGAACTATATATTGATGGCATGAAGATCAGTGATTTCACTCCAGTAAAAACTAATGAATACGGTGGACTCTATGAAACTTATTTCAATGCAGAAGAGTATAGTGAATGGCAACATGAACTCCAGATACACATAGTAGATAAAAACGGTAGAGAATACTGGAGTTCTAAGACATATATATTCATACATAAAGCTGGTGGAGTGTACTTTATACATAGTGATGCAGCATCAATAGACTATGGTATTCGTGAAGACTATCCTGTTGTGAGATTATACATATACTCCAATATACATGAAGATTTCCCGTTTGCAGCAATATACGTACCTGTAGACAATAGCGGAGACTATGTCAGAGTTAAAGCATTAATGGAGACCGAGCATATATGGGGCCGTGAAATGAGGCTAAGATTTGCATTAGTTTCATGGAAACAAGAGCCTTCGCTAAACGATAAACACTGGAACAATGCAAGTGGTATGATGAAACTCGTTGCAGGATTCAGCACCGAACAAAACTATGGACGATATCCATACGACTTTAATGCATGGAGGCAAAAAGGTGACCTAGAACAATGGTACGGTGAATACCGTTATTTAATACCATGGTGGCCTACTGTAGGCTACTGGGGTCAAGTAACCTATAGACAAAACAACTTTACTGTAGAATTATGGAAAGAAAATGAGGGCTATAATAAGGCAAAGAGGTTTACTTGGCGTTACGCGAATACCATGTATGATTACGATGACATAAAATATGTTGGCGTCCTAATGAGAAGTGACACTTCATGTTATTCTCAAGTGGCAGTAGCTTATCTCGAAGTAGAGGATATAAATGGGCTAAGAAAATACCACATGGTACCCAATATACTTGGTGTACCAGTAGAAGCAAAAATAGTTAGTATTGACAAGGATGTACTGTCTTACAAAATAACCGTTAAAATAACAGCTGAGGCATCAAGACTACAAGGATACATCATTCTCCAAGGAAGCGATGACGGTATATCATGGAGTACTATAAGCAAGGTCTTTGCCCAAGGAGAAAACACTATAACTTATGTGTTTGAGAAAGTTGAACCCCATGCATATTATCGTGTCGTCTATAAGCCCGACTATAACATAAAACACTTATATGCAGTAGCGGTATCATCACCTGTATCAGCTGTTTCCACAACATCACAACCATTTGCAGAACCAGTAACACACACTATTACGACCATAACAACATCCACGGTGACCGAGGAAATAACTACAACAATAACAATAACTAAAACAAAAACTGAAACCACTGCGGCAATCATTAATACTACTACAACAATTACTCAAAGTAATTGGTTGAATACAGGTATGGTAGCAATATTTGTCTTGATAGCAGGTTTAATATTAGGGTTATTGTTATCAAAGAGACATTATACCTAAAGCGAGAGTAAAACACATGAGTTCCATTGGGATGAAAACTACTGACGTATCATACCTGGATTAACATCATATAATACCTCTTCTTTTACCTCATCCTCTTCACGCCCTGAATCTTCACCACTTTTTTCAACATATTTATCCCCATAAATCTGCCATAGCGTGTTTACTCCTAGTAAAAGAAGACCACCAATAATAAGTGGCGTCAGTAATAATACTATAGATAGGCATGTGTCTATTATCCTTAACAAATGGATATCAGCCATAAAAACGACATCATCCCTAAGCATCCATAGGAATGCTGAGTAAAAGAATGATGTGATGCCCAGTATGATTGGTAGAGACAACGTTAAGACAACTGCACGAGGGTTATGAGCGAACACATAATATACTATATCGATTCCAAGAAAACTTCGCTTATATTCTTCAACACTTTGCTCAAACATCCATGGATGGAGAGATTCATGTTCAAAGAAGCTGAAATATAATAGTATGGGGACGAACATTGATACAATTATCATGAACAAAAGTACTCCAGCAGTATTACGTAAAGTTCTAGGTAGATTAGTGCCAGCATCATAAATTAAAGCAAACATAATAATATAGATGATGATAATGTATGAAATCTTAAACTTTTTGGTGACCCTCGCATCAATTAATGCAATAAAACCCGTTAGAGACATGAGAATTATATAAGGTAGCCCAAGTGGCTCTAGATACATGGTTTTCATCATCACCATAAACAATACTACTTAGTGAGACTATGTATAGTATAACAGCACTTCTTCTATAATTGTTTTTGTGCTATACAATTTAATTAAAGATGTAAATAGAGTGTATTAAGGATACATGATTTTTTACTTAATCAAAGTATCATTGCCGAATATTATATCAGCCCTTACACGGTTCTTCATCTTTATATTCTGTCCCGAAGTCGTTCATCATCTTCAGATACATAATAGTGCTTAAGAGTGTTTAAGCTTACCGCTAGTAGACACCATGTACTTCTAAACATACATCTCCATAATTAAACAGAAAAGAAAAAGAAAAGGAATGTTATAAAACTATCATGTGTTTATTTTAGACCCTTGGCTTTCTTTAGCTCGTCTATTACTTCCCTAAGTGTTTCAAGAAGTTCTTTTATATCGTCGAATGTGATATAACCCATGTGTCCTATACGGAACGTGTATTCTTTAACTGGCCCATAGCCTTTCGCTATTTCGTAGCCACGTTTTCTCATTGCTTCATATACTTCTATGCCCTTGATTCCTGGTGGTGACTTTATTACTGTTATTGTTGGGCTGTAGTATCCTGGGCGTGCAAAGAGTTCTAGCCCTATTTCCTGTACACCTTTTCTTATCATCTCGGCTCTCTTCTGGTACATGTCGAGCCAGACGTACTTACCGCCCATTCTCTCTATAATCCTTAGTATGGCGTTTAGTGCAGCTATCTGTGGGATTGGTGGTGTCTGTGGTGTAGACCATTGTTCTTCCTGATACTTCCTGAAGAGCAGTAAGTCGAAGTACCATCCACGGTTTGGTATCTTTTTAGCTTTCTCGAAGACTTCTTCACTAAATGCTGCCATTGCTAGACCTGGTGGTAGCCCAAATGCTTTCTGACTACTAGCAAAGACTATATCAATACCCCACTCATCAACTTTGATGTCAGCTGCACCCATAGCCGATACGGCATCAACGAAAACCATTTTGTCATATTCTTTAGCGACCTTAGCAAGCTCCTTCAATGGATTTAAGACTCCAGTACTGGTCTCATTGTATGTTATAGTGACAGCCTCTACATCGGGATTCTTCTTTAAGGCTTCATCGAGTTCCTCGGGTAGCACGGGCTCGCCTGGTGGTTTCTCGAGGACAACAGGTATGCGTCCATTGGTTTCAACAACTTCCTTGTATCTCTTCCCAAACGCACCAATAATTGTAACCAATACTTTTCCACCAGGTGTAACAGCGTTCCTTATACTAGCCTCCATGATCCCTGTTCCACTGCTTGGAAACAACATTACCGTACTCTTCTTTGCCTCAAGAAACTCTGCTAGCCTCTTAACAGTATCCTTGTGTAGTTCACGATACTCTTTTGATCTGTGGCTGAGCATCTGTACTTTCATTACCTCTAGTACTTCAGGGAAACAAGCAACAGGTCCTGCTGTAAAGAACTTCATTGGCCGTGGATGTAGAATCTTATAGATCTCGTCAACTACGTCTTTGTACTGGATAGTAGACCACCTCCAACATTCTATAGTAACCATCTTTGATGAATTAAAACCTTATTTTAATAGTAAGATTTTAGACCAGAAAAGAGTAGTAATCAATTTTCAATCTGATATTATTGAAAAAATATATTATATCATTATCATAAATATACATGGGGCCGAAGTTTGGTAGTTAAAGAGAAAGAAGTCAATTGGATAGCTTATTTTAGTCTAAACAATATCGAACTCGATGTAATGCTTAATACAATGTTTATAAACTTTAGCGAGAAACGAGCATGTACGTTCAAAGACTATATTTCCCGTACAATATTTGATAAGCTAAATCCTAACCTAGTGTACAAGCTTGTAAACAAAGGCGTCTTAAAGTCTTTTCAAAAGAATGACGAGGTTTTCTTTATACTGACAACACGTGGTGTCAAAGCATTTTTCGCAGTAGCTCATCCAGTATACGATGTTATTGAAAAGAATCCCGGACTAGAAGCTAAGGAGATAAGTGCAAAAGTTGCCCTAAAGACTCTGTATGGAGGCGTACATAAAGTCTATAGTGTCCACGAAAAGCTTGTCGAGAAAATAATACTACTATTGCTCCTTATGGGTTTTATACAAGAAACTGATGGAATGTACAAGCCCAAACCAATAGATTATAGAATTAAAGCCATAGTTAATGTCATAAAAAGATTATCTGCAACAATATTTATAAGAAGACCGGATGACCTGGTGTTATGTATCGTTAAAAGTTTAAATATACCGGTTGATAGAACTGGAGAAATCCTGAATAGATTAGCATTAAGCGGTATAGTGTCAAGTGAAAGAGAACCAGCTAAAGCACTAGCAGATCTATTATCGGGTCTTGAAGCCAGAGCAGATGCAAGCTTGAAAGAAGGTAGATTACTTGAAGCAGCTGCCTATGAAGCACTTGCAATGATCGTTGCAGATATTCTATCAAAACTTGACACAGATTATGAAGAGCTACTTATACTAAAGAATAAATATAAATACAATGCTTACGAGCGTCTTGGTGACTACTTCTATCATAATCTATTATTTGAAGTAGCTCAAACACTGTATAATAGAGCAGTCAATATTGCCAGAAGCCATCCTGAGCTAGCTAAAGAGGCTTATCGTTCACATGCAAAATACATATTGAGCAAAGCACGGAATCTAGCACACCATAGAAAATATAATGAGGCTATATCTGAGCTCCAAAGACTCATAGAATACTACGCGTCTTCAGGCTCGTTTAGAGAAGCAGAAATAGCTAGGGCATTAAGCAAGGAACTTCAAGCCGAGCTAGAAATAATGCATGGTAAATCATGTATTGCTAAAGACCTGTACTACGAGGCTTCACAAATATATAGAATGCTTGGAAGCGAGTATGAAAACAAAGCAAAAGCAATGTACTGTAAAGCATTAATTAGTAGTGGCGAGTGCAAGCTCCTTGTTGAAAAGGATCTAGAGAATGCTTTGAAGATATTCGAAGAAGCAATAAAAATAGCTGATGAAATACTTAGTCCGCACCTCAAGAATGCCGCATTATCTTGGTATTACGAAGTTCACGCAAGAATAAGCGTCAATGAAGGAAAACTTGAAGAAGCCGCGAAAGACTTTGAAGAAGCTGCCAAATACTATCAAGCCAGAGGTGTGCAACACCGTGCATTACTATCATTGGCACGAGCCATGAAGTTCTATGGTTTCCACAATATATTCGCAAAAGAATTTGATAAGGCACATGAATACATGTATAACGCTGAAAACTATTACTCTATGCTCCTCAAAAAACTATTATCTAGATTAAAGTCCGGCAAAAAAGACTCATACATGTTTGGAGAAGCAGTCAAAGGTATTTGCGATACCATAGCAATCAAAAAAATCATCGAGGCACTAAAAATATTGAATGAAACTCCATTAATTAATAACGAGACCTTAACAAACGTCATAAATAAACTCCATGATGCAGCTCATTATTTAGTTGAATCTTCTAGAGATGAATACAAGACAGTACTTCAGATAACAGATACTCTATCGAAAATAACTAATGACCCCAACCCAAGAATAAGAGAGACATTCTCATCCCTTATTGATAAAGCGATTGAAGAACTTGAAACAAGTAATGATAACAAAGATACTCTTGAACCACGAAAGAACAGTATAAGACTATTATTAACGCTAATGCTTACAAGAATAAAGTACTCACTTAGTACTTTTAATAGAGGTTACGAAGAAGAAATATTCCTGTAAGATAGGGTCGATGAAGAGGTTACGCACAACTGACTACATAGTTGATGAAGCCTGCCTCGCTGAGATCAAAAATATTATGTAAAAAATTTTATTTTTATCCAAATACCGCTATTTCCTTTATCATTTTTCCTTCACGGAATCGTTTTAGCTTCAAGTTTTCTGCAATAGGAATACTTGGTTTTTCTTCAATAATCCATTCAGCCATAAGTTTGCCTACAATAGGGGCCATCATGAAGCCGTGTCCACTGAACCCAGTTGCGACATATAGTCCATCTATATCATCTATTGGACCCAGTATTGGATGATGATCCGGTGTCATAACGTAGTATCCTGTCCAATACCTTAAGACATTTATCTCGGCGAGCCATGGGAAATATTTTACCCATACTTGAGCTGCTTTGTAGAGGAATTCTATCCTATTGACAGGTTTAACATTATATTCTTCCTCGATCTCGGCACCAATTAGGAATGTTCCTGATGATGTTTGTACCATATATGACGTAGAGCTCCAGTCAACGAGTAAAGGCTTGAATCTCTCATTAAATTTCTCGGTAACAAGGGCGTGTTTGGGCAAGTTATTCAGTGGCGCATCTACTCCGGCTGTCTTTAATAAATCTCTGGAACCATATCCTGCAGCAACAACGATTTTTTTAGCCTCAATAAACCCTTTATCTGTCTCAACACCTTGTACTCGACTATTTTCAACAACTATTTTCCTCGCCAAAGTACCAGTATACACTTGTACACCCTTATCTCTTACATACTTGAGTAGCAGAAGCAGTGATTTGAAGCAGTCAGCTTTCCCTGCAAGAGGATCATATACTCCTCCTACTAGCCCACTAGTGTTAATCGTTGGTACAAGCTTCTCGATCTCTTCAACACTAATTATTCTCGTGGGAACACCAAGACTATTATGGAATTCAACAAATTTCTTAAACAACTCTAATTGCTCTTCAGTAGACAACAACCATACGTATCCTCCTCTTAAGTAGAAGAAGCCATGCTTCTCTGATAGTTCCTTCCATAGCTTCACGCTTTCTTTCATGAGCAAGACGTGTTCCTCACTTGTAAACGATGCTCTAATACCTGTTGCACAACGGAAGGACCCGCCGGATCCGGGATAATTCTTTTCAATGATAACTATGTTGCGAATACCCTTTTCTACAAGATTATACGCTGTTGAAACGCCAATAATTCCTGCACCAATAATCACAATATCAGCTTTCCCTACCATGAGCCATCACCCCTGTTGTTTCTTCAAGAAGTACTTTAATGGAATAGGGTTTAGTGGGGGACGATTACCGGGAATATAGATTTCGTCGAATTTCTTGCCAGTTTTTGACGCGAGTATACGTGCCACAATGGGTATACAGTGAGCACCCTGACAGGGACCCATACCTATTCGTAAATACCTCTTCAGCGACTCGAGATCAGTGTAGCCTTCTTCGATAGCTTTGTATATATCTTCTAGAGTAACGTCTTCACACCTACACACAATTACTTTCTTGGGATCCATATCCCTCTCACCTCAAGCCATTTATCACGTGGGATCTCAACTGTAACAGCCCATGTTTTATCATAAACACGTGCATTGACTATCTTCCCTTTACCAACAACTCTACCTTCTCTATCAAGAAGATCTACTTCAGCTCCCTTAGTAGGCTCTGGTTTGAATTCATACGGCAGCGTCAACAATGCCTTATCTGGTTTAGATAAATCTACAACAAATATGGCTAGCCCAGGGCATTGTGGAACACATGTACCGCAACCAGTGCATTTATCCCACTGTACTCTCGGTATTTCATAGATCTTATCCATAATTATGGCATTGAACGGACAAGCGTCAACACATATATTACATGGTATTTCCTCAGGGCATTCAATTATCACTACAGGGCCTTTCTCAAGTCTCTCTTTCGGTGGTAGAAGACCTTTTTCTTCTAACTCACGAGGAGTAATAACACCTGTTTCCTTGAACCCCATCATAACCCCCTCCTGATCTTCTCCATTTCTTCTTCAGAAACAGTTGCCTTCAACTTACCTATACGAGAACGCTCTACCACAGGAGACATCCTGTACTCGTTCCAGAGATAATCGAGCAGCTTTTCTCTTCTCTCGTAAGCCTCTTTTTTATCGACACCAAGTTTTATTGCCGCCGATAACCCGGCAATCTCGCCCTCTATGAACGCTGTAGTAGCCTCTTCTATACCAGCTGCATCGCCAGCAATGTACAGTCCTTCAACACTTGTTTCAAGGTATCTTGTTCTTATAGGTGTTAATCCTCCTAACTCTGGAATCCACTTCATAACAGCCCCAGCTTGACTGAAGAACCTCGTATCAGGGGTTAACCCAACTGACAACAATACTAGATCTACATCGAACTCTTTTTCTGTGCCAGGGACTGGTCTAAAGTTTTCGTCAACCATTTGTAGAACAGCTTTCTCTACATGAGTCTCGCCAATAGCTTTAGTTATAGTGTGTCTGGTAAGTATCTTTACTCCATACCTTCTTATCTTGGCTGCATGAACAAACCAACCACCGATCTTCGGCAAGATCTCAGCTATGGCTTGTACTTTTGCCCCTGCCTGCATAAGCTGGTAGGCAATAATGAGCCCAACATTACCCGATCCTATGATCAAAGCTTTCTCTCCAGGCAGTACACCATACTCGTTCATGAGAGTTTGCGCTCCACCAGCACCCATAACACCTGGCAGGTCATTATTTTCAAACGTCAATCCCTTTTCTGAAGCACCCGTAGCTGCCACTATGGCCTTTGGTTTTACGAGGAGATTCACGGGTTTTGGTCCACGTACAGCTACTCCAACAATTCCTCCTTTGAAGTAACCATAGGCTAGTGCTTGTGTATAGACCTTAATGTTGTTTTGTTTCCTTATTTTTTCTTCAAGCATTTCAGCTATTTTGAAGCCACGCATACCACCATTAAATTGTCTTGCCCCGAAAAATCTATGTGTTTGTTTTACGAGCTGTCCGCCTAACTTATAGTGGTCATTAACGATAACTACATTGAGACCAAGTTTTGATGCAGTCAAAGCTGCTTGGAGACCAGCTGGACCACCACCGATGACAAGCAAGTCTGTCTCTACTTCAACCGTATCAAGTTCTTCAATTTGTTTAACATTCGGCGTCTCGGGTAGACCTTTTTGTCTGTAGACTCTTATTCCCTCTCTGACAGGCTCTATGCAAATACGTTTATTCGGTATCCCATCAACGGTTGCTAGACAACTGCTGCATTTGCCGATCATACAGAAGGCTCCTCGTGGACGAGATAGCTTGGGGCTCCATGAGAAAATCCTTATGCCCACAGCATAAAGTGCTGCAAGAATGCTTTCTCCTTCATAGGCCTCTATGACTTTGTCTTCGAAGTAAAATGTTATTTTACGTCCACGTCTAAAATCGATAATTGGGTGATCATATATTCTATAATCACGGGTGCTCAAGACAATAGAATACCTCCAGAACCATTATTTTATCATCTAAGCAAAAATAAGTATCGCTTTCCTAAACTACTATAATCACACTTGTTTTTCTTTAAATAGTTTATAGAACTATTTTATAAAAATAAAAGCCTAGCTATATATTCGTCTAATGTATTTTCTTCAATCTTATTGGTAATGTAATTGGTTTATACATTATGCCTACATGTGCTTTACCATTATAGAATACTGTTTCTACATTTCGTTCTCTAAGCCGTTTCTCAACTTCTTCGCTACTCAACTTGGTTGGGTCATGTACTTTACTGCCAATAATGAAGTTACAGGCATACCCGAAAACGGGGACCCATTCTTCGTACTCTACCACTATAGGGAAATTGCTTGCAATGTTGTCTCTAACCCACTTGTAGACATCCCAGTAAAAGAAGGCATTACCCGCCTGTGTGACCACTATACCATCTTCACTCAAAATTCTATTGATTTCACCAAAGAATTCTTTACTATAAAGTTCTTTTGCTATCTCACTAGAATATGGGTCGGTAAGATCCATTATAACCACATCAAATGTTTTATCAGGTGTTTTCTTAACATACTCTTTACCATCCATGATCACTATTTTGGCTTTGGGATTACTAAAACTTCCTTTATGCATATACTCTAGATACTTCTTCGCAAACTCAACAACCTCGCCATCAATATCAACCATGACCGCCTCTTCAACGGTATTATGTTTGAGTACTTCACGCAGTGTAGCGCCCTCACCACCACCTATAATCAATACTTTTCTTGGATTAGGATGTGTCACTAGAGCTGGGTGTACAAGAACTTCGTGGTAAATATATTCATCAGCTTCACTACTTTGCACATAGTTATCTAGTATTAGCGCCCGGCCATAGTCTTCTAAATCAGCTATCACGACATCTTGATACTTCGTCTTTGTTGTAACAAGTATCTTTTTAACCTTAAGTATTGTTGCAGTACCCTTGGATGTTGGCTCAAATATTATAAGACCAGGTGGTATTTCCCCAACCATTACGCGTCGCCTCTGCAAGAAAAAGAATATAGTATGAGATAAAAAAAGTAGTATACCCACTTCCCTCCTCCAATAACCGGAGAACCCCAGGTAGGAGGGTCCTAGGTTTTTATGGCGTGTTTTTATGGTGTGGCTGGTAGTCCTGGCACTTTGGGGAATGGTGTTGCTAGCGCTACATGTTTTACTCCGGCAACGTATCTAGTGAATCTCTCTACACCAAGACCCCAGCCAGCGCTTGGTGGTATTCCTCCTCTCTTGGCTGTTTCTAGGAACCACTTATACTTCTCTAGAGGTTCTCCCATAGCCTTGATTCTTTCTACTAACTGCTCGTACCTGTATTCTCGTTCGCCACCATCTATTACTTCTCCATATCCTCTTGGCAGTATTAGGTTGAAGTCTCTGTTGTACTTAGGATCTTTTGGATCTGGCAGGTAGTAGAATCCACGGCTTACCACAGGGAATCCTGTGATCCATACAGGTGCGTCGTAATAACTTGCTATGGCTGACTCGGCTTCATGGCTTAATTCTTTACCCCATTCAACACTGTATCCTAGTTTCTTAGCGATCTCAAGTGCTTCGTCATAACTTATTTTCTCAAATGGTGGCTTTAATGGCTCGAAGCTCTTGTTTAGACTATATACTAGGTCGCTGTGTTCTTCAACAAGCTTCTTTGTCACATACTCTAGGAGACCTTCTGCAAGCTTAATGACGTCCTCTACTGTGGCAAGACCCCACTCCATGTCTACCTGTGTGAACTCCACAAGATGTCTTCCTGTTGTAATGTTCTCTGGCGGTTCTTCACGTATGTTGCGTGCAACGAAGAATATTTTCTCGAATATTGCCGCTGTTGTCTGTTTATACATTATTACACTGCTGGTTAGCTCGTGCTCTACGCCATATAGTGTTGTCCTGAGCTTCTTTGCACCACGTAGACCTGGGTCGCTTACGGGCGACACCATTGGTGGGAGTATTTCAACGAATCCTTCACGGTACATGTACTCCCTTATATACCATAGTATTAGTTGTTGCAGCTTAATTATTGAAGCCCACTTCGGGTTCCTCATATACCAGGGACTGTATGTAGCTAGTTCACGTATGTCCTCAGGTAGTTCGGTATAGTCTACTGGGGGCTCTTCTTTGGGTACAATTATTTTCTCGTAGCTATCAACGTGTAGTACTCCCTCGCCATAATAGCCTTCTATGATTACTAGTGTTTCGCGTGGTAGCTTCAATAATTCTTCGGCTTTGCTACCTGATATCTTGATTTCCTTGAATCCGCTAGGGTCTCTTAATACTAGTGAACTCTTGCTTGAGTCCTTGGCTGCTATCCATGCGAGAATTCTTGTTCTTGTGGGGTAGAGAAGTTGGGCTAAGAAGTGGGTTCTAAGAGGTTTGGAGCTAGATGTATATGTTAAAGCACACACCTCGTCACCGGCAAACCTTAACTCAAACTCTGGTATAAAAACTTTTTCCCACTCTAGTGGGATTGAGCAAAGATATTTTACCTATACATTCCTACCATTATTTACAGGGGCTCAACACGCCCATAGATATCTGTGGTGTGAGACATGAGTACTGAGTCTAAACCATCTGAAGAAAGCATCCAGCCTGAAAACACAATGATTACAGACTTGGAGAAGAAGATTACAGAGCTCGAGAAACGTGTTGAGAGATTGGAAAAGATTATCGACGAGATCTATGTTTTGCTGAGGACACTCGTCTTATAGTCATGATAAAGACTATAACCTCGATAATAAACCCGGCTACAAGGAGTATCAATGCCAGCTCAATGAGTCTTAGCAAGTTTGTTATCCACCACAGACTATAGCTGTTGTCAGATAATATTTTATTAGGCTATAACTAATTTACTATCTCTCTAGTTGAAACTAACCATTATAGTGGATGGTGGGAGAAGAAGAGAGTTGGCTTATCTCCATGACCTAGTATTACTGCTCATACTTGCTAAGACATTTGGTATTCCATTAAAGAAAATAGGGATCCATCCTGTTGTAGGGCATGTGGTAGCTGGAATTATCCTTGGACCATACATATTGGGTATAGTTGCGCCGAGTAAAGAACTTGAAACCATAGCTGGTGTAGCACTACTTCTTCTTTTATTCTACACAGGATTGACAACTGATTTCCGCGAATTAAGGAGACAAGGTTTACACATTATTGTTATGGGCTGTGCCGGCGTTGCTGTAACTTTTGGTCTAGTCTATGGTTTACTATATCTTATTGGCATGAGAGGCCTTCAGTTATTCTTCATAGCAATAGCATTATCGAACACTGCCACAGAAACCGTGGCAGCAATAATAGCTCGTGTGGGAGGACGTGAACTCCGTGCACTCGTTGTTGGAGCAAGTTTTGTGGACGATATAATAGCAGTGTTCATAATAAGTATAACAGCAAGCATAAAGCTTGGCGTAGAGACAAATCTCGTCTACTTATCAATAGCAACAACAATATACATGATTGGTGCACTAGCTCTAAGCCAGCTTCTAGTCAAGAAGGCGAGTTTCTTCTACAAACAACTCTCAAGAGACTACTTGATATTCGCCAGTACGTCATTAATACTAGCATTCGCACTGGCGCTTTTAGCAGAAGAAATAGGTCTTAGCACACTCATAGGAGCATATCTAGCTGGATTAATTATAGGACGTGGAAGAGAATTCCATGACCCACTCATAAGAACAAGAGTCATACTAACAGAATTCATAGACGACTTAAGTATAGTCCTTGAAGTATTGTTCGTCCCAATGTTCTTTACATTTGTAGGACTACTTTTGAACCCACAGGCAGTATCAATCCAGATATACATAGTAGGATTATTAGCTGCTGTATTAGGTAAGATACTAAGCTGTACACCAATAGCATACCATAGCCTCAAAGACCTGAGAAGAGGATTAGCAGCCGGAGTAGCAATGGTTGGTAGAGGTGCTCTCGAAACCGCTTTACTAAAACTAGGTTTGGATGCCGGTATTCTAGACATAAGCACCTATAGTACAGTAATAGTGATAGCCATATCAACTACAATAATAGCACCACTCCTGTACAGCATAGTATATCCTTCAAGAAGATAACACCTTTATAAAAACTGTAAAGTAACTACGATACTACTTCTTCCAAACACCTTTGTAGTACACTTGTGTTCGCCAAGGAATCTTAGCGACAAGACCTTTTCTTTCAAGAGAATTAAGGAATCCCGCAACAGCACCGACTGATAACTTGTACGACATCATTATCTCCTTCATTGTCAAGGGTTTTCTAAGTAGATGATTATAGAGCATAACTTCATCAAAGTCTATACTACCACCATAGGGTTTCATGATATTATGTTCTAAGTGAACTTTGAATCCCTTGTCCTCCAAGAAGTCTCTAGCCATCTCATACTTCTTTTTGGAAACAGGTTTTACACTAGCTACCCGTGGTAGCCTATGTACTGTCCTGATAACCACATTTTCTGCTTTAACCATACTGAGGAAAGCCGATATTTGGTCCAATGAACCCATGTTTGCATTAGAAAACCCTTCATATTCTAATAACGTAACTTCATAGAATATCCTGTCTGAACCCATTATCCCACGAATATTTTTCAATGTTTCAATAAGATTCTTCATTTTTGCTTCTGGATGCGGATTGTTGATTAGAGAATAGTCCTCGCCAAGTCCATCAATTTTAATATAGATCCTGTCAATACTTTTTAGTGCCTGCACAGCCCATTGTTTTGAGAGCAAGTGTCCTGTCGACACTACATGTAATTCAACATCCAGCCCCAGCTCTCTAACAATATCCCTGGTTTTCTCAACAATAAGTGGAAACCATGGATTTAACCATGGATCGCCTGTCCCATAGAATAGTATTGTATTAAAATCCTTGTTTACACGATTAAGAAGCCATTTTAGGTCGGCTATTATATTATCTGGCGGTACAAGTGAAACCGGTTGTATAGCCTTAGTATTTGTTGGCCCAATACTACAGTAAATACAATCGTAAACGCATTTCTTTGGGAAACCTATCGTATCTACAATGACAGTATAGGAGCCGACAAGTCTATTCCAGTGAGGACCATAGACATATCTGATCATCATTTCTTTACCCTCCCTAGTACAGCTATGTAGAAGCCTTGACTAGCCATTAAATGGGGTATTGTCCTATAGGTCTTCTTTGATACACTGAACCCACTATATCCTCTAGGCAAATCTAAACCTATATCAATAGGTTCGGCTAATCCCTGTGCCACTATATCCTCGACAACACCTTCTCCTTCAAGGGGATGTATGCTACATACACTATAAACTACATACTTGCTCGCCTTGAGTGTATTCATAAGTATTCTCTTCTGTAGACTAGTGTAATAGTCCAGTTTACTCTTCTTCCATATACTGATCTTTATGGCTGGATCACTCGGTATGGCTCCGGAACCACTACATGGTGCGTCGACAAGAGCTCTATTAAATAATTGTCCATACTTGAGTATACTACTATCGCCATTAATGACCAGCAACTTGTATAGAGCAAGACCCTGGATACTGGAGAGCTTCTTTAACACATTTACTCTCTTCCACGAGACATCAACCGCTATAGCTCTATTGAACCCTGCAAGCATATTAAGTAAACCTAACTTGATCCCAGGAGCACTGCATGCATCAAGAACTTCTTTGTTCTCACTAATTCTCTTAATAGCTTCTACAACCCAAGCACTAGCTATGTCCTGCGGTATAAGAAGCCCCTCCTTAACACATTTGATCCCACTTACTCTAATCCATTTGGGCTTGGTTATTCTAACCATATACCTTAGCTTATCATCAACAACAAAATCGAGCCCCTCACTACGTAGACAAGAAAGCGCATCACTAACACTAGTCTTCAACATGTTTACACGAAGCCATACCCGCCGCTCGTTAAGACTGCTAAGCATTTTCTCTAAGTCACGTGGCTCCATGTATTTCAACAGATCTCTAACAAGATATTCTGGATAAGAATACTTTATACTGATCTTTTTCACTAAACCAAGCTTCTTTGATTCACGCTCTACAATGTCTTGCAGTCTCCTCACGCTGAACCCTATGTCCCTGAAGAATAGTGCTATAGCTGCCGGTGTAACACCATAGCCTCTTACTCCAGCAAGCCATCTAAGAGTATAGTAGTATAGCGTAGCATAGTAGCCTATTTTGTAGTAGGTTGATAAAAGCCATTTCGAGACACCATAACGTGAAACAATTGTCTTAAAAGCTTTATCGTAGCTAACATGTGTTCTAAGTATATGCTCTATGAGCTTGGCGATGAAGAAAGTTGTTTGGGTAGGCGGTGGGGTTGTCTCCAAAACTCATCACATCACGTACCAGGTCTCCGTGGAACTCTTTCTCTAAGGAGAACCATTAGTTGACTAATGAATCTAGGTGGCTCAATATATTTTACACCGAGATCTTCACACATTTTCTGGATACCCTCATCATTAGTTACGAGAACAGCTCCCAGCTCTTTAGCTAGTATAACTGAGTCAAAATCAACTTGCGTATCAATAACGCCTTTCCTAGTTGCTTCACGGTACTTAGCCCTAAGCTCATGTATTGCCCCGGCTATATCCTCTGACAATTTTTCTCTAGACCCGATTTTCCCGTCTTCATAAGCTTTCATCGCCGTTTGCCTAACCATTTCCTCTGCTACACGAAGCCCTTTGTAAAACCTTAAGTGGACTTCTTGAATCCAGTTACTCATCACACGAGCAGGTATATGTGTTGCATAAAGATCCGGCGACTTAACAATAAGAATACTAAACAACAAATTAATGTTGTCCTCCGATACACCATTTCTTTCAAGGAACCCCCTTAGCTCTGATCCAGTACTAGGCGTTATGTAGAATTGCGCCCCGAGAACAACACGCGCTTTAGTAAGAAGTCTTGTAAGCTCGTAAACCACAGAATCAAGCGTTTTCACGTTGAATATACTTCTTAGCCTTGGATCTGTTATTGCACTAGTATCAAGCACATAGATCAGCATGATTTACAGTACACCTGTCAACACATTACTCTTAAAACTAGTATCTATTCTATCGCTCAAAAAGTATTTTAGGATTAACAAAACCTTTCCACCCACGGGTTGCTTGCAACAAAATTAATACTAGTACTAACATCATTTATCATGATGCAAAATTTAATCTATAAGCCAATAGGTGTATTCATATCATGAAACAATCATTATTAGTAAGCAAAGCAACTGGCTTAGAGAAAGAGGAGGTAGACAAGCTTATCGGGAGAAAAATTAGGTTAATGCGGTATAAAGGAATAGAGTATGCTGTTTTCCGTTATGATATACAAGGGTTTAAAGAAGGCACCACCGTGATATTAGTTGACCCGCCAGTTATCATACCAGCTTATCCTAGTATACGTAGACTTGCACTATTAGAATATGCTGTTAAATACATGCCGAGAGAATTCTTTGTTGAAGAAAAAATGAATGGGTACAATGTTAGAGTAGTAATAGTGAACAAAATGGTACTAGCAATTACTAGAGGAGGCTATGTATGCCCGTATACTACGGCGAGGATAAAGAGGATTTATGGTAGTAGACTCTTGGAACTATCAAGAGAATATCCTGATGTTGTTTTGGTTGGTGAAGTTGTTGGGCAAGAAAACCCCTATGTACCCCAGTATTATCCTGAAGCACCAGGTTTCGACTATTTTGTATTCGATGTATTTAAGGACGGGAAACTGGCTCCATTGAAAATACGTGACGAAATTGTTGAGAAATATAGTTTGAAGCGTGTACGTGTATTGGGTGTATTATCGAGAAACGATACATGGAGGCTATGGGAGATTGTCGAGGAGCTTGAACGCGAGGGTAGAGAAGGTATTGTAATAAAGGATCCAGAGCACAAGGTACCAGCACTTAAGTACACGACTATTAGAACGAATATTGGCGACATACGCGAGGGAATGAGACATCCCTTTGATGAAGGGAGAAGCTACTTGTTCCCAAGAATACTGAGACTAATAGCACAAGGATATGAGATGAATTGGAGTGAGGAACAACTTAGAGAAATAGCCTTAGAGCTTGGAAAAGCGATACTAGAACCTGCTATTAAAAGCCTTAAAGACCGTGCCAACGGGAAACTCATAGCCAGTGAATATAAATTGGTTTTCCCAAGTGAAGAAGACTTAAGCGATTTCCTTGAATACATGGAGGCACTTGGCGTGGATATCGTTACAAGCATAATTGGAACATATGAAGAGGGACTTGTAGTAAAAGTAATGAAGCTCAAGCAAACCCATGGCGAATACACTAAAATACTGGAAACAGGCTTATCACCACTAGATTAAGCTATCAGCGATCCCTCGCGTCATCCTCCCCGCGGGGGAGGGTCTGCGCGAGGAGGTGGCCCATCAGGTCATCATCTATTTTGTTATTTCAGGCACACTACCTTTTATGCGTTAACATGTAAGCCAGCATTATGATGACTATCAATGATGCTACAAGCACTATTAATGGAAATGGAATATTGGTTATTTGCCGTCCAGCTGTAGTCTCCTGGCTATACGTATAACTGTATTTACTAGATGTTGTGGGAGAGGAATATGTGTTTGCGCTAGTTTCGTTTTCCTGTGTGACAGAAGTAGTTGAAGTTAATGTAGTACTTGTTTGTGTTGCTGAGGAAGTTTTGGGTGATGGCTCTAGAATTCCTTTTATACAATACAGGTTGAAGTCTCTACTACCAATAATTATCTCATATAACCCATCGTTATCGACATCACCTATTGCAGCCGGGGCAATGAGTGGTCCCTGTGTTTGTAGAACGTACTCCACACCATTTCTATAGTCGATTATGAGTAGTTTGCCATCGTGATCAGATACTATCACCTCATTTAATCCATCACCATCAATGTCTCCTACGATTGGTGACACTACTGATTTAGTGAATGGAAACTTGAAAATCAGTGTGCCACTGAGTGAATACACGTACAACCCTTGTGTAGTCGCTACAATTATATCGGGTTTACCATCATTATCGAAATCACCAATCGATGGCGCCGCGTCTATGATTATGTTGCCAAAGCTTACATGAAGCAAAGTCTCGTTAGAGTCGACATCAAGAACATACAGACTGTGTTTTGTTGTAAAAATAATTTCATCAACACCATCGCCATCAATGTCGTATAGTGGTATCGCGCCATTAACTTCTTCGCCGCTAAATACTAGCTCTCTAGTAATAGTCATTGTAGAAGGATCAACTATTGCAAGTACTCCCTTTACTAAACCATATTCTCCTGTTGATCTGCTTGTACCAAC
This sequence comes from Desulfurococcaceae archaeon MEX13E-LK6-19, assembly GCA_029637525.1. Lineage (NCBI taxonomy): Archaea > Thermoproteati > Thermoproteota > Thermoprotei > Desulfurococcales > Desulfurococcaceae > Desulfurococcaceae archaeon MEX13E-LK6-19. The sequence goes on from CP072660.1 coordinate 1,738,293, forward strand.
AATTATTTCAGGATACCCGTCACCATTAACATCACCTATTGACGGGGCAAACAACAGACTATCTCCTATAGCAACAGACTTATCGATATAGTTGATGCCATCAAAATCTATTATATGCAGATATCCCTTGACATCCCCAGCAATAATCTCATCAATACCATCACCATCTATATCATATACTGCTGGAGCAGCTATGGTAAAAGAGCCTTGTATAGTGTACTCAGGTGTTCCATTAACTGCGTTTAATATCCAGAACGTACCTATACTACTTCCAATACCAATCTCGAGAACACCATCACCATCGAAATCCCCTATAACAGGGCTCGAGACTCCTCCACCAGTCTTGTACTTCCATTCAAGCATTCCTCTTCCATCAACACAATAAACATATTCATCACAACTACCAAAAATGATCTCTAGCAAACTATCATTATCTATGTTAGCTAGCACAGGAGACGTTGCAACACATAGTTCTGCCTCAAAAACCCATGATACATTATACCCTCTGTAAACAACATTATTGTGTCCAGGCCAGAAACCTGTTCGCTTAGCATCATATTTGTACATAGGCCATAGAACATGTTCTTCATGAGTATCGGTAATCAGCACATGTATTGTACTCAATAGAATAACAAGCATTACTATAGAAAGTACTCTACAAGACAATTACGGGTCACCACCTGCTTCCTTGATTCTCTTGCATAGTTTAATATAGTATAACCAACTATAATACTATCTTTAGACTGTAACAAGGATGAGTAATTATGTACGCTATAGTTGTTGACAAGCTAGTCAAATACTATGGTAAAACCAAAGCAGTAGACAACCTATCATTTACCGTAAAGAAGGGTGAGGTATACGCTATTCTAGGGCCTAATGGCGCTGGCAAAACAACTACGATAAAATCCATAGCAGGTTTGATCAAGTTTAATTCAGGGAAAATTACTGTTCTTGGAAAAGACGTCAGTAAAGAGACTCTGGAAATAAAGAAGATGATAGGTGTGATGCCAGAACTACCAAATCTTTTTGGAGACCTCAGTGTAAGAGAGAACCTTGAATTTCTTGCACGGCTATATGGTTTGGACAAGAAAGAGCGAAGAGAACGTATATCTTATATAGTCGAGCTACTTAATCTGAAATATTTCCTTAACAAGAAATATGATGTTCTATCAAAAGGTTTGAAAAGAAGAGTCGACCTAGCGGCTGCACTGCTTCACGACCCAGAGATTCTTATTCTAGATGAGCCGACAAGCGGTCTTGATGTGAAATACGCTGTTACTATAAGGCTCTTGATTAGAGACCTTGCTGAGAAGGGTAAGACCATTCTGTTAACAACACACAATATACCTGAAGCTATGGAGCTTGCCGATAAAGTTCTCATAATTAATAAAGGTAAGAAGATCGTAGAAGGAGAACCCGGGAAACTTAAAGACATAGCCGGACTAGAGCCCGCCATGGAGATCGTGTTTAATGACTTAACAGACGATGTTATTGACGAAATGTATAGACTTTGGGGAGAAAACAACGTGAGAATCAGAGGTGTTTTAGTAAAGATAAAGAATGTTGGAACAACCAAGGTTTTAAAGGATCTAGCATTTCTCATAGAGAAATATGGCGTTGTAATAGAGCAAGTAAATACATCGAGCACGCCCTGGGATGAAGTATTATTGAGAATACTCCATAGTGGTGAACCTCATGAGTAGGCTAGGCTCTATCAAGGCAATACTGTGGAAGGATCTCCGGCAATACTATGCTAAACCGCCGACAATAAGCTGGGGGATATTAACCCCCGCTGCAATAGTTGGCGTACTAGCTATCGCCGTATCATATAACTGGAGAATAATCCCGGGACTTGTGGGATTAGCACTAATGTTTTCTTCATCAACCATGGCACAAGTATGCATAGGTATTGAAAGGAGATTTGGAAGTTTTGAAAGACTACTCTATGCACCAGTAACACTAGGCTCAATTATAATAGCTAAGAGTCTAGGCGGGATAGTGTTTGGTCTCATAGGAGCCTGTATGTCTATCGCAATAATAATGGTTTTCGTAAAGATAAGAATAGTATACATGCTAACGTTCTTTACAGCAGTATTGCTAGGTTCAATAATATTTTCTCTAATAGGCATAATCGCTGCTGTTGTCATGAGGATCGAGAATTCAATGGTTTTCATGAATACACTACGATTCCTAATGCTGTTTTTATCAGGTATATTCATACCAATCTATATGCTTCCATCAATAGTACAATTAGTATCTTACGCACTACCATTAACTTATATCGTTGAACTACTTAGGTACAGCATGTACTGTAGATACGATCTAATAGACCCTATTACTTCACTCATTAGTCTAGTTCTTTACACAATAACATTAACTATAGTAACCAAATGGATCGTAGAGAAAAAGATATACCAGTAAACTCTAAGAAGGTTTTTAGGATGTTCATAATGACCACCAAATGTAGTTTTTGTGGAGAAGAAGCAGCAATTAGGATAGAGTATGCTAGACTTAATCTTTGTAAAAAGCACTACATAGAGTTTATTGAGAGAAAAGTATTGAGGTCCATTAAGCGTTACAACCTGTTTAAACCAGGAGATCACGTACTCGTAGCTGTATCGGGCGGTAAAGATAGTTCTACAGCACTCGCACTATTGGCAAAAATAGCTAAAGAAATGAATCTCGACATCACTGCACTTCATATAAATCTGGGTATTAATGCTTACTCTGAAGAATGTGTTGACAAGGTAAAGAAGCTTGTTGAGGAACATAATGTCAAGCTATATGTTATTAGTTTAAAAGATCTACTGGGCCTGGGTATTCCAGAGATTGCTAGGAAGGCACGTAGGCCTCCTTGTTCTGTCTGCGGTATAATTAAAAGGTACTTGATTAACGCTTTTGCCATAGAGATAGGTGCCGATGTAGTTGTTACTGGGCATAACCTAGATGATATGATGGCTTATGCATTCAAGGAGTTTATTGGGCAAAACCTTGAGGCTATAAGAAAACTCTCTCCAAAAACAGAGACTATCAAAAACCTTGTAGTCGGCAGAGCGAGGATACTCTATGATGTCTATGAGGATGAAGTTCTACGGTATGCTCTATACACGGGTTTACCATTCGTATCAAGTAAATGTCCATTTGCTCTCAGAGAGTCCCTTGAATTAGACTTAAAGAAGTTAATTAATGAACTTGAAGAAAGGTATCCAAGTACAAAAATAGGGTTTATCCGCAGGCTCGCCAAGAATATTGAGAAATACCCTGAGACAAGAAACGAGTATAAGAAATGCACTATATGTGGGCTCGTATCAAGTGGGAATGAGTGTAGTTTCTGTAAGTTAACAAGAAGAGTCTTTGGAGAACCCAAGGGACCGTATGTTAGGAGAAAAATAAGAGAGATTATTGACCGGGATTAGGTCTTCTCTTCTCTAAGCCTAATATATTCCTCGATAATCTTATGAGCAGTACTTGTACCTATCCTTGATGCGCCCGCAAGAATCATTGCTATCGCATCTTCTGCATGCCTTATACCGCCGGCTGCCTTTACTTTTATACGGCCGCCTCCAGCCTTGTATAGAAGGGAAACATCGTGTACATTAGCTCCTCCCGCAAGGAATCCTGTGCTGGTCTTGACGTAATCTGCCCCGGATTCTACTACCAAGCGTGTTGCCTCGATTTTCTCATCATCACTCAGCAGCCCTGTCTCAATAATCACCTTGACTACCTCTGCTCCAGCTTTCTTGGAAGCCTCAACAACTCTCCTCATATCCTCGAGGACATAATCTTTGGCTCCTGATTTAAACATGTTTATATTCATAACCATATCGATCTCTACTGCACCAAGAGAAACTGCTTCACGCGCCTCCTCCTCTTTAACTCTAGTTAACGTGCTACCGAGAGGGAAACCAATGACTGTAGCTAACCTTATAGTGTTACCACTTATTTCACGTGCTTTCTCAAGGAGCGATGGCGGTATGACGAGACAGGCAAAACCATATCTCCTAGTATCTTCGATAGCTTTCTCAAGATCCTTAAAGGTGGCTACAGGCTTGAGCAATGTATGGTCAAGATATTCTGCGAACTTACTCGGGCTTGTCTTCTCTACAAATTCTCTAAATAAAACCAACCAGTTCACCTCTAGTCCGACTCAACTAGTCTTGAAAGAGTACCACCAGTGCTAATAATGTCTTTAGCGGATCCTTATTAAATAAAACTATGCTCGAGTAGCCATGTCTGTTTTAATAATTATATTTAAATCCAGTAGCCACAATACTATTTATTTGGCGTGATGAGGAATCCCGGGTTTTATTGTGAAGCCCTTACCGCTTGTGGATGAGGGGCTTATGAGCTGGGCCCCGCATAGCTGACTACATTCTGCCAACGCCTTTGACTCCATGTTTTTTAATGTATTCTTCGACACGCTTTACTACAATATACGCTATTGTAGCCATTAGTAATAGATAGAGTATCGATACAATAACTTCTGTTGCTATACCTATGTATGGTTCTAGACCTACTGCACCATACCTCGTTAACTCGGCTGCATGAGTGTATGGTAATAGGAGAGCTATTTCACGTAGTCCACTCGGCATTCTTGAAACGGGTACTCCTATTCCTCCTATTATGTACATGAATATATTGACTATATCAAGCATTACTCCAGGTACATGTGTTCTCAAACTTAATGCCGCTAACACTATTGCATATAAACTAGAGTAAGCTAAGAGAAGACCTATCCCAAGTAACAGAAAGACTATGCTATAGATGTTAAATAGAGCCAAACCAGCTAGACCTGTAAATACTAGTGCTATTATTGGGATCGCTATAAGACTAACAGTGAATCCTGTCACGAATCTCCCCATTATTAGAGCCAGCGGGTTAACACCGCATACAATATGCTCCTCAATAATACCTGTAGCTATTACAAACCATGTCCACCCAGCTATAAGCCATACAGAGTTATTCATCATGCTCCATAGTACTACTCCCCAGAATGTTATGATGGCGAATAACTGGAATTCTCCCTCCGGGATAAACATTAGTGCTCCGAGAAGGAACAACATATACCATAGCATGTTGGTTAATATCATGTTTAAGAATCCATACTTGTATCTCTCCAGTCTAACCAAGTGAAGCCATAGAATTGCCTTTGTTTTAGTCTTGTATGCCTTTACTTCTGATCCTATTCTCAATAGTCTTCACCCCAGGATACGCCATTGTATTGTAGATAAGTGTGAGTCCAAACAGTATGCCAGCAATAGTGAAGAAGATATTGAAAGGAGGTATATGGTATGTTGCGAGAATTTTTACTGCTGTTACAACATAGTACACTGGCACAGCCTTTGCAAGCAATTGAAGAACGTATGGAAGTATGGTCTGTGGGTAGTAAACCCCTGACACAAGTATCATGAAGGGTGTCATGAAGCTAGCTATATTGGTTTCTTCACGCATAATCAGAGTTACTCCAGCTATGATAACAGCCAACCCTATGAGAGGCAATGTCGCAATATAGATTAATATAAGAGCTAAGAACACTTTTGATGCACCAAGTATTCCTTCAAACAATACCGCTGCCGGCAAGATAGCTGATATGCTAATGAAGGAGCCTATGATAGCTGGTAGCAGTGGTCCAAACATGGCTATTGTCCGGAATCCTGGTGGACTAGAGATAACGTATGGTAGTGTGCCAACCCACCTGTGTTCAAGAACTGTGGCAACAGCTGAGTCTATAATACTTATACTAGAGATCAGTACACCACTAGAGGCTATTATGTAGAAAACGGGGTTCGCCACACCCATTCTCTCTCCATAAACCTTAAGGCTGCCTAGAAGGAGTCCTAAACCGAGTAGGAAACCTGCCATAAGGTACGGCCAGACTAGCATCATGAATGCAAACATTCTATTATTCTTCATCCAGCAATAAAAGGCGTAGAATTCTGCTTTCATAACCGACTTTATGTACTTTAAGTCTGCTTTACTCCATATTAGTAGTCTCATTGTTCCACGCCACCCGTTAATTTAATAAAGACATCCTCAAGTGTTGGCTCCAGTATCTTAGCCTCTCTTATTCTCGCACCAACGCTTCTGAGCAGCTCTAGTACTTCATGGACAACTTTGTCTTCCTCACCTAGAGGAGCAAGAATTCTTATTTTGGCAAACCCCTTGTCGTCCACGATAACCGAGGCTTTTAGACCAAGCTTCTCGGAGACGAGCTCTGCTAACCTGGACTGTACAACTCCTGGGCGCCAAGCCTCGATAGATACCGGGACTTCTTTTGAGACAAGCCTCTTTAGCTCAGCAACGGTGCCATGAGCTATTATCTCTCCCTTGTTTATGATAGCTACTTTATCACAAATCATCTCTACTTCAAACATATTATGGGATGTTATAAGGATAGTCTTACCCTCCTCATGAGCTAATTTAACCAATAGCTCCCTGATTGCACGAGCACTCGATGGATCTAGTCCTAATGTTGGCTCGTCGAGAATAAGCACCTCTGGGTCATGAAGTAGAGCCCTGGCTATGCTAAGTCTTGCTTTCATACCGAGACTAAATTCTTCATAGAATTTCTCGTGTGCCTTAAGTTTCTTTAATCCAAGAAGCTCCATAACATACTGTATTCTCTCCTCAAGATATTTTCCATCAAGACCACGGAGCATACCAAAGTACTTCAGGTTCTCGTAGCCCGTTAGCTTCCAGAAGAAACCACGTTCAACACTTAACGAGACACCAATGACTTCTCTAACTCTTCTAGCTTCTTCAACAACATCATACCCCATGATTCTCGCTGTCCCTTTATCTGGCAGTAGAAGTGTCGCGAGTATCTTTACTGTAGTTGTCTTTCCAGCACCATTTGGGCCCAGAAGACCGAACACAGTACCTTTCTCAACAATGAATGATACTCCCTTGAGCGCTTCGACTTCCTCTACTCTCCTCCTTAGCCATCCGCGCTTGTTTACATACTTCTTATAAAGGTCTTTAGCCTCAATAGCTATCATTAGAACAGCACCTTCACCGCGTAATCTATTCTTCACAGGATTGTAAAATGGGGTATTTAAAATTAATTCAAGGGAAAATATGGTTAATATTACAATGATTATTTAAAAACCATTTTCTTGAACTAAAAAGACGCTATTGGAAGGTGTTCTAGAAAATATTTTAAGGGATATCATCTTGGATAGTACGTGAGGCGATTAAATTATGCCCAAGTATAGAGTTAAAATAGAGCCTAGAGAGAACTGCATTTCTGACATGGTTTGCGTAAGCATATGCCCGGACGTCTTTGAAATGAATCCTGATGACAACAAATCCCAGATCGTTGAACAATACCGAGAAGGGGGCAATATCGCTGTAGGTATTATACCAGAAGACTTGAAGGAATGTGTAGAACAAGCAGCCTCGGCTTGTCCTGTACAAATAATTCATATAGAACCCGTTGAAGAGTAATGATGAATATTCTTTGTACTCCAGAAAATTTTTTCTCTAGAAAACAAACGAAATAAAAACCTTAACATTCCTTCTTTTTCTTGTCATCAACAGTAGGCTTATTTGGTATTATACACAAGAACCTCAATGTCTTGTCGTTGCTCTTGTTCCAGTATTCATGCTCAACATTAGGTGGTACATATATGAAGAATCCCTTGGTTACTCTATAGACTCTACTACCGATCCTTATCTCGCCAACACCATCAAGTACATAGATCTCGTGTTCCCATGGGTGATAATGTGCTTTTATATGTCCTCCAGGCTCTACTTCAAATAATCTCATCGAGAAAGTCTTTGCACCATCTTCTTCCCTGATAAGCCATCTCACTGTTGTTTTTACTGCTTGTTTCTCGTCAAGTCTTTCTGGTTCAACTGTCTCCCAGTATCCTATTTTCTCGCCACATGGACCTAACATGTTTTTCTTCTCCATAACAGCCACCTGTACAGTATTTTCTTTGGCTCAACACAATATATCTTATGGATCAATGCTAGAATAGGGGAGGCAGCGATTTCCCGGGTACGTATTCTCCCTTAACGGGTATTTTCTCACCGCATCTCGGGCATCTATTGTCTCTTGTCAGCTTCCATTCGACTACTCTATATCTTCTCCTCTTAACTAGTAGTTTACCACATTTTGGACAGTATGTATCTTGGTATTTCTCATCACTTATGTTCCCTAGGTATACATACTTGATGCCTGCTTCCCTAGCCTTATTGTATGCTTTGAAAAGTGTGTCAAGTGGTGTTGGCGGTTTATTGTACTTGTATGCTGGATAGTATCTGTTTATATGTAAGGGCACGTTTTCTCCTAGGTATTTCAAGTGGTTATCTATAATCCAGTCGATACATTCATCAGAGTCATTAGCTCCTGTCACAATAAGGTACACCATTTCTACGTGCCCGCCATTGTCTATAATGTACTTTGCATTACTGAGCACTACATAGGGGTCTATACCGAGTATTCTCCTACAGGTTTCAGGGCAGCATTTGATATCCATGCTATAGCCGTCTATACCAGCTTCAAGCATTTCCTCGAGTACACGCTTAGTCATGTACCCGTTTGTAACTATTACCGTGTAGAGCCCGTACTCCCTAGCGATCTTGGCTACGTCAATAACGTACTCAGCATGGACAACTGGTTCATTGAAACTAGCGCAAACACCCTCGTCACCCCTCTTGATTGCCTCGAGGACAAGACTCTTCGGGGACAAGTATATGGAGTGTTCCGGCCTAGGGTCAGCCATACTCAAGAAGTAGTTTTGGCACCAAGGACACTTGAAGTTACAGCCCCAGCCACTAAAAGTCAGCGATGTAGAGTTGGGCCAGTAGTGAAACAAAGGCTTGATCTCGATAGGGCGGCTTTCAACAGCACTAAGCAAGCCATAAGAAACACAATAGAGCCTGCCATCCTTGTTCACGCGGTTGCCACAGAAACCCTTTGCTCCCTCACCAAGAACGCAGCCACGACTACAAACAAGACACTTAACCCTGTCCTCACCTACTTTCTCATAAAATCTTGAAACACGATACCAAGGAGGCTCCAAGACCCAGTAACCTCTGCCAACTAATACATTACATCATATCCGATAATAGTTGTAGAGCCCATTCCTACAACCACAACCAATGTTTAATCACCGATTATTATCCCAAGAAGACTTCTCACGATTCTAACACTATGCTTTTGGCTGCATTACATAACCTGTAACCAATAGTATAAATCATCAATATTGCTTGCGTCGATTATCAGTTTATTTTTGTTTTTCAAAAGAAAATTGTTTAATATTTTAGGTATTTTAATCCATTGGAAGAAAGACTGGCTATACGGGTTTTGCAAATCCCCATTTTTCTAGTGCTCTCTTGAGCTCCTTGTGTGTTTCAGCGTATTCTTGTAGTGGTATACCTTTGCTTACGGCTTCTAGTGCTTGTCTGACAGCCATGGCTCCGGCTCGTGGCCCGTCTGGATGTCCTATGACTCCTCCTCCGACTTGTATGACAATGTCGTTGCCGAGGGCTTTGATTACATCTGGTAGTGTGCCTGGATGTAGTCCTCCTGATGAGACTGGGAATGCTGGTTTTATATGGTACATTTCTTGTTCTAGGTGGAACTCGTCGTCTGGGTCTGGTTTAAAGTGTTTTTCTCTGAGGATGCTTGCGTATCTTATCACGTCTTTTGCTTTTGCCTCGAGTTTACCTACGCCTGGTGTGCCGATGTGTATTTGGTCGACACCTATGATCCTGTAGAGTTTCGCTAGAACATACATTGATATACCATGGTATGGGTTTCTAGTGAATGCTGCATGCATTGCTCTATGGGCGTGTATTGCTAGTCCGTATTCCTCTGCTAGGTCCCTGATGTAGGTTAGTGCAGCCCATCCAGCGATAACCACGTCAACCATCACGTAGGGGTTGCCATAGTCTGCTACTAGTTTCAGCCTCTTCTCCATCTCCCTGATATCAGATGTTATGTTTGCGAACCATACTTTTCTCTCGCCGGTTTCCTTCTCAACCTTATCGATTACCTTCATTATCCTCTTTGCGCGTTCCTCGAATCTACAGAAACTAGGACTGGTAAGGTTCTCATCGTCCTTGATATAGTCCATTCCACCGGAGAGTATCTCGTATGCCAGCTTCTCCACTTCGTCTGGTGAATAACCTACCTTAGGCTTGGGAACTGTTCCTACGATAGGTCTATCATACACCTTGAAGATATCGCGAACACCATCAATACCCTTCCCTGGGCCCTTAAAGTGCTTGAGGAACTCATAGGGTAGATAAATGTCTTCGAGCCGAAGTCCCTCGACACGCTTCATACCAAATATGTTACCGGCGATAGACGCCATTAAGCCCGGCATATTACCTTCTTCAAACAACTCGACAGGATAAGCAATCCGGACAATATATGATCCATCGCCGAGATCCTTGAAATAGTATGCTTTACCCATCAGCTTATTAACTCTCTCCTGATCATACCATGTATAGAGTGTTGTCCAAGTACCAACACTACTCTCAGCAGCAACACCACCAGCAGCATCCTCTACAGTAAACCCCTTAGCAGGCTTAATCCTAAAAACCGCAATAACATCTCTGTCCGGGTCAGGAGTATAGTCCTTCTTAATAAACAAAGGATAAGGCTCAAACTTCTCAGGCAAACAAAACACCCAGCAACTTTTATAACAAAGTTAATGCAAGACATCATTAAATTCTTTTCGACAAACAAAAACATGACAAATAAACAAGCAAGAAAACAGTAGTCTGCATAGCTAGCTTAAATACATGTCTCCATAATTCTAGGGATCTACATGTTCTCTGCTCTTGTTTGTGAGTTCCCCTAATACTCTCATGTTTCTTTCTCAGAAAAATAATAACATAATAAACAATAGAGTAGACTTAAAGAATGGTTTACATTAGATTAAAAAGATTAATGAATCATCATAAGTAATAAAATCACGTTGTCGAGCATATTAACGGGTTTCTATACGAGATACACTACGTAGCATTACATTATTTTCTCTTAAACAATTAGTATTACAATGATGCATTCTTGCCTGTAAAGACAATAGAACAATGATCCCGAGAAACCCTTGATGTTTTGTTATATCTTCTATAGTAATCCTGTTCTTTTTAGGAGTTCTTTTGTGTGTTCTAGTATTTTCTCTTTTGTTAATTCTTTTGCACCTAATTTTTTGCCGTCTGGCATTGCTAGATGCAGTGTTTTCCCATCTTTTGTCTTGACTATGATCCTATGTTCTCTTTCATCAATATCTATACTAGCTATGTTGTCGTAGGGTATTTGTTCTGCAACCGTGCACTCTAGTGATCCTACGAAAGGCTTCATGGAGTCCTCTAGCATTTTCTTTTTATCTAGTACTCTGATGGCTGTGGAGAAGATCTGTAAACTAGGATCAAGCGTTGCTTCATGCGTTGCAAATAGGGTTTTTAACGCATTTAAGAACCCCTTCTTCTTTGGGGCGCATAGTACCATACTATTGTTTGTTAATGCTAGTACCCATAATACGTTGTTGTAGATAACTACACTACGGCCAATAACATTATCTATTTTCTTATTGAATTCAATCATACAATAACACCGCCATTAAAACTTTATGTAGCCCTAGGTAATAAGTGTACTGCATTAGAAACACTAGCAATGTACAATAACCAGTCTGCGAACCTAGAGATACTGTACAATACAATAGTCTATATACTAGTGCTAGACTACTCTACTAATACTCTCCTATAACGCCACGTGTTGCCTCCCAATAGTCTTTACCAACTCTTCTACCTCATTTTTTGACTTACAGAAAACCCCTACATTCCCGATCTTTACCTTCCCCAACCCCTTCTCTACTAGAGCTTTGTATGCAGACAACATTTCCTCTAGTGTAGGGCTACGGTAGTTCATCATCTTGTATTCCGGGAAGAATGCAAGGAGTGTAATCGGGATATCCTTGTCCACACTAGCTATTAGCTCGCCGAACAAGCTAATCTGATCAGTCTCGACCATACCCGGTATGTAGAGAAGCACTATCTCCAGCACGAAACCCATGTCATGGATCAAGGCTGGGAGCTCGAGAATATGCTTGTTCGTTGTACCACAAAGCCTCTTATAGACATCTTCACGATATGCCTTCATGTCAAGCCAAATCGAGTCCAAACCAGCTTCCCAATAGGCTTCAAGGTTTCTCCTAGTCAAACCATATCCATTGGTCTCGACATGAACCCATAGATCGGGAGCCTCCTTCTTCAGCAACCTAAAGACTCTGGTATAGTATTCTCTCCTACAATAAAGATCGCCGCCAGTAAAAGATACGATGTTCCTAGCAGGCCCATAGCCTTGTAGCGACAATACTACCTGATCTCTACTCAGCCTACCAGGACAGAAATGCCCCCTTCTACCAGTTAAGTAACATAAACCACAATGAGCACAAAGGTCAGAAGCATGCCACATAGTAGCTCGTTCCCGAGGCTCCCAGACGGTAACCTGCTCCCGGTACCTCAACGCCTCCTCCACTATCTTCTCAGGACTATACCACTTGCCCTCGGGAACCTGCGTGAAATACCAGCTATGACACTTAAGACAAACATGATTACACATGCTCTGATAAACCGAGAGATAATCCTCAGGACGACTAAGAACAACATCATGAACAAGACGCTCAACAACACCACCCCCTCTAACCCGGAACCCAAGCTCACAAGGCCTCCTACCACCTATCATGATCCCACAAGAAGGATAGCCATCGCCAACCAGAACACAACCACTAAACAAAACCAGAGACACCCCAGAGAATATGGTGTTCTTGCCATAGAAAAGCTCTAGTGTTATCTATGGAAACCGGCCGGTTTCCATAAACATGCTCATATATTGGAGTGTACAGGCTAGCTAGTTATTCTATTCAATAATAGCTGAGTTTTTGCTTACAAGAAATATTTATATACTTTAAAAGAGAACGATATATTACGGATTATTGTATGTGGCGTTAGTTCATGATAAGACATCATTCCATAATACCCATAACTTTATTACTTCTACTAATTGTCTCGTCTTTATTATTTTTCGACAACAATAACGGTTTCAGAAACACCTCCACCACCTCATACAGCTGTATCTCTTCACCTACATGTAGGCTGCGACTTCGAGAAGAATTCGGTAGAAAACTAGGGTAATATATACTGAAAGGGTGGTTTCAGCATGGTTTTAAATGGCGAAGAGTGTATGAGTGCTAAGCTGATATATTTGTTGACCAAATTCTTTCTACGTTTACATTATGTGATGCTTTTACTTGTCTTGCATCTCATGCTTGTCCTGCTTTTCCCAGCCTTAGCTTTTATACCAATCCCAATATATCCTATTGTCATAGTTTTTCCACTTGGTCCTTTATCTCTTCTCCATACTTCAGCTCTAATCATGATGTACTGTAGTAACGGAGTATGGGTTTTTTCGAAAATAGTGTTCCTAATAATACTGAAAGCTTTGATCTACTTATCTTTGAGGAACTCTAAACTATTAGGTTATTCGACTGCAAAGGTATTGATAGCTGCATCATCCGTGGTTATTTCTATATTCATTATTACTACTATATATTGTTGTTATACTACCTCATTTAGAACTATCATAAATCATCTATTGTTCGGTATAGCTATTACTCTACATCTGGACTTGTCTACATTTAGCTACGTAAAGTTTAGAGACTCTGTTAGAGGAGATGCTAGCCCCGCGTGGATACCAGTACTGGTATCTTTATGGACCATATCACCATGGCTAACTGGATTATTAGGTTGTTTCACATTATTTATTTTTAATGGAATACCTATACTAATGATTATCCTGATTATAACGACATTTATACATTTATTGTACTTATTATACTATTATCGTGTATCCCCGTTTAAACAAATAATAAATGGAAAACTATTGTTCTAAGAATAATATAATACATATAAGAAACAAACACAAGAGTTTATAATAAGCATAAACAGGTGACTTATCTCAATAACGCATTAAGAATCTCGGCATTAAACCAGATCTTAGAACAAACACCAAGGTGATAAATACGTCTTCAAATACTGAATCTGGTTTTCCTAGTCTTCTCATCAAGATTAACTTGTACCAGCATTTTGTGGCATTCATGCTTTTTCCCTTGATGGTGCTTCTCCCATTTACGATCTACCTCTTTTTCCCACTACTATTACTCTTATTCATAGGGCCGGCCCTACTCTTTGCAGCACCTTTGACACTAACTTTACTTGTTACACTTGAGGACTTCAAAGGACCATACTTGATGATCATCTACATTGTATACTATATATCCGGAATCCTAGCTTTGATTCTCGTTACTGCAAGCTACTTTCTCTATAGAGGTGCTCTAAAGTGCATGGAATCACGTAGATGGCTTATAGTACTACCGATCATATGGGCTTATCCAATACCGATCATGGCCTATACTGTAGTTACTCACTATGAATATTTCCTAAAAGCTTTGATGGGGGATAAAGAAGTATTTGGAGGATATCATTTTCCCGGAGCTTGGGGAATGTTGTTACTCCTAATTTTCATAGGGTTAATTATAGCAATAGTATATGCAACTATAAACATATATGTGCATATAAAGCTTGTCAGACACCATTATATCTGCAAAGAACAATCTATCAGCAGACCAACAACTACTACATACCAAAAGAAGGGTGTGGAGCAGATACATAAAGGTGCTGAAGAAAAGATTTTAGAGGTATTTAGGAATGCTTAGAAGTAACGGTGAAAACCAAACACTTCTTGCTAAAATAGCTAATTTCTTTCTCTATCTTCACTGGCTAGCTTCATTCTTAGTGATTACTGCTCCTTTCACTATCTTTATTGTTAAATATACTCTCTTTCACCACTATCAATACCCCTATACAGTCAATATTATAAACATAATAGTTTACCTTACTTTCGCAATAGGACCGATAGCTTTCTCTCTCCCTATAACCTTTTTCTTCTACAAGACCTTTTTTCTAATAGTAATGTTCAGGAGGACATGGAGTTACTACATAATCGTTTCCGTAATTCTCATCCTTACTGTTATGATGAAAGCTATTATATGTTATTTAGTCAAGGGATCTAAGATACGTAGATGGAGTGCACCTGCATTTCTATTAATTGCAACATTATACACTATACCATCTATCATGTCTATAGAGGCAACATTGTATCATGTTTACCACCTTATTACCACAGCTACCGGGGCCTTAATTATATCTGTAGGATTTGACTTAGCGGTGTTTAGCTACATCAAGTACAGAAGCGTTCTAAATGGTACTGCATCTCCTTTATGGTTGATTGTATTACCATTACTATGGAGTATAAGTGCTTTTCCGTTCAGTATAACACCTACAGGATCATTCCTATGGCATATACTAATGATGTTATTTATAATAATAGCCGTAACACAAATAACACTACACACAATGCTCTATAAGATAATTAAAAAGAAAACACTATCAATACAAAACACGGGTTGACTATATAAATAAAGCATTTAATGCTATTAAGTCTAGAGCACAGAACCACTACATAGTGTTTCTAGCATAGTATATGCTATGGAATAAAAATACAGCAGAACGTGAATACTATCTCCATGCGTTGGGATTTAAGTTATGGTTAGGGTGTCTTGAATGAAGACTTTAGCCAAAAACCAGGCTACTATGAATTACAAAGGTGGTTTACCAATGAGTTTAAGTGGTAAGGGACAACAAGCGTTTTCTTCAACTATTTCTAGGAGACCCAATAGCCAAATGAAAGGGTTTATCAATACTCTTAGTAAACTCCATAGAGCACTATTGTTTTTTACGTATGTCTTTGGTTTTACACAAACTATACTGAATTTTTGGCCAGTTTGCATACTTCTTCCACCTATAGGGATCCTGTATTCAGTACTTGAAATAGCCCATATTATTCTCGCTACTGGGCCTGGATCAATTTTGTATTATGCATACACTTCATGGGCTTGGATAGTGAAGCTTAATCCTAATCTAGGATTTGTCCGTAACCCGTTTATAAGATACCTACGCCTCCTCTTCCCACTAGCTCTCCCTATCCCCGCTTACATCGAGTATAAACTCTTTAATAACATGCTGAAAGGAGCGATCAAACCTAGAACCCTACTACTAATATGGATTACAGGACTCCTACTATACTCACCATTTCCCCTAACCTACACAATATTCACAATCATCTGCATCACCCAAGTCCCTTCCCATCAATGCGAAGCCTCGATACTACCCCCTATCCTCAGATTCTTCTTCATCGATCCCTTCTACCTCCCAGAAGCCACATTCTACATGATCACAATAATCAGCTTCTACATAGCAATAGCCTCCTTACCCTGGTTCTACAAGAAAATAAAACACATAGAAATACCAACCACTAATCACTAAATGAGAGCTATCAACAAGTTATTATAGAGATACTCGTAAGACAGGGCCTAGATGAGTGAAGCTAAATCTGTGTAAAGTAATATATTACAAATGGAGAGTACTTCCTAAGGGCTTTACGTGGAGAAGCGTTTAGAAGCTACCATTTCCCAGGAGTTATAAATATGCTGATGATTCTAACCTTTATAGTCTTCTTCATAGAATCTATATACACGATCATAAACATATATGTACATGTAAAACTCTACAAGTACTATAAGCTAGGGTTGCGGGATGAATAAGTCTAAATTCTTGAATAATTTAACAGATTTTTATCTTAAGGTACATTATGTGACATCTATCTACTTCTTTATCACGCCCTTCATAATTTTAAGTCCTTTAGCTGCCTACTTTGTTTTACCTCTTCTTTGCTTGTTGTTTTTCTTTCCTATAGGCTCATTATCATTTCCTTTATCGTTTCTCATTCTCTCACACATGATGTTATTCGGGTTGTTTCCCCATTTCTCCTTTATGTTATCTAATACAATGATGATAGCCGTGATAGTAGCCTTATTCTCGGTAGCATTAATATTGAAGTTTGCCGTGCATAGGAGTTTGAAGAGACATAAGTTGGGGAATTATCCAGCTTCTATAATAGTGGTCTTAACGACTCTATTATTCTCGCTTATTACCTCTATTGTCGCCAAGATAATTGCTCCATATCTCGACGTTATTGCAATAGCTGAACTGACTTCAGTACTTCTATTCAACAGCTTATCAATCGATTTAACCGTATTCAGTTATGTTAAGTACCGTGATGCAATTAAAGGGATAATATCCCGGGTATGGGTATCCTGGCTAGCAATCTTATGGTCAACTGTATTGTGGATGCCCTATGGTATGTACCTTGTCCTCTTCTTCTCCCCATCAATATACATTACAATAGAATGGGACATATACGGGGTACTTATGACAATCGCTTGGATTGCAGTAACAGTGCTACAGATAACATACGCTATTATATCCTATAAGCAATACAAGACAAATACATAAAGATCTCAAACATAAACCCCAATATCAGGTCCAATCTATATTATCGCTATACTGTGTAGCGTTATCACTCTATCAGTCTATCCTCTCATCTTTCCAATTAATCATCCTATTCATTGTTATTACTACTCTTCTCTCGTAGAGTTTACAAAACCGTCCTTCCACCACATGCCAGGCTACTAAGATTACAATACATGGAGCATTATAGGTACTGTAAATTGAGTAGATGCACAAGGAGAGACTTTGCCTATGAGCTAGAATACTATACATTGTAAATCTTATTTAGAAGAATTCCAATTGATAATAGCCAAGAATCTTAATATAATTTCTTGTTCATAATATTTTTTATCTAGGGTTAAACAAAGAGGCTTAGAGAACATGGATAATGATAATAAACATAGTTGTGGATATGATGTTATAGAGTTTTTCTCAAGGCTTCATAGACGCTTATTTGTTTTCGCAATACTGTATCTTATATTTCAATTCACAATTCATACCTATTACTACACCGCTTACAATGTATTTGCCTCCCTGGCTTAAACTCATATTAATACTCATGTTGTGGCTGTCTTTTCCTCCGCTCTTTGTATACCAGTTGATTCTTAGCAAGGGTCCTGGTGGAGTGATGTACTATGCACATGTTATAAACATGCTATGTATACTATATCTTCTCACAATAGAGATGCTACAAAATAGTGTCTACACATTATCACCAAGCTTGTTTCTAGTTTTACCATTGCTTATACACCCTGCTCCACTAATGCTCGTATTCATAACTCTCGGGTACCTAGCATTTAAGGCGGCGATAAGAGGAGTAATTAAATATAAATGGTTATTCATAATTTGGCGCCTAGGCCCTCTACTCTACATAGCTACACTAGCAGTTTTACTAGTCATTGTTATTATTAAAGTAATAATAAGTCCTTTCCCGACTAAGACATATCATTACTTCTTTCCTCCGCAACTTGGTCTCATAATATTTTTCTTCTACTATGCAGTCCCAGGACCATTCATATCCTTAGCAACACTACCAGAGTACATACAATACATGGAACAATACAGACAATTCAAGACAAGAACGCAGAATGAATGAACTCGAATTCCTGAATATTTTTTCGCATCAAAGCGCACTATTTTGTATTTCTCATAACATTCCCCTATCTCTTCACTACTGTTTCCAGCCAAGAGTCATTATAGTCAATTTTATTCTTTCTAAGACTACATCTCTATCATGAATTCATGTTTGCACATATTTGTCAATCAACAAATCCTTGGTCCTCTTTTATCACACACGTTTCATCAATCATTAGAAAAATGTTTACCATCGAATTCATAAAAACTTGCAGAAACATACAGACGTATAGTACCTGCATTAGTGTGATTAGTATTGTCATCAAAAGTTATTGGGCGAGGTAGATGTATTAAGTGTGGAAGAGAGGGATCTGTTGTTCTTAAAGAGATCTCTGGCAGGATCTATGTCTATATTAAGCACGGTCGTGAATGGTGTTACCTGGGTCCGTTAGAGAAAGTTGATTTATCAAGTATTATCATTGGTGTTAGAGATTACCACACCTTTACCACTAAATTAGCAGAATACCTTAGAGTCAGAATTGGTGATGTAGGAGTGAAGGTCTCTACACCATTTATCATTGGTTTAGCACTGTTATTAGCAGCATATGGTATAGGGCTAGGAGGCTATGGTAACTATGTGTTGGCTATGGTATTATTGTCTACATTATCGTTCTTACTCTCAATAGCAGTTTATGAGAATACCTATGCGAGACACCAAGAATACGGTACGCTATCAAGGATCCTGTCTAGAGGACTCAAACTATACATCCTATTAACCATAGCACTAACCATAATAGCCATAATCACAACAATACCATTAATATCACCACTCAGATTCAAGTTCACATACATTATACCATTGCATGCAGGACATCAAGACATCGAGACCACAATCGAAGAGCCCGGCATACTACCCGGTTCAAGAATATCTGTTGGCCCAGCCCATACCGCTACTGGAGTTGAAACCTACGCGTTCATAAACATAACGATCCCAGTCTCATCAATTATAATAGCGTCTCTACTAACAACATACCTTTCAAGACCATTATCTAAATAGCTTAAAAAGACCGGCAACATACATCGCTATATCGGTTCTAGCTAGCTACATATCATTCTTCGCAATATTTTTCCGATACCATCGATAGGATACGTAGTAGTTGAGGTACTCATGTACTCATATCATTAATTGTCAACATTATCATATCGGCTACTATAGCATTAGCCTTCACAACAGTCTTCATAGTAGTGTTCATAGTTCTAGTAAGTATACTAAAAAATATTATTAGAGTATAATCCAATTACTCTTGCCAGTCTATTGTTGATAGATTTAGGTATTCAAGTAGCTTGGTCATGGTTTCTTTTAGTTGTTGTGGTGCTTTCTTTGGGCCTGGATGGACTTCTATTACTAGTCCTGGTTCGCCTACTTTTGTTGGGATGGCGAAGTCTGGTGTCCGGATTACTGTACGGTGGATCCATTTCCTGACGATGATCCTGGCTTTGAATGGGCTTGTTACCTTGATCTCGTATCGTGGCGGGTGTTTCTTGTATTTAACTGTGTACTCTGCGTTTATGCTGTTAAGTAGCTCTATGGTCTTGTCCTTGGCTTCCTCCATGTAGTCTCCGTAGTATATTGCTGTACTCCAGTATTCTCCACGAAGCCTCTTTACGAGCGAGTAGAGCGAGGCAATAGTGATCACTGAGCCCCATCCCAGTGATACAATGTAGTTTGCTGGAAACGGTAACACTGGGAAGAGCACTAGTACTCCCAGCCCAAGGAGCAGCAATGCCACAGTAATTATACCTGTAACAGACATGAAAGGCTTGCCTTGTGCTTCACGGTACTTCCTCGCTATGTAGAGAGCT
Organism: Desulfurococcaceae archaeon MEX13E-LK6-19; assembly: GCA_029637525.1. Classification (NCBI taxonomy): domain Archaea; kingdom Thermoproteati; phylum Thermoproteota; class Thermoprotei; order Desulfurococcales; family Desulfurococcaceae; species Desulfurococcaceae archaeon MEX13E-LK6-19. The sequence goes on from CP072660.1 coordinate 1,758,654, forward strand.
GGTGGGATGATGAGTATTAGTGAGAGCAGATACGAGCTAGTCTTGAAGTACAATGGATCAACATTTACACTAGGCTCACTAGTATAGATACCAACAATACATACAACACCAACTGCAATAAGTATAGACGGAACAATAACTCCTTCGGGAATCCAGTGAGACAATACCACTGGAAGCAATACAGACAACATCACGAAAAGCCCAAGGAGATCCATGTGGGCAACCAACGTAAACGCAGCAAGCCCAGCCATAACAATCCTCACGAAAACAGCAAACTTATCTACAAAACTATAGTACCACTCAACAAACTCGGTACTATACATGTAAATCTTCTTAACATGAATAAGAAGACTCGATGAAGCCAGTAGGATAAACGCTAGAACATAAAGCCACAAGTTATGATGAATCAATGCAAAAATAGTAGACCACCAAACCCAAAACAATACCAAGAAGACCACGGAACACAACCATAGCCTTCAAAACCCGATCCCTCAAACCAGTAGGAGTCCTCACCAAGAAACTTCCTAGGATATCTCTTACTTTCAGGGTATATGGGAGTTCAAAGGTTAAGTAATTTTATACAAAACTTTTAATTATTGCCTTCATTTACCATCAATCTAACTATATCCGTAACTACAAGACTTAGCTACAAGAGAATATATTTTAGACGCCATAACTAGTTGCTTTATTTCAACATACTCGTTTGGTTTATGTGCAAGAGATTCATCACCAGGCCCTATACCTATTGTTGTGAATCCAGCTGTTCCCGCAGAATATACTCCATCAGTACTGAATCTCCATACACTTATTCTTGCTTGTGGGTTAACTTGTTTCCTCATAATTTGCAACAGATGATATACTGTTTTATTGTTTTCAATAAGCCAGGCTGGGAAGAAGTGTTTTACTTTTATGGTTCGCCCGGTCCATAGTTTTATTTCTTCCACTGGTATACGTGCCTTAACGTTCTTTATGTTAGCATGTTTTTGTGCTCTATCAAGAGCTGCTATTACTTCACCAAGTATTTTCTCCTCAGTTTCCCCAACAATGAATCTTCGGTCAAGAGTTATCCTACAGTAATCCGGTATCATTGGCGGCGATCTAGGGCTGCACTCTATTATGGTTGGCACAATAGTTGATTTACCTAGAGTATCATGGACTGGTAGTTGTTCGTTTAATTCATTTATTTCTTTGAGTAGATATGCAGCAAAAACAATCGGGTTAACCCCTTTATCAGGCATCGAGGCATGAGCTGTTTCACCATATAGATCTACATGGATTACCGTTCTACCACGTTGCCCAACATGTATATTGAGGTTTGTTGCCTCGCCGAGTACTACTAGTGACGGTTTTATCTTCAGTGTATCCTCTATAGCATACTTGAAAGCTGCTCCCTCAACAATCTCTTCATGCGGCACAAATACGTAAACTATAGTGGGGAGATTCTTTGTCTCGCCGAGAAGACCTATCATAGCTATCATAGCTGCTATAGCTCCCTTCATATCAACAGCTCCACGACCATAGAGCTTGCCATCAATAACCTTAGCCTCATAGGGATCCACAATCCAGTTCCCTAGATCGCCTTCAGGAACATGATCCATATGGCCCTCGAAAACAATAATCTCGCCAATACCGCCCTCAATAATAGAAACCACGTTACCGTACTCATCAATAAAAACCTTGTCAACACCTTCTCCGCCAAGGAACTCCTTGATTAATCTAGCAACATCTCCTTCCTCGCCAGACAGACTCTTCGTCCTAACAAGCTCTCTAGCATAATACAATACTTTACTTTCCAAAGGATCACTCAAGTCCCCAGCACCGCCAAAGTAGTGTTACTAAGGATACCATAAAGATGCTGCACCGTTTAAAGTTTAGTTTTGCTAAAACAGGCAGATTTTTGATCGAGAATTCAAGCTATTTAATGGAATTACTCAAAGATAACTAGAGAAGAGAAAGAGGAAAAAGAAGAGATGAAATTTACTTTATATCAATTCCGTACTTTGTCTTTAAGACACTAATTAGTTGCTTCTCATCAGGGTCTATTACTGGTGCGTCACCAGCTGTTTTCTTAACTATATCGGGGTCCTTGAGCCCGTGTCCTGTCACCAGTACTACTATTGTCTCATCTTTGTCTACCTTACCGTCCTCAATTGCCTTGATCAGGCCTGCGAGTCCTGCTGCACCCGATGGCTCTGCGAATAGTCCTTCTAGGCTGGCAAGCATTTTCATGGCTTTCAGTATAAGTTCGTCCTCGACTCCAACTCCATAGCCATTTGTCTTGTAGAGTGCTCTTAGCCCTGCATCACCATCCCATGGGAATGTGTCTTCTAGCCCGGTGGCGATTGTCTCTGGTGGTTTCTCCCAGGGACGTATATGGTCTGGATCTTGTTTCTCAAGCCATGCCCTAACGAATGGCATGTTGCCTGTTGACTGAACCGCTACTAGCTTGGGGTACCCGTTGACCCAGCCTACCTCATTGAAGTCTCTGAAGCCACGGTATACTCCTGTTAGCAGTGATGCTGCCCCTGTTGGTATGAATACTTGGTCTGGCACGTTCCAACCCAGTTGCTCCATGATCTCAAAGCTAATAGTCTTAGGTCCCTCGATCTGGTAGGGATTGAATGGCCCGAAGCTTGGTGATGGGTAGAAACCGTATTTCTCCACCACAAGCTTCAACATCATTACTGTTGGGTCTTCAGCAGTCTTCCACCGGAGCTTAACAACTTTCGCTCCATAGAATAGTAGCTGAGCGATCTTACCATAGCCCGCGAAATCAGGTACGAAAGCCACGACATCAATGCCTGCACGAGCACCATACGCAGCTAGTGCAGCTGCAGCGTTACCGCTGGATGCAGTAGCGGCTTTCGTGAACCCGAACTCCTTGGCCATGGATACCGCGACGCTCATACAACGATCCTTGAAGCTACCGGTAGGATTCCTTGTCTCATCCTTGAGATAAAGGTTCTTAAGACCCAGTGCTTCTCCGAGACGCTTGGCTTTGATTAGTGGTGTGCCTCCCTCACCAAGGGATACAATATTCTCCCTGCTTCGGAGGGGTAGGAACTCGAAGTATCTCCACATATTGAATTCTCTTTTACCGAGCTCTTCCTTTGACACCGCCTCTTTGATTGCTTCATAGTCATAGTATATGTCAAGCCTGCCAAGATCTTTGTTAATACACATAACAGGCTTCTCGTCAAGACTATATGTTCTTCCACACTTACTGCACTTAAGGTATTTTACGAAAGGCACATCTATCACCCTGTAATACCTTACTATATTACTCCTATGAATCATGGTATAACAATTTTTAGGAAATATAGCATGGACTCTAAGACTAAAGAGAAAAGGAAAAGAAGAAAAAGAAGGGTTTAGACTGGATAAAACTCTTTAGTCTTCTCTTACCTCTTCTAATAGTTTCTTCCTGTCAGCGATCTTCCTTTGTTTTCTGAAGAGTCTTGTGCTGAAGTATCTTGCAGCGTAGTCTGGTAGTATTGTTACTATCTTTGCTCCTTCGGGTAAGTTGTATTTCCTGGCAACCTTGATTGCCGCCACCACGTTTGCACCAGCCGAGATTCCTACTGGTAATCCTTCGAGGCGTGCGATTTTTCTCGCCATCTCGATTGCTTCGTCGCTTGAAACTGTTACGAAGTCGTCTATTAGGTGCTTGTTCCTAGCAATTATGTCTGGTATGAAGCCGTCGCCAACACCCTCGATCTCGTGTCTACCCCATGGACCGGGCTTTCCTGTCTTGAACCACTCTGCTGCTACTGGGCACTCAGCAGGCTCTGCACCTACGACAATAGTCTTGGGGTTAACCTCCTTTAGTCTCCTTGCTACACCAATTAGTGTACCGCCTGTACCTATTTGTGCCACGAAGGCGTCTACTTTACCTAGCTGTTCAATAATCTCCTTACCTGTAGTCTCGTAGTGAGCCCACACGTTTGCCTCATCGCTCCATTGGTCGAAGAAGAAGTATTTGTCTGGATTCTCCTCGGCTAGTTTCCTGGCGTAGTCGAGTGCTTTCTTAGCGTCTGATTCGCCACCAGGTGTTGTTATAAAGTCTGCGCCAAGTAGCTTCATTAGTAGGAATCTCTCTTCGCTCATTTCCTCTGGTATGACTATGAGTACTTTGTAGCCTAGATAAGCTCCTACGGCAGCGAATGCTATACCGGTGTTACCTGTTGTTGGTACAATCAGTGTCATTCCTGGCTTGAGTCTACCAGTGGCCTCAGCAGCCCTGATCATGTAGTATGCCATTCTGTCTTTCAGAGAACCAGAGGGGTTCATGAACTCACATTTACCCCATATTTCGGCTTTGACGTCCTCTGGCACTACTTTCTTTAGTCTTACAATAGGGGTGTTGCCTATAAGATCAGTCATTCCATAAGCTACTCTTCCACCCATCACACTTCTCCTCCGAAAACCTGTGTTCTAGAAAAGAGTATTCTCTTTGCCGTAGTATATAAAGAAATTGAAAGATAAAAGAAAGAGGAAGAAAAAGAGTTGTGTCCTTAATGTAAAAACACTTTGACGCTACTTTATGTCTCGAAGTGTATTGCTCTGGTTGGACACACACTTGTACATAATCCGCAGCCATAACACTTGTCAATATCTACTCTAGCAACTCTCTTACCGCCTTCTTCGACTACGTGCACGGCATCGTAGTCACATACTTGCTGACATAATCCACAGCCAATACACTTCTTTTCATCAACAACTGGTGGTACAGCATATGTTCTAAGGGGTTTCGGTCCTAGATGCTTTAGCGCCATGCCTTTCACGTCTTCTATGCTTGAGTAGCCGTGGCTCTTCAGCCATGATTCTACTTCGTTTAGAATCCTCTTGAATACGCCGAAGCCCTCGATCAATGCTGCTGTACATATTTGTACTGCTGACGCGCCAGCCATGAAGTACTCTATCACATCAGCGCCACGTGTTATACCGCCCACACCTATTACTGGTAACTTTGTGTTCCTAGCAACTTCTGCTACCACCGCAAGTGCTATTGGCTTAAGGGCTGGGCCACTCATCCATCCGTAGCCCCATGGACCACCTACTATTGGCTTACCCGTCTCTATATCGATGTGCAGTGCTGGTCCGATAGTGTTCGTCGCCACTATACCGTCAACACCTACTTTCTCGAGTTCTTTCACGAGCTCTGGTATATTTGGCGTGAATGGACTTAATTTAGCGAATATAGGTATATCCACTACTTCACGTAAAGCCTTTGCAGCCTCAACAACAGGTGTCCAGTCCTTCCCTATATAGTGTGTTGAGAACTCTATTGCATCTGCACCAGCTTTCTGGCACTTGGGGCCAAGAAGTCTTAGTTCATGTGGCTTGTAACCTATGCTTATGAAGAACGCTACATTATGTTCTTTAGCATACTTTTTGACAACAGGGTATTCTCTCTCGAGGTAGTGCTCGGCAGGTATATCACTCCATAACTCAGCGTTGAGTAGTGCATAGAATGCTCTATAGTTGCCTAGGTTAGGCTTTGGCTCTACAACAACACGTCCCTCACCAAGACTCTTCAGCATATACCCTACCATGATACCCCTATCAACAGTACCCATTGATGGACGTGGTACAATAGCTGGTTCGACACTAATAGTCTTGGCAACAACTCCTCCAACACCAGCATCAATCAATGCCTTCATCATTTCGGCGTCTCTAGAAATAGGGCAGGCAGCATTCATAATAGGATTCTTTAACTTAATACCAGCAATCTCAACCTCAAGATTTACAGACATTCCTTTCCACCTTACCCATTCTCAGAGAAGGTAGTCTATACAATAAATCTCATTAGGAGAACTAAATAGTTTTACTATTACGACACTATTTTACTCAAGCTATTGATGTTTTACTAGTATATTTACAGAACCATAAACCGTTGAATATAATGTTTAAAGAACACTATTTTTCCCATAGTGTTATTTAATAAAATTCTTATATAACAATGCTATCCGATAGTCTTTCGAATAAATATCCCGATTCTAAATATTTGTTAATGACATTTAGTGCAAACCTTATATATTGTTAGCTTCGAAATTAATTGTAGACCCATAGTTTCTATAAATCAGGTGAGCCATCGTGGGAGAGAAACCTACGGCTGCATGGGTGTTATCGTTAATAGGAGGAATACTAGGATTCCTAGGATCCCTTATATATGCAATAATTGGAACAGCTGCAGTTGCAACAATGCCAATGCCCGGATGGCTTGCAGGTGTAGGCATTGCTGTATGCTACTGGTTCGTAATAGCACACTTGATAATAATAATTGGTGCACTGAAAATAAAATCTGGTGAACCGAAAGCTGTTAAAACAGGCGGCACATTAGTTCTAATATTCTCGATCCTAGGAGGATTCAATATCTTAGCATTAATTGGAGGAATACTAGCACTAACATGGAAACCAACAGAAGCAGCGGCAACTGTTTAAATTACAAATTAGATCTTCTAATACAATATTACTTTTTTACTACATAGAATACTATATTTTAGCAAGGTGTACTTTGTGAACGAAATAGTTTTCGTGAAAAAAGCCCTAGTATTGGGTTCAATTATATGGTTTATATCATTGATACTAGCCCCTCTTACTCTACCCCCTAACTCGATAAGATTAGGCGATAACGGTAGAGCAAATACCATAGACTATCTTGACGAATGGCAAAAACTACCATTATACCAGAGAATAGTATACATACTAGGAGACTTGGGGTGCCATCAGAAATCATCGCGTTCATTATTCATTAATGGGAATCAAATGCCTGTATGCAGTAGATGTTTTGGTGTATTCACGGGGCTTGCAATAGCTCTCCCTCTCCTCTATGTTTTAGAGGAAAAATATAACAAGATATACGTCTCACTTATGAATAAGTTGTTTAGCAAACATAAGAGGCTATGGTTTATAGTATACTTCTTATCAACAATACCTCTTCTCATTGATTTCTTCACACAATTTATTGGCTTAAGGGAAAGCAATAACTTCATTAGATTTACTACAGCGCTACCGTTTACAATATCAAACACTATACTGTTTTACCATTATTTGCTGGAGAACAATAAATGAACACTACACTATTCATAATTTCAATAAGAAAGAAATAAAGATAAAAAAAGAGTTTTTATGATAAAGACTTGAGGATTACTTCTTGATCCATGATGGTTTCTCTATACGCAATACATCCAGCTGATACTCTCCTTTACTCAATAGTCTCTCCCATAGTTTCCAAGCAACTTTATGGACGTACTCCATTTCTTTCTCCATATCAACTGTTAACAGCTTCCTATCTCTAACAATTACCTTACCGTTAACAATGACGGTATCTACATCACGCCCATTAAATGTGTTGACAAGGTGTCCATAGACAGTTTCTGCTCTTACTGGTGTTGGCGTGTACTCTGGTTTTATGATGACTATATCAGCTTTCTTGCCGGGCTCGAGGCTACCCAACTCTTTCTCTAATCCTAGTACCTTCGCTGCATCAATGGTTGCCATTTCAACTACTTTTTGTGGAGGCATAACACGTGGGTCTCTCAGTGCTACTTTATGTATAAGATAGGTTGTCCTCATGTTCTCGAAGACATCGAATATATAGCCGTCATTACCTATGCCAACGGTTATACCCATGTCAAGCATTTTTGGTACAGGAGCTACACCCACAGCATTAAGCATATTGCTCATAGCATTATGCGCAACTTTTACATCATACTTCTTAAGTATCTTGAGCTCATCATCAATAGCTTGTACGACATGAGCCATGACGACGTCTGGTCCTAGGAATCCTAGTTTCTCCATTCTCTCAATGGGTCTTACACCATACCTCTCAATATTATGGTACACATCAATGAGACCTTCTTCAACATGAATAGTTAGCAGGGCTTTATACTTATTCGCCATTTCTCTGGCCTGAATGAATAATTCGTCAGATACCGTGAATGATGCATGCAGGCTTATAGCTCCTTTAACGAGTTTGCTTGGGTCTGCATTGTTCTTCTTTATGAATCTCTCGTTTTCTTTAAGACCCTTGATTCCCTCCTTCTTTGAATGCCTCTCAGTTGCTTCAAAAGCTAGTATGCCACGTATACCAACTTTGTTAACAGCTTCTTCCTCGCGATCAAGTACTTTATCTATTGAATTCGGTCCACTATAGGTGTCAAAGAACAATGTTGTACCGGTACGGGCAAACTCCATGCTTGCTATAAGTGCGCTAGCATAGGCATCTTCATGTGTGAGCATTTCGTCGACAGGCCACCATATCCTCTGGAGATTCTGCTGGAAATCAGTTGGAGGGTCTATTTTTGCAAACCATGTCGAGGCTCTTAGTAGTGCTCCATAAAGATGCGTGTGTACACAAATGAATCCCGGTACAATCACTCCACGACGTGCATCAATAACTTCTTCTGCATGATACTTGTCTCCAGGATCACCCTTACCTACTTCAACAATCCTATCGCCGTCAATAACAACGTATCCTTCATCAAAGACTCTGCGCTCGGGATCCATTGTTACAACGATACCGTTCTTTATTATAAGAGATACTTTTTCTGACAATTTACTCCACCATAGAGAAAGCTCGTTTCTAGAGAATATGTTTAACTTATAGGAAAAAAGAGTTTTTGATTATAGCCCAATTGTTCAGGTCATAACTATATTCTTGACGAGTTTTTCAACGGGAATGTAGTTGAGATCGAAGCCAAAATGTCTTGGGCCAAAATACTCTAAACCTTTTTCTGTTCTCCAAACATCAGGCGCCCTACAAGCTAATACGTAGACTTCAAGTTTTTTACGAAGCTCATAATTAAGAACCGGTACACCATGCTTGTCAACAAATGTAATTAAGTCTGGTGGCATAACTATAGGTTCATCATTAATCCATGCAATTATATGCTCGTTTTTCACCCATACTCTCAGTTTCTTGCCTAAGAAATCATTAGTACCCTTTACTATTATATCGCCTACGAGAAACCCCTCCTTACTCCTCACTACAACATCCTCTATTAAGCCATGAAATATAACCCATCCATCGATAGCTTCAACTAGCTTACTAACAATATTTTTACCGTATTTCATTGCTTCAAGAACGAGCTTTCCAACTTCATAGCATCTAGACAGCGTGTTTTTAATTACTATACTTTTTGCTTCCTTGAATAATATAGGTGCATCAACGACTGTTATAGAGCCGCTAGCTGTTATAGCAAGATTCCGGAGAATACTCTCATATGCATCAACACTACCATACTCCATAACAATAACTTTCTCCCCCAAAGGCGATACCGCAACACCCGGCGTGAGTTTCTTACCATGAATAAGCAGTACGTCTTGATGGATCTCTGGAGCAGCTCTTCCAACCCTATCTCCATCAATAACCGGCTTGCCTGTCACACCAGCTGCATAGAGGGTTACAGCAGTATTCCCTGCACCAAGCTCAACAGGAATAAATGCCCCTATGCTTAAACCAAGCACTTTATTGAATAAGGAAAGAGCTTCCCTAATACACCATGATGTTTGCTGTAAATATTTAGTACTATAGGCAACGCTCCCAACATTATATACAGAGACAACAACGTCTTCACCATCAAGTTCTTCTACATCATATATACTAAGGTCTCTATTTCTATCAAGAAATGCTTCTTTAACAAGCATTAACCCCTTCTCAATACTCCCGCCGCCGCCAGTAGCATATAGTGCTGCACCTAGGAGCAAAGATTCGAAATCCTCTCTTGTAGATAAACGTAAAACAGCCATGATCTTACCTCTAGTGGTCATCGAAAGCCTACTGTTCTACTATAAAATAGTGAATAGCATATACATATTCATCGTAGTTATCTGTTGAAATAAGCTGTTATCATGTCTTTACATAGAACTGGATATAAAACAAGGAAAAGAAAAAAGAATAAAGAAAAGATTTTTCTTAAAATAATATTTCTCTAATCAGGTATAATGCGTGTTCCGGATTCTCCTTTTAGTGCTTCATATGCTTTGTATAGGTGTCCTATTATTGCCTGTTTACCGCCGTTCTCAACGAAACGGATTCCTGCTAGTACTTTGGGTCCCATGCTACCTGGCTTGAAGTGTCCTTCCTGGTAGTACTTCTTTGCTTCACTAACAGTCATTACATCTATTGGTTTCTGCTGTGGTGTACCGTAGTTGAGGTATACTTTCTCTACATCGGTCAGGATAAGGAGTGTTCCTGCTCCAAGAGCTGTTGCAAGCCTTTCTCCTGCAAGGTCTTTGTCTATTACGGCTTCTACGCCCTTGAGTACACCGTCTTCTTTAACTACCGGGATGCCTCCACCACCGCTTGCTATTACTATAAAGCCTTCTTCTACAAGCCTCTTTATTGCATCAATCTCTATTGGTCCCTTGGGGTCAGGTGATGGTACTACTCTTCTCCAGCCGCCACGTGGGTCAGGCTTCATTACCCATCCTAGTTCTTGGGCAATCTTCTTTGCTTCCTCTTCTTCATACCATGGTCCAATATATTTTGTTGGGTTCTGGAATGCCGGGTCATTCTTGTCTACAAGTACTTGCGTTACGATAGTTACAACACCTTTGACAACCTTGCCCAAGAGTCCTTTTTCGAGTAATTTATTGTACAATGACTGCTGTATTAGGTAGCCTAGCCAGCCCTGTGTCATAGCACCAGCAATGTCGAGAGTCATTGGTGGGAGTCCTTTCATTTTAAGTCCAGCCATCATCCACTCTGCAATGATACCTACTTGTGGTCCGTTTCCATGTGTTATAGCTATCTTATATCCTTCTTCAATAATTTTTATCAAGAACTCTGCTGAACGATATGCGTTCCTCCAATAATCCTCAGGTGTTCCTTTCTCGCCTTTTGTCTGAAATGCATTACCACCGAAAGCTACTACAAGGAATTTCTCGTCTCTAGCCATAGCCTATACCCTCCCTGTACAGTGAGAGCTAATGATACTTAATTGTTGGTTATGGAATATAATCTTTACCAAACAATATACATGTTCTCAAAACACACAACCTTTATTATATATAAAACATTACAAGTATACGTTGTCTATACTAGATTATATTAAGAATTTCCCTATGATCTTTTATTTCTATTACCCCATCCGGCGTCTTTTCAGTCCAAGAGAGGGCTTCGGGAAATACATGTGGTTTATACATGTAATGTACAAGCCTGATATTCAGCCCGACAAGTTTTCTGAGATTACTTGGTTTATCATCAACATAGTAGAGTGTTTTATCCGATAGTTTCTTTTTTAGTACATTAATTGCTTGTACTATATCCTTGTAGTTACTGTTACGCCCATAAACCAGTATTTCCTCGAAGAAATCCTTGACTCCTGATGCCTCTATTCTCTTTATTTTATTTTCTATGGTGTCATCACATCCTGTGACCATGTATAACACGTAGCCTCTTTTCTTTAATTCGGTAAGAACAGTTTTCGCATCGTCAAAAACTTTAGTATACTTTATTCTGAGACCCCAATATAGTCTAGAGATCTCCTCGGCTTTCTCATCATCTATACTAAATATTATTTTCCACCATTTCCTCCTATCCCATAACCCCATGTAATCTGCCACATCTTCAAACATGATCATTGCTTTAACGAACAACTCCGTGTTCTCAATATTTAGTAATCGTGCAATTTCTCTATAGACCTTGGGTAGACAATCATAGCTATCGACGATAACTCCGTCGAAATCATATACAAATACAATATCGTTGCCCATGTGTTTCCACCGTAATTAGCGACGACTCGATAGTTATCCTTGCTGTTTGCTGAAAAATTCTTTAACCTTACTTAAATCACTATCCCTAGTTATTACAACAACTTCATCCCCTTTACGGAGAACTAGGTCATTTTTAGGTAGCAGGAATTCTTCTCCACGATAAACAGCTATAATCATCGAGTCCCCAGGTAACTTTATTTCACTTATTTTCTTGCCATCAAGCTTCTCAGATATTACACCTGTAAAGAAGCGGGCATCACTTTTTATTACAGTTGTCAAGTTTACTATATCGAATCCCTTTACCAGAGCAAGTATTTGAAGGACAGCCAGTTTTGAAGGGGACACTATACCGTATATACCGAGGTTTAGTGCTAGTTGCTCATAGGATTCATCATTTAGTATTATTATTACTTCTTTCGCGCCAAGATTTTTTGCTGCAACCCCAGCTATGATATTATCTTTATCATCATCCATAGCAGCTATGAAGTAATCAACGTTTTCGACACCAGCTTCTCTTAAAGTATTCACGTTCGTTGGATCGCCGTGAATAACAGTACAGTCAAGCTCATTAGCGATTTGCTTAGCTACTTCTTCACTAGGCTCCAATAATACAACATCATGTCCTTCGCCGGCTAGTTGCTGAGCTATATGCTTACCTATGCGAGACGCCCCAGCTACAATCACGCGCAACATTAATCGCCGTGTAGTCTTAATCATCTAGCTAGTTTATAAGGAAAGTGATCTAAGACTCTTTTTAACCTCTTCAATACCATGCGCCATAACGGCTACAACAGGTAGTATTTCGAGTCTGCCCAAGAACATGTCTATTGATAGCAATAGTTTAATCCACCATTGCATACTCTGGCTCACGATTGATGGAGCTAAACCAACAGTTCCTAGTGCTGAAGCTACAGTAAACAAACTATCTATGAAGCTGTACCCGGCGTAGAGAAACACTATTGTTGATACAACCAACGCGATTAAGTAGAGATTTATGACAAGCATAGCCATATAGATTTCATCGTCATCAACAGTCTCGCCCTCAAGCCTGACAGTCAATATTCTTCCTTGTGGAGAAACTGTTTTCAATACACGTCTCCATACTTCCTTGAGCAGGAGTATTAGTCTATATTGTTTGAATCCTCCTCCCGTAGAACCTAGTGAAGCCCCAATAACCATGAGTACTATGACAATATATTTTACCACGATAGGAAGCTCGTCTATTGATACAGAAGCATATCCTGTTGTGGTTGACGCTGAAATAATAGTGAATACTATGTCCCCAAAACTAATATTTACACTAGAGGCATTTACTGCAATATAGGATAACACTATTGCTACAATATTTATTGCAACAAAGTACTTGATCTGGGGACCCATGCCAATATATTTCGGTTTCCTCTTCAGAAACGCCATGTAGTATCTTGGGAAACTCTGTGCACTAATAAACATGAATACAAGCGCAACAATCACCGTACTACCTGTGAGATACGCTCTTGTCGAGAAACCTCCTGTTGAAATAGTTGTTAAACCATGAACTATTGATTCAAACCAGTCCATACCTGCAATACGATAAAAAACTATGGCTACAACCGTTAAGACACTATATATCATTATAACCGCTCTAGCTACAACCATGATGCTAGGCATAACAGCCTCTTTCCTAATATGAGTAGCAAGCAGTTTATACGCCATTGTACCGGGTCTAAGGAGCATCCCGAGAGTCAGTATAACTATACCCACGCCACCAATCCACTGCAGGAGAGCACGTGAAAACAATATTGTTCTAGGAAGACTAGCAGCATCGTAAACAGATAAACCAGTAGTAGTTATACCCGATATGCTTTCGAAAAGACTATCCCAGAAATCAAAACCACACAAAACCATGACAAGCGTATGTAGAATACCTGGTATAAAGAACGATAAAATAGCTACAATTAGAGAATCCAAAACACCTATATTAACTGGCTTCTCAATAAGCCTAATTATCAATAATCCACTCAATAAAACAATAATAAAAACAATAAAGAACAACATCGCATAGGGCTCATTAAGTAGTAGCGAAGCAAAAGCTACAAGGAATAAAACAATACTAAAGCCTAGAAGAATCCATCCAACGAAGTATAGTACGGCACTCCATTGTATAGAAGACAATAATCACTCACCAACTACTACATTTACTCGACAACAACTAAGTCTTAAAATTTGTTTATACTATAATACTGTTTCTACAAATAGACAGCTTCCTGACGACCTACTTTGCTATAAGCCTGAACAAAGCGTCCAGTAAAATTATTCAAGTAAACACTGTACACATACTAAACAAAAGTTCTATTACTACGTATTCTCTCTTGCTTACATTATTTTCATTGCATTCTATACGGGAGCTACAAGTATTCGCTAATAGACGCATTATTGAAAACCAGAACTATTCCAGATACTATGGTGCTATTGAATTATTTACCATGGGGTAAATTATAGGCAATAGTGTTTTTTCCTATCTTCATACATAGTTTGTTTTCTTAGAAAGTTACTTTTTTCTATGCTGTTGTTTTAGAACTTGTTTTGCGATGGTTTTATGTAGATAATATTTATTTAGGTTTGTTACAAGATCTTTCATAGTACATAGTAAGGTAATACTGATTCTAGGATCCATGGTGATCGTCTTGAGCATGGAGAAAGTAGAAAAGACAGGGGTTTACCAACCCATTTCGTTGCTACAGGTACTTCCATTTGATGGTGTTGTACGTGATGTTATTTACGATTACATACCTTACATTAAGGGTGTTGAATCCCCCATTATTGATACTTGGGTTTTACAAAGACTCAGATACTTGTATCAACTCCAGCTAGCCCACCTAGTTTATCCTTCTGCTACACACACGCGTTTCAATCACAGTCTTGGAGTAATGCATGTAGCGTACAGGTTTATGTCACAACTATTGTCTCGCATAGAAGTTTTGAAAAACAAGCTCCCGCGCGAACAAACAAAAGTATTCCTCAACAAGCCTAAGGAAATACTTGTAGCAACCAGAATCGCTGGCCTTCTACACGATATTGGCCACGGCCCATTTAGCCATTCATTCGATAAATATGTTCTAAAGAATAGATCTTATCTTGGGTACGTTGTCGGGAACCACGAGGTTCTAGGCTACATCATATACAGGGATTACCTTAGAGACCATATTATGAAAGTTATCAAGAACTATGGAGGACTGGATGCAGAGTTCGTTGCAGAACTACTCGATGAAGCAATGAAGCCTCCACACGGTATGCGCGGCTTCACTGATCTCGAGAAGAAAGGACTGCTTAGCTTAGCAGACTATTACGTGCCCCATCCGGATAAACAAGCACATAGACTTGTAAGAATGGTTGTACGCGACTTCCTCTATCCAGCTGATATCGTTGACTATCTTGTTAGAGATAGCTACTTCACCAAAGCACCAATCGGAGTAATAAACATGGACTGGCTGATAATACAAACATATATTGTAAGCCATGAAAGCATACTACAACCGGCTATATCAAGTAAGGCTCTCGATGACCTTGTGAGAATGCTTAATGCTAGGAGGTTTATGTACAAAAACGTCTATCTCCACCCAGTTAACATAGCATTCGATGAGACTATGGGTATTCTCCTTAAATGTGATGCTATGAGGGAATTCATAGCCAGTGTTATCGATAAAATGCTTGAAGGCGAATTACACTACTATAAAGCATTAACAGACTATAGTATCTATGGAATGCTACATAGATGGAGTATTGAAGAAGACTTGGATAAATACTGTAGCAACGTTGGATCGGAGGCAAGAAAAGCCCTCCAAAGCCTGTTCGAGTACAGGAAGCCTAAATGGAAGAAACTCATAAGACTAGAGTTTGATAAGGAAGAAGCACGCCACTTATTCACTAAAGGCATAGGAATGGACTTCATGGAGATTATAGAAAAAAGAATCAGGAAAGAGCTAGCACATAAATTCCGCAGTAAAGGAGTTAGAGAACGTGACTTCAAGCTCTTGGCGCAAGTAATAGACCCCTATCCATCATCAGCTAAAGAGATCTCTGAGTACATCTACATAGCAAGAACCATAGGCGATAGAGCAATAGACTTTACAGTAAAGCACCTCGATGAATTCACTAAAGAATACGGTATCCGTGGTGAAGCACTCTTCACACTATACATTGATAGAGAAAAATACGAGAAAATAGATGACGACGACCTGAAGAGAATGATCGACTATGCTGTAACAATAATAAATGAAGCACTAGGAAAAGCTGAAGAGAAGAAGATGCCTGAAACAGCTTGATACAACGATAGTATCACCTTTTCCTACCAAGCAAATCATTACCAAAATGGCTACTAGTACTTTCAGTAACAATAAAATGGGTAACAGCTTCACGGACAAGTTTCCCTACATCCTTTATTTCAACAAATCTCTGTTCATTAATTCTTGTAGGAACATTGATCTCTACTCCATTTATTTTAATTAAACCTAATTCAGCAAGTTTTCTCAAATCATCTTCAATCATATTACAATAAACACCCGTTGACGTAACCTTCCACACACAATCTTCATAACCTAGATTTATACCTTCAATTCTCTCAAGCACATAAACTAGGCTATGAAGGAAAACCCTATCAACTCTATATGTCCTCAGAATGTTTAGCAGCTTCTCAAGCCTACTCATCAGCCTACCCAGATTAAGAGTTGGCAAATAAGAACTGTTTATAACGTCGGAGAACGTAATAACCCAGTATTACCTAAGAAGACGGATCGTAGTATTGGTATAGAACATGTTAGTAATGAAAACTAAAATATTGTTCCTCCAATATAATTGTGGCTGCGAATACTATTATCCCAGGCGTATGTGTATGTATGAAAACAAGTATTTAGACATGGAAAAGGGAAAAGAATTAGTTTACAAGATAGATAATTGTCTTGAATTATGTCAAACCAAAGCTTTGCAATACATTATAATACTTATTGCGGAAATCATTATATTTAAATTCGTTAGCCTAGCTACAGCTATATCTTTCATTAAAGTAGGAGGAGGGTCTGTAGAAGAGCTTGCCCGAGAAATAACAACTATTTGGGGAATATTATCGTTGATAATAACGCTTCTCGTTTTTCTCCCACTTATGCTATTATACCAATATGTTAAGTCATTACATTTGTACACTAAGACTTATATTGAAATACGAAAATACATGAACTCACATTCAGCTTCTCTAGACATCTATAGGGTCATGTATGTTGATAGAAGATTAAGAGCATTCTCTATATTCATGATCGTGTATCTAGCAGTATTGGCAATACTAAATATACTAACCATATTGAGAGTTTATGAAACTAGTATTAAAGTGCTAGAGAAAAGCGAGCTTAGGGGAGCAGATATACCTTCTCTCGTTACCTCAATTATAATAAGTGTCATTAATGATCCAGTTTATCTATCCGCAACCGCTACATCTTCAATAATAGTTTTCATCATGGCATTCCTTGTCTATACTATATTAGGTGAACTTAGAATAGTTGTCGGCATAAGTGAGTTTGATGGTGTTGGAAAGACTTATCTTGTACTAGCAATTCTCAATATGCTCAATAACTTCAGCCCCATTGACCTCTCAGTTCTTTTAACAATTTTAGTATTTATCACATTCGTACTTCATGTATACTACGTATGGTCGTCTACGAAATTACTAAAGTCCATAAATGAGAGAATCAGACCAAAGCTCTTTAGTAAGACCGAGCAAACAATTTAAGAACAGTTTTCATCTACCATAGACACCCATATAGTATCCATAGGCTATAACATGATTTTTCAAAGCATTAATGACTTCTTCTTTTGAAGCCCCAGGCTCTAGATCAAGTTTTGTATCAAGTGCTAGCACGAGAATATAGTACCTATGTGTACCTAGACCCGGTGGCGGGCATGGTCCGCTATATCCTATTTTATTGAAGTCGTTGATTCCTTGTAGACCATAGGGTGTCTCTGGTTCAGGTGGTATGTTTTCCGGAAGACTCATGTTTTTGGGCTCGATGTTATACATGATCCAGTGATAAAATGTTCCACCAGGAGCATCAGGGTCATACATTATTAGTACAAGAGATTTTGCTGATGGAGGAACACCTTTTATTAGCAGTGGAGGAGAGATATCTTCTCCATCACAAGTATATTTAACTGGTATTTTTCCCCCAAAGCCAAAAGCTGGTGATGACACTTTTATAACCATGGGTTTCCCATTAATTGACTCGCTCAAGACGGGATCAACATAGAAGCTGTTTTTCTTACCACCATAAGTTGTAATATACCATATAGCAAATGCTGCAACACCTATAGCTATAACCACTATTACTGCAGCAGCAATAAACGCCCTGATCGACAATCCTGTCCCCTCCATTAGTCACCTATACTGTTTTGTCTTGGTGTGCGTTCCGGCGCGCACCCAGCCGTTCATCCGCCCCCATGGCGGGGGTGTCGCGGGGGTGAGGAGACCGGAACACTTCTCTACGTAACTAAATAGTGGGACTGTATTATTAATGTAAACCCGTCGTTACACTGATACACTGTAGTTAATAATTAAGCAAATAACTTGTATAACATATCGTGAAAAACTAAACATAGCGGGCCCTATGCCCGGACCAAGCCTCCGACGACCTTTATGAGGATGAGTCGGAGAGGGAAGGGCCCGCCATACTAATACAAAGCTATGGTATTATACTGTAATAAACAAGACTACGTATAACAGTATAGTTGGCTTTATGTGGTGTGATTATGTTCACTGGTACCAGGAAGATTAGAGTAATAGTGTTTATTTCATCAGTCTTCTTATTTCTTGCGGGATTTATGTATGACGTATTATTTGTGCCAAGTATAATACTGGAATTTTACTCCTTGGCGCCAAGAGGCATGTTTTTATCTCAAAGAAGAACCCATAGGACATTCTTTATCGTTGCCGGGATAATTCTTGTCTCTATTTTCTCCATGGGCGTACTAGGTATTGAGAGCTTCGAGGATAGGTCTATCATTAGACATCTTGCTACTGGATTCTGGTTTTTCCTTGTACCAGGAATTCTATCGCTTCTCCACGGGTTTGGCATAGGTGTTAT
Source organism: Desulfurococcaceae archaeon MEX13E-LK6-19 (assembly GCA_029637525.1). NCBI lineage: Archaea > Thermoproteati > Thermoproteota > Thermoprotei > Desulfurococcales > Desulfurococcaceae > Desulfurococcaceae archaeon MEX13E-LK6-19. The sequence goes on from CP072660.1 coordinate 1,777,481, forward strand.
TCCACAGGATCTCGATAACTACTTGCTTAACAAAATGGCTACCTATAGAGACACTATAATCAACAACACTATTAAGAATAAAAAATTCCTCTACATGTCGTCATTATTTTCTCTTTTCGCGTTCGGCACAATACTTATGCTAGGCTATGTATTCATGAGTTTCCTTAATAATGCAGACAGTATTACCATAGACTTCATACCTGGTTTCACAGGCGGCGAAGTAGTTGTTTCTAAGACCATGATCACGCTTTCTGGTTTAGTGCTCGGGTTTTTAGTAGGTATTCTACCTGGTATGTATGCTGTAAAAAGGTATAATGAAATAATGTCAAAGAGTATTACAAAAGAGTATCCTTTAAGAAAACTATTTTTGATAATAAGATACTTCATTCTATTCGCTTCAATGATACTAATATTTACAGGATTACTAATTATAGTCGTGTGGCGAACCTATGAGTCAATTTATGCTGGGTTATTTATACTTATTCTAAGCTTTTGGATCATTAATATCTCTGAAAATCCATTCACCTTGGTTATCATGAATGACTGTTATACAGAAGTATTTAATTTATGTAGAAAATTGGTGAAATCCATTATAATGAAGTACATATACTTTAGGAAAACAAGAAATATAAATCAGTAAAAACTATTTAGGGCATTGACTTTCTACAAGATCTATTTGATTGAGATCCATTATTTTCATCAAATACTATATTGATATAAAATGACTAAGTACTAAAAACCTATAATCTTGTTTGTGGTGGTTGTACACTATATTTGATAATGTTATAACCATGTTTTTATTCCCAGTAAAGAGTTGATGGTTAATAACGAACCACTATAGCGTATTTTAATGTTATATTATGGTGATCATAATGGGGCAGAATACATGGATAGTCTATGCATTAGCTTGTCTCATATCATGGGGTTTATGGGGGTTATTACTTAAACTCGCATATAGGCAACTCAGTTGGGTTGAAACATATTTTATTAGTAGCCTTGCTTCGTTTACAATAGCTTTATCCGTATTTCTATACTATGGCGGAAAAATAGGGTTCTCTAAAGAAGCAGGTATCTTTGCTGTTCTAGCAGGTATTCTTGGTGGTGTAGGCTACATCTTGTTTATGAAAGCTCTAGAAACTGGGAAAGCATCAGTAGTGCTTCCATTGACAGCATTGTATCCTGCTATAACAGTGATTCTAGCTATGGTTGTTCTCGGCGAGAAGATATCGATTACACAAGCTATAGGAATAGTTCTCGCATTAATAGCCGTTATACTGATATCACTCTAGACTATTTTCACATTGAATAAAGAGAATAAAGAAAGAAGAAAAAGATTTTTATTTAATGATTTAATGGAAAACAAAGTCTCGCTTTTACCTTACACGTCTAGCCATAGTCATTGCCATTACTGCTTTCTGTACGTGTAGACGGTTCTCTGCTTCTTCGAAGTAGAGGCTCTTCTCGTAGCTGTCTAGTACTTCGTCTGTTACTTCTTGTCCACGGTCGGCTGGGCCACAGTGCATGTAGTATGGTTTGCCTGCTTTTTCTAGTCTCTCCATTGTCACGATCCAGTCCTTGAACTTGGCCTGATACTCCTTAGCCTCTTGCTCGTGTACCTGGTTGTCGCTACTGAATGGCGGGAAGAAGCCCTTGGGGCTCCATGCCTTGGGGTATACGAATGTTGCTCCCTCGAATGCCTCGTCCATGTTGTGGACTATCTTGAACTCGCTGCCCCAGTATTCTTTAGCGTACTCTCTGACTTTGTTGATTACATCGTCTAGTAGCTCGAAGCCTGGTGGGTGTGCTATGTAGACGTCTGCTCCTAGCATAGCTGCTATTAGTGCAACACTCTGTGGTACAGCTAGTGGCTTGAGTCCGCCGGAGTATGCGTAGCTTACAACGAACTTCTTGCCCTTAAGGCTCTTAGGCCATCCTAGGGCCTCGAGTGCTGCCATAGCGTCTGCTAGTGCCTGGAATGGGTGGTAGAGATCGTCCTCCATGTTTAGTACTGGGACGCTAGCCCATTTAGCGAACTCCTGTATGATCCTGTGCCCACGACCGATAATCCACTTAGCTGGTTTGCCATAGATACGTATGGCTATACCGTCACCATACCTGCTTAGGACTCTGGCTACGTCACGTATAGCTTCTGTCTGGTATGGAACCATGTCTTCTGGTAGTGTTGGAGTATAGACTTGGTCTGGAGCAATATAGATGCCCTGTCCACCTAGCTGATAGATACCAGTCTGGAAACTGTTCCTGGTACGAAGGCTCTTGTTGTAGAATATTAGGTATAGCGTCTTGCCCTTGAGATAAGGTGTCTCCACACCTAGATGGAACTTGTTCTTAAGGTCTCTAGCAGCCTCTAGTACCTTGAAGATATCATCGATGCTATAGTCGATGTTTCTTAGCCAGTGCTTACCAGAAAAGTAGCCTACATACCATGGGAGATCAGTCATACACCCAGCCTCCCACAATATAGTTCAAGAAGAAAATAGTATGTGGAGGAAATATAAAATCTTTCATCATAAAATACCCCGATAAAAACACCCAACAATAAACACCATTTAACACCATTATGTCTACAGTATTACAATAACCCAGGATTCATTATAACACCTATTAATAAACTTGAAAAAGATAACGAAAACCTGCAACGGTCAGAGAGGGCGACACTCGTCACCCCGAAATCAGCCAGCGAGGAGGTAACTCATCATACCATAAATACAGTAACTCCAGGAATTATATCGTTCATCTTCTCTCTTATATAGTCCTTTATATAGTATTACCGTTACGTAATACCCAATGAATAGATAGTACAAAAGTATTATCTAAGGGGATCTATTTTGCATAAACTAATTATATTATTAATATTGACCATATTACTTGCCAGCATGACAATTACAACAAATATTATCATCACTAAAGGTCTTAGGATAAACCTGTACGCAACTAGAACCATAGATGGCGATCCGAGTGATTGGGTAGGTATACCTCCTTCGACTGATAATAATTACACGTACAGCAATGGAGAATGGATATGGCGTGATGCAGTAAATGATGTTCAGGATGTACCCAATGTTGATATAACGGGTGCTGATATAACAGAGATAAGAGTTACGTCAAATAGTACACATTTGTTTTTATTGATAAAGTTTTCTAATCTTACATCATTAGGTCAGTCAGGCGAGCCAGGAATTTTCATAACGATAGACATTGATCATACTACAGGTAGCGGAAACAATGATTTTGCCTATGCCAGTGAAACCTATGTCGCTAGTTCAGGTGATGCAAATTGGGAAAGACAGATAGTAATATGTTTATCAGTAAGTACTGTTGCAGATGGAGTACTTATTCATGGCGATGGGGTTACTGTGAGTAATGGAGGAAGCCCTCTGGACATTTTAGATACACAGTACAACGATGTATCATCAGTTAACTCGGTTTTTGCAGCAAGTAGTGTATACAACACTGTAGAAGCTGCAATAGCTTGGAGTGATCTTGGGATAGATCCGTCAGTCTATTTTGCAAATGGAAATTATTTAAGAATTGAAGTCATAACTACGGGCATGGATTCCAATGGTCTCGTAATCGAATATCTAGGACCTACTGGTAGCGACCCCACTGTTTCTGATGCTGTTGACGCAATGTCTTTACTCACAACACCTCAGGAAGTAAGTGACAACAATGTAGATTACTACGCCGACATATTATTTACTAATGATCCTACGCCAGCTCCTGAAAACGGAGTTCTCATCGCATTAGTATTCATCATTACAATAATCATAGTAATCATAAAACTCTTGTATAAAACATAAGATGAAGTATAAAGAGAAAGAAAAAAATAAATAGATTACTTTACTCCGTATAGTGTTAGTGCTAGTACTGCTGCTTTTGTCCATAATCCGTTTTCTGCTTGTTCGTAGATTATTGATCTCTTGGGGTCGTCTATGACATCGTCGTCTGCTTCGTACCCACGGAATATTGGTAGTACGTGCATTAGTACTCCGTGTTTGTCCATGAGGTCCATGAGCTGTCTTGTTACTTTCCAGTGTTTGTATTTCTCGTAGATTTTTAGTTCTTCGTCTTTGAACTTGCTGTAGCCTAGTTCTACTAGTTTGGGTGATGCCCAGTTTCTGGGGAATACGGCGTGTGCTCCACGTAGTGCTTCTTCGAGATTGTCTGTGAATTCTAGGCTTCCACCACTCTCCTCAGCGTTCTTCTTCGCTATCTCCATTAGCTTGGGGTCTAGGTCAAAGCCTGGTGGCCTAGCTACAACCACGTCTACGCCGAATCTCGTGAACAAGATTATGTCTTCTTGTACGCTACACCATCCACGTATTTCTGGGCTGTAGGCCCACATTACAACATATTTCTTGCCCTGTATCTTACCAAATCTCTCCTCGAATGTCATGAGGTCTGCTAGTCCCTGTGTTGGATGGAACTTGTCGTCAGCCATATTGATTACTGGTACACGTGCATGTTTAGCATATGTTTGGAGTACAGCATTACCACGTCCATACACATAGTCTATTGCTTTGTCTAGTATACGTATACCAATACCGTGTCCATACCTCTCATACATTACAGCAACATCCTTGTCCGCTTCACCAACTTTCTTCTCGCCGACAGCAAGCCTGGTGGTCTTGGCCTCAATATATGCTGCATGTCCGCCAAGCATTGCCATTGCTGCTTCGAATGCTGCTCTTGTTCTAGTTGATGGGGCATAGAATAGCATGAAGAATACTTTCCTGTCTAGTATTCTTGGTATATCCTGTAGGCCGAAGTAATGGTATCTCCATTTTAGTTCTTTGGCTAGGTTTAACGCTATTCTAATCTCGTCTACGCTCCAGTCGAGAGTTGATATAAGGTCTTTGCCACTAAGATCTGTTACTAAATGCTTCATAACAATACACCCCTGCCAGGTAGACGTCTCTTAGTTAATCTATGCATGGCGCGAGTAAATAAAAATAGAGTTGGCAAAAAATGTTTGACACAAAAGAAAGTAATGTTTATATTATTTCCCAGATTGTCTCTACTTCTTTGCAGATACCCGTTCTCTCGTAGAGTTTATATGCTGCTTTGTCTGCTTCATTAAGAACTTCTTCTTCATCTATTGTTAATACTTTACGTTCATACATTACGAGTTTGCCATCGATGATAACGTTTCTAACGTCATGACCTGACGCAGAGTAGACTAGATGCGATAATGGGTTGTTCAGCGGCTTTAGGTGGGGTCTCCAGTAGTCAATAGTGATGATGTCTGCTTTCTTACCAACTTCTATACTACCAATCATGTGTTCTAGCATGAGTGCTTTTGCACCATTTATCGTCGCCATCTCTATTACTTCTTCGACACGTATTGCTCTCGGGTCACCTGTTCTTATTGGCTGCAAGAGCGCTGCATACTTCATTTCACGCAACAAGTCATAGGTATCGTTGCTTGGCCCCCCATCGGTGCCTAGGGCGACGTTGACTCCCGCCTTAATCATATCGCTTACTCTAGCCATGCCGGAGGCTAGTTTCATGTTACTACATGGATTATGGCTTACACTGGTTTTTGTCTCCGCAAGCAATCTTATCTCGTTATCATCAACCCATATCACATGAACAAGAACAACATTTGGCCCTGTTAGTCCCAGCCAATGCGCGAATTCAACAGGTTTCTTACCAAACTTCTTGACTGTATACTCGACGTCTTCACGTACTTCAGCTAGATGCATTGTAATACCTGTTTTCAGCTCACGGGCTTTCTCAGCTATTTTCCTGTATAGCTCTGGTGATACCGCTCCAGGTGTTCTAGGACCAAACCATATCCAGATCCTGTCTCTCCATCCATGGTATTTGTTGTAAAGCCTAACGGTGTCATTGAAGCTCGTGTCTCCATCCTCTATTAAACCGGGATGGAGAGCATTCTCTTCCAGGGCATAGCCAGTTAAGTCCATGACATGTCTTGCCAACGCCGCTCTTATACCACTTGGCTTGATAACCTCTTCTATGATACGATCTGGCCCGTATCTCCCCACGAGACCTGTTTCCAGGAATGTTGTTGTACCACTCTTGATCATCTCGAGAACAGCTAGTTTAGCACTAACCACCGCTTCATCTGGCGTGTAGTTTCCTTGGAGAGGCCATATTCTCTTAGTGAGCCAGTCTATAAGCGTTACATAGTTGGCGCATCCACGTAGAAGAGCCTGCATCATATGAACGTGCGTGTTAACCAAGCCTGGCATGATAATGTCTCTAGTAGCATTAATTACTATGTCGCTATGGTACTTGTAGTCCTTGTCTAACTCATCTCTCTTACCAACAGCAACAATAACTTCGTCATCAATAGCTACCGCGCCATTTCTTATGATACGTCTTTCTTTATCAAGAGTGATAACCCATCCTCCACGAATATAGATATCAGCCATTAGGGTATCACACCCTGTTTAAACTAGTTTCTCTCGAGAAAAAAGAGTCCTACCCGTTGATGGTGTTGTGTTCTGCTGTGGAAATACTTCATCACTGATAGATTTAATTTGCTGGAAGACTATAATTAAAGTAAATACACGTCTGGTTATGGCTGGGTGATACACTATTGTTTAGCCTTCTAGAGAGACCACGTAAATTGATAAAAGCCGCTTTAGGAGAAATAAAGGCCGATCTAGTGATCAAGAACACGAAACTAGTAAATGTTGTCACAGCGGAAATCCTCGAGAACATAGACATAGTAGTATACGATGGACACATAGTCAGGGTAGACCAAATAAAAGATCTTGACAAATACATCGGGCCAAAGACAAAAATCATAGACGGCAAGAAATACTATGCACTACCTGGGTTCATAGAAACGCATGTACACATAGAATCCAGTATGCTTAATGTTAGAGAATTCGGTAAACTAGCTGCGATGCATGGCGTCACAACCGTTGTAGCCGATCCACATGAAATAGGGAATGTACTAGGTGTCGATGGTATACGCTATTTTATAGAGGAGAGTAGATACACACCCGTCAGATTCTTCTTCGAGGTACCAAGCTGTGTACCAGCAGTAGACCCCAGCTACGGCGTTGATAGTGGTGGACAACGCATTGACTCCGGACAAGTAGCAGTATTAATGCAAGACCCCGGGATCATTGGTTTAGGCGAAGTAATGGATATAGTTAGCGTATGGGATGCCCGCACAGAAATACTGGTAAAAATTGCTGCCGCCAAACTAGCCCATAAAGTAGTCGACGGACACGCCCCTCTTATCCGTGGAGAAAAACTTGATGCATACCTAGTAGCAGGTATAAGCAGCGACCATGAATCAACATTTGCCGACGAGGCTCTCGAAAAGCTTAGGAAAGGAATGTATGTCTTCATGAGAGAGGGGAGTGCATGGAAGAACCTGAAGGAGTTAGCTAAACTGGTGACAGAGTACAAGATCGATACACGTAGGCTCACATTAGCTGCCGATGACATAAGTGTTGAGGATCTTGTTGAGAAAGGTTACATGGACTATATAGTTAATCTGGCAATAGAATATGGAATCGATCCCATCAAGGCAATCCAAATGGTAACAATAAATGCTGCCGAACACCTAAGACTCGACGACAAGATAGGTATGATAGCCCCTGGTAGATACGCCGATATACTCTTGGTACCGAGCATAGAGAAAATCCAGATCTCCAAGACTATTATTGGAGGCAAACTAGTTTACGACAATGGTAAATGGCTCTTTAAGGCAGATGGTGAGTACACGTATCCAGAGAAGGCAAGGAAGACAATAAACTTGAAGAAAATACCTGAACCACATGAGCTACTGATAAAAGCGCCTATTGAGAAAGGCTTAGCAAAAATAAACTTAATCAAAGCAATCCCGGGCAGTGCATTAACCAAATGGGAGAAAACAGAAGTACCAATAGAAGACGGTTACCTCAAGGCACTCCCCGAAGAAGACATCGCTTATATCGCTGTTCTCGATAGACATCATGCATCAGGAAACATAGGCAGAGGTTTTGTCAAAGGACTTGGACTAAGAGAAGGCGCTATAGCACAGACAATAGCACATGACACACACAACCTCATAGTAGCTGGCACTAATCCACGTGACATGGTTGTCGCGATAAAGAAAGTTGTCGAGACAGGAGGTGGAATCGTTGTTGCTGTTAAAGGCAAGGTCAAAGCTGTTGTTAGACTACCAATAGCAGGACTTGTAAGTGATGCTGACTACAAGACTGTTTACAAGGAGCTCAAGGACGTAGAGAAGAACTTGAAGAAACTTGGAGTAGACTTCAATAATATACACATGACACTAGGACTACTAGCCTTACCCGTGATACCAGAGCTACGTGTAACAGATAAAGGTCTCGTCGATGTATTCAACGCGAAAATAGTCGACCCCATAATAGAAGTTGTTGAAAAGAAGTAACATACATTTTTTCCTTTCCTTCTCATTTCTTCAAGTGATAGAAATACATGCTTTACACCTCCATGGGCTACAGTGATCTTAGCAAGCTGGTAAGATTATTTAAGAATCTTAATGTATCCTATTAGTTGAAGAGAATCTTTACTCTATAACCGTAGGGAGGATGCTTGGTATTGTCTTCATTACTTATAAAAAACGCTAGAGTATTTATTAATGGAGAACCCGTTGAAGCCTCTATCTACGTGGAAAACGGTGTCGTCAAATCTATTACAAAAAACCATGAGCCATTACTGAGTAGAGCTGAAACCATTATTGATGCCGAAAATAAGCCTGTTATACCAGGAGGTATAGACATTCATGCACACATATACGATCCCGATTATACTCATCATGAAGACTGGCGTACAGGTAGTTTAGCAGCTGGCTATGGAGGTATAACAACTGTTTTTGATATGCCTCTTAGAATGTTTGTTGACAACATAGAGAAACTATACCTCAAGGTTAAGAAGGGTCTGGAGGACTCGTATGTCAACTTCGGCATCCATGCTGGTATGATGAAAGACGAGAACTTGACTGCTATACCAGAGCTTGCAGAACACGGTGTCATAGGATTTAAGGTGTTTACACTCAAGCCCTGGGGTGCTAGTGACCACGCTATACTTAAGATAATGGATCTTGTACGTAGTGTCGATGGCGTCGTAATGGTTCATGCCGAAGATGATGCTCTCATTGATAGAGGTCTTGAGGAGATGAAGAACAGGACGGATCCACTGGCTCACCACGAGGCACGTAGCGATGTTGCTGAAGCAGCTGCCATATCAAAGATAGGGTTCTACGCTATGGTCACTAGGGCTCATACACATATTGTCCATGTTACATCGAAACTTGGTGCCGAGAGAATAGCGTATTTCAAGAAGAAGGGTGTGAAACTAACCGCCGAGACCTGCCCCCAATACTTATTCTTCACTAGAAAAGATGTGGAGAAATGGGGTAACTACCTAAAGTGTGCTCCATCGATAAAGACTGGTGCCGATGTAGAGGGGTTATGGGATGCTATAGCCTCTGGTGTAATAGATGCTATAGCGAGTGACCATGCCCCGGCTCCTAGGAATGAGAAAGAAGTAGATGTATGGAGTGCATGGGGAGGTCTTCCAGTAATAGAGCTGATAATACCATTCACTTACACTTTTGGTGTGAAGAAGGGAAGAATAAGCTTCAGCAGGTTCGTTGAGGTAGTCTCTACAAATCCTGCCAAGATAATGAAGCTTTATCCCAGGAAAGGAGCCATACTACCCGGTAGTGATGCTGATCTTGTTGTATTAGATGTAGATTATTGCGAAAAAGTAGATCCAGCTAAGCTGCACCATAAAGTAGACTGGTGTCCCTGGGAAGGCGTCGAGCTATGTGGATGGCCGCGCCACGTTATAGTCAATGGAGAACTGCTTATACAAGACCGTGAACTCGTAGGAAAACCTGGTATGGGAAGATACGTCGGCGAGTACTTTAAGAAAACAAAAGAGTAGTACTCTTTCACCTAATCCATTTTATGCCGAACAAGTTTTCTGCTTCAGCCAGATCTTTTGGTTCATCAATATCGTATACTACACCAAAATCATCTGTATCAATGTATATTTTATAGGTGGTAAATCTACGTAGAAAGCCTTTCAAACCACGTTCTTCCTCGGTTATCTCCAGTATATGTTTAGCTAGGTTCCTCGAAACCATAAGAGGATGTCCTCCTTTCCCATTGTATCTTGGCAGTAAGATAAAGTCTTTTCCACTACGATATAATTCAATCGCCTTGTTCAATAGTTCTCCTATAGTGCTTTCTTTGATAAACGGGACATCGCCTGGATGGATTATAACTATGTCACTATACTTCAAGACACTTGCAACACCTGTTTTCACCGAGAAAGACATGCCTTTATAGTAATCTGGATTATACACATACTTAACACCAGTATCACCAACAGCTCTAATTATATTAGTAAAATCATGGCCGACAACAACCACTACTTCATCAACATCATCATATCTAAGATACTTATCAATAAGGTATCTCAACAAAGATTTCTCTACGCCGTTATCTCTTATTTTCTGAACAAGCTTTCCTCCAGGAAATCTCGTCGACTCTCCAGCAGCAAGAACTATACATGAAATAAACTGGCCGCCCATAATTCTAGCCAATATCTAGACCCCAGTCTCATTGTCTGGAAAAACTCTACAAAACGATAGTATTTAAGGAATAGTGCTTTGGTCACAAGAGTAAACAAATTAAATGCTATTGTCTAATGTTGGAGTCTCCGCTAAATATCTTCTCAATCTTCTCTTTAGCTAACCGTACTGCATTTGCTTTATCTCTCCACTTTCTTAGTTCGCTAAGGTGAGGGAATGATATGGCGTCTCTGGGGCAAAGTTTAGCGCATGTATCACATCCCACCATACAGTTGTATGGTCTAGCTACTATTGGTTTATTTTCTTTAGGATCCCAGTCATAGACTACTCTACCTGAGCACGTTAGAAAACATAATCCACAACCAATACATCTCTCATAGTCTATCCGTGGATACCATGGTATTTCCTTCCGTGGAATGTTCCACCATTTTGTGTTAGAAAAGTCTTTTATTGTTCTGCTCAGCACATCCTTCCCTATTACTGGAACCTCCATGAACTACCTCCCTTGTAAGGTTTTTCATATGATTTATATTTCATTTGAAAGAATAAAAATATTACCTTTTCAACGATAAGGTATATACAAGGTGTACTTTATGCCAAAAATCCGAGAGATCTTGGAAAAACTTGTTGCCGACAACAAATGCCAAGATCTTACTGAACAATATAAAGAAGAACTTGATGAAGAAGTGTTTCTTCCTAGTGACGCTAAGATTAATGAGTACGCTAACATATTTAGCGTGTTATCTAACCCCAATAGACTTAAGATCATTTATTTACTTCTCCAGAAACCTATGCCTGTCTGCTTCCTAGCATCACTCCTTGGCCTAGACCAGACTCTCGTCTCCCATCACTTGAGTATCTTAAGGAAGCATGGCATTGTAGAACAGATCATTAAGGGAAAGTATAGGTTTTACTATGTGTCTAAACAAAAACTCTTTGACATCCTGGCTAGTATATTTAAGGAATTCGAGCTTAGAAAATAACCTAGAAGACAATGGGTTTGAGGAGCAAGGTTATGTATCCCAAATTTGTGTCTGACAAGGACTTGTTCGAAAAAGCTGTTGAAGCCCTGGAGCAAGGTTTGAGAGTATGTATTGCTGTTATTGTCGAGAAGATAGGTAGTGGCCCGCGTGGCCCTGGAGCGAAAATAGTTGTTCTCGAAGACGGGAGATACTATGGTACTCTTGGTGGTGGCCCCTTTGAGAGAATGGTTGTATCTCATGCACTTCAAGCCATTAAGGAAGGAAAGTCTCGCCTAGAAAAATACTCTTTCACTGGCACAGAAGAACCCGAGAAAAAAGGTGTTCACGAGACTGGGTTATTGTGTGGTGGTACTGTGACCGTCTTCTTTGACGTGCTTAAACCCAAGCCAACAGCGTTCATAGTTGGTGTAGGTAAGATAGGGAAACCTTTAGCCGATATAATGAATCTTATTGGAGCAAAAATAGTTGCACTAGATCCGAACAGAGAGTTATTAAAGAAAGAGGTCTTCCCCTATGCTGAACTCTACCATGGAACACCTGAGGAAATAGGTGAGTACATAAAAGAAAATGCAAGACCTATAGACATGGTCTTTATAGTTCATGGCGAGACAAATGTAGATGTACCTGTACTAAAGAAAGCAGTTGAGTCGAAAGCTGGATTCATAGGAGTGCTTGGTAGCAAAAGGAAGGTCATAGAGTATGCTAAAATGATTATAAGAGAAGGTGTGAAACCCGAAGACCTAAGGAAGAAAGTGAGGGCACCAATAGGAATAGACATTGGAGCAAAAACACCTGAAGAAATAGCTGTCAGCATAGCAGCACAAGCCATAGCATGGCTGAACAATAGCGAAAAAGAAGAATATAAAACGCTAAACATACTAATGAGAGAAGACTTGTTCAAAGATAAACCATAAACCATTAGTATTATTTATTTACTTGTTCCCTAATATTCGATCTCTACATAACAATGGTATTATCCTGTTATATCTGATTTTTATATGTTTCCTATATTGACATTTATACCTGTATATTAATTATCGAAATTGTTTTTATTCCTGCCATTACTAACATATTTTTTGATACACGGCAGAGTATCTCTTGAGTATAGTCAAGTAGAGTAGGTGATGAGCTATAATAAGGTTCAACGTGTATATACCATCAAGCCTTGATGATGCATTAAAATTCCTTGCAGAAAAAGGAAATGAAGCAACAATACTGGCAGGAGGTACTGATGTACTAGTTCTTGCGAGAACAGGTGTTATCAAGCCAAAGCTAATGCTAGACCTATGGTCCATTAAGAAAGAACTAACATACGTTAAGAGAGAAGACGGGTACATCAAAATAGGGGCTATGACAACTATTGAAGAACTATACAATAGCTTTCTAGGCAAGGAGAAAAAATATCTTGGCTTCGTTGATCTGTACAAGCATTTTGCCACACCATACCTCAGAAACCTAGCTACTATAGGAGGAAATATTGGTACAGCACATCCACTTTCTGATGCCGCCATACTATTACTAGCGCTTGACGCAGAAGTAAAGCTATCAAGTATCAACGGCGAACGATGGGTTAAGATACCTGACCTCTACCTCGATATAAGGAAGCTCAACAGGAAACCCGAGGAAATGATCACCGAGATAAGGTTTAAGGAGCTTCCCGACAATTCTTCAACAGCATTACTAAAGCTCGACCGTAGACATGGTCATGCAATGGGCTACATTGTTGCAGCAGCATACATGGCTCTCGACGGCGATAAAATAGCCGATGTAAGGCTTAGCTTTGACAGCACTGGCAAACCATATCCTGGTAGAGCCTACAAGACAGAAGAATTCCTTAAAGGCAAGAACCTTAGTGAGGACACGATCCTAGAAGCATTCAAAGTACTTGAAAACGAAATGCAGAGAATAAGCGATTACCGTGCACCAGCAGAGTACAGACTACATCTATCAAAAGTATTGATGAAAAGAGCGCTCTTCTTAATAAAAGATCGTGTGATAGGGGGTGCTTAGATAATGTCTGGTCCTGAGTCTAAATCACAACAAGAATACCCTGACATCACTATAACCCTTAACGTCAATGGCAAAGACTACACCATCACAGTAAAACCATATGAAAGACTAATAGATGTACTAAGATACAAACTAGGGTTAACAAGCGTCAAAGAAGGATGTGGACGTGGCGAATGCGGTTCCTGTGTAATCATTATGGACGGCAAGCTTGTGCCATCATGCCTTATACCAGCCTACAGAGCTAATGGAAGCAAAATACTAACCCTCGAAGGATTAGCGCCTGAAGGCAAACTACATGCAATACAGAAAGCCCTTATAGACACTCTTGGAATGCAATGTGGATTCTGCTTCCCAGGAGTGATTCTCGCAACAAAATATCTTCTTGACAGGATACCAGACCCCACAGACGAGGACATCAAGGACATACTTGAGGGACAACTATGTCGTTGTGGAAGCTACCTAAGATTCATCAAAGCAGTAAAACTTGCTGTCAAGTACATTAAAGAAGGAAAGATCTATTTTGACGTAAAAGAAGCTGAACCAGGTAAGATCTTGGAGGGGTGATAGATTATGGCCAAGGCTCCTGAGTATGTACGTATTGTAGAAGAAATATTTGAGAAATTCAAAGGCAAGCCACTATATTATGTAGGCAAACACTCAATTAGATGGGATGCCATCACAAAGATCACTGGCAAAGCAATGTTTACAGCTGACTTCATCAAACTTTACAAGAACCTCGTATGGGTTTATAGTGTCAGAACAAAGTACGCCCATGCATGGATAAAAAGCATTGACGTTAGTGAAGCAGCCAAGTATCCAGGAGTACTCAGAGTAATCACTGCAAAGGACATACCTGGAGTAAACGATGTAGGCTACGTTATACCGGATCAGCCACTTATTGCTGAAAAGAAAGTAAGGTACATCGGCGACACAGTAGCACTAATCGTAGCCGAAGACCCATACATAGCTAGAGAAGCTGGCGAACTAGTACGTGTGGAATACGAGCCACTACCGGTTTACACCGATGTAGAACAAATAATCGACATCATGACACTAAAGGAGAAACCCCATGAGAGAATTCATGAGGAGAGAGACAGCGATATAGTGGCACACTTCAAGATCAGGGCTGGCGATGTAGACAAGGCATTCAAGAAAGCAGACGTCATCGTTGAAAACAAGTACAAGACACCAATGCAAGAACACGCCTACCTAGAGCCCGAGGCAGCACTAGCCATACCAGAGCCTGATGGAGGCATAACTATAATCGCGTCAACACAGTGTCCATTCGATGTAAGAAGAGCTGTAGCCAAAGTACTCAACATGCCTCAAAACAAGGTTAGAGTCATAGTACCTGCTGTAGGCGGTGGTTTCGGCGGTAAAGAAGACGTGGTCAACGAGATTGGTGCAAAAGCCGCTCTCGCAGCATACCTCACAGGTAGACCAGCAATAGTAGTACATACACGTGAAGAAAGCATGATAGGCCATAGCAAGAGACACCCAGCAGTAATGTGGTACAAGCATGCCGCCAAGAAGGATGGTACATTACTAGCTGTAGAAGCCCACATAGTCTTTGACACCGGAGGCTACGCTAGCCTAGGACCATTCGTTGCCTGGAGAGCAACAGTACACGCAACAGGACCATATAAAGTGAAGAATGCGAGGATCGATACACTAGCCGTCTACACCAACACAGTATATAGTGGTGCATTCCGTGGATTCGGAAACCCACAAATACACTTCGCTGTTGAGAGACAGATGGACATACTAGCTGAAGAACTAAAGATGGACCCTGTTGAGCTAAGGCTAAAGAACCTCTTGAGAGCGGGCGATAAAACAGTACATGGCCAGCTATTAACATCAGAACATGGCGTTGGGCTAGAAGAGGCGTTAAAGAAGGCTGTTGAAGCTGCTGATTGGTACAACAAGAGGAAACTCTACAGCAACCAGACAGGAACCATAAGGAAAGGTATTGGCGTAGCACTAATGTGGCATGGCAACTCGATTGGTGTTGAGGGAGCAGACTATTCAAGCGCCACATTAATCATCAACAGAGACGGATCAATAACGTTCAGAACAGGGCTCATGGACATGGGACAGGGCTCACTATGGGGACTAGTACTTATTGCCGCAGAAATCCTTGGTGTACCACCATCCTACTTCAAGATCGAGCAGCCGGATACAGCTAGCACACCCGATGCCGGTCCAACAGTAGCATCAAGAGCTACAGTAATGGGCGGTAATGCTACACTCGTGGCAGCATACAAGCTCAGGAAGAGACTCAATGAAGTAGCAGCCAGAATGCTTGGCTGTAAACCAGATGACATAGTAATCAGAGCACCCGAAGTATACTGCCGTAACGATCCAAACAAGAAGACCACATGGCAAGCCGTTGTAGAACAGAGCTTCTGGGACGGAGTACCACTGCAAGAATTCGGATACTACCGTGCACCACCTGCTAGATGGGAAGAAGAGACAGGACAGGGAGAACCATACATAACTTACACGTTCGGTGCAATAATATCTGAAGTAACCGTAGACATGGAGACTGGCGCAATTAAAGTAGACAGGATCATTACAGCATACGATATAGGCAAAGTAATCAACCCCGTGGGAGCAGAACTACATGCCGAAGGCGGTGCCATACAGGGCATGGGCTATGCTATAATGGAGGAAATAATACATGACAAGGACGGTGTCGTAAGGAACCCGAACCTATCAACATACTACATACCAACAATAAAGGATGCACCAGAAATCATACCAATATTCGTAGAGTCAGGATACAAACGCGGACCATTTGGTGCGAAAGGACTTGGAGAACCATCAATAAACGGTATAGCACCATCAATAGCAAACGCTATATCACACGCACTAGGAATCCACTTCTTCGAGCTACCAATAACGCCACACAAGATATACCTAGAACTCAAGAAGCGTGGATTAATAAAATTCTAATTTCAATATAATTTCTTTTTTATTCTCCTTTCCTTTTCCCTCTTTCTCATCTACTTATAAACTTGTTCTAAACGTAAGTATACATGGAGACTGATAACCATGGAGCTTAGAGTACTGATAACCCCGGAAGAAATAAGCATAACTGGTATAGACACGCACATAAAGTCATACACCATACTCTACAATCTTAGGGACTACATAGAAACAAAGAATAGAAGACTATTAGTTAGCTTCGAAGGTGGGCCGGGACCAGCTGGCGAAGGCATGTGCATCAAGATAAGTATCAAGGGCGAGCCGCTTAGTAGAACGGATTTAAACGCTATCAAGAAGTTTTTTGAGCTACAAGGAGCAAATGTTACAGTAAAAGATTTTGATTAAAAACACTAAATCGGATAGTATTCTCCAGTCTTTTCTTTTACTTTTTCCTTAAATTCTCTAAACCATTGTGGAACATTGATTTCTTGTGGGCAGAAATCTGGAGTGATCGCCCTTATATCGAGAACAGGTGTTCCATCGAATAAATCAAGATTATCTACGTATAGGAATCTTCCTTTCTTCTCAACTAACTTCACCACAGTTAATCCTATAGGATTGGGTCTATGAGGTGAGTCGCTAGCAAAAACACCCATAACTGGTAGTTCTTCAGGGCTAAACCCTAGCCTTAAGAACCTCCTTGGCTTAACCACTAGTACACATCTTTGTTCAGGACGTACTTTATGAAGCCATGTAACCAGTAGTATATGTGAAAAACCTTCAATACCTTGTAGACCCTTCTCGTACTCCGGATAAACCTCTACAATACCACGTAACCCTCCTTTAAACCATGCTTCTTTTACTTCTTCATCACTGGCATCAACATGCACTACACCTATAGGCTTAATGGATATAGTGTACTCCACCATAAGAAACACCCTATAGTTTTTCTAATAGCTCCAAAAGAATACCTAAATCACTAATACAAGGCTCTGGATCTTCATCACTACACCCATTCTTCTTGTATAACACAGTTTTTATGCCGAGACTTCTAGGTACCTCATAGTCTCTATAAACATTATCCCCTACATGAACTATTTCTTTGGCGTCGACACCTGTCAGGTTGATTAAATTCTGGAAGAATACTTGCGACGCCTTGGTGTATCCTATGAGTTGGCTACTTAGAATAAAATCTATGTAATCTCCTATACCAGCTTTGTCAACGAGTCTCAAAGGTATATCGTGACTACCTGTATCAGTTGACAAGACTATCATGTAACCGCGTTCCTTAAGTCTTCTTAAGACATCCCGGTATTTTTCCTCAAAAACAAGCTCATTCACAATACTATTAACATAGCTTTCATAAAGTCTCTGAACAAGACGGGGCTTAGGTATAATACCGAGACGTGAAAGCACTATATGAATTCTATACAAGTGCCATATTTCTCGTTCAGGGCAAGTACGCATATGTTCTTCAGCTATATTATACAAAACACCATATACATCATCAACACTGACATTGTAACCAAGCTCTACAAGAGTTTTCGCAACAGCTTCAGCAGACTTATACAATGTATGTTTCATCCATCCAACTTCGCATCCACGCTCCCAAAATAAAGTACAACCCATATCTAAGCTAATCACTGAAACCACTAATACCACCCTTTCTTATCCCAGGTACTTTGAGCAATAAAACATATTCTTTAAGTTTTTAAGTTTGTACCAGTTAAAGACAGGCAAATAAACACGTCTAGCTTAATTTTAAATAAAAATCAGAAGACATCATTATATGGTATTTTATGCTTTTTCTTAGAAAACAACACCTAATGATCTATCTCCTGCATCGCCTAGACCTGGTACAATGAACCACTTATCATTGAGTATAGGGTCTATAGCGTATGTTACAATGTCTACGTTGGGGTGTCTCGTAGTGATGTATTCTATTCCTGGTCTACTCGATATTATTGTTCCTACAATAATTTTCTTGACACCGCTTTCTTCAAGAAGACTTAGAACTACATCCATTGTCTTCCCAGTGGCAAGCATTGGATCTGTTACGATGGTTGTATAATTGGTTAATTCTTTTGGCAGCCTCTTATAGTAGACTTCAATACGTACTCCATTGTTTTCCTCTATTCTTCGGGCAGCTACAAGACCTAGGCCAGCCCATGGGAGTGTCTCTAGTAACCCTATCGCCATTGGTATGCTGGCGCCAAGTATTGCCACGATTAATAGTTTTCCACGAGGTTTTACACCCTTAGCCGTTGATAATGGTGTTTCTACACTGATTTCCTGCCAGTCTAGAAATCTCGATATCTCGAAGCCCATGTAGTTACCGAGAATCCTCATGTATTCTCTAAACTTATCGGGTCTAGTGTTTCTGTCACGCAATAAGGTTAGATAGTACTTTGCCAAAGGATTATCAATGACATGTACTCTATCCATAAAGCCCTACTGAACTATCTAGAACAGGGAATTAAAGGGTATCGGACTAGTAAAATTGCGTTCTTAAAAATCAACTATAATATCTTTAGGTAAACCATTTTCATAGAACACAGTGATCTTTACTTCGACATCAACCTTAGCTAGTTTATCAATGATACCCATCAACATAGCAAGGCCTTCTAGTACTTTATTGAGTCTCCGGTAGGTTTCTTCAAGTAATGTATAACGGCTACGTGGGCCAGGATTTATTATTATTCTCATACCGTTTACATTAATCATCTTATTCCCAAAGAACTTGTCTTCACCAATAATGTTTTTTAACATGTTAATGAGCTTCTCTTCAGCTTCAGCCCTCTGTTTAACCGTCTCCATTAGCTCCTTTAAAACACTCATATGTTCTCTAATCGCTTTTTCTCGGTTTTTTAAATCTTCTAGGAATTGAGTAAAGCTACCATATTCCTTGAGTTCTACATCCATAAACAACACCAAACATAGGTTAGGGTTTATCCTTAGAAAGTAATGTTTGTAGTACACGTATTTAGTAGATAGGAGTAATCAAAACCATTCATCAATAGCTGCATGTTTTACCTTGTAGACTTTCTTCAATACAACATCAATTATTTTATCCGGCACCTTCATGTTCTTCTTTATGAAACCTCGTAGTTCATCAGGCTTAGGATTCTTGAGAACAGGTTGTTTCTTCAATGCATACTTCACTGTTTCTCTTATCTGCCAGTTGCCTACAGGGAATATGTATTGTGGCATAACCTCTCTGAGAATAACTACTCCAGCCTGCCTCCCAATACTATAGAGGTACTCGACAACACTGGTACGTGCAGCCAAGTAGCCTCCGTCCATAACTGATAACTTCCCGCTGAAAGACTCAGTAACTATAAGCCAGCTGGGCTCTCTACTCGGGTTCCATAGGCTCTTAGGGTGCCATACTTCAATCCATGTACCAGTATACCTGCTTGGATACAATACTATTACGTATTTGTTGTAGAGATACTCGCCGTAAAACACGATAGTATTATCTATCAAGGGCTTGCTGCGTATTACTGACAACATTTTCTCTGTTAATAAAGAGTCTATAGCTGTTATACCCCAACGCGTCGGCACCAGCTTCTTCTGCATTCTCCTCCCGATGAAGCCTAGTGTAAATGCTCTAGTTATAGTGTAGAAGTCTACACCACTCTTATAGAGCTCCCATACTGCATCAGAAGCCTTCACATCATCCCATATAATTTTATCTAGTTTCCTAGGTAAAACAGGGTTACCAACAACCCTCACTTTCTTGGCAGGAGCAGCTGGGCCACGAGGTGGTATAATGGCGTCAAAGGATATTCTTGGTACCGGTTTCTTGCTAAGCAACACTTCTGTGTCCACAGGCTTTACTGATACAGCTGCGAGCCCAACTTCTTTCTCATAAAGTCTCTCCGGCGTATTTACATAACCCGTTAATACTATATTAAGAAGCCTACTCCTAAGCTCCATGATATCTCCTAGAGTCTTCCTCATAAACCATGACACAGGGTTATCGAACTCCTTCGCATTCTCACCATATACACCCGGGGGGACTCCATAGTATAGTCTTACACGTGGATAACCTTTCTCGCCAACGATTACCGAGGGAGGCGTAGAGCCTGTTAGCTCCAAGTTGTTACCAATTCCATGGAGGCTCTGTATGTTAGCACGAAGACTTCTGACAAGAGGGCAGTATCCAAGACCGCAAAGGTTTCTGTATCCCTTGCATAAAATACAGAGGTCTGGTCTGGCGCCGGGCACTATCCTCCAGCCCTATGATTATGTTGTTTCAGCAACTCATATAAACATAGATACTTGTACCTCCTACACCTATAATACTACAAGGATATTTATGACTGAAAAGCAATAGTAGAGCAAAGCACGTAGAACATAATGGAGCAAGCAAGGTGCCATAGCCATGAGGTATATCATAGTAACACATACCGACATGGATGGTGTTGCTGCTGCAGCGATCTACATATACTATACTGCAAGTAAACCCGAGAGGATAATTTTCGCAGAACCATACAATATTGAGAAGAAACTCAAGAAACTACATAATGTGAGTGTAGAAAAGGTAGTCATCATGGATATGGGCGTCAACGCCACTAACATACATGAAGTCGTCTCGATAATCAATGAACTTGTGTCAAGAGGAATTAGTATAGAATGGTACGATCATCATGTTTGGGATCAAGAGTGGTATAATAAGCTTATCGAAGCTGGTGTAAAGTTATTTGTCGATAGATCAACTTGTGCAGCAGGTGTCGTAGCAAAATACTGTACCCCATCTAGGAAAGACGTCGACGAAGTATTCGTGAGGGAATTAGTAGCAGGTGTTTGTGCAGGAGATTTATGGAGATTCGATCATTGGAGAGGACCTTGGTACATGAGGCTTGTAAGGCGCGGTGACCCAACCCAGTGGCGTCTTCATGTGTTAGAAAAAATCTCAAAAGGCATACTATGGGATACCGAGTTTACAGAAAACGTTACAGAGAAAATAGATAGAGAACTCTTATCATACAATATTATTACAGACAAGATCGTTCAAGACATTGTTGACGGCATAAAAATAGCTGTAGCGCCAAAACACGATGGAGTAGAAACAAGCTTCGCAGCAGCATACATACTCGGAAGACTAGGTGCTGACATAGCCTGTATTGTATCGAAAGATGGTAAAATGAGCTTGAGGTCACGGAGAGTAAACGTAAGGGAAATAGCAAAACTGCTCGGAGGAGGTGGGCACCCAAGGGCAGCCGGCGCAAAAATAAAGATCCCGCTAAGAGTAAGAGTAATAGATAAATTTATTGATGGTACATCTGAAAGATATGTATTAAAAACAATTGCAAATACAATAAAAGCCATAGGTTTAAACAAGATAAAGCTAGATAATGATTAGTAAACTGGTATTAAATACGTGGTTTTAAATATAGGAAGATAATTATTCTCCGGACATTGATTATTGTTCTTCGCATAATTTGGGTAGTAAATGTATTTCACCATCAATACTTTTCACAACTACTGCCCGTCCCCGCTGGTAAAACAAAGCTACAAGAGATGCTATGACCGCATCTTCTTCATCACGACTTAGTTTTTTAGTGATATGATACTCTACACCAGCTGCTTCAAGAGCTTCAAGTACATTTCTACAGTTGCTTGACCTGAGAGCACTTTTGGGATGTGTTTCAATTACTCTTATACCGTGATTCTCAAGTTTGTCTTTAATTTCTATAGCTCTTAGTGTAAGCATCTCCATACTTTTCCACCTCGGTGGTAGAACAGGGTATCCTCTTTTCTTCATTTCTATGTCTACATCTCTGAACCATTTTCCCTTTGGTGGAAGTGATAAAGGTGAATCTATAGCCACTACTGTTGGGTTTAGAGAAAGTATGTAATCTAATATCTCGTCATCCGTATAAAGTGTGGTTACCTCAAGCAGTTTTGCTTTATCATACTGTATGCTTATGACCGCTATACCTGATGATCTTCTAGGTGTTCCGGCTAGGTCTAGTCCGCATAGAGTTACCAAGGCACCTTGGGCCCTGGATCGAATCTTATGTAATCCCTGTATTCATTGAATAGCTTATCGACGCGCTTCATCCACTCCATTAGTTTGCTTGGTGTCTCAGGATACTCTTCTGAATAGAGTTTCTTTGCTTCATCCATATACTTCTTTATTATCCTTAGTCTATTGAGAAGACTTGGCCTTCCAAGAAGAACTATTATCGAGCGGAGCGTTCTTATAATATCTTCGGCTAGATTACCCTTCTCACCCATTTCTAGGATCATTCTACCATCTACGATTCTCTTCTTAAACACAAACTCTAAGTCATTCTTCGAGAGTTTCTGCAAATACATCCTTAGTATGTCTAGACTGGCTTGTTTTGCACCATATGCTTTCATGTACTCTATGTTTGCCTCCCACATAGTCTCCTCATCAACCCTACCAGCCTCCAGCGCGTTACCCATGTATTTCCCGACTATAACTCCTGCAAGCATTGAAGAACCCCTACCGCCGCCGTGGACAGGATTTACAGTATATGCAGCGTCGCCGACTACACCCACGTTTCTCCATACAAGTGTTGGTAATGGGCGGCGTGTAGGTACTAGCCCTCCGCCTGCATGAACTACTTTGCCTGGAAATCTCGGTTTAAGGAATTCATCATATCTTTTCTTGGGGTTATAGTTATCAGTACTCCATATAACGCCTAGCCCTATGTTCACGAGAGCACCGTTTTCCTTGGGGAAGTACCACCAGTATCCTCCAGGAGCGATCTCGGGGTTCATGTATATAACAACGTAGTCTTTATACTTCTCTGGAACAGGATTCTCTGGTTTAATCACTTCTCTATAAGCGACATTATAGTCAGTCATATAGGGTTTCTCAGCTATAGGCCAACTATCCGGTAGTTTTAATCTGAAAGCAGGCTTGGCACCACCTGCATCAATAAACGCTTTTGCTTTAATCTCTTTCAGTTCCCCACTTGCTCTATCACGAGCATAAACGGCTTCTACTCTGTCCTCTGATACTTTAACGCCGACAACAATATGTTTGTCAAGGAGCTCTGCTCCGGAGTCAAGAGCATTATGAAGAAGCCATTGACCAAACTTCAAGCTATCAACACTAACTCCTTCACCAGGCACTTCAATCTCATATTCTTCACTAGGACTGACGACTAACGCTCCCTTATAGTAATGGTTTACAACATCACTTGGAGGCTCCCAGCCCAACGTATCAAAGTGATGTTTCCCTATAGCATCTCCACAAGCCCTATCCCCAATTCTATCCCGAGGCTTGTTATCAACTATTAATACTCTGAAACCCTTCTTAGCAAGAACCCATGAAGCAGATAATCCTGCTACACCAGCTCCAACAACAACGACATCATATTCGAGAGCCAATATGGGGTCACCTCGTTAAAATAGAGTAGACCAAGAGAATATAAAGTAGTTGTTTTCCATCACTACACTTAATGAGCCCGGTATCCTAAATACTATGTAGAACGGATAATATTAAAGGAAGAGGTGCTACGTTTTGAACCAAGGGTCAAGCCCTGTTATAGGGTTAACAGCCATATATAGGATTGTTGGTCTTGCCTCGGGTATAGGTAAGACTACTCTCGGTGAAGAAATAGTTAACCACTTGGCTAGAAAAGGGGTTAGACTAGCAGTAATAAAGCAAACACATGAACACGTACTTGACAAAGGTACTGATGCAGTCCGCTATAGGAGCGCTGGTGCTGAGACAGTTGCTATAGCTAGTCCTGAAGTAACACTTGTTCTCATAGAGCCTCTTGGCAATATAAACGAGATAATTTCTATTATAAAGTATTATCCACTTGTCATCGCCGAGGGATTCAAGGGTTCAAGATACGGTAAGGCCATTGGAATTGTTGAGACTCCCGAAGAACTAGAGCAATTGAGGAGTGAGGAAGAGAATTTATGGTTAATAGTGAGCCATGACTTTGATCTTGTCGAGGAAGCAAAGGAGAAAGGATTAAACGCCATACTGTTTGAGGAAACAGATGCTATTGCTGAAGCTATATTCAAAGACGCTATATCAACACTATCATCGTTGTTACCTGAAGAAACATGTAGGCTATGTGGATTATCCTCATGTCTTGAATTAGCAGAGAAAATACTTATCGGAGAGAAGGATCCTCTTGAATGCCCGCTTGCAACAAAAGTCCAGGTTGTAGCCGATGGCAAACCATTAGCCGTAGATCCTAGAGTAGAGAACCTGCTAGTACACTTTATTAAAGGTATAATGCTTGTCACTGATGGAGCTCCTGAACACCCCAAAGAAATAAAGATAAACATTAAATTAAGAGAATAAAGTTGTTTTTAGTAAATTCACGGTAGAACCTTAATAACCATTCCTTCAACTATTATTGGACTGTATCTCGATGCTACATTGAGTGCTTCTTGTAACCTTATTGAGCTACTGCTATAGATTGTTATAAGTGGGTCGCCACGATTTACACGATACCCTATTTTTGCATGTAAGTATACTCCAGCACCTTTGTCGAATGGTGCGCCAGCTGCCCGAGCTATAGCTGTTATAGCAGCGTTGTCTATGTGTGTTACAGCTCCCTCGATAGGTGATTCTATAGTGTATGTGTGGTCGCCAATTGGTATATCATCGGGTTTGACGTTGGGGTCACCACCTTGTGCCTCGATGATCTGCTTGAACTTCTCGTATGAAGCACCTTTTTCGAATAATGACCTAGCGACTTCTACTCCTTTACCTGGAGGTACTTTACCTGAGAGCTCTATTACAAGGCCAGCTATGCTCAAAGCCTTCTCTACTAAGCTCTTACTGCCTCTACGTTCTATGAGTGCCTTGAGTGCTTCACGAGCTTCTAGTGCTGGCCCAGCTGTTCTGCCTATGGGTTGTCCTCCGAATGTAATAGCTACTTTTATATTCATTCCTAGTCTTGCCGCTTGTCTTATGAAGAGTCCTGCAAGCTGGTCCGCTTCCTTCATGTCTTTTACTTTGGCTTTCCTGCCAACAGGTATGTCTATAACGAGATTGTCTACTCCCATAGCTACTTTTTTCGCGAGAATACTTGCTACCATCTGGTGCCATGGATCTATACTGAGTTTTCTCTCGATAGTCACGAAGATATCGTCTGCTGGAGCAAGGTTTAGTCTTCCTCCCCAGGCAAGAGTTGCTCTAACCTTCCTAGCAGCTTCCTTGATTTCCTCTGGGGTCAGGTCTACTCTTGCTAGAACCTCCATGGTGTCAGCAGTTCCGGCAGGACTTGTTATCGCTCTGCTGCTTGTCTTTGGTATAAGTAGTCCTGCAGCAGCAACTGTTGGGACGGCTATTAAAGCGACCTTACTGTTACCTGGGACGCCACCTATACTATGTTCATCGAAGACAGGTTCTTCAAACTCTATTTTACTACCAGTCTCCACCATAGCCTTGATCAAAGCATTTAACTCGTCTTCACTTAACTCGTAATAGAGCTGGCTAGAGAGAAACGCTGCTATCTCTGCTTCACCGAGGACACCGTCAACAACATCTTTGATCAAGGCATATACTTCGTCTTGAGAAAGCCTTTGCCCATGGAGTCTCTTCTGGAGACCAGAGAAACTCGGTGGAACTGGTGCAGGTTTTAAGCCAATAACATCATCTTTACCTATCTTCAGTATACTAGCGACATCACGACTTACAAGAACCTTTCCGGGCTCAATCATTGTTTTTGTTAATGCTACAAAGGCGCCTTTAGATACGTTTCCTTTAATCAATCTAACTCTAGAGCCTGGCCCTAGGCCCAGTTCTATAGCATCCTTTTCATTCATTATAACAATGTTACGCCCAATATCAACATCAACAACATTTGCGACAAAATGCTTTGTCTCTAAATGAGCCAGACTACAACACCTCCAGTACTGCTTATGCGCTATTGTGCAAGGCAAAGCACTAAATTATACACTTGAGTAACTTAAAAATTTTCTTCAGAAAAGGCTTGTCATCGGCTCGCAGCCGGCCAGGAGAGATCATCCCCTGCGGGTCCCTACTCCGCCGTCCACTTCATTGCCTCCACAATATATTCTATAGGGTTTTTAGGAAATATAGTATTTAGGAGAGGGCTTATTATGGCGGAGTTACTGGAAATACCGAAACCGATCAAATACTTGAAGAACAAAGGAATAGAGAACGGTAGGATCTACAGAGGATACCGCCTTGCATCAAAATCTTCTATAGTGTACTATGATGAACAAGGTACCGTGAGAGTTTTTGTTCCAAGCCAGAGACTAGGTAGGTTAAGACCTGTCAAACCGATACCTCACATGGATCTCAAAGCATTAGCTGAAGGTAGATACAAACAGACAGTATCAATTAAAGGCAAACTTCCTGTAGAACAACAATACTATGTTGTAGAATTGACTCCTAACGAGTTCAGGTGTAATTGCCCTGATACTATCATTAACAAAAATCCTTTATGTGTACACAAGATAGCCGCATTAATTAGAGTCTATATAGACCTTGGGGAAAACTATATTGAAAAACATTATGGCAGAATAACTAGAGAGCTTGCAAGAAAGTATAAGGAATGGAGAAAAAGAAGATTACTTAGAAAGCGACCTGAAAAGGCTCGCCGAGAAGGAGACTTAACAAAGATCTTGCAAGATGAGAAGCGGTCAAAACAGTCTTAAGCCTCTTCTTATCGTCAACAACAATTATGACTGAAACATTCAGTGAGCGTATCAAATTAAGTATATCCTTTATCTTATTCTTCTCAGTGACAACCAAAGGTCTATCTTCCATGATTTTCTCTACGGGTACATCAAGAGCTTGTTCTATCGGTATATTTAGTCTAGACAAATTAAATCCTGCTATAAAGAACGAGTATCTTTGTCTCCTACTAAATGTTCTTAGTAGCTCGAGCTCGCTGATGTAACCTATAGGACGGCGCTCTTCATCAACAACAATTATTAGAAGAGGATGACCTGTTGCAATAGCTTTCAATATATTGTATAGTTTCGTTCCTTTTCTCGCGACTATATAGTGTACCGATGGTGGTCTAAATTTTGCTAAGAATTCTCCAAGAGTCATATCTAGAATTTTATCTACATCAGACTTACCAAATACTTTCTGCCTTGCAACGCTATCTCTTTTCTCTCTAACAGTCTGCCTCATTGTAACCATCCAGTCTTCTCGATGAATAACTAGGACATTATTCGACAATATATACTGTGTTTATTGGGAATTAAATGGTTTCCCCGCAATTTCTTAACTGATCCAGAATTTATTGCTCTTTATTGCTCTAAGAGTATATTTAGTAGCACATATAATAAACATAGTATTTGTCTACCAGAATAAGCCTAATATGTTACACCCTATACCAAGGAAACACATAATGGTGGGATCAATAGTGATAGAGCTCCCGAGCGAGCTAATCATATTTTATACACTTGCACTATCACTATTGTTCGGAAAGTTCTTTGAAGAACTTATTTCAAGAACCAAATACCCGCCTGTACTAGGAGATATCCTAGCGGGACTTATTATTGGGGCAAGCGTGCTTGGAATATACATTGTAACCGACACCGTGAAAGCCGTTGCTTGGTTTGGCGTAGCAATGCTTCTATTCTACGCTGGACTTGAGACAAAGTATGGTGACTTCATACGTTTACTGCCAGTTGCAGGTCTTCTCACAATAGGTGAGGCTCTAGCTGCTTTCTCTATGGGGTTCCTAGTAGGCATGATCATGGGTTATCCTCTTCTTCAATGTTTCTTTCTCGGCGCAATACTTGAAGCAACAAGTGTTAGCCTCACAATAAGGACTCTTATGGAAATAGGGAAGCTTAGCACTATAGAAGGATACACCATAATGGAGATAGCTGTTCTCGATGACCTCTCATCACTAATCACCATAGCTATCGGGGTATCGATAATAGCCCTGGGCACTGTAAACGTGATCAATGTTACAACGGTCTTCATCAAATCCTTTGGTGCATGGGCTCTCTTACTCATAATACTCCATAGACTTGCGCCAAGAATAGTCAAGTATACAAGTAAACTACACGTAGAGGAGGCAATGATCTCCGTGTTAATAGCTGTCTTCGCGGGTGCCGCCGTCCTAGTAGGTTTAGCTGGAATATCCCCGCTAGTAGGTGCATATGCCACAGGACTAGCTTTATCAGAAGCAATAGCGACACGTGAAGTAAGATCATCAATAAGGAAACTCGCAATAATATTCTCAACCGTATTCTTTGTCACCACAGCAGCTGAACTCGACCTAAAAACCGCGCTTAGGCCAGAATACCTAGGATTCTATCTGCTAATGATTGCTGGCGCATTTGCAGGAAAAATGCTGGGAGCCGGATTAACTTCTCTCATCCTAGGATTTCCGGTTAGATCTGCGTTAAGAATATGTGTTGGCTTGTTTCCCCGCTGTGAGTTTGCTATTATAGCAGCTTATACTGCTGTTTCCGGAGGCGTACTTGGCGTTGAGGCATATTTAGCGGCACTAATAATAGTGTTGACAACAAATGTTGCAACACCACCATTACTTAAGATGGTGTTTGCGGGCGAGGAAGTCTCTGAGGTTAAACTGAGATTCCCTAAGAGGGTAATTACTAGGCACTAGTTTCTCTCTCACTCATTCTTTTCCAAAGAATAGAGAGGGTCACTGGAGTAACTATGCTTGTGACGTAAATCAATAGTATTGTCGCTGCATAAATCGACTCGTGTATTATGTTATACGCCATCCCTATCGACGCAATAATTAGCGCTACTTCAGCTCTGGGCATCATCCCCACTCCTATGAACAATGATTCTCTCCAATCAAGTTTTAATAATCTTGCTAGGACCCCGCATCCAATAATCTTACTAAACATAGCAAGTACCGTAACTATAACCATGATTGCTATGTAATGCGGCACCATAAAATAGGGTCTTATATCGACAGATGCTGCCGATAGTACGAAAAACACGTGAGCAAAGATGTTTGGTATGAGGCTAAATCTTCGTACAACCCTCTCTATTCCCTTTACTTCACTAAATGCAAGACCCACCGCGTAAGCTCCAACAACAAGACTTAAATGGAACTTCAAGCTAGCCCATGCAACTATAAATGTTAGGGATAATAAGAGAGCTATCGCTGTATCTTCAAGATGAAATAACCTGGAAATATACAACCACAACGTACCTGATACTCTATGGAGTAAGGTTACAATGATTACATAGAATATTATTGCAATCATTGTTATAATGATTAGATCCTCTATAGTAGCTGAAGGCGATAACACTAATATAGTCACTAAGCCAAGTACAAGAAGACCCCCAATATCATCCAGAACCGCTGCACCAAGTATTAATGTTGAAGCTCTAGAGCCAAGAGCACCTATTTCAGCCAAAGTTTTTGCTGTTATACCAACACTCGTGGCTGTAAGTATCGCGCCAAGAAATATACTTTCACCATAGCCGAGCCCTAGAGCTAGTCCCCCAAAATAGCCTATGAAAAACGATACCACTATACCTCCCAAAGCCACAACAGTTGACTGGACAATATATTTCCTAAAATGAGAAAACCTTGTCTCGAGACCCGCCAGAAACAATAGACTTATTATACCAAGCCATTTGATCAACGCTAGATTGCTTATGAAATACTCATTGAGGATCCCAGTAACACTGGGACCAAGCAATATACCAGCCAAAATGTCACCTAAAACAGGCGGAAGACCCAGGTACCCCATTAACTCCTCAAGAGATTTAGCAAGTACAAATATTAAAGCCAACATCAACACAAGGTCAGCAACAGCTTCTTCTTCCAAATACTTCGCCTCCAAGCCGCTCGTCTCGTACTAGACCATACTATACTTTACGGTTCAAAGTTAGTGATAAAATTTCCTTGTCAATCAAAGGTATAAAGAGTGCTTCTGCTTAAAAACAGACTATAATAGATAACCCTATTTATACGGGAAAGGTGTACTAGGTATTGGGTAAACCATATAAGCTAACATTTATGCCCTTGATAAAAGCTAGAATACCCTATGATAAGTTTATTGTTGAAGAAATAGTTGAATACATTGCATCACTAGATCCGCCAATATATTTTCCCCCATTGTTTTCGAATATAAAGGAAGTGTACTTCAACCAGCTGGTTGAGCAGAAAGTTCTTCTCTACAGGAACGAGCAGTATGTACTCCCCCAAAACATAAGCCGATATATTACACGTAGAATAGATATTGATATACCAGAGTATAGAGAAGCCGCATTATTACTTAAGGAGCTAGGAGTTGAGTACAAAGGCGTTATAGTACCCGGCATATTCTATACATTATCATCCGTAAATATTGAAGACAATATACATAACTCGATCGATAAAATAGTACATATAATAGCGAAAATAATCAATAACTTAAGTGATATAGGCTACAATGTTAGCTTATTATATGAAGAAAAGCTAGATAGCCAAACTGGCTTCCAAGAAAATAAACTAAGTCTAGGTATTATATGTGAAGCATACAATAATCTTGTCTCATTGATTAATACAAGCATAAACGGGGTACTATTCTGTGATAGAACTCCACCACTCTACATAACAGCTATCCTTGATACAAAGATCGATTTCCTTGTATTTAACCCACTATTATATTCAAAAAATGAACTAGAAACACTATCCTCGTATTTTATTGAAAGTAATATAACCAAAAATGTAATACTTTCACTTATAGAATACGATAAGCCAATAGGCACGTACATAGATAAAATTATATTCTCTCTTGAGCTATTGAAAAAACAAATATTCGCATTGACAAACACTTGTAGAGTATGGAGTTTTATAAAAGACTACAACAGCCTTATAAACGTATTAAATACTCTTCGCGAAAACTACGATGATATCATAAGTATTGTATCGAGAACAAGAATATTTAAACGCTAAATAGAAACACAATAGATAACGTTAATGTAATACTAACCCGCATGATACAATTAGAGGCTGTAGTACGTAGGAATGGTGTTTGCCATGCCCGTGTATATTGTTGTCAGTGGGAACAAGTTCATCGGGATGTATGATAATTTCAATGACGCGTTGAAAAAACTTGTTGAAGTTGGAGGAGGGATGATTCTTCGTGGTGAAAAAATAATAGATTTATTGCCTGAAGAAGCTTCGGAGCTGGCATCATTTATCTTGGAGAAAACCGAGCCTGTTGAAGCACCTACTTCGAGAAAACCACGTTTGGTTGTAGTTCTCGATCAGATGTTTAAAGGATACTTTGCACCTATACTTTCCCGCCAATTCCCTGACATTGATATATACGAAATAGTTGGTAAAGGACTAACTGAACCTGTCAAAATAGGAAATGTTGTAAAGCATCCTGCTCAAGATGATTTTGATGTTATAAACCTTCTTGAAGAACTCTCGTCAAAGAAACACAAGGTCATATTCTTTACTGGTGACAAGAAATTAGCTACACAGGCAAGTCTTATTAAAGATATTAAGGTAGTTTATGCCCCTCCAAGCGAGTTTACAGGGAAAGAAGCTCTAGCGAAATATATGATTAATGAAGTCAATGAGGCTCTAAAGAAGTAGAATTTTCTTTTTAAACAATACGTGTTATAATCTATCTTCGATATAGCTGGAAGAGGTTAGTTGGTATTGGTGGATCCACGTGTTTCTAGGCTTGCAAAACTAATTGTTAATTACTGTGTAGAAGTCCGTGAAAACGAGGAAGTAGTTATTAGTGCAGGTCTTGAAGCACTACCTCTTGTTAGAGAGATCTATAAGGAAGTTGTTTCCATAGGAGCCTATCCCTTGATGGTTAATCTTAGAGACGAGGTTCTCGATGAGATTTTCTACAAGTATGCCCGTGACAACGTATTGACTCATGTAAGCGATATCGAGAAATCTATCATGGAAAAAGTCAATGTCTTCATTAGCATACTTAGTCCTAGCCATACCAAGCACTTAAGCAGCATCGACCCCAAGAGAATCAGTGTAAGAAGCAGATCACGATTAGAATTAAACAAGATATTCTTGGAGAGAAGTGCACGGAAAGAATTAAAGTGGGTTGTAGCACCTTATCCAACAAAAGCTTTAGCCCAAGAAGCTGGTATGAGTTTACTTGAGTACGAGGATTTCGTGTATAGAGCGACTATGGTTGATAATATCGATCCTGTGAAGGCATGGAAGGAAAAAGCTTCTTGGCAGCAGAAGATAGCTGATTTCTTGAATAAAGTTAGTGAACTAAAATTCAGTGGACCAGGTATAAACCTTTACATGAGAGTCGATGGTAGGAAATGGATTAATGATGATGGCAAAAACAATATGCCGGGTGGAGAAGTTTTCTCAGCCCCTATTGAGGATAGTGTCGAAGGATGGGTTGAATTCGATTACCCTGCTATCTGGCGTGGCGTTGAAGTAGAGGGTGTAAAACTAGTTTTCAAAAAAGGCACTGTAGTAGAAGCTAAAGCAAGACGTGGAGAAAACTTCCTCAAGAAAATGCTTGAAACAGATGACGGGGCTAAACGTCTAGGCGAAATAGCTTTTGGTCTAAACTATAACATTGATATATTCACTAAAGAAATACTGTTCGATGAGAAAATAGGTGGAACAATCCATATGGCACTAGGATCAGCTTACCCAGAGACTGGTGGAAAGAACATATCGAGTATACATTGGGATATGATTAAGAACATGAAGAAACACAAAGTATATGCCGACGGCGATCTCGTATATGTAAACGGTAGATTCATCGAGGATGTAATACTCTAGTACCATAAAAGATTTTTATTACCAGCGATCATTTCATATAGAGGGAGCATATCTTGGTCGATAGTAGTTTACTTAGCATAGATATTATTGGTCTGCTGTTCTGGATACTCCTACTCTACACATTATTTCACCCACAACTCCAAATGAAAAACCTACAGAATGCTAGGATGCGTATCATACATGACATGGAGAAGAAGTATGGATGGCGCGTCATAACAATGATTCATCGCCAGGAGAAAATAGGGTTTTTCGGTATACCAGTATACAGGTATATTGATATCGAAGATTCCGAAGCAATATTAAGAGCAATAAGGAGTACACCACCTCAACAACCTATAGCCTTAATAATACATACTCCCGGAGGTCTAGTCTTAGCAGCATCACAAATAGCAAAAGCTCTTAAGAGACACCCAGGCAAAAAGATCGTGATAGTACCACATTATGCTATGAGCGGAGGTACCTTAATTGCGCTGGCAGCTGATGAAATCATAATGGATCCTGACGCCGTTCTTGGCCCATTGGATCCACAGTTACAAACTCCTCAAGGTGTTTTCCCTGCGCCATCACTTATTAAGATCGCTAAATTGAAGGGCAATCAAGCCAGTGATGCAACACTCATATGGGCTGATATTGCCGAGAAGGCTCTCCGCGAGATACAAGACACAATAGTATTCCTTCTCAAAGACAAGCTCGGTGAAGAAAAGGCACGTGAAATAGCGAAGAAGCTCACAGAAGGATACTATACGCACGATTACCCAATAACTGTTGAGGAGGCCAAAGCTATGGGATTACCGGTGTCCACAAAAGTGCCTCCAGAAGTATATGCATTAATGGAGCTCTATCCACAAGCAATACAACAAAGACCAGGCGTCGAGTACCTACCGAGACCACAAGTACCTTACTACCATCATAAAGGAGGTGCTGCCGAAAGAAAGTAATCAGAGGAGGTGCATTTCCCCATAGCCCCATAACGGGGCTTGGGGCCAGGTTGGATTCATCACCATAGTATTGTTTTTCCTTCACCCAACTAAAATTTTACCAACTAGCTAGCCTATTGTTTTCTCTTTAATCATTCCCCCTAGCTTCTTTGTTATATCAATAAGTTTTTCTTCAAATTTACTTGTTATCTCATTAAGCCTATTTCTTGAGGGGGCTTCAGCGTACAATCTTATTTTTGGTTCTGTTCCACTTTTCCTTACAAGAACCCACGAGCCATCACTATACTCGAATCTATACCCGTCGATGGTTATGATCTTCTCGGGTTCTCCTAGAATATGTTTCAACTCCTCAATAATCTCATCATACACTTTATCACGAAGACCTATTGGTTCTATGTAATAACTTCTTCTATCCCACGGGTAATCTGGTATGCCCATTTCATCCAGTATTTTATCAAACGGCTTACCTTCCTCCACAACAGTTTTTGTTATCAATGCAACTTGCCATACTCCATCAACCCAGGGACCCCATGATGGATCTATTAGTTTCCATGGCTCACCAGCCATTACAATATTGCCTGCACCAAGTTCCTTTACCCTCTCATGTGTTTTCCCGAGAACATATCTTTCCACACGTCCACCATATTTCTCAACAACATGATCTATAACACGTCCAGTGTCAATACTTACGACAACAAGTCCTTTACGTTCCATCAAGAGCAGAGCTGCATAGAATGCTAGTATCCTATCTTGTCGTATAAACCCTTTCCTCGGTGATAGAACGGCAAGCCTATCAGCGTCACCATCATGAGCTAGTATGACCGCTGGTTCTACAGAACTGTATAGAGGAAGTAGTTTTTCGAGAACATCTTTTCTAGGCTCAGGGCTTCGTCCAGGGAAGTATCCGTCAGGATTCGCGTTTACTGTCACAATATTTCCGCCAAGAGATCTAGCTACAGTTGGTGTAACACGAAACGCAGCACCATTAGCTAGGTCTATCACTATTCTTGGCTCCCATTTCTTCCTCTCAGGAGTAAGCCTTGATACAATATCGTCTATGTACTCGTCAATAATCTCTTTCGCGTAAAAGAAGTCTCTTGCAACATACCACGGTTTTTCAACAATGCTTCCAAGCAGGCCCTCTATTTTCTCCTCAAGGGATCTAGTGAACTCGTATCCGTCTTTGTCATAGAATTTAAATCCATTGTACTCTGGTGGATTATGACTTGCCGTAACTGAGACTCCAACAACACCATGCCACATACTCGCATAGGCTGCAACAGGAGTAGGCGCTATACCCACATACCCGGCGTCAACACCGCCAGCCATTAAACCAGACATGAATGACAAAGCAAGCGCTGGACTAGTAATACGTGTATCGTGAACAACGTAACCAGCACCTTTTCCACCAACAACTTCAGCAACTGCAAGACCTAGTTTGTATGCGAGAACCCCATTAACTTCACTAGGGTAAACTTTACGAATGCCAGCTGTACCGAATAAGCGGGCCACTGTACCCACCAGTTCAAAACCTATAGTAGACAAAATATAAACATAATCTACTCGTCAAGAAAACGAAGAGGCATATTTACTACCTGAAGAAAATACCGAATTCTAGACAAGAATACTACGGAAGTTAATACTTGTATTGATTTTTACTAGGAGTTTCTCAACAATATCTATTACACCCTCGATCTCTTCTCTTAAATTATTGGCAAAACAAGATAAATACAATGGCACAGTCCCTCTCTTTAACCCTATATGGTCTCCAGCAAGTTTTAGAATTGAATAATCCATTACTCGCTTGATTATTTTATTGATATCTCTATATATTGGATCTAGTGATCTAGCAAACATATCAATTGCTTCTAACGGGTTGTTGATACTTTTAATCTTTGAGACCCCGTTTCTTATTTGCTCAAAAATAGTCTCAAGTTCTAGAACACAGTTTTTCCCAGCAACGTAAATATTGCCATCAACCTCTATGGACTCACCACCATAAATTATGGGAAGGAGAGTAAGTGTATTCTTTAAAGAAAGTTTACCTAGCGAACTATATAATGTTGCTATGGTATCTACGGCTTTTATACTAGAAAGACCGTTGCCTGCTTGAGAGGATGCTGCCAATACCCCATATACAATTGTTTTCTCGGCAACAATATTAGATCCCATTACGCCACCAAGTACTATAGTGTTTTTAATGTTGATGAACATGCCTGGTTGAATAACTCCATTGATTATCATTAATCCTCCTTCTCCACTCTTGACGACAAGTTTATCATGAACACCTACATTTCCATTAATAATGACTATACCGTTCAAATCTATGGTTATATTTTCGCCAAATAAATCACCATAGATGATAACTCCATCACCATTAATTACAATGCTTTCTTTGAGAATATCTCTCCGAACAATAGTCAATCTTTCAATCTTTTCTTCACCAAGAAAATCCCCGTGATTAAATAGCACTTCTCTATTACTCAATAAAACCACCTATTTGCACAATATTTTACCGTAATTTCTTAATAGAACCCATTTGAAAAAGATCCTATAAAGAAGGCCGTATCCAGATGTAGATTCAACTACACTTAAAATCTCTTTAACAACATCCTCATCAATACATTGCTCAGTAGTTTCATTAAATAACTTGTCTACATAATTTTTAATTAACTCTTCATCAGCAAGTTTATCTGTTTTATTACTCGATACTTCACTAAAGACCTTAGTTATTTCCCTGATTTCTCCAGCTTTTCCTCTCCTAATATTAGTTAGTATCACAACCCTATAAACAGGAACATAGAAAACTAGTGGTTCACCTAGAGGAACACTCGTCTCGAGACTAAAGTCGCTGAGTACTTTATCATCGTAATCTTTAAGGCTTTCAATATATTTCATTATAGCATTTGATCTTTCCTGCAATTCATTAGTCAATTCAGTGATTAAATCACGAGCAATTATTATTTGATGATTAACTGAAAAGTTACCCATTATATTTATTTGCTTACAGGAATCTTTAATCCTATTAACCCACTTACTATACCTGGTAAACCATGATAGATCAGTTTTTAGATCATCAACAACATCCTTATTAATAGTATCTATTGTTTCAGCAATATTGTTAATTATTTTTTCCAAATGTTTTTTAAGCTTATTTATTCTATTAATAATGTTTCTTTTTGTACTATAATCTATTTCCATTTCGCTTATTCGTTGACAAGAATCTTTTCGTTCGACAACTACTTGTTTCTCTACTACCTTACTCAATAATTTCTTGTTTTCACCACTAATTTCTTCAATTATCTTCTTTACTAAAGCAAAGTCTCCTTCATCGATAGCTTTTTTGAACAACGGATAATACCAACAGATGTCATTCTTATGTTTTTCACAAGCATGCAGTTTATCTTCAATAATCCATGTACCCAAATACTCTAATGGGATTTTAATCTTGTTTATCTTTTTTATTTTGTCTACATACTCAATATTTAATGATTCAATACAATCTTTAATAACGCTAAGCAATACGGGTTCAATTCTTTTCCCGTATTCTCTATATATGTGTCTTTCTTCATTCAAACAGAAGTAATTAACCGTCGATATAGCTTGGTTAACTAGGTAGTTGTTTTTACTATCAACATACTCTATTACAGAATTGAGTTTAGGCTCTACTTCTAGCTTGTAGAGTTTCCTCCATGATGATATGAATAAGCGCATGATCTTGGGTGTATTAATGGTTTCATCAACGCTATATTTATGCTCACAAACACAGCATTTACCAACATATTTTCCATTCACGTAATCCTCTAATATAATCCATGGATAGTCGTGTACTCCATACTCTGTACGTGAGACAAGACAAACAGGACATACATGTCCCACAAACACTTCAGATAAATGAGCCATTAGTCTTGGAAAACATACAGCTAGATTGTTCACCCAGCTATAGTAATTACTAAAGCAGTTAGCTATTAAACTAGAATGTTTATTTATTTCTCCTAGCAATTTTGTTGACTTATCTAGTAAAGAGAAAACACTTTCTATCTTATTCTTAACGTCATTTATGTCGTCATTACTTACCGTAACCGCTTCCTTTGAAAACTTATCATCCAGAATAATTTGTTTAAGACTTTCAAGAACTAGTTTCTTAATGTAAGGTTTAATCACTACTATTTTTACTTCTTTAACCTCAGGCTCGTTAAGCCTCTTGGTTATATTACTCAGTTTCTTTTGTATATCGTCTTCGAATTTTGTTAAGACGGTTTTTGTATCATTTTCGTCTTTCACTATAATGTACCTTGTTTCATTTACATCAAGTTTACCAGAAAAAACATCTGCGACAGTATTGGCAAGCCCTTCTATGTCATTCCTTATATCATTTACGTTACCTAAGTATTGTTCACTAACAGTCTTTAAACTAATAACATTAGCATTACCGAGTACATCGTAAAGTATCATGTTGTTTTTGCTATGCGGAATAGGAATTCCTACAATAGGATAGTAGATACGCCTTAAACTAACTATTTTTACTCCCATATATAATGCCGTTACTAGTACAGCGATCCCTACTAGAAATATGTTTAGGAAAACAAGTATTCTATGTACTATACTAATTGGAATAAGGAATATCAAAAAAGAAAGCATAATCAATGCAATCGATATAATGAATCTTTTACGAAAAATCCTGTATTTATCATCAATTTTAATAATAATATCATCTACTAGATCCCTATATTCAGCATCCTCACTTGAGAGACGATAGTACTTTGTCAATCCTTTGTACACACCCATAAGCTAAATAGGGCGTACTATTGTCCCAGCTAGAATATATTTTGTAATAACGATACTATATTAGCATTAACGCTTATGTGTAAGCATACGTTGTTTGGTAAACAATATTATCCCCATCCCCTCATACATTACCTTTAGTATGATTCCACCTAAGAATAGTTAATCCAACACTTATTTGGGGAAGAAATAATGGTTATTGTTAGCATCACCCCCGAGATAGCTCTTGAAGAGTTCTATACGTATGCTGGCGGTTTAGGAGTACTTGAGGGAGACAAATTCTATACAGCTTCGCGTATGGGTCTAGAGTATATTGTACTATCAATTTTCTATAGAAGAGGCTACGTAGATTACATTTTTGATGGAGAAAACCCTGTTCCAATGCCACAGAAACAACCATCTAAAATATGGAGAAGCCTTGTCGCAGGTGAAGAATTTACCATAAGCCTACGTGGAGAAGATGTCATAGTACGTCCTTGGATCTATGAACGAGGGTCTGCAAAAGCTGTATTGTTTGAGGCAACATGCCCAAAATGGGCAAGAGGGTTAACAGAACAAGTCTATATAGATAATAGTATTGAAGAACAGTTCCTGAGATACGCTTTCCTGGCGAAAGCTGCTGCAAAGTATATGAGAGACTACATTGGGTTAGAGAACATAGATGTAATAGACCTCCAAGAATCTCTTGTAGCACTAACAATACTAGCGTTACCGCTCGAGAATAGATACAGACTAGTAATACATACACCAGGCCCATGGGGCCACCCAGGATTCCCCGGAGATCTCATAACTAGAGAGTTCGGCGTTTTTCTTGGAGACTATGTTGTACTAACAGAAATGGCTCTGGAAAGAGTATCCAAGGCATTCACAGTTTCTAAGAAACACATGGATATAATGAAGAAAGTATTTCCTAGGTATGCAGACAAAATTACATGGGTTACAAATGGTATTGATATAGAGAGGTGGATGGATCCCGAGCTCTACAAATACTATAGAGAAAACAAATTGGATTTGGATACCATACGTGAAGTAAAGAACAAAAACAAGGATTCCCTTGAGAAGCTTGTTAAATCGTACAAAGAAAATGCTAGTCTTAAGGACAAGTTTGTTGTAGCGTGGGTTAGGAGATTATCGAGATATAAAAGACCATATTTTATTACGAGATTCATAGAAGAGAATCCTGATATAAGAGAAGTATTCTTTGTTCTCGGAGGAAAGCCTCATCCAAGAGATTCGGATGGACTAAACTATGCTAGAACATTTAGGAGGCTACATTTACGTTTATCCAACATAGTATACATCCATGACTATGATGTTGGCAAGGCAAAAATTATCTTTAGAGGGTCACATATATTGCTATTCACTCCATTCAGTGGCTGGGAAGCATGCGGAACAAGCTATATGAAAGCAGGAGTGAATGCAACACCAGTCCTTTCAAGCCGTGATGGAGGCGCTATAGAAGTTATCAAAGACGGGGTAAATGGCTGGTTGTTTGGAATTGATTTGAGAGAATTCATTAATATATACAATGACCCTAAAGCTAAGGAGATTGATGAAAAAGACTACAATGAGTTTAAACAAAAACTCTTCAGTATACTAGATATGTACAATTCTGATCCACACAAATATGCTGAGATAAGTCTAGAAGCTGTAAAGACATTTACCCCTATTGTCGACATGACAAGAACACTTAAGCAATACTACATGTGAATAGCGTTTTTTGCATACTTTTCTTAAATAACATTACAATTCCTACCAATCCATATGGATAGCTTATCAAAAAACTAAAATAGAGATAGGGTAGACTAACCGAATAGTGTTACGTGGTGGATAAAAAATGTCGGTATTCGATGAAGAAACCAGACAAGTACTAATAGAATTATTCAATAGCTTGCCGAAGAAACTAGTTGATTACCTTATTGTAGCTAGCGAACAATGCGACACCTGTAAAGAAGCAATAGAACTCGCCAATGAGATAATGAACTTATCTAAAGGCAAAATAACATTTAATATTATTGATAAGAATACAGATGAAGCAAAAAAGCTTTCAGCAAGATACGTACCCGCATTTATATTTGACCTACCTGAACGAAATGTCAGATACTATGGACTACCAGCAGGACAAGAATTCCCTCCGTTCATTTATATGCATGAATACATAGCCAAAGGAACGTTGCGTATTCCACAAAATATTATCGAGAAAGTAAAGGAAGTAAAGACGAGATTACACATAAAGATCTTTGTAACACCAGAGTGCCCCATGTGTCCTCTCGTCGTTGATACATTTAATCAATTTGGTATTATCAATAAAAATCTGTTAATTGAAGTTATAGAAGCTGTTGAGCTTCCATGGGAAGCCGATAAGTACAATGTAATGTATGTACCAACAGTAATTATTAGCGACGTTGAAAGATACGATGGATATGCACCCCCTGATGTATTTGTTGAAATGCTGAAAAGAGCTGAAGAAAAAATCAGTAACCAAAAAGAGTAACCCACTATGATCAACCATTGACGTGAATAGGGGGTGTCTGCATTTTTGTCTGTAAAAAATATATCCTGTAAAGTAAGTGCCAGAACTGAAGACTACTTGAAATGTATTTACTTTCTTGAAATAACTTATGGTCGTGCCAGAGTAAAAGATCTCTCTTTAAGGCTTGGTATTAGGCCAAGCAGTGTAATTGATTACCTCAAGAGACTTAGCAGAGAAGGATACATAACGTATAAGCCCGGAGGGAAAATTAAGCTGACAGATAAAGGACGCGAAATAGCTTC
Organism: Desulfurococcaceae archaeon MEX13E-LK6-19; assembly: GCA_029637525.1. Taxonomy (NCBI): domain Archaea; kingdom Thermoproteati; phylum Thermoproteota; class Thermoprotei; order Desulfurococcales; family Desulfurococcaceae; species Desulfurococcaceae archaeon MEX13E-LK6-19. The sequence continues at coordinate 1,819,173 of CP072660.1, forward strand.
GCGCGTCTATGAAAAGCATTTGTTGATAAAAGAGTTTCTTTTATCACTCGGCGTACCAGAGGACATAGCTGAACAAGATGCTTGTTACATCGAACACGGTATTCACGAAACAACACTACAGAAAATCCGCGAGTTTTTAGAAAATAGATACAATAAATAACATTTTGAATAAACATTATTTCTAATACTTTAATATTCTTTATTTTCTCTTCTTGAATAGCTTCTTAAATAATCTTTTTATATAATCCCAGAATGTAGTAATTTTTTCCTCCTTATAAGCAGTTTTTTCTCTAGTCTCTTTAAATAACTGCTCCTTTAGATAAACTGGCGGGGCACTAGGTGTCTCGACAATTAATTTCTTCTCACTACTGCACTCAAGAGTTGATAACCACTCTTCTATAACTACATAATGTTTTCTTAACGAAGGAAACCTAGGCGACTTGGCTTGCGATAATACTATATCCTTATGGCAGGCCAAAGGCTGAAAAATATCGCTTAAGTAATCCAATAGCTCCCTTATCTTGGTATCATCAACATTTTCAACATAATCTTTGAACATATAAATCGCAGAGTCAAGTTTAATTAAATAGTAATCTATAGTCTTAGCAGTTGACAGACTCGCCTTCAACTCATTCTTAATTTTCTCATATATGTACTCCATAATATTCACCAAACTACTAGACTAATACTACAATATATGTAAATACATGATCATTATTACCCTTACTATTAATTATATACATATAAAAAATATTTAGAGCTGTAATCAAATATTTTCTTTGGTGCTATGAAGAGAGTCCCGATCACTGCTGAACATCGTGAAGAAGCGGTGGCTGGCTGAGCACCATTTCTAACTCTTGTCGTCTTGTACACGATCGCTCATAGCAGAAATGCTTATTAAAAACATTAATAATTACACCCTATACATAAGCGTGTACGGGTTTGAATCTTGAATAAAGTATACATCAGTATATTATCTATATTGTTGTTAACATCTATTGTATTATATTCTGTACAAGCATTAGTAGTGCCTGACTGGATTCAAAAAGGATCATATCTAGTATATGACGTTATTAGGATAACTAGATTCTACGGAGTACCAGCCGGCAGTGCCTATGCATTGTATTTTAAGAATACCACATACTGGGGAAGAATAAAATATGAAATAATTTCTCTCGATGAAAACGAGTTTAAAGTTCTTAGCATAGTTATTGACACTAATGATACTCTTGGCGAAGTATTTAAGGTAGGTGAAAACACCACATTTACTATACCATATAATTCAAGTTTGAAGCAAGGTGTATCCATTTATATAAATCCCGAACTTCTGCCAGAGAATAACGTCTATGTCAATAGTACTAGTGGCATAGACCCCTATGGGAGAATCTACAACTTCAGCATAGAAGCAAGATTCGACCCAGAGACAGGTATTCTTGAGCATCTAGAAGCAACCTCAAGAATGACTGCTCAATTCGACGTGAATACTACAATAACTGGTATTACAATACTAATATTTGATCTCGTGGAAAAGAATAAACCCGAAAAAACTACAGATAGCTTCTTTTCCACTAACATGTGGCTATTTGCCGCCGGAGTACTAGTTTGTATAGCAGCTATAGCCATATACTTGGTGTACAATAAAAACTGGTATTAGCTACTCTAATCCAAGTACCAATCAATATCATGTTTTTCATACAGAAGATAGCGAACTATATTCTCTAACAATACCAATTATATGAGGAATAGAGAGAACCGCCATAACGATCACTGATAAAAGCCCACTTGTTCTCCACAATACTGCTGCACTAGGGCAACTCGTCGAGGCAAGCCAAGCATCCATAGTCACAAGACCTGCAGGAGTAGGTATTATCCCTAAAAGAAATGCGTACATTATATTTGTTAATGCTTCCAATACATTTAGTCTAATATGACACGTATATAAGGCGACAAAATAGTATCCTAGTGCCACAAGAATCCATCCTATAATAGACAACAACAATGATTTAAATAGTATTCTTTTACTGAAGCTATTGATTATAGCTTCACTACTCTTCTTAATTGCTGGATGATTTATGAATGGTATTCTCGATAATATTTTTGAATGTATTTTTCCACAGACAACGAGAAGCGTTAAGATCCAGAGAGCTGAAGAACCTAAACCAATTAGTATTATTGCGAGTCCCGTAATCAAAGGTTTAACTAAAGGAAGAAGAATAATGGCTATAGCCACATTTGTAAATAAGTCATAGAGACCATCAGCTAATCCTACTGCAACTGCTGCTGGTATTAATTCTTTCTTTAGCCCGGAGACAACTAGTCCTCTAATGAATTCTCCTCCCATCGCGCTAGGTGTAATTGTTGATATAACATTGCTTGAAAAACGAGCTACTAAACTACGTTTGTACAGGGAAAACCAGCTTCCTTCATAGCCTATTATTTCCCTATATATAATTGATAGTCTTACGGCCCTAATGGATTCGGATACAATGATGAATCCTATAAATACTAAGGCTATTTCTTTAGCTTGATAAATAGTGTCCAATACATTAACTCTAAACACTGTATAGAATATCCTATAAGCTACTATGAGGAATACTGTAAACAATAAAAACCCTAGGGTAAACCTCTTGTAATGATCCACTATTTTTCACCCTTGTTTCTGGAAGGAGAAAATAAACTATTTTACTAACTTCCCCTACTAGTAGCTTTGCTTGAAAAACATAATAGAGGTGTTGCTACATGGTAAAAGTCAAGAAGCTTCTATACCTAGTGCTTGACGGTATGGCTGATAGACTAAGCGACCCTGTAACGACATTAGAAAAAGCAAATACGCCAGGACTAGACTATATTGCTCGCAACGGACTATGTGGAGCCATGTACACTATAGGGAAGGGTATAGCACCAGAAAGTGACGCAGCCGTTTTATCAATACTAAGCTATGATCCACATAAATGTTACACTGGCAGAGGACCTATAGAAGCTCTTGGAGCGGGTATGAGCTTAAAAGAAGGATATGAGATTGCTTTTAGAGCTAATTTTGCTACAATAGAGCCTGAGACGAGAAAACTAATCGATCGACGTGTAGGTAGGAAACTCTCCACAGAGGAAGCACAAGAACTAGCTAAGGCTCTTGACGGTATGGAGCTTGGCGTATATGACGGGTATGCTAGAGTTAAGGCAACTGTCGGACATAGAGCAGTAGTAATCATAGGTAGTAAAACTCATAAGCTATCACCCATGGTTGACAACAGCGATCCTGCGTACACGAGAAAAGGTCTGATAAGTGTTGCTGTAGAAAAAATGGAGCCCTATGTTAAGAAAGTAGTGCCTCTGGAGGAAACCGAAGAAGCACGTAGAACAGCTGAACTTGCCAATATATTCATAGACAAGGCTATCGAGATACTTGATAAACACCCTGTCAACGAAGAGAGAAGGAGAAAAGGATTGCTCCCAGCAAACGTGATACTGCTAAGAGATGCCGGAGGGACTATACCAAGAGTTAAACCCATTAACGAGAAGTTTGGATTGAGTTTTGGATTAATGGCGGAAATGCCTGTTGAACTCGGTATTGGAAGAATAATTGGCGCCGACGTAAAAGAAGTTCCTTTACCTACAGAAGATCCTGCAAAAGACTATGAGATAAGACTTAATGCAACTATAGAGCTCTTAAAGAAACATGACGTTGTTTATGTTCACTTGAAAGGCCCTGATGAACCGGGACATGATGGTGATTTCGAGCTCAAGAAGAAGAGAATAGAAGATATAGACAAATACTTTGTACAGCCATTCCTCGAAATCATGAGTAGCGATACTGCAATACTTGTTACAGCGGACCATGCAACACCGCCATCGGTTAGGGCACACACAGACGATCCTGTCCCTATAGCTATATATGCTCAAGGAATAGAGCCTGATGACGTCGATGCTTTAACAGAGAAGAAGTGTATGAAAGGAAAACTAGGCATAATAGAGCATGGATGGATTCTTCTACCTAAAGTACTTGAACTCCTAGATTTACGTAAACAATAACAATACTCCTAAGCATAGAAAAATAGTTTTTAAAGTCATGTACTTCTTGTTTAGGTTCCGGTACAAATTATATCCTTTACTAAATCTTCACCTTTCTTCAATACTTCCCTTAACTCAATTATAGTCTTTAACGCATCTATGAATATCTCTATCTCCTCTTTGGTATTGTAGATGTAATAACTAGCTCTAACAGTACCCTTCAAACCTAAGCGATAATGTAATGGATGTGCACAATGCAAACCTGTTCTCACAGCTATTCCAAATAAGTCAAGAGTCCTGCCAACAAGATGATGATTTAACTCTTTTATATTAAATGAGATCACGCCACCGCGATCACGTGGATCTAGTGGACCATACACCGTAATATCTGATTCTCTACTCTCTATATCACCAAATTCTTCCCTCATCCTTGTTAAGGTGTATTCAACTAATTCCATTTCATGTTTTCTAACATTTTCCATCCCTATTTTCATTAGGTATTTTGCTGCTTCGGCTAGGCCTATTGCGCCGGCAATATTAGGTGTACCCGCCTCAAACCTCCAAGGCAAATCATGCCAAACAACATCATCCAGCGTCACATCCTTTATTGTATCCCCACCAACCTTAAATGGCATCATTTCTTCAAGAAGATCCTTTTTACCCCATAACACACCTGTCCCTGTTGGTCCTAGCATTTTGTGTCCACTGAACGCCAAAAAGTCAACATCAAGATCACGTACATCAGTCGGCATATGAGGAACACTCTGAGCACCATCAGCAACAACAATAGCGCCAACACTATGAGCCACTTTGACAATCTTCTTTACATCATTAATAGTGCCAAGAACATTGCTCATTATTGGGAAGGCTACAACCTTGGTTTTCTCGGTTATAAGCTCCTCTAACTGCTCATATTTCAAGTAGCCTCTATCTGTTATGTCAACATACTTTACTTTAGCTCGTTTTATAGCCGCTATATTCCTCCATGGCAACATTGAACTATGATGATCCATAACAGTTAATACTATTTCATCCCCTTCGTTTATGTTCTTAAATCCCCATGCATATGCTACAATGTTTAGGGCATCAGTAGTATTACTACAGAAAATAATTTCATCCCAGGAGCGGGCGTTGATGAATTTAGCTAATATTTCATGAGCTTCTTCATATTTTTGACTCGCTTCCTGGCTTAACGTATGCAGTCCGCGGTGTACATTGGCGTTGTATTTCTTGTAGAACTCGGTAATAGCGTTAATGACTTGGATTGGTTTCTGTGTTGTTGCAGCATTATCGAAATAGATCAGCTTCCTCCCGTTTACTATCCTCTCAAGTATCGGAAAATCCTTTCTTATCTCATGGGGGTCAAACATTTTTGGCGTGCACCAGTTAGTATTCAACCCTATAGAACTGTATTATTTTTATCTCCAAGAATTAAGAGAACTAATTTATTTTGTAACAAATAGAATACCTTTTTGTAGAGAAAAATCCCCGGGAGGTATATTCCATGGTTATAACAGTTAAGGAAATGAGGGTTATTGAGACCAATTGCGTAGGCTTAGGTATACCTTTGAGAATGCTTATGGAGGCTGCTGGTGCAAGTGTTGCCCGTGTTGTAGAGGAGAGAATAAGCCCTAATGGAGCTGGAAGAGTTGTTGTTTTAGCAGGTAAGGGTGGTAATGGTGGTGATGCCTTAGTAGCTGCCAGATACTTGTCGGGAAGGGGATACAGTGTCACTGTGGTTCCAGCCTATCCTTTTGAACAAGTAGAACATCCTGACGCCAGAGCTAATCTAGAGATCCTTAAGAGACTTGACACAGTAGAGTTTACGAAACCTGGCGATACAAGTGTTCTACAAGATGCTGGAGTTATCATAGATGGTTTACTCGGTACTGGTGTCAAGGGAGAATTAAGAGAACCTATAAGATCTCTTGTTGAAGAAGCCAATAGATCGAGAGCTAGACTTAGAGTAGCCATAGACACTCCGACAGGTCTTAATCCCGATACGGGTGAAATCCATGGCGTTGCATTTAAAGCTGATGTCACAGTTACTTTCCATGATGTTAAGCCCGGGTTGTTGAAGAAGAAGGATATTGCCGGAGAAATTGTTGTTGCTAACATTGGTGTGCCACGTGATGCAATAATATACGCTGGACCAGGCGATGTAATACATAGGATCCCTCAGAAACCACTTGATGCACACAAAGGTGTTGGAGGGAGAATACTTGTTGTAGGCGGTTCGATAGAGTATACTGGTGCTCCTGCTCTTGTAGCTGCAGCGGCTCTTGCTGCTGGTGCTGACCTAGCTTTTCTCGCTGTACCTGCTAGTGTCAGGAGTATCATAGCATCTTATACCCCAGAGATAATAACTTATCCTGTAGGTGGAGAATACTTTAAGAAAGACGATCTACCCAAGATTGTTAATATAATTGAGAAAACAAGGCCGCATGTAGTAGTTGTAGGCAATGGCATTGGTAGAGAGGAGGACACTCTAGAGTTCGTTAGGGAACTCATAAAATTCTTAATCGAGAAGAATATACCAATGGTTATTGATGCCGATGGATTAAAGGCATTTAAAGTAGGTTCTATAAGCTTCAAATGGACAACAGTATTGACACCCCATAGAGGCGAGTATAAGAGCTTAACTGGCGAAACTTTACCGACAGATACCAACAGAGCTATTGAGAGATTAATGGAGGCATCCAAGAGATTAGAAGCAACAATATTACTCAAAGCACCAATCGACATGATTGTCATGGGGGAGAAGTATAAGTTAAATAAAACTGGTAATCCCGGCATGAGTATTGGAGGAACAGGTGACGTGCTTGCAGGTATTGTAGCAGCTTTCCTAGCCAGAACAAGAGACCCATTTGTAGCAGCATATACAGCAGCATACATAAATGGTCTTGCTGGAGACTATCTTGTATCAATTAAAAAAGAAATACCGTCGCCAACAAGGATAGTCGAAATATTACCATTGATACTTAGCAGTCCACTGGAAACGCACTTAGAGACCTACATTAGGAGCGGCGCCTAGCTTTTCTCTGGAACAATTTTGCCGTGAAGATCCTTTCAGTCGATATTAATTTTGCCGTTATTCCTAGTAGAGCTAGTGCATAGATTGGATTAGATATACTAGCAATTAATGCTTCATAGTCATATCCTAAAACCATGAACTTCGGCAGCATTGCCATGTTAATAAATGGGATAAGCGCTATAGCAAGCCTGCCCGAGCTCCCCAATGCACTTACATCAAGGAACATCGGCAAGATTAACGCGACAATAAGTGGCATGATAACATACCCGCTTACCATCTGTGCAGTTCTTACATCTTCTACAAACATACTCAAAACCAACGCTATTATCAGACCTAGAATAATCCCTCCTATAAGAGATAGAGCAAGATATGGCAGCATTTCAGGTGGTATAGTTATATTTACTGATACACTTTCTTCCCCTCCTGTAGTATTCTCTTCAGCCATTGGTGCTGTCGACATATAGAAGAGATAGTATATCATTATGAAACCATAGATTCCTCCAAAGATCAACGATATAACTATGGGGACAAGCAGTTTTACTCCGAGAATAGTCGTCCTCTTTACTGGAAGACTCAATAGTGTTTCAAGCATCTTCTCTTCTTTCTCTACAGCCATGCTTGTCGCCGCAAACTGGACGATCATGCTGACAAGGATAAGTGCTATCAACGGTGTTCCTATTGATAACAAGAATATTGTCCCAAATAATTCCTCGGGTCTCATTTCAATATTCCGCGAAGCAATTAATATCACTGGTGTTGTTCTTATCGGTGTTTTAATAAAGTCTTGAGGTATTCCATGTTTTATGGCAATGGTTCTAGATATATTATCAGCGAATGAGTATACGTATTCTGATGCTCTACCACCTATACCAAGTTCTGTAAACGATAGTGATGTGGCTATCATATAGATTTTTACGTGAGCTGGAATGTTATTGGTTAGATTTTGACTAAATCCTTTGGGAATGAGTATTGCAACTTTTACTCCGTACTTTTCATATGCTTCAATAGGATTATCTACTAAATACACTTTTGCACTAGCGTTTTTCTCTAAGAAATCAATGAATAATGAACTCCAGTTGCCTTTATCTTCATCTATAACCGCGACGTAGCCTGCAGCCCTCTTTGCTTCTTCAAAACTGGTTCTCATTAAATAGCCCATACCACCATATATTGCTGCGACGAGTACTATTGGCACTATGAACATTGCTATTAACATCTTTGGATCTCTTATTATACTACGTAGTTCTTTCCATAGAAGTGTCTTGAAGTGTCTCATTGCTCCTCACCTACAAGACGGGTGAATACTTCTTCTAGGTTTTTCGCGTCGAACTTCTCCTTCAACTCATCGGGTCTTCCCTCGATAAGCAATTTGCCTTTATGAATAATACCTATGCGATCACAAAGATACTCTACTTCAAGCATGTTATGACTTGATAAGACAACTGTTACCCCATATTCCTTTGCATATGATTTTATTGCCTCTCTAACTTTCACCGCATTTACAACATCAAGACCGCTAGTAGGTTCATCGAGAATAGCGACTTTTGGTTTAACCATGAGTGTTTTTGCTACAAGTAATCGCCTAAGCATTCCTTTGCTATAAGTCTTTATTTTCTTATTCAAAGCCTCTCCTAGACCACTTAGTTTAGCACCTTCAATAACTGTTTTTCTAATAATATCTTTATCACTAAAATAGAACGATGCTATGAATTCGAGAAACTCTAGACCAGTTAAATACTTGTACCCACCGGCTTCTTCCGGGAGATAACTAATTATCTTCCGTACGTTATCAGGTTCTTTCGTGACACTATATCCAGCGATCAATACATCTCCTGATGTTGGCTCGAGAATTGTGGCCATTATTCTCAATGTAGTTGTTTTACCAGCACCATTAGGTCCTATAAGACCATAAATCTCTCCTTCATGTACCTTAAAGGAGATGTTATCAACTGCTTTTACGTTCTTAGCATATATCTTCACAAGATCCCTTACAACAACTATCTCCTCAGCCAATTCACCACACCTTAACTACACTGGATTAAACAATTATACGCAACTAATATTATAGTTTTACTGAAAAATCTACGCTAAATTAGCTTTTGTCTATTTTCTTTGTCAACGATTTAATCATTTCAACGAGTTTCTCATTCTTAAACACATATTTCTCGTATGCACGCATCCTAATCTGTTCATTGCCCACAAAGAGAGTCATATGGTTGGCATTGAAGTCTACGCCTACGAGAACATATACGGGATTCCACCTTATTTCGGGTAAGGGTTTCTTATCTAGACATAGTACTTTAAGTATATCTCTGAGAACACTATACATGAGTCTATCTCCCATTTTAGCAGCTTGACGCATTGAAGCATCCATAACTAATCTGAAAGGAAAGATAAGGCTCGTAATAGCTGCTTTCCATAGACTAGAGGGTTTTATTGATGATTGAGCAAATTCTTTTGATGCTCTTACTAATGATGCTATAGCATAGTTTATATCGTCTACAAACTCCTGGAAGGTACATCTCTTTCTCTCGCCATGAGGGACTCTTAATGTTGGTGCATAGAGTATGTTTACCTTACTAGGAATTTTATTGATCAAGAAGAACCTTGAAACACCTTTTGGTTCTGTGTACTCGTTTATACAACAATCAACGAGGTATTTCTCATTAGGTTTACAGCTGGGTATTTCCATCAACGCCATTGGAAACCACATGAACTCATAATTTTTAGCGGCTTTCTGCAATATCGTTTTATCAACACCTATATACACCATAACTCACCTTTGAGACTGTAAGACCTCTTTTATTAAACATATTTTCTCCGTTAAACATATGCACTTATACGCTCTTAAGGTGTTTTGAGACATATATTTATAATGTGGATATAGGACTAGATTACATGCAAGTACGAAATTTATTATTGTTTAATCTAGTGATGAAGAAGGGAGTCTCTGAGAGAAACAGATATGCTGAGAAGCCGGATGCTGATATCCTACTCATTCCCATTTTTAGATACTATTAATAGTATGGTATAACAATACACTATATTAGGATCGAGGGGTCGAGTAGAGTGCAAGAAAAATCCCTGACAACAAGAGTGTTGCTATTCCTCAAAGATTATCCAGGAGCTAGTGTCAAGGATGTAGCATCTTATCTCGGTATAAACATTAACTTGGCCCGTGCAATTCTCTACAGACTAAAAAATAAGGGAATTATAGAGAAAGTTGGTAACGGCTACATTTTGACTAAAAGCGGAGAATACGTTGTAGGAAAAATATCCACTACAGAACAAGTTATTCAACAAGAACAAGAAACCAAACAAGAAGCCCTTGTACAACAGAAAACAATGCAAGTATCAAAACCTAAAGAAGAAGCCATTACCCGTAAAGACATAAAGGATACAAACAACATCAAAGCCGTAACACACGATATCAAATCTATTGAGAAGAATCTAGAAAATATCGAGAAAAAGATCACAGCATTAGAAAATGAGTTACTCCATCTCAAAGAGGAGCTTGCAAATATAAGGACTCTCATTAAGAAGATTAAAGAAAAAAGTGTAGAGAGGATAAAAACCAAGAGACATGTTGAAGAAAAATTACCAAGACCTGTTATGCCTGTTCTGGAAGCCGAGAGAGTCTTAGGAGAAAAACTTAGATCACTAACATATACTGGTAAAATAGTAATAATCGGCTCCTTGGCAGTTGATGGTGAGTTCTATCAAGCATTCCTTTCTAAGTTTCCTATAAGTCGCCGCAATGCAGAAAAACTTCCCGAGGACGAAAAGATTTTGCTAGAGGAGATGAAGAAAGAGGGGAAAGTATATCTTCATGGAGGAAAAGAGTATCGCCTAGTCTGAGTATATCTAGGAATACAGGTGATTAGTTTGAGAAAACCAGTAATCCGTAGTGTCACCGTGTTTACAAGAAGAATAGATGACTGGGGACGAGGATTTATTAAGCATGTTATTGAGGAAGCAGAAGATCTTCTTGTCAAATCTATTGACGAATTAAAAGAAAGAGGTTATAGTGTTTGGACAAAAAGAATAAGTTTCCCACAACCACCTCCATCGGCATATGAACATCTTCCATCTTTACTTACTGAATTCGTATCAGGAGACATAATGGTGAGCATAGGAGGTTTATTGATAGAAAGAATCCAAGTGAAAATACTAATGGAGCTTCTAGAAAAAGGATTTTACGTACCGTTGATACCACGTAACGAAACTGATTTCCTAAATGTAGCCGAACTACTTCATGTAGTAGCCAACATAAATCCTATTTACTGTTCTCAAATCGCTTTATCACTTACAAGAGCAACAATAGAAACACCCTATTTCCCATTATCAACTAGTATAAACGGATTAGGTGTTGGTATAGCCCTACTTTACCCCAACTTGCTGAGAGATGTATATAGCAAAAGAGGATTACGTGGGTTAAGGAAAGCCATTCGAGCCATAGAAACAGATCTTATCGATGCCCTTTCGCAAATAAAAACACGTATCGGAATAGACTTCTCCATTAGCCCATGGATGGAGGAGAGCGTAGCAAATCTTGTGACCGCAATAACAGGTGCTTTACCCAATGAACCCGGCTTCATAAACGGAATAGCCATTCTGAACAATATACTAAGAGAAGTCACAAGCGGAAAACCGCATGCAATTGGTTATAATGAGGTAATGCTGCCATTAGCTGAAGATGATGGACTGAAAGAAATATCATTCAAAAATAATATCAAAGCAAGAGATTTCCTCTTATTCTCATCAGTATGTATTACAGGTCCCGACATGATTGTTGTTCCATGGGATAAGAACAAGCTTACAAGATACATTCTTGATGCAAGATCAATAGCCATTGTAAAGAGGAAAATCATGGGGCTAAGAGTTATACCTGTTGAAGATAAAGAACCCGGTGATATCATCGATCTAGGCAAGTTCGGCAAGGTCCCCGTGATCCCATACTAACATAACCATATGGTCCGGTATAATGGCTCTCAGTAGATTAAAACTCGATACATGGCGCGATATAGAGCGGAGGATACCCTACATAATAAAATTCTTGAGCAGAGATTATACCCTGCGTTTTGTAGGAAAGAGAAAGCTTAACCCACAAAGGCTGTATTCTACTGAATCTGGCCTAGAGAGTGATAAACTAGGTATTGTCCTCAAGGCAATGCTCTATGAGGGATATGATGCACCGATAATTGTCATACTAGGCTATATGGGTAGACTCTACATATTTGATGGACATCATAGATCTAGAGTTTCCCTATGGTTAGATAAACTAGTTGATGCATACCTTATTGAAGCACCAAGCTATAAGCCACGCATAATGATGCCATTAAAGGATACACCAATAGTGAATCCCCCTGTGACACCAAGCGATCCTGTTGCTGCAACTTGGAAACATATAATTAATATCATAGGATTCCTAGAAGCACGCCACAAATCTATAGCTAAATTATGGAGAGAACAAGTAAGTATAGACAACCTTATTGCAACTCAACCTCTCGCGAAACCCGTAACAAAATTCTATGGACCCGAGGTCCCACCCGTTCTTGTCTATAAATACTATGACAAGTATTATGTTGTTGATGGCCATACACGTGTATGTGCAGCATTACTTAGTGGATGCAATAAGGTTGAAGCTATTGTATTCACGTTAAACAAGCCTATAGGTCTTATCGAAACAAGCAAGTATTTTGGAGAACCAAAGTTTACGAGTAGTTATTGTTATAAAAAGGCTTTCAAGAAAACTTAGCCAGCTTCCTTTAATTCCTCGTATTCCTTGGATAAAGGTGAACACCATTTCTCCGGTTCTTCCACCCCGCCAGGACAACCTTTGCCAAACCTCTTTGGCTTCTTGACTCTGCTAAGCAATACTATTCTACTAGGAATACTCTCCGATAATACCATGTAGCCGGTTTTTTCTGCTAGTTTCTTGGCAAATTCTCTTACTTCTTCATGCGAAGGCATACTTTCTGCTGACAACCTACCTCTACTTCTTCCCATGTACATGTACGCTTTTACTTCAACGTAAGTAGGATTACCTTTTTCAATAAGTTTAGCAAATCCTTCAGCATCTTTGTCACTCATATTGAAGCCCTTGATTATAGTTATTCTAAATACTGTTGGTGCTTTAAATGATGGAACAAGTTCAATAGTTTTCAAAACAAGATCCCATGCACCCGGGACTATAGGTCTATTAAACTCCATATACATCTTCTTGTTCCATGACTCAAGACTAATATAGAGCTGGCTAGGTTCTTCTTCAAGACTGGCTAATACATCAGGTCTATAAGCATGTGTAACTAGAAATGTTGAAAATCCTCTCTTCTTGTATTCTCTTATGAGTTCACCTATTCTTGGATAGAGTGTGGGTTCGCCAGCAAGACTAATGGCTGCTTGATTTGGCTGTAGTGCTTCTTCATACATTTTGGGGTCTACACGAGGATTGCCTTTGAATCCACTAACAACTTTCCTGAATTCAATAATACTCTCTTCGACAAGTACCTCTGGGTCATCTATGACTGGTGGTTTTGTTTCATCCCATTCCATACCGATATCTTCTGGCTGAAGTCTCCAACAATGCAGACATCTATTCCAGCACCAGGCTACAACTGGTGTCATCTGTATACAACGGTGACTTTCGATACCATACCATAAGCACTTATAACAGAATCTCCGTCTAACAAGTGCCTCTTTCGTCCAATAGCATCTCTTTATTGCCCCTATGGTTCCTATTATATGGTAACCTTGTTTTTTCAGGATCTCGTATATCCTCTGATATGCGGGACTGCTCTTCCAAAATTCTTCACGTTTCCTTCTAATTTCATCCCAGTCAATACTAAGTCTCAATAGTTTGTCAGCCATGTATTTCATGCACCCCGCTACTCTACCTATAATGTATAAGCGGGTTATAATATCATACCGCAATGAATATTGAATAATACAATGTTAGAAAAGGAGTCTTTTTTATGTATTAAAAAACTTAGGCAGTTATTCAATATAATCCTTTTCATGAAACTTCTTGCTTGAGTTATTTTTTAACGTATTCCTTGTACATCCATCCACTCTCTGTTCTAACAGCAAGTCCTTCTCTCTTGAGATCCTGTAATCTGCCCCTTATTGTATTGTAGTTTAAGCCAGTTATTTTCTGGATCTCTTTAGGTGTTAGGGGTCTTTTCTCTTTTTTAAGTACCTCTAATACGATCTCCTTGGCAGTCTTTCTCTCAGACATTGCTTCTCAACCCCCATTCGATTCTCTAACTAGATCTGATCCAAACACCTTTTTAAAATTGATCCTGCTCAAGATCAAGAGAATTACATTGGTTGACATAGAAGGCATTTTACTAACATATGATCTTATTGATAATGAAGATTATTCAGGGAAAAGATTTGAGGAAAGTGATCCGGGCGCGAAACCTTCATCACTATATCAGCAAGGGCCCATCCTTGTATTCTTCATTCATTTATGTTATATTTGGGTCGTGTAAGAAATATTTTACTTCGCTATAGCCATCAATTAAATTAGGTGTAGTTTGAGACGTGAAGAAAATAGCGTTTAAGAAAGCAATACTTAGTAGGAATGAGGTATCGCTTATAAAGCATTATCTAGAGGACGTTCTGGATGTGCCTATGGTTCATCTTCAGTTTAAGAAATTGGTTAAAACCTGTTTTGATGAATTATGTATAGTCTATGAAGACGATGAAAACTTGGATACAGTTATCTATCAAGGCAGATGGATTGCTGGTATAATAGGCGGTGATGTGTTTTTATCGCCTTGGCTTTATAGCAGTATTTATAGTATGTTTGGGTTTAAGGCGTGTATTGTTGTTAATAAAAAAGCTCTAGAGATTTTTCTATACGGAGGAGATATTTTCGCTTCCTCAATAACAAGGTTTTACGAGCCAATAGATAATGTTGTAGCAGTCATTGATCCACGCGACAATACTGTTGTAGGAGCTGCTAAACCCATTGTAAAAGGCGAGATGCTAAGGAAGATTATTAATGATAAAAGAGAAGAGCCTGTGTTCAAGAATTTATTTGATCTAGGTGTGTTTCTGAGAGAATTTGGTTAAATTATTAAAATGGTGCTTTCACGACTTTTACTTCTTGGGCGCTTGTTTTCCGTAGGAAGTAGGGTAGTGTTGGTGTTCTTAATTTCTCTAGGAAGTCTAGGTCCGGCGAGAACAGGTCTCTTATATCCTCTATTCCGAGGACTGTCATAGCAACTCTATCTATGCCTATACCCCATGCCACCGCCCTAACACTGCCTGCCCCGAGAATCTCCATTACCTCGGGTCTAAATACTCCTCCTGGGAACACCTCTACCCAACCGAGTTTAGGATGCTTAATGAAGCCTTCAACACTAGGCTCGGTAAATGGGAAGTATCCTGGCTTGAACCATATCTCCTTTATACCTAGTGCTGCTGCAAACTCTCTGAAGAATGCAAGAAGATCCTTGAACGATACGTTCTTCCCTACAATAATTCCATCCAACTGGTAGAACTCCATTGCGTGTTTCGCGTCAAGAGTTTCAGGCCTAAACACTCTGTCGATGGTGAAGCATCTATATTCTCCTGGACCTCTCTCATATATTATCCTGGCTGAAACAGCTGTAGTTTGAGTTCTCAAGACAGGTGTTAGTGCTTTGTCTACACTCCATTTATACTTCCATCCTTTTTCATGTATGCGTCTTGCTCTTTCCAATAATTCCTCTACTACCTTGCCACGGAAACTTGTCTCGAGAAAGAATGTATCATGGATTTCTCGTGCAGGATGATCCTGCGCCTGGAATAGTGCATCGAAATTCCAGAACTCGAGCTCAACATGTGGCCCTTTCACTTCTTCAAAACCCATTGATACAAGTATTTCTCTAGCTAGATCGAGGAACTCCATGTAAGGATTCTTCCTAGCAATGCGCATTCTTGGCGGTGTAACCGATAAATCAAATTCTTTGATCATAATCTTATCAAATAATCCCTTTTCCACTAACTCAGGAGTAACGACTGTTACTAGTTCAGCTTTCTCAATCGCTTTCTTACTCCATAAGTTCTTGAGTTTATCAGTGGGCTTTACAAGTACTACACTTGATTTCTCGACTGTAACCATTTTCCTACGTTTAAGAACCTTAATTATATCTGGCGACGCTTTTCCGCCTGCCAGTATGTTTTTCAGCACTGATTTGAGGAAACCTGCGTTTTCAATAATGTTGACACATTCTTGCTGAGAGGAGTACTCTACAAGACCATTAATTACTCTCAAGCATTTCCCTTTGACAAGGTATTGGAACCCTATAGTAGCATGCTCTTTATCAATACCAGTTTCTCTTACGACACAATCAATAAATTCATCAACTCTTTTTCCTACACACTTCTCCACTGCTCTGTAAACTATTTCTTCGGGGAATCCTTTTTCAAGAACAAACTTCGCTTCATCAGTGAGTACTATTTTCTCAATGGTTTTTCTTGAAATAACGACAAGCTCTTTAGCTTCAAGCTCAGCTAGATCCCTCATCAAGTCTTCTATTCTTAACCCAATCTTCCTAGCAACAGCACTTAGCTCAACAAAATCGGTTTTGTCCACAAGTTCTTCTATTATCTTGTACTGCCTAGGAGTTACAGTAATCTTCTCCAAACTATTAACACCTATGACTACTCTATACACTTCCCATACTGGTAATAAACTCTATCCTCGGTTCACCATAAATGTATACTGTCCAATACTCATGGAGTTCAGTTCTATTTTACAAGCCCTTTCTTTTTCAAGAAAACCAATACATCTCTTCTATCAAGCAATCTTTCATAAGGTAGTTCTTCGAGTATTCTTCTAGCTGCCTCTCTAACATCGGGAGAGAGATCTTTTAAAACTTCATTTATTAGTTCTTTCTTTTTCTTCATCAAATCATCTGGTTTCAAGATTGACATTACATACTACCCGTTTTCAACCACTATCTCTATCTTTATGCAAACTAGTATTAAATCGAATATACCATGTACCCAATGATTGTTCTACTATTCTGTTTACAGGGTAATTAATGGGGAAAGAATAATACTATTACTAACCAATTATTCATACAGGTGCAGGATAGTGAGCAAAAAGATCACATGCCCGTATTGCGGATTCACAGGCGAGCCTAAAGACTTCTATTTCATATATGAAGTGGTACTGTATACAACTAATACCAATGATGTAGTTAGGGAGGAAAGAGAAAGACCTCCTTTGGTAGTTTGCCCAAAGTGTAAACAAGGATTCTTCTTGGAATCTCCATATAAGAAGTTTTATGAAAAACAGTAACATAAATCTAGAAATTATACTGCTAGCTAACATTAACTCAAGAAGAAAAATAAAAGAATAGGGGATGGGAAACTAAATTATGTTATTACAGCCTTTACTCAAATACATAAAGTTCTTCTTCATATTTTCTATCAAGAACAGTGCCGGGTGGCAGTCTTTTTATCTTTTTATTCGATAACAAGTCCACTAATTTCTTCCTAGCTTCTTCGAGAGGTATTTCTCCAGTCAACCAGTTTAACGGTATGTTTATGTTGAGTGGTCTCGCGGGTATGACGTGTCTTGTTGTTTTATGAGTGAATACCTCTCCGCGTAAAGCAACTTCTCTTACTTCTTGTTTTGTAACTGTTGGTGTGATCAAAGATGCTATAACCTCTTTTTTAGACGCCATAGAGAGAGCTTCGTCTTCGGTGACGTAGCCAATCTCGTAGCCTTCTTCTTTGAGTTTTTCCTCAATCTTTTTTATTAGATCGTATATTTTCTTTATGTCTTTTTCAGGATAAATTATACTAATGTATTTTTCTCCATAAGTGGCTATTGAGATTGCTTTCCTCTCCTTTAATAGATCAAATATTTCATCTTTCTGTACTTCTTGTAGGCTAAAGCCTAGACTCTTAATTATTTCAAGTATGTTATCGAAATTCCCTGGACCCTTCTTGATTATTCTACACCATGAGCCTAGTTTTATGTTGGGATTATCGTAGTCAACAAGACATACTGGTATGTATGGGAATCCTAGTTTTTCTGTTGCAGCGACACGATGCATGCCGTCGAGTACTACAAGAGTTTTTTCATCGACTATGATCGGGTCCTTGAAGAATTTGTCTTTCTTTATTTTCTCTACTAGCCAGTCAAGAATTTCTGGAATTATTTCTTCGTGGATATGTAGTTTCTTTACTTCCTCAATAGTTATTTTTAATGTAATTAATGGCGTTTTTATCTCGTATGCATTAGACAATCCCATCCACCTAATAATTTCTAGCTAAGAGAGAAATTTTAATGATTCCTTACAAGAGTAAGAAAGGAAAAAAGAAGTAAAGAAAAAAGTGAAGAAAACCTGATTATTATGTCTTCTTCTTGAGGATTTCAATTATTTTTTCAACTATTTGCATGCCTGCTCTTTCTTGTGCTTCCCAAGTATTTGCGCCAATATGAGGTGTTAGTACAACGTTATCAAGTTGTCTTAATGGGTGGTCTGGTGGTAATGGCTCCTCTTCATAGACGTCGAGACCTGCTCCAGCAATCCATCCTTCTTTTAATGCTTTCACAAGAGCGTTTGTGTCAACAACTGCTCCTCTAGCTGTATTGATTAGAATAGCTGTTTTCTTCATTAACTTAAGCTTGTTTTCATCAATGAGATGATATGTTTCTTTGACTAACGGCACATGTATGGTCACAATATCGCTTTCTTTAAGTAACGTGTCGAGGTCAACATATTTCATTTTTAGTTCTTCCTCAAATTCTTTAGAGCATCTAACAACATCGTAGTATAGGATCTTCATATTGAAGCCATAATACGCTATTCTAGCGACTTCTCTACCAATCCTACCCATACCGATTACGCCAAGGGTTTTACCGTAAAGCTCATGTCCTAGTGCTTCTTTCTTAGGCCATTTACCTTCTCTCATTTTTCTGTCGGAGAACGCTATCTTTCTCAAAACATCTATCATTAACCCTATTGCTAACTCTGCAACACTTCTAGTTGGTGCCCCTGGAGTGTTAACTACTTCTATACCTTTTGCTTTAGCTGCCTCAACATCAATGTTATCTATACCGACACCCGCTCTACCTATAACTTTTAGTTTCTCGGCAGCGTCAATCACTTTCTTTGTTACAACAGGTTTACTTCTTACAATCAATGCATCTACGTCTTTGACGAGCTCTATTAATTCTTCTTCACTGGGATATTCTTTGTATACTACCTCGAAACCTTCTTGCTTCAGCTTCTCTATTGCTTCAGGATGTATAGGTGCTGCAACGAGAACCTTCATTTTCATGTCACCTTACAACTTCGCACTAGAGAACTATAGGCTGTCTCAGATAAAATCTCCTACTCTAAACCCGACACGACATTGGTAATTCATGCAAAAGTTATATGAAATACTATAGGTTTTTGTAGGTAGTTGATATATAATAAACCTAGGTACTAGTGTCGTGATTAAGAAGGAAAAATCAATTTTATTTACAGCTACAATGTTAATGCTTATGGTAATTATAACCACATTTTTCATGAACTACATTGAAATATACATTAAACCACCAAGCTCTAAAACTAATAAATTATTTACTACATCACCCATTGATGATGCATCATATAGTTCTCTTGCAGGAACAAGCATATGGAGAAGCCTTAAAACAGTCAACATAAAGAATCCCAATGTAACTCTTTTACTAGGTAAATTGAGGACAATGTTATTTGACTACAATTGGGCAAGAAACCAAAGCTTGTTCGATGTTTATAGAGTATGGCTTATAGACAGTAATGGTGTAGGCCCTGCTACAAGAGTTATTTTATTCAACGATCCCATGGAGCTCTATAAGAAATATGGACTAAAGAATATCAAGCTTCATATATCGATTTATGATCAAATGTTCAAAAACACGTCCATAAAACATAGCCTGTCAGGCATCATAAGGATAGGTAGAATACTCCTACCTCATGGAGTAGAAATTATTTTATTAGCAGTAGTTAATAACGACAATATCATTATAGGTTACGATGATACAAAGATATACAATATAACAACGCTTAAATTCATAATTTACGCCCACCCCTATGACTTGGATGCCTATAGATTCTTTCTTGAAGTTCATAAGTTCTATGGCAGACCCCCACCGATAGGGGATGTCTACAAGGAGAAAGTAAAACCCGGCAAATGGAGATGGGCACTTTACAAAACATTTATTATATCAAACAAACCATCACTTGTATTGAAAAATAATTCGAGAATATATTTGGAATACATAGCTATTCTTGAAGAATATCCATATACTGGATGTAGTACAGAAATACTTTGGAGCCTATTTTATCGTAGCTTAGTTTTCTCATTAGCACTCAATCTTGCTTTACCAGCTAATACTAGTGAAGCAGAATACTATTATTATGCATTAAAGACCGCTAGTAAACTCATGGTATACAAACCATACTATTACCCCGAAAATACCCTTGTTTATTGTCTTCCAGAATTAGCCAGAATCGGTGGTTTCTGTTATGAACACTCCCTTACAGGAATGGAAGTATATAATCTCGTATTCAGATTACCTTATTTCATATTATTCATGCATGCACGTGTAACAGGGTTAGGCCATAGTGTCGGCATAGTGGTTGTACCAAGTATTTATGTTAATAAGACAAATCAGTTTAATGTACCACCAGAACAACCATACATGTATGAAGGAGGACTACTTTTTTCAGGAATAGATTTTGATGGCGATAGGAGCCCTGATTACATTCTGGAAGTTGTTAATACTGGTGGGACAAGTATCTATGAAAAAATGGCTTACCGTCCTGGCGAGCTATTATTCCTGTTGGAGAAAAATGTTGTATGGGGTCTAGATCATTACTATCCATTTAGGTATATTATAGAAACACCATATGGAGAATTCGCTGATATTTCATATTGGAGTGGTTTAGAAGCAATAAACAACTTGCTCAGAAGCCATCCATGGTTTAAGCTCCCATATTATAATAGAAGCGAGAAAATGCTATCCAAAATACATGAACTTGAAGAGAAATTTGTACTAAACAGAGCAGGAATCCCAACAGTAGGTACTCCAGCGCGATACGACATAGCAACAAAATATGTTCTAGACTATGACCATTATCTTTACTACGTTGTAGCAAGTAGAGTAACTTTTCCACCTATACCTATGAGCCCCAGTGATATCAACAATACCTGCTGGATACCAGTAATACTTGTTATCAAGACGCCAGAAACTAATCAAAAAACTTAGATTAGATAAGCAGAAGTGGTTCAGTTTATTATATGTATCAAACTATTTAGATTCCTATATATTTCCCACAAATAGATGATAATAACGAACTGTTACCGAGTCAATAGTTATTTAAAGCCTTACCATAACTATAATATAATTGAGTGCGTTCTGAGGCGAGTTGATTATGTCCGTAACACCCTTACTTTATGAAAACGATCCTACATATCAGATGGCTGTTAAACAACTAAAAGATGCCGCTGCACTCCTAGGCTTGCCCGATGAGATCGTCGAGGTTCTAAGGCATCCAGAGAAACTTATACAGGTCAAGATCCCTGTCAAGCTTGACAATGGTAAAATTGCTGTATTCCTTGGCTGGAGAAGCCAGCACAACAGTGCATTAGGTCCATACAAGGGTGGTATAAGATATCACCCAGATGTAAGACCCGGTGAAGTAGTTGCCCTAAGTATGTGGATGACCTGGAAGAACAGTCTCGCAGGAATACCCTATGGTGGAGGCAAAGGAGGAGTTAGAGTAGATCCCAAGAAACTTAGTCCCAGAGAACTAGAAGAACTATCAAGGAAATACTTTGCAGCAATAGCAAAAGATGTTGGGCCAGACGTTGACATACCGGCTCCCGACGTCTATACTAACCCACAGACAATGGCTTGGTACTTCGACGAATACTCCAAGATCGTGGGCTACAACGCATGGGGTGTTGTAACAGCCAAGCCTCCAGAGCTAGGTGGACTCTACGCAAGAGTAGTGAGTACAGGCTACGGTGTAGCATTATGTGCAAGAGAGGCTGCAAAGAGAGTGCTCGGAGGAGTTGAAGGCAAGACTGTTGCAATACAAGGATTCGGTAACGTCGGTAGGTTTGCAGCAAAATATCTTGCTGAGTGGGGTGCAAAAATAGTCGCTGTAAGCGACAGTAAAGGCGGTATCTACAACTCTAAAGGACTAGACGTAGAGAAACTATTCGAGATCAAGGACAAGACTGGCAGCGTCATCAACTATCCCGACGTTGAGAGAAAGATATCAAACGAGGAACTACTAGAGCTAGACGTAGACATCCTCATACCAGCTGCCATCGAGAACGTCATTACTGAGAAGAACGCCGACAGGATAAAGGCTAAAGTGATTAGCGAGGGTGCAAACGGTCCAACAACACCCGAGGCAGACGTCATACTACACAAGAAAGGAGCAGTAGTTATACCAGACATCCTAGCAAACGCTGGCGGCGTAACAATGAGCTGGATTGAGTGGAGCCACAACAGAATGGGCTGCTACCTAACAGACGAAGAAGCACTAAGCAGACTAGACAAGATAATGTCACACAACTTCAACCGCGTCTTCGATGAATGGCAGAAGAAATACAGTGACCACCCAATGAGAGCAGCAGCATACGCTATTGCAGTAGACAGAGTAGTAAGAGCTATGAAGCTTAGAGGCTGGATCTAAGTAGAAACTATTTAAGTAAGAAAGTTAAACCCCTAGGGTAATACTATTTTTTAGACCCCCCACCCCTCCTACTATACACTATCCTTCCATTTCTGGTCCTAATTTCTTCGACTCTGTGAAATGGAATATATTCTCCTCCTGAAACAATGTACCCTCTGCGAACATCATCTATCTCATCGCCGAAAATAGGTTTCAATTCTTCAGTGTTATCACCGCTCCTACGGTATCTTATGTATACAATATAATCACTCTGATGCCCTCCCCACTTTATCCTCTTGAGCCATTCCTCGATTTCTCCTCTCTTTTTAGTCAAATCACCACCATCCCACTAGACTCTACAGACAATACTTTTCCAAAGAAACTATTAAAAATACAGTTACGACTACTATCTAATGAGTACATTAGAGTATTGCATCTACGAGGTTTCACCAAATGGATTATTACTGGTGGCTAAGATTCCTGCGAAGATACCCAACACTACTATTAGCTCCCTCACCGCAACCATACCAGTTGCTTCAGCCATTTTTACAAAACCAATTGCCGAGTACAAATAATATGAGTGAACATGGAAAACCCGCATTAATATTCAACAGAAACCTACATGTACTTCCACCTATACCACCGCCACAAACTCCTGAAGATGAGTTAAAGCTTTTAGAGGGGTACAAGAAGCTTTTAGAAGAAGACCTAGCGGAAATTCAGAGAGAACTTATACGTGTTGAAGAAAGGATAAAGGAGCTTAAATCAATAATTAATAGAAATAATCATCAAGAAAAATAGCTTACAATCACTATTTTTCTCTGTAAACGAGTTTTTTCAATAACCACTTAAGTAGTTCTTTAACGTTGTCATGTATTTTTGATTCTTCGAGTACACTCAAGGCTTCTTCATAGTATTTCTTTATTATTTCTTCACTATAGTCTAAGCTACCTGTTTCCTTAACGATTGCTCTTACCCTTTCTATATCATCGATGCTGATTTCTTCAGGTTGTTTTAGATCATATATTTCTTCGAGAAACTTCTTGTCATCACTACTAGCTAGCTCATAGGCTTTAATTATGAGTAATGTCTTCTTTTTCTCCTTTACATCACTACCGACAGGTTTTCCAGTAACACTTGGATCACCATAAAGCCCTATTATATCGTCTCTAAGCTGAAATGCTATACCAGCGGGTTTAGCCATACGTGTATAAAGCTCATAAATCTTGGGATCATTTATTCCCGCAGCTATTGCACCAAGATGGAGAGGCATTTCCACCGTATAGGATGCTGTTTTCAGCTCATGGACTTTGAGAACATGCTCTTCTCTAACATCTCTAAGCTTCATATAAGCAAATAACACATCAAGATACTGTCCGTATGCCACTGTTCTTAGACCCAATACATACCGCTGGACAAGTTTTACTACACGTTCAGGGGGTAATGGTGCTGAGGCAAGCATTCCCACAGCTAGGGCTTCCAAGTAGTCCCCTGCTAGAATAGCTTGCGAAATTCCGTAGTGAATACAATCGCCAAGTAATCCTTTTTCTCGGCAATACCTCTCATACATTACATGAAGTGTTGGACCGCCTCTTCTCACAACATCACGGTCCATTATATCATCATGAGCTAGGAAATAGCTTTGGAGAAACTCTATAGAAGCCATAACGTGTTTAATGGGTTCAATAGGCAAACTTGGGTCAAGACTGTAATAGCCAGCCAATATAAGCATTGCACGTAATCTCTTCCCGCCGCGAAGAGTGTAATCACGTGGATAATCAACAAGTTCTTTAAGATACTCATGAATACCTATCGCTTCACTTAGTTTATCCATAAACTCTTTTGATAAAACTTCTTCAGTAATAGCTTTGGCTTTTTGAAGAAATTCCTCAGGCCTCATAACGCATCACACTCTTTACAAGGGAGAATACTATATAGACTTATAATATTATTACGGTTGATCATTTTTTAGATCTTTGCATGCAAGAATTTATAGTCTACATGCTGTCTACGCTCAGTTTTATACCACCCTATTTTAGCCGGTAGAGTTAATGCTATGAAGGCTATTATGCCGAGGAAAAACCAGTAGATAGGAAGGAGCAGTAATTGCTTGCGATGTCTGTGTTCAATGTCAGGGAGAATATATAGTGGTGCAGACAAAGTCGATAACACTATCAAGAAAGATAAAAGCAAGACAATATTGTAAATGTTTAGCATTAACATCACAAATAATGCTATATAAGCTAAAGCTATAGATGCAATCAATAATGGATTAGAATACGTCAACAACAATTTTATCCTACTAGTGAAGCTAATTCCTTTAGACTTAATGACGTAAAGAAAACAATCTATATGACCTCTATACCATCGCAATCTCTGTCTCACAAGACTTGAAATATTTGCTGGCGAAGCCTCATAAACATCACTAGACAATAAATGTATCTTTGCACCAAGTTTCTCCGCATATATAGTTAAGAACGCGTCCTCGGTAAGAGATTCAGGAAGACCACCTATTTTCTCAATAAAACTCCGTTTCAAAAATAATCCTTCCCCACTGACAAGCGGTGTCTTAAGTATTTTAGCTAAACTAGGTAATCCTATCTTAATCCATATTAATGTATCAAAGAAGACAAGTCTACCGATAATCCCTTTTCCTGTTCTAAAAACACGAGAACCAACGATATCATAGCCTTCATTAATTTTCAGCGCTGCTTTCAAGAATTGTTGTTTATCATAAACAACATCGCCTCCATCATATATAGCTACTATATCGCCAAACTTGACATTATTTAAAACATAATTAACTGCCGTTGCCTTACCTTTCCTCACACCAGGCTTAATTAGTACACTTATATTACCTTTATTGCTTTGAGGAAAACTGCTGATCACTTTAACAACATTTTTAAGCGTTGCTTCATCATCCTGCTCTACGACTATAACTATTTTCAATAAGTTATGTGGGTAATCCTGACGAAATATGCTTTCAAGAGTTGTTTGAATATCCGATTCAGACTCTCTAAAAAGAGGTAGTATTACTAGAATCCTAGGCAGCTGACCACCATTGAGTAAGCCAATATCTTCACTGTGCCATACCTTATAATAGACGTTGGTTAGTATCCCGATGATACTGATTATACTACGTGTTATTGACAATAGGTAGACTGTGAGTATGATAGATGTTGCTAGTAATTCTATCAACTTTCTTTATCCCTAAACCAGTACTCCAGTTATTTTATTTTTAAACGGTTGTGAAAAATAAAAGTTAACATCACCTATTATGGGCTTCTTTAACATACACAGCATCGAAAATATTTGAAAAACTGCTTACACAAATTCATTAATTATTCTTTTAGCGACATCTACTGGATCAGAAGACTTTGTTATTGCTGAACCTACAATAACTATGTCAACACCTATATCCTTGAATACACCCACTCTGCCGGGCTTTAACCCGCCTGCAACAGCATATTTCACATCCTTCTTTTTGGTTTTTTGAATAATAGTTTTTATTTCATCAAGTAATTTATCCACTGTAATTCCTCTCTTTTTCTGGACATCAATACCAACATGATAAATAATTATATTGACACCAAGGTCAATAAGCTCAGATGTCCTCTCAACAGTGTTGCTAACACCAATTAAATCAACTGCAACAAGCTTACCTCTTTTTTCTGCTTCACTTACAGCCTCTTGAATTGTTGAATTATCAGCTACACCAAGAAGACTTACTATATCGGCTCCTCTGTCAAATACTATTCTTGACTCAAGACCGCCAACGTCAACTGTTTTTGTGTCGGCGAAAACTATACATTCTGTAGTCTTCTTCAGCATTTCAACAGCTATTCCTCCCCAAGACTTTATCAATGGCGTACCAGCTTCTATAATGAGGTTTTCACAACCAATATTCGTTGACAATAGAGATGCTATACGAAGAGCTTCACCTAGATCAGGAGTATCGAGAGCTACTTGGAGAAAACGCTTATTGTCTAGCATCCCCATATAGCACCCAAGGAAACTCTTTCACCTTCCATCTATATTGGTTTTAGGGTGCTTGGTGTTGGACGATATAAAGAAGATTAAACAGGAAATTAGAGAGAGAATATGGAGACTTCTCGAGGAAAAGAATGTAGCTCTGTTTCCTCGCCCCGTCTATGGGCGTATACCTAATTTTGTAGGTGCTGAGAAGGCTGCTGAGAAAATAGCTAGGATGAGTATATGGAGGAAAGCAAGTGTTATAAAAGCTAATCCAGATAGCCCACAAAAGCCTTTGAGAGCACGTGCTCTTCTCGAAGGGAAAAAGGTTGTAATGGCGTCTCCTAGGCTTAAGAAGGGATTCATTCTCTTGGATCCGCAGCAGATACCTCCTAGTAAACTTGTTTATGCATCAACGATCAAAGGGGCATTTGTTTATGGTAAAATTTTGAGTTTAAACGAGATACCTATGATAGATCTCGTTGTGACGGGATGTGTCGCAGTAGATAAGAAAGGAGCTAGGCTAGGAAAGGGTGGTGGTTACGCGGAGCTTG
Organism: Desulfurococcaceae archaeon MEX13E-LK6-19; assembly: GCA_029637525.1. Taxonomy (NCBI): domain Archaea; kingdom Thermoproteati; phylum Thermoproteota; class Thermoprotei; order Desulfurococcales; family Desulfurococcaceae; species Desulfurococcaceae archaeon MEX13E-LK6-19. Next base: position 1,846,409 of record CP072660.1, read on the forward strand.
AGTACGCTATACTCCGTGAACTAGGTGTTATTGATGACGATACATTAGTTGTAACAACAATTCATGATCTCCAGTTAGTAGATAATATACCGCGTGAACCCCATGATCTCACTGTAGATGTTGTCGCAACGCCAACAAAAATAATTAAATTCGAGCCACGTCCGCCGAAACCAAAAGGGATAATATGGGAGATCCTGGGCGAGAAGAAAGAGCTTCCTCCTTTAAAAGAACTTAGATCTATTATTCAGCAAAAGAAGGTTAAAACTTAGGGAATTCTACTATATCGTCTATGATGCCTTCATATTCTCGTGCTTTCTCATTAACTTTTTCAAGTATCTCAATGAGTTTTCTAGCAGCCTTCCTCTTGCACTCGCCACACAAGAGTTTTCCTCCACGACACCTACTGTATATATCGTAAAGCTCGTCATCGTCTTCTGTTAGATAATACATGTAGAGCTCGTATACAGTACATTTCTCTGGTTCTCCGCCAAGACGTTTTTGTTCTTCAGCTGTTGCTCTTCCTCCAGTCAAGGCGTTCATTACTTTTTTGTATACAGTATCCTTATCGTCAGACAAGAATATCGCATAATCGGGTTTAGAGCTACTCATTTTATTTCCGTCGAGCCCTCTTATGAACTTATGGTATGTTGATGAAGGTCTTCTTAGCCCTAGTTCATTTTCAAATCTGTCGGCTAGATCCCTTGTAAGTCTTATATGGGGATCCTGGTCGACTCCTACTGGTACTAAGACGTACTTGTAACCACCGTATTCTGGAAGTTGTAGATGAAGAATATCGGATGCCTGCGTTAAAGCAGCCATAACTTTAGCTGGCTCAAGTTCACCATAAATAGCTTCCATTTCGGCCATAGTTATTTTTCTCGAGAACATCTGTATAAGCCTATAGTATGCCGTGCTGTTATTTGTCTGGAAATAATACCTTGTTTTCTTGGGGTCAAGGCCTGCTGCAAGAGAGTATTTGATATATTCTCTAGCGTATTCAAACAATTTTTTGCGGGGAATCCTGCGGACAGCGTAAGCCTCTGCATCAGCTATAGCGATGTTAATACTCACGCCAAGATCCTGGTAATACTTTAGTTCCTGGAATAACATGAAATGCCCTAGATGAACATGACCACTTGGCATAAACCCTGTCAGTATCGCCACTTTCTCTCCTTTATTTAGGGCATCAAGCCATTTATCATAGTCTCTATGTCCAAAAATTATTTTTCTCCTGAAAAACTTATGTTTGACAGGCAGTTTCTCAAGGATCTTTTCGTCTATAGGATTTATACCAAACTGCGAAAACAGTTTCTCATATTTTTCTATAGCGAAGTGGCCCCATGGATCAAGTTTTTGCGCCAAATAAGGCATCACCAGTATAGCCTATTTGCTTTCATACAACAATATATAGGTTTCTCGTGGATCAGAGCCGGAGATCCCCTCTTCACCTATCTGTGTGGACTAGGACTCATCATCTCATTTCTTCACTTATTTTGATTCCTTATTACATTTTTTAAACCCACTCTTATAATCAATGGGTGCTATTATGTCTACCACAAATACTATGAGTGTAAAAATTGATCTAAAGAAACTTTATCTTAAACTTGTTTTTAACCACAAACGATTCGTTAGATTACACGAGATCGCTAGAGATCTCTGTGTAACACCTAGAACTGCAGGAAAAATACTATCCATGATGGCAAGGCTAGGATATGTAGAGAGATGGACTACAGACATGTATCTTGTAAGAAGCCTCGATGAACTAAGTAGTAAAACAGGCAAGCAATTTAATAGATCACCTGCATAGTATTTATTTGTGAATTGCGCATGAAATCACGTACAGCATTCTACCAAGAAGTAACAAGTAAATTCATTATAATGTTACTTGTAGTATTAATAATACAGCTTCATATCGAGACTACTGAAGCCCAAGACTATGCTATAGTTAAGATAAGTATTGTCTATCCTGATTCCGAGCCAGCAAGCAATATACTTGTTGTATTAAGCTATGATGTTCTCGACAGATGTCCCTACTGCATAATTGGGAAAAATACAACCGATACAAACGGCTCAACAGAAATAATTGTACCACAAAAATACATTGGACGTGAAATCTATGTCAATGTGTTTCTCCCCATATACAATATACCATTGTTAAAATCTTATCCTCTAACCATAAACTCAACAGGACATGTAGAAGTACCAATGATAACACTCGATACTAAGCCAGAGTACTCAGCCATAATGCTTAGTGTTTCAGACGAATACGCTAATCCATTAAATGCTTTGGTTAAACTATTTTATGGTAACGAGCTTATATATGAAGGTTATACCAACAATACATCTTTATCTATAAACATGACTTTAAAAGGGATCCCTATAGTCTCTAGCGATTGGCTACAACAACAAGATGCAGACCCATTCTATAAAGTTGTGGCTCAGTATAACGGTGCTGTCACCGAAAAACTTGTTAAAGCACCTTCTATCACACATATCATAATTGATAGACATCCTCCAGCAATAACTAGTATCGACGCCCTCGTGAAATATTATACTAAAATAAACTACGTCAGCATAGTTGTAATCGTACACGTAACCGATGGTCTTAACACTAATTACACTACTGTCTCTTCAAAACTCACATACAATACTAGATCAATAATACTACGTGTAGAAGAAGAAAAAATAGTTAATAGGACAAAAATAGTTAAGCTATCCTATTCTTTCATAGATTTCGGCGGTGTTTTCAAATCATGTATTCAAGCAAATAATGTATACATACATGTTACAGTAAATGATCATGGCGGACATATAGTTGAAGAAACTATTGCTCCAGTAATAGAATTCGACAACGAAATTACCAGTGTAACAACTACTACATCACCACAGTTTACACAAACATTCACTAGCAATAATACTGGTAGCAATACAGGCACTATAACTACCACGTACCCGTCTCCAGGTTTTACTAGTTTCAATGGAAATGCATCATTTATGCCTCCAAACCAAGGCAGTATTGTAGAGGAAGAAGATGAATACAATAAGATTTTACTAGGGGTTGTATTCACAGTATTGGGTACAACTACTTTTGCTTTGGAATACTATCGTCGACGTATACAAGATACTTATCAGTAGTACTCGTCTTTTGCTTGAGCTCGTATAACGCTTTTCTCGCGAGACCAACAGCTTTCCTTGGCCTCATTGATATACCTATTCCTGCCCTGATATAGTCTGGGAGAACATCCATTATTCTCTTGTATGTATCCATTGGCATAACTCCTAGGATTATACTTCCACCAAGATAACAAGCTAGTCCACCATACCTAGTTATAATGCTTAGCATATGGCTATAGATCTCCATGATGTTTATGTATGATTCAAAGAATGTTATCTCTAGAGCTTTAATGAAACCACTTACATCAAGGAAAAGCACTACATTAGGGTCCTCGTCCCCGTTTTCGTAATAGAATGACATGGTTGTCTCGTTTAGTATTGATGAAGCTTTTAATTGTGCTGTAAAGGGATATGGGTGTATAACAGATACAAGTCTTATCTTGAAAGGTATTTGTTCGGATAGAAAACTATGTATCTCCTCGTGTACATCTCTTGAGATACCGTTTGAGAGCACAATAAAATTATTATAACTAACCGGTAACACAAAACCTCCATGCTTTCTAAAGATCTGGTGAAGCATCGTGTATATCAGGGATTGCTGGAGCTGTATAATGTCTTCTTCTTCAAACCCCACAGACGAAATCCATTTCCCTATACCCTCCAGCGAGACGACAGTAATCCTCGGCATAGCCTACTACATCCCCGTGACAGTCAACATTCAATCATTATAAACTACAGACAATACCTAGAGACATAAATCCCGACCACACTACTCAATCATTTCTCGTACTCCTACATAATTAAGAGTTCGGAAAACTAACATAGGTGAATTACCTAATAGAAATCAAAACAATTGTTGAAACCATATGGTTCACAATAATTAGAAGGATGTAAATGAAGTAATACAAGATCAAAACTGCAAGACATAATTGAGATACAAACATCTTTTACCTGATATAAACTACATTACTATTAATGGAATACAGGTTTCTTCATTATTAAAGTAGCATGCTAATACTAGTATAAGGTGGGTTTAAAATAGGTTTAAGAGATGGTTTTTCTTTAGCTAGTAGCTTTATTCGGTAAAGTAGGTATTGTTTTATTAGATTTTTTGTATAAAGTATATTATGGTGATTAGTTGACTCGTCTTAAAGTTGGTATAGTTGGGACCGGTAGGCTTGGATCTGTTCTTGCTTACCGTATTCTGGTCTCGGGGATGGTTAAAGAGCTTTATCTTGTTGATATAAGAAAAGATGTTGTATGGGGTGTTAGTGAAGATTTAAAACATGCCCTTGGGTCTTTGAGGAGAGAAGTTGTGATCAATTATTCCAGTGATCCTAGTGATTTATCGAATATGGATCTCATACTCGTTACCGCTGGAAAGCCTAGGATACCAGGTGTGCCCATGACACGTGAAGAATTAGCCGAAGCCAACGCCAATATTATACGTGATATAGCGTTAGCTGTTGGGGAACGTAATCCTGGCGCTAAGTATGTTATAATAACTAATCCTGTCGATGTAATGGCGAGCCTGTTTCTCTACTACAATAGATCTAGCTATGTGTATAGTAGTGGATGTAGTTTGGATTCAGCACGGCTCCGATGGTTTATCGCTAGGGAGACGAATACTTCTCTTGATGAAGTTAGTGGGTTTGTTATTGGTAGCCATGGCGTTGTACAAGGTATTGCAGAATCACTATTGTTCATAAGGGGAGTGCATGCACGAGAATACCTAGGCGAGAAATACGATGAATTCATTATTCGGGCCAGAGACTACGTAGAGAAGATAGCCAAACAAGTTATTGATGCCGCTGGCGCCACCATATTTGGTCCAACCGAGGTATTCACGAGAATAGTAATGGGACTAGCGGGCCTCGATATAGTAGAGAGTATAGGGTTGCCATACAGTATTAATGGCTATAAGGTCTTCGTAAGTATGCCCGCAATAATATCTGGTGCTGGAGTACAGGGTCTACCTCATTTGCTTAATGATGAAGAAAAGAATCTTTTAGATAAAGCAGCTAGACATGTTCTCAATGTTTTTCTTAATATAATGAAGAAACTTGGTGAGGCACCATGAGTGGGGAGAAGAAGAATTATTATGAGATAAGTATTAAACTCCACGAGATCTATCGTGGTAAACTAGAAGTTTTCCCTAAAGTACCCGTTGAAACCAGAGACCACTTTAGCGTATGGTATACCCCGGGAGTAGCAGGTCCGTCACGCGAAATCCATAGAGATCCCGATAAAAGCTTCATGTATACATGGAGATGGAATACTGTAGCAGTAGTAACTGATGGAACACGTATTCTGGGTCTAGGCGATATCGGGCCTGAAGCAGGGCTCCCCGTAATGGAGGGTAAAGCACTATTATTCAAGTACCTTGGCGGTGTTGATGCTGTACCACTTGCGCTGGCGACAAAGGATCCCGATAAGTTTATTGAGATAGTGAAACTTCTTGAGCCGAGCTTCGGTGGCGTGAATTTAGAGGATATCGAGAGCCCCAAGTGTTTTTACATACTTGATAAACTACGTGAAATCCTTAACATACCTGTATGGCATGATGACCAACAGGGGACAGCGCTGGTAACACTTGCCGCGCTATTTAATGCATTGAAGCTTGTTGGCAAAAAGATCAGTGAAGTCAAGATAGCTATAATCGGGGCTGGTGCAGGCGGATACAGGATCCACCACTATCTGCTTCTCGCTGGCGCAAAACCACAAAACATAATCGTCACCGACAGCAAGGGCATAATATATGATGGAAGACCAGATCTCGACTCCCCGAGAAATCAACACAAGAAATGGATAGCAAAGAACAGTAACCCCGAGAAAATAACTGGCGGCATCCCAGAGGCTATGAAGGGTAGCGATGTAGTCATAGCTATATCAAAACCCGGCCCAGGAGTCATTAAAAAGGAGTGGGTTAAAACAATGGCGTCAGACCCAATAGTATTCGCATTAGCCAACCCGGTACCAGAAATATGGCCCTGGGAAGCAAAAGAAGCCGGTGCAAAGATCGTAGCAACAGGTAGAAGCGATTTCCCCAACCAAGTCAATAATAGCCTCGGGTTCCCAGCTGTTTTCCGTGGAGCACTAACAGTCATGGCGAAGAAGATAACAGACGGCATGGCACTCGCGGCAGCAGAAGCACTAGCCAAGTATGCTGAGGAAAAAGGGCTCTCGGAAGACTACATAATACCAAGTATGAATGAAACCGGGGCATACATCAAGGAAGCACTAGCAGTAGCACAAAAAGCTATAGAAGAAGGAGTAGCAAGAAGAAAACCATCAACTACGGAACTCGAAGAAGAAATAAAGACTCTTATTGAACGCCCGAAAAAGTATCTCAACATAGCTATTAACAACATGCTCATAATAGATCATACGAAGAAGTTCTTTTAAAAGAAAATAAGTACAGGCTCAGTGACGGGGGCAGTTCATCCCGGTCTGGTCACAGGTAATACCATTCATCATTGCTTAATCTGTTACTCTTCTTTTTTAGCCTCCTTAATTATCCTTATTTTCTCCTTCATTTTCTTAAGTCTCAGCAACCCAATATAGCTAGCTATTATTCTGAGAGAAGTAGTGATTTCTTCCTCGAACCTGCACTGACTTTCAACACTCGTGCCATCAATAAGTATGACACGTAATTTCTTAAACCTCTTTTTATCACAATCAATAACCTCAACACGGTCAACAAGCCCATTCATGGCAAGTGCTTCAAGAAAACGCGGAGGACAATCACTCCTACATATAATATATTGGGATATATCTGGTGTCTCATCCTTTTTATTCTCCACAAACACCGCCCCCAGTGAAGGGGTTCGCTGAGGAGAATTAGCATAGAAGCCTAATAATAAGTGTTATCTATCAGTTAAGTAGGAGTTAGTGTATAAGCATGTATAAGATGTTCCATAGGCTTCAACGGGTGATGCAACACTGTCGAGGATAAGGAGAAGAGTCGTCGGGAAAATACTGTGGAGCAGTATATCGAGGAGAACAAAAACAGTCTTCATACCGTTGAGAAAAATCAGAGATGGTTATCATACATATACCGTTGTTAGAACATTGATACCATACTTTAAAATGGTCATAGAGGAATACAGGGAGGAACACAGGATAACAAGTAAGAGGATCCTCTTGAGAACTCACACGAAACCTGTTGTTCCCGAGGAAGTGGGTTTCTCGCTAAGTGTTCTATCATTAATGCATTTCCCTAAAATGGTAGCGAAGCTAGGGAAAACCATGCCTATAGCTGCACTTGTCTACGGGTTAAGTAAGGACGAGTCTTTCCTAGTAACAGCCTCTTTTACCTATAGTGATGACATGATTGAAAAATGGGTTAACACGCCTATAAGACCATTTGTCATAACAATAATAGCGTCAAAAGAAGCTGTTGACCCGAAGGAGACATTTAAGCTTATAGAGAGTAGATTGAAGGATGATCTGGAATATGTTGTAAAGAACTCTCTATTAATAATAAAAGGACTACAAGATAGCTTATACCCGGAGAAATACGTCATTGAGCTAAAAAGTAAACCACATATAAGCATGATAGTTGCACCAGCATTTACAACACATGAAATTATTGTCGAGTACAGTGATGGCATTGAAACTCATCAATTCACTATACCCCTGAAGAAACCTTCATGGAGTATAAACGATTTCCCAGATAAGATCAGAGAAGAAATCGAGACAATAATAGTTAAACCCTATAAAGACAGACAAGCCTATGCACCAAGAGGAACAATAATAATTGGTCCTCCAGGTGTCGGTAAAAGTAGTTTAGCTGAAGCAATAGCCAGTGCTCTCGAGACAAAAGTAGTCAAACTCACTCCAAGCACTTATAGATCAATGTGGTATGGTGCCACAGAAAGAATACTCTCGTCAATATTCAGTAAGCTAAGAGATAGAAGAGATGTCACAGTAATAATTGATGACGCCGAGTTCATAACAGGTAGGCATATAGCTGTCCATGAGGTAAGCATTGCCGAGGTATCAATTTTCCTTAATATACTACAAGACGAGAGAAGACCATTCACAATAATGACAAGCAATGCTCCAGAACTCATTGATCCAGCACTCCTTAGACCAGGTAGGATAGACATTGTCATACTAATGGGCTACCCCGATAGAGAATCACGTAGAAAAGCAGTAGACGTACTACTCAAGAAGTATGGTATCTCAGCAAGCAGTGAAGTTGTTGAAGACATTGTATCTAAGACCAAGTGGTTTAGCCATGCTGAAATAGATGCTTTGATAAGACTTGCTGCAAGCAAATCAGGAGGGAATACGTTATCTAAAGAAGCTGTTGAATGGGCCTACAAGAAATTTAACATAAATGAGGGAGAGAGAAAGCGAATCCAAGAGTACTTGAGATGGTATGTAGATAAACTACAGGGAATGACTATATCGTTTATAGCTAGAGAAACAGAGATCTAAAACAATATTGTCTTTAAGGTCTTATTCTCCTTAATCCCACATCAAGATCCCTAATTTTCTCCAGGGCATCCTCAGATACTCTAGGCCCGCCACCATAGAGTATTACTATGGGTTTTGCGTTTATTTTTTCAGCTGCTTTAGCATAAGCTTCTATCTCGTCTCCACTTATTGTCTTCGTCTCGTAGAATACTTTTATGGCTAATTTTTTACCTTCTTTCGACGCCACAAGATCGAAAACTACGTCTCCAACTTTTACATCTTTTGATACACTATAACCTGCCGCAACATATCTGCCAGCGACCTCTCCTATAACACCATATTTTTCACGAAGTTTTTTCCAAGCAAACCTCTCTTTGGCTGTAACCATTTTCACCCACCTTCTGTTTTCTGCTAATGAATGCTTTAGACGAGTTTTTTATGTGTAACGTTGTGTAGTATGACGGGTGAGAGATACCTCTTAAAGACATCTTTCACCTAAAATATAAACCTAACCATAAAATAGTTAGATTCTTAAGAAATGTAAATTAGTTGAAAAAAGCTTACTCACTTGATTCGAGTTTCCTCCTGCCTTTTTCTAAGAATTCTTCTACTAGCTCTTCTATCGTTGGACCTTCAACAATCTTTACTCTAAATGATACCCGGGTAACTGGTTTTTCTACAGTAATTAGTCTTGTTATATCGCTAGGTGTACCAAGTACTATGGCGTCCGCTGGTATTTTCTTTAATGTTTCCTCGAGGTCTCTTAGTTGTTCTGGACTATAGCCTGTGCTTGGTAGTACAGGGCCCATGTGCGGGTACTTTTCGTAGAGTTCCTTAATTATCCCTACAGCATAGGGTCTGGGGTCAATTATTTCGGCTGCACCATACTTCTTTGCTGCGACATATCCTGCTGCATACGGTAGTCCTCCATGTGTCACCGTGGGCGAGTCCTCTATTACAACAACCTTCTTTCCTTCAATAACTTCCGGTGCATCAACTTCAACAACACTTTCTGCAAGGCTTATCTTTGCTCTTGGATTAACTTTCTTTATATTGGCTATGATTTTATCTATGTCTTCCTTCCTGGCTTGATCAACTTTATTTATTATGACCGCGTCGGCTAGCCTAGTATTTACTTCTCCAGGGAAACTGCCTACTTCATGCCCGGGTCTCATCGCATCTGCTACTGTTATCATGTAGTCTGGTTTATAGAATGGCCAGTCATTGTTTCCTCCATCCCATAATATGATATCGTTTTCTTTTTCAACAATTTCTAACAGTTTACCATAGTCTACACCAGCGTAAACCGTTAGCCCCATTTTTATGTAGTGCTCGTATTCTTCTCTCTCCTCGATAGTGGCTTGATATTTGTCTAGATCCTCGTATGAAGTGAATTTCTGTATAGCCATTTTTTCTAGATCACCGTAAGCCATTGGATGTCTTACTATTCCTACGCGATAATTCTTCGATATCAAGTACCTTACTACTTCACGTGAAACACTGCTCTTACCGGCACCTGTACGGACAGCAACTACTGCTATCACCGGCTTACTTGACTCAATCATTGTCTCGACTGGACCTAGAATCTTGAAGCTTGCTCCAGCCGCTAATACACGACTCAATATATGACCTACATCATCATATGTTAAGTCACTAAAACTTAGAACAGCTTCTTCAACACCATATCTTGTTATAACATCCTCTAGGAGGTCAAGTGACATAATAGGTATACCATTAGGATACAACTTCCCTGCAAGACTTGCCGGATAACGTTTTCCAGTAATACCAGGTATTTGTGTTGCAAGAAACGCTACTACACGGTAATTTGGGTTATCCCTGTATACTACATTAAAGTTATGAAAATCTCTTCCACCTGCACCTATAATAACGATTTTCCTTGGTTCAACCAAAACAGACACCCTGATCAAAGAGTATTTTATACTTGACAAATAAATGTATTAGCCTTATAGTTAATAAATTATAGCACTAAGTATACCAATAATGCGACCATAGTATTATTCAACTACTCATACCAAGCACTATCCATAAACTTCTTTAATACTATCCCACGTTATTTCACGAGCCCTACCCTTTAAATTTAATCTAAAGACAATCGTGTAAACAGGACTATGGGCTAAGGTGTAGGATTAATGGATCCTAAGTCTTATATGAAGAATTGGTATGGATCAAACCAGCCGACAATTGCCGATAAAATAAGGAGTTTCCTAAAACCAGATAACGAGCCTCTTGCAAAGAAGGCTATAACTGCCCACTACAGAATAAAATCAGCTCTAAGCAGAGTCAAAGCCTATATTGATAGACTTAATGAGAAAGACAAAGAGCTCTTCGAGAAAGCTGTTGAAGCCCTCATCAAGAGAGATGAAGTTCACGCTAAAATGTATGTAAACGAGGTAGCCGAAATAAGGAAAATTGCCAAGCAGCTATTAATGGTCGAATATGTACTAGAACAAGCCAGCCTAAGACTAGAAACAATAATGATACTCGGCCAAGCATTCGGAGACATCGCCCCAGTGGTAAGCATCATTAAAGACGCTGGATCACTACTACGCGGCATCGCCCCTGACATATGGATCGAGCTAACAATGGCTGCAAATGACTTAAGCACTGTACTCGCAGCAACAGGTGTAGACCTAGGAGGCGAGACAAGTATATCACTCAGCCAAGAAGCGAAGAAGATCTTCGAAGCAGCCCGTATTGCAGCAGAACAAAAGATCAAAGAAGCATTCCCAGACCTACCAACAACACTATCTCTCTCAACAAAAGAATCTGCAGAGAAAGAACTACTCGAATCGAGCTTGGGAACAGGTATTGATAGTCTAGACAAGAAAAAGAAGAGCGAAGTCAAAGACCTAGTCTAGAGCTAGAGCCAAAACATTTTGCCAATAAAATATTTCATCAAGAACTAAAACTAAAGAGTTTTTAAATAAACAAAAGTAGCTTTCCCGGAAAACCACTTAGTTTCTATTCACGTAAAAGGAAAATACCTTAATTGGTTTTTATTTTGCAAACTTCTTTTCTGCAGCAATACTCATTAGCTCTACTTCAGGAATAACTTCTTTGAGTACGTATTTTATATCATTCTGTTTCGCGGCAAGCTCATCAGCATCAGCAGGGTCTACCTCTAGTTTCAGAACAAGCCTTCCCATTTTCACGACACCGCTTCTTAGCTCTACAGAATAATCTTTTGCACGAACAACAACAGTTTCCTCAGACTTGCTATAAGACAATGTAATTGTTTTTGGTTTATGTCTAGTAATAACTAGCCTATCATCAAGCACACTTATGCTCCAGAGAGGTTCCACAACAATAGTTTTAGGGGACTCAATATCACCGTATGCCTTCTCTACAGCAAGAAGTGTTTTCTTCACCAATGATATCAAGTCCTGTATTCTCTTCGCCAAACTAACTATCTGGGGTTTTAACGTAGCTGCTTGCGAAATCACATTATTCTCTATCCTAGTATTCAAAGCATCAAGTACTGTTACAGCAGCATCGATTAATTCTTTTAGCTTAGCCATAGTCTTCCCCCTCAATAACTCTTAAGCTAACTTATGATTCATAACTGCTACACAATAAAAATCTGTTGCTAAAGAAGTATTTTTCTCGATTACCTTAACTCCACAGCTTGTATATTTCATCAACAATAGCTTCCTTTACAACAGTCTTTCTACTACCCTCAATAACTTCGAGAACAGGCTCACCTCTCAATACTTCGCCACAGATACTGTACGGTATTTTCTTGCTTTCAAGAATACTCGTGACATCCCTGACATTGTTTCTTGGAACAGTGGCTATCAATGCACCACTACTCAATAACTTCAATGGATTAATGCCTAGCGGCTTCGTAACAGCTTCAACTACATCATCAACTTTTACTTTATCTACATAAACTCTTATCGTAGTATTGCTAGCTATGGCTGTCTCAAGCAGTCCTTCCAATATGCCTCCTTCAGTAGGGTCATGCATTGACGATACATAATCCCTTATAGCGAGAGCTTTATCGACAACACTTACCCGCCATACATAATCGCGGGCTTTCACGATAATCTCTTCGCTAACACCCTTGTCTCTCAGCTTATCCGGGAAATCCCATGCAATAACGCTTGCTCCTTCTCCACCTACAGGACCAGCCACTAGAATTAAGTCTCCGGGTCTAGCATCGCATGTTCTTATAACTCGTTTTCTCGTGTAGCCTATTGCTGTGGTAACTATAATTGTCCTTGGAATACCCGGCGTGACTTCGGTGTGCCCACCTATGATTACCGTATTTATTGAACTAGCCGCTTTCTTCATCTGGATAATAATTTCCTCGAGCTCACTACTATCAGTTCCTGGTTTCAACAGTATTGTAGTAAGCAGCCATCTCGGTCTAGCCCCACGTACAGCAACATCATTACTGGCTATATGAATAGAAAGCCACCCCGAGAACCGTGATGCAGTCGTAATAGGATCAGTATGTGATACGAGGAAACCATCGCCCATTCTAACTACTCCCGCATCTTCACCAAAAGCAGGTCCCTGAACTACATCAGGATCAAATAATTCGCTAAAATGCTTGTATACAATGTTTTCAAGTATTTCTCGCGGAGGCTTTCCTTCCCCCAGTTTCAATTTTATACAACCCCTTTCTCATACACTCTTTACAGACATAAGAAACCAGAGTGACCTGTATTAAACAATCCTCACAACCCACACGACCACAAATCATACAATAGCCTATAGCCGGGTATTTACCACAGATTTCACACTTAGTAGCAGTACATACACTACAAAGACCAGTAGATTGATCATAGTCATCGTCACAAACGGGTCTACCACAGAGCCTACATTTATGGACTGCTTCTTTTCTCTCACAAATAGCGCATTTAACCATTTATACCGCCAGGAAACCTTTATCCTAACTATAGGGTACAGAAGTAATGCATAGCATTTATCGTATAAAAATAACTAAGTGCTTGGACATAGTGCTACATGCTTTAAACGAAGAGGAGGCAATAATGCTTGCCAACGAGTTCTTTAACAAAATCTGTGAGGGAAAAGGGAAAATCTACGTGCATGAGCTCGGGAAATCCGCTAGAGAACTCTATGATAAGAAGCTGATATACCAAAAACACTAAACTGTATCCTGGGAGCACGGGTTTTCTCTAGATCACGTTACGGGTAATTAGTATGATATGCTTTCACAACATTATCCACATTTATCTTAAATAATGTCTCTTCATCAACCACTTGTTCTTCAAGCAGTTTTAACTGATTATCAACTATATCCCATGGATAAGAGGATACACCGGGCCTCCTTGGGTCATCTATGAAATCCGACTCCGGGATCATTTTCTCTGTTGTTTTTTGCTGAAACACTTTCTTTAAAGTCTTGTACTTACCCGGCACTGTATGCCATAAGCCTTTTCTGTCAGCCCATATGTTCTCGTTAACGCTACTATGGTGGAGAAAAACCTTATCCTTCCCTATCCTTACTAATTGAATTAGTTTATCTATTGATTCTACTGTAGCATACCCTCCTTGTTCTAGGTGTAAATGGACAAGCATATCATTATCTCTTGCCAACTCAAGTGCTTTCAGCATTATTAACTCGCTTGCAACAAACCTATTGGGTGCTGTACTATAGTGTTGTCGGCCTACCTCACCTATTCCATCAACAAGACCTTTTCTATGTAGCTCCACTATCTTCTCTAGAACCTTGTAGGCAAGAGAAATAATTTCCTCAATACCCATGCCACGCTTAAAGTACTCATCTACTTCAGCTGGGTGAAATCCAAGAAAAACCCTTGCCTCAAGACCTTCTTCACGAATATACTTAGCCTCCCTAATAACTATCTCAAAGGCTTTAACGTAATCGTCTAAGGTACCTCCTTTGAATCCATAATGATAGGGCGGTAGACTAACGAGTGCAATAAACCAGCCACCATTCTTCTTAAACCTACGTGCAATAGCTCTAGCACCCATACCACTAACAGGATTAGAGTGACAATGACCATCAGCAAATACTAGTTTAGCCATAGTACACCAACCCTGAATTTATGTCAGTACTTAAAGGCGTCTTCACTCATCCGTGAGTACAGCCTTCATCATCCAGTGTCTACCTAGGTACCGGAGATTATTATATATGACTTGGCTAGAGATAGTATTTGTTGAAGGTGCATAATTTGAGCAGAGAGAAGAAGGAAAGAGTATTGATAATAAAGATACCCGAAGAACTATACATAGCATTAAGAGAACGAAGCAAAGCAGAAGGCTATACCTTACTCGCTGATTATATTAAAGCAATACTCATGAAGGAACTAGGGTTTGAAGTAACCCCTTCTCGTATCGAGGAGATAGAGAAACGTATTAGTGAAATAGAGGAGCTTACCAAAAACATTGATCTAACAAAAATAGAGCGTAAAGTCATGAGGAAAATAACTGACATGATTAACCCATTTACCGCGAAAATAGATGACCTAGCCAGGAAGTATAGTGAGCTTGTCGAGAGAGTGGAAAGAATAGAGCAAGTAATCAAGAATATTGAAGAAAAACTCGAGAAACCACCAGTACAACCACAACCAGCAGTGAGACATGAAGCAAGGAGAAAAACTGGTCTCGAAAGACTAAAAGAGCAAGGTGTATTATTTGAAAGCGAACTACAAAGATTAAGGGACCGTGATAGCTTCTTCCTTTATTTGAGAAGAGGGGGAGCCAAGGTAATTGAAGCCGTTGGGGAAAGAATAGCCATTGACAAAGACTTCTGGGAGAAGTTTAAGAGAAAACTATTCGAGGAAATAACTACTAATAACGATGAACAAATAAAGATGTATTTATCAAAAATAGAGTACAGACTCTTTGAAAAACTACGAGAAAGTGGTCTCATATACTTTGATTCAACTGAAAGAAAATGGAAACCTACCTCAAGAGAACTTATTGAAGAATAATAGTTTAAGCAACTTCTAATATCCTAACCATAGTAAGAGTGTAGATGAAACAACCAGCAGATAACACGTGGAGGAAGCGACTTGCAGAAACTTAGTATAACCAAAGGATTAACCAACATAGTTGACATCACCAAACGTGGAGCAATCCTCTTAGGTAAAAACTTTGCTGTTGATGGGCCCGAGAAGAGGCCTGTTAGAGTGATTACTCATGCTCACAGCGATCATTTAATTGGCTTGGAAGAGAGTCTCCAGTATTCATCAATGGTCATTGCCACGCCTGCCACGATAGAATTGATACTCGAACTATGTAGACTAAATACTACGTATCGTGTCTTATTTAAGCAGAAAGCTGTTCCCCTAGATTACAACCAAGAAATAAATATTAATGGAGAAAAACTTACTCTATTGTATTCAAACCATATTCTAGGCTCAGCACAAGTACTTGTCGAGACAAACGGGTATAGGCTTGGTTATACAGGCGATTTCCGCATAAAAAACACTCCCGTCATGAAGGATCTAGATATCTTAGTTATAGAAGCAACTTATGGTAGCCCAAAGACTATACGTGAATTCAAAGACGAGGTTGAAGACTATATAGTAGACGCTGTTTTAGACGGATTAAGTAGAGATGAACCAGTAAGGATCTATGGATACTATGGTAAACTCCAAGAAGTAATGGTGCTACTTAGAAACAAAGGTATAAAAGAACCATTTATAATGCCTCCTAAAATCTATAGGATAACAAAAATCGCTGTGAAATATGGATACGAAATAGACAATTTCTACAATTCAAATACCAGAGAAGCCATGGAGATAAAAAGAACTGGAAGATACATTTTATTCCAGCACATGATGACTGCTTCGAGAAGAAACCTCGATAAAGGAGTTAACATTGTCTTATCTGGATGGGAGTTCGATAAACCGATAAAAAAGATTGACAGAAATACATGGCTTATAGCCTATAGTTCTCACGCTGATTTCAATGAATTACTTGAGTATGTAGAGAAAGCTCAGCCAAAGGTTCTCATAGTGGACAATTCAAGAGAGAGCTACGCATACGAGTTCGCCAACGAAGTGTCCAAGAGACTAAAAATACCAGCAATAGTATTACCATAGAATCATAACCAAATAGCTTATCTAAAGAAGAATTATACTCACCTAGTAAAACCAAATTTATTACTACTCAAAACAATACCTTATACAAGAGGGATGATGTGCGCCTGCGACGTATGATCAAAAGAGATGACGACTGGAAGAGCCGTTCTGACCGTTTTCATTAATCCTCTAGGATATCCTATAATTACTCCATCTAGCAAATGTATGTACTAATAAAACAAGCATTACAACCGAGGTTATGTAGGCTAGTGTTTTCACTACATCTTTAGATATTAATGGCGATACCGATGAGCCAGCAAGTATTTCTTGTGGCTCTAGTTTTATTGCCAGATATTCTATCGTAAAGTTCTCTTTAACGATGAGCTCTACATTGTTAACAACGATTTCAGTAATATACACCCTGAGAGTTCCACCGAGAAGTATGCCGTTTTTTACATCACGATATTCAATAGAGTTATCACGATAAACAACATCTACCTTAACTATTAATGCTCCTACCGATAAGTATGTGTATGAAACATGTCTTGCATTGTCTGGAAATCTGCTATATGGGCTTGTATTATTGATCCATTTCTCTATTAGGATTCTGGTGAGTTTCTGTACAAAATCTTCTATTTTAACATGTTTTAGCGTATAAAGAAATTCTGACACAGTTATACGTGATGTTTTATTTATGACTATATTGTCATCCTGATCTATTATTGCTCCAAGAGAGTAAGACATGCTTATATGCTCTGAGCGCACCATGAACAAATATTCAACATAATACTGTTGCAGACTAGCAACAGGTTCTCCAGTCCAAGGAAATAATGTCAGTAGGAACAGAAGAATTATGGCGATTTGGGTTTTTGTTTTCAAAAAGCTTGTATTTGTATTGAGGATACTCAGAAAACTCAATGTTTCTCCCTATACCGTTCTATAGCCTTCTTTATCCTCTCAAGTGCTTCGCTACGCCCCTTCCACCCTGTTACTTTTACCCATTTACCTGGTTCTAACTCCTTGTAGTGCTCAAAGAAGTGTTTGATCTTGTTCTTGATTGCTTCAGGAAGATCGTTGATGTCGTTTATGTTCTTGAATCTTGGATCGATCTTGTCTTTAGGTACAGCAACTATTTTTGCGTCGGGTCCTTCCTCATCCTCCATTTCAAGAATACCTATGGGTTTAGCTTCTATGACAACACCTGGGCTTAAAGGCTCATAGCCTACAACAAGTACATCAACAGGATCTCCGTCTTCCTCAAGGGTCCCTGGAACAAATCCATAGTTGAATGGATAATGCATTGCTGTATAGAGGATTCTGTCCACTTTAATTACTCCCGTCTCTTTATCGACTTCATACTTTATGTAACTGTTCATGGGTATCTCAATCACTACGTTGATTATTTCAGGAGCTTTCTCTCCAGGCCCAAGTTTCTCATAGACACCCATTATACCACTCCCCTCATGTTTTCACTTCTACATAGATTACGTGTTGTTTAGAATAAAAAGCTCTATTTCTTATTTCTCCAAGAGCTTCTTTAAGAGTACGGGTATGTCACTAGGCTTGTCTGCTACAGGTACGCCGGCATCTTCTAGCGCTTGTTTCTTAGAATCCCATGTACCCATGCCCATCGATATTATGGCGCCTGCGTGACCCATTCTCTTACCTGGAGGAGCTGTCTTGCCTGCTATGTAGGCTACTACGGGTTTCTCTAATCCATGTTTTTTAATATAGTCTGCAAGCCTCTCTTCTGCGTCACCACCTATCTCTCCAACAATGACGACGGCCTTGGTCTCATTGTCTTCTAGAAACATTTTGTATACATCGATAAAGTTGAGACCAGTGATAGGGTCTCCGCCAAGCCCTAACACTGTTGATTGCCCGAGCCCGTGTTTGTTTAATTCACGTGCAATCTCGTAGGTTAGTGTCCCGCTTCTCGATACAATACCTATTTCTCCTTTAGTAAATACGTGACCAGGCATGATACCTATTTTTGTTTCACCAGGAACTATAATGCCTGGTGTATTCGGGCCAATTACCACAACGCCATGACGGCGAGCATAGTCAATCATCTTAAGCTCATCCCATAATGGTATACCTTCCGTTATAACCACTAGAACCTTGATCCCATTGTCTATAGCCTCGTATACGGCATCAGCTGCAAATCGTGCTGGCACAAATACTATAGATGCATTGATGTCAGGGTGTTTCATGAGGGCTTCTGAAACGCTATCATAGACAGGTACTCCATGTACCTCATTGCCACCTTTGCCCGGCGTTACGCCAGCAAGAATCTTTGTACCGTATTCAAGCATTAATTTCGTGTGGAAACTACCTTCTCTTCCCGTGATCCCTTGAACTAGTACCTTTGTGTTCTTATCAACAATTATAGCCATCCAACATCACCCCGCTAATTCAACAGCTTTTTTAACAGCATCATCAAGCTCTGAAAAAGCATGAATACCTGCTTCACGTAGAATTCTTCTTCCTTCTTCTTCATTTGTACCCAGTAGTCTCACTACCACGGGTTTTTTAGAACCAGTCTCCTTAAGGGCAGCTACAAGACCAGCGGCTACTTCGTCACAACGTGTTATACCACCGAAGATGTTGACAAGGACTACTTTTGTCCGGGGGTGCTTTAACAATATTTTAACGGCTTCTTTGACGCGTTCTCTACTGGCGCCACCGCCTACATCAAGGAAGTTGGCTGGTTTTCCTCCATATAGATTAACCAAGTCCATCGTAGCCATTGTGAGACCTGCTCCATTTCCTATGATACCTATATCGCCGTCGAGCTCCACGTAAGCAAATCCTAGTTTTCTGGCTTCAAGCTCGACACCACTATACTCTCTCAACGACTTCTCGGCAAACTCTTTATGTTTATACAACGAGTTATCGTCAACAATGATTTTTGCATCCAAAGCAACTAGCTCCTTATTACAAGTCAATGCTAATGGATTAAACTCGACAAGCTCTAAGTCA
This sequence comes from Desulfurococcaceae archaeon MEX13E-LK6-19, assembly GCA_029637525.1. Taxonomy (NCBI): domain Archaea; kingdom Thermoproteati; phylum Thermoproteota; class Thermoprotei; order Desulfurococcales; family Desulfurococcaceae; species Desulfurococcaceae archaeon MEX13E-LK6-19. The sequence continues at coordinate 1,865,971 of CP072660.1, forward strand.
AGTTCATTCATCATTTTCCACATGCCTTCAAGGATTTTCATCAAAGAACTCGTGTAGCTTAATGGTAGTCCAAAATGCTTCACAATGTATCTAGCCATATAACTAGTAATACCTATCCCTGGATCCACATGGATCTTTAGTAACGACTCAGGATGCTCACGAACAAGCTCCTCTACTTCAACACCACCCATATAGGATGCAAGGATTACGGGTTTCCTAGCAAACCTATCAACAGTCATTGATAGATAGTACTCTTTTTCAATACAGGCTTTTTCTTCGACAAGAACAGCCTCTACTCTAACACCTCTAATAGTTGAGCCAAGCAGTTTTTCGGCTATACGCCTAGCTTCATCTGGGGTATCCGCAAATAGTATACCACCAGCTAGACCACGCCTACCAACTAAAACCTGCGACTTAACTGCAACGGGCTTTCCTATTTCTCGGGCAACAGCTTCTGCATCGTCAGGCGTAAAAGCAACCTTGCCTCGGGGAACAGGTATACCGTACTTCCTGGCAAGTTCCTTTGACTCATATTCATAGAGTTTCAATTCTTTCCACCAGGAATAATAATTAGCAAGAATTATAGTTAAAAATAAATCTGGAAAACTTTACTAATCACCTTTTAGTCAATTACTATTCAACCTTTTCTTATATATTTTAAACAGTTTTTTAACTACATTATTGTTAACAAACTTGCCATGTGGACGAAGGCCTCCAGAAAACCTAGAGGGTATGTGGAGTAATTCATGGATTATTATCTTGATTTTCTCGTCATTGCTTAAAGGGTCATAGTTTTCTGAAACAACCTCAATAATATAGGTTGGCTCAAGACCAAGGACTTCACGCCAAATACGTGGGAGTGCATGGATACGTGCAATAGCTGTTGTTCTCGACCCCTTGCTTCTAACGAAAAATATCCTATTGATATCTATGTGACCAAAATAATCGTTTAGTATAGTAACAATATTCTCCGCTAGTTTACGGACGTCATCAGCTCTTGTATAAACGGGTTTCAAGCCTTAGAGACCTCTAGCATCTTCTCAATGATATCTAAGACGTTATCCTCGTCAACATCAGCATCAACTTGCTGAACACTAGCGTATCCGTGTTTCTTCGTCTTGTCAACAGTTCTCTTAACCATTGCAACAGCTCTTCTCGTGGGATGCGTAACTATATCTACATATGCTCTAACAATCGCTGCTACTGTCGCTTCATGTAAAACTATTACTTGGTCTTTAAGAACAATAGCCATCCTTAAATGGTAATGCCCCCTAGGTATTCCAGCGATAACCCCCTCAACTTCATCATTTCTATAGATACGGATCTTTTTACCATCAATAATCTCTTCTATACTTTGTTGAGACATAACCCTAGTTCCTCGTCAGCTAGATATGCGGCAATGGTTTTATACCGAATAACCTTAGTCCATGCCCGATAACATGCCTCACACCATACGTTATAGCTAGCTTCAAGTTCATTAACCCTTTGTCACTCTCATCAATAATTCTTTCCTCACCATACCATCTATTGAATTCGTCGGCAAGAGTTAGCAGGTATGATGCTAATAGTTCAGGCGATAGATCATCTGCTGCCTTTGACGTTATCCAAGGGTATTTTCCTAGAAGCCATACTAGCCTTTTCCTAGTTCCATTACCTAGTTTACTGTAGTCTATATTGTCCCAGTCAACACCGCCAGCCTTCTCTAGGACACTGTTTGCCCTAGCATATGTATACATTAGATATGGTGCACTATTCTCCTTCATGCTAAGTGCTTTCTCGAAGACAAATGTAAGCGGTTTCAATGGATCTGTTCCAGCCATATAGAATTTTATCGCTGCTCTTGCAACCCACCACGCTATTTTCCTGCGTTCATCTTCATCGAGATCACTTCTTCTCTTATCAACTTCTTCTTTAGCACGGTGATAAAGCTCATCTAAAATCCAATCAAGAGTAATTATTCTGTATCTTCTACTACTCATCTTCATGCCGGGTAAGATAACCATTTCATAGATATACGTGATGAGATTCTCGGCCTCTTTTACATGGCCTATAGCATATAATGCTAGTTTTATCTGGGCTTGCGGAAGTCTTTGCTCGGCACCAATAACGTTGATTACCTTGTCGGCGTTAAAGTCCTCGAACTTATAGATAGTGTACGCTATATCTTTTGTGGTATAAAGTGTGGTTCCATCACTTCTCCTAAGGATGAGTGGAGGTATTTCCCCGCCAATCGTTATCGATAGTTTTTCTCTAACATTCTTGTCGGCCGCTAGTTTACCTACATCAAGTGCTTCGGCTCCCTTGTGCAATGTGAAATAAGGCGATGATTTAGCTTTTTTAATGACTTCATCTACAAGCCCGCTCCAAACAAGTTCACTCTCGTAATCCCATTTGTCAAACCTTACTTCTACTCTGTCAAGAGTTTCTCTTATACCCTTGAGAGCTAAGTCGACTACTTTCCTAACAAGTTCCTTAGCCCATTCTTCTCCTTTCTCATAAGCAAACATGATTTTCTTTATCTCCTCATCAAAATCACCCTCAAACTTCATTATCGCCTCACTTAGTTTATCAAATAGTTCTTTGTCTTTCTCCCACAATCTCCCTAAATCAGCGGCTATCTCATCTTGTTTCCTCACTAACTCACGATACTCATCCATAGTCTTTTCATCAAGAGAACCCTCGACTTTATACTTGGTTTCTATTTCTTTTAGTTTGTCGCGAATAACCTTGAGCTCCATTAATAAATTAGTTAGCGCATAAATTCTTCCAAGCCATTCATCAGGCTTAACTCCTGGTGGTGGTTCAGGTTTTCCTAGAAGTTTATATCCAAAAGCAAGGATAGCTACTTGCCTACCGGTATCATCTACATAGAATCTCGTTTGAACTATGTGTCCTCTATTTCTCAATAAATTGGCTAGTGTATCGCCTAGAAACGAGTTTCTAGCATGTCCTATGTGTAAAGGATGTATAGGATTAGCACTGGTATGCTCAACTATGTAGCGTAATGGTTTTTCTACAGGAACACTACCATAATCTGGATACTCTTTAATAGAGTCTATAACGAGATGTGCAAGATACTCAGAGGAATAAAAGACGTTCACATACCCACCAATAATCTTAGTATCACTAACACCTTCAATATTCTTGAGCTGCTCCTGTATTTTCTCAGCAAAGCTTCTGACATTAACACCAGCTTTCTTAGCAAACCTTGCAACCATGACTCCAAGGTCGCCGAGACTTGGGGAAGGCGGTTCAGCTATTTGCAGCACGACTTCTTTTTCACTAAGTTCTACCCCACTCTCTTTCATTTCATCGACAATGATTCCCACGATATCGCTGACAAGTTTACCAAACGGATCCCTATAGACATGCAACTCCATCTAAACCTCCTAATCTTCAAGAACCCATTCAGGAGGGTTTTTGAGTTTTTCAACCATTGTCTCAGCCAGTTGTTTATTAAATAATGTCTTATTAAAGCAAAGTCTACTACCTCTACACATAACCTTTAGGGCTGCTGCTGCAAGCCCGTACTCAAGCGCTTTACCAACATCTTTACTATCAAGGTATGCTGCATTGAAAAATGCTGCAAACGCGTCACCAGCACCTGTTGTATCAACAGGTTTTCGAATGGGTTTAGATAAGCCATGATATACCGTTCCGCCTGGTTCTATAGCATATGCTCCAGCTGCACCCTTCTTAATAACAATAATCCAAGGGCCTCTATTCAGCAACTTGCTTATATCGGGTCCAACTAAAGCCTTGGCCTCGGCTCTGTTTAGGAAGAGTATGTTTGTATAGTTAATGACATTAAACACGATATCTTTTGACTCAAAAACCCCGCTACCTGGGTCATAACTCACGAGTACACCCAGACTATTAGCCCTCCTAGCGATCTCTAGTGCTACACTCGGTTCAACGCTAGCTATATGTACTATACTAGCTTTCTCAAGAAGATCTCTTGGGACATCATTTGGTGAGAGCATAGAGTTTACGCCACGGTGTTTGACCATTATTTTTTCTCCTTTAGAATCAACTATTATCGACACTATGCCGGGGATCCCGTCAACTCTTTTTATGTAATCTGTTCTAACACCTATTCTTGCAAGATCCTCTATTACATGGTCGACAAAACTATAGCTGGAAGTTGATGCAATCAGATAAGCTATGTGACCATAGTAAGTTACAGCTACAGCATAATTTGATGCAGCTCCACCAGCACCTATACGGGCATCTGATGCAATCAAAGATTCGTCAGGGCCAGGAAGCTTATTAACATAGAGTGTGATGTCAATGTTTAAATTACCTATTGCGACATGTACATGTTGTTTCTTAGGCATAAACATTCCCTTCCCTAGGACTTCATCCACTTTACTATGAGTTGTGGCGATACGTACTTCTTGCCAAGAGATTTCTTTAGTTCATCCCATTCACTAAGAATCTTTACTGCCTCATTAGCAACCATTATAGCGTCTTCAACACCTGCGTCAACAACAAATTCTTCTGTTTCCCTATTGGCTATGGCCGCACAGACAGCGCCGGCTCTTAGTCCATAAATGTTTGCGAGAGTGAATATTGTGGCGGCTTCCATTTCAAAGTTGAGTACATTAACTGATTTGAGGAAGTCTATTAAACCTTTATTGAACGGTGGTAGGTATCCCTTGAAGCCAGGTCTTTCTTGTCCAACATAGAATGAGTCCGTAGAGGCTGTCAATCCAAGGTGGTAACGTGCACCAAGTTCTTCAGCAGCCGCAATCAAAGCCAATACAACTTCATACGAAGCTACAGCAGGATACTCCGTGATAACATATTGTTTACTTGTTCCCTCAAGTCTCACGGCACCAGTAGATATTATCAAATCACCTATCTTTATCTCTCGTCTCAACGCACCGGTTGTACCAACTCTTATGAAAGTATCTGCACCCACACGGGCAAGCTCCTCAATCGCTATGGCTGTTGATGGTGCTCCTATACCTGTGCTTGTAGCACTTATGAGTACCCCTTTATATCTACCAGTATATGTTGTGTATTCCCTATGACTCGCTACATGCCATGCTTCATCCCACTTGCTTGCAATCTTCTTTACTCTCTCAGGATCACCTGGTACAAGAACATACCTTGATACATCACCCGGCTTCACACGTAAATGATACTGTAAACCCTCCTCTGTTTCCGGAGTACTTGCGCTTTTCATTCTTTCAGGCAAGGACGAACCACCTCTCCTTTTGATTATGAAAATATGTGTTACTACCATAAAAACATGCCTTTAGATATCCTTATGAGACAAAAAGGTAGATCAATTCTTCTCCAATTACGATACTGGATAACAATGTTGTCTACAGAACACAATAAAATATGGTTATGTTTATATCTTGATGAATTCTGCTTCAAGAGTTTTTGTATCAACAATAGCTATTGTTGCTTCACCACTAAGGAATCCATATACTTCTCCTGGATTTAGAACTATTTTATCATTGGATAATTTCTTATAGTCTTTCCTATGTGTATGACCATAGAGTACTATGTTAGCATCTATTTTCTCTGCAATAGCGTAGACAATATTTTTCGTGAATTCAATACTACCAAAACCATGCATAGCCAGTATTTTTACACCATCTATCTCTATAAAACACGGTCCCTCGCTAATTACCCAGTTTCTTTCTCTGAAGAGCTTTTGTAAGAGTATTTTATCTCCATCATTGTTGCCATAGACAGCATAAACAACAAGATCGTTCCAAGATTCCTTAATCATTCTCCTAACAATAAATGGCGATATAATATCTCCTAAGTGTATGATCGTATTTACACCTCGTTCTCTAAAGAAGTTAAACGCTTTGACAACATTCTCCATATTATCATGAGAATCACTCATAACGCCGATAATCATAAACGACACCCCTTTTTGTATATACATCTTACCATTATTGGCTCTCTAGAAAAACCTTGTTACATTTGTTTATAATTAATAAAAATATCTGCTTATTTTTATTCAAGAAATCAATCCTTCTTACTCAACTTTTATGTCATAACCTTTTTCTATTGGCTCAATTTTCTTTAATCTAACTTCAAGTACGCCATTCTTGTAGCTTGCTTTGGCACTGGAAGGATCTACAGGAGCGGGTAATTCGACTTCTTTATAGTATTTCCTCTTCTCATTACTTGCTCTGATGATTAGCTTTCTACGGTCATCAGATACTTTTACTTGAATCTTGTCTTTCTCGACACCAGGGATCTCAGCTATGACGACAATGTCCTTATCTTCTTCAAATACGTCTACCAGGGGCTCTCTTTCCTCGCTAATAACTGGTCTTCCATGGACTCTCTTTACATTACCGAACTCCTCTATTCTCGGTTTTCCGTCGGGGCCTATTGTTATTCTAAACCCGTAAACGTATGGACCATAAACTTTTACTTCTCCCTCACCACCCTTTTCCATAAATTCTCTTCCAAACCACTCAAAATCCCTCATAAGTCTATAGAACTCCTCTTCAATATCTCTGAAGAATTCATCAAATAGATCGAATATACTCTTTCTTCTCCTACGCCAACTCATAGACTCCACCCTCTACCTGTTTCGGTAAGAAGTAATTTCTTTATGCCTTAATAAAAGCACGCTTTTCACCGTGTTGCGAAGAATAAATATAGCATACTAAATTTATTCTTAGTCAAGTAAAAGAATAAAGAAGCCCATAAATGGTGGTTTAGGTTGAAAGTATTTTTCCACGAAATAGTATTCTCTACAGAAAAGAAGTTCCAATTAGTAGACATAACTCATGAAGTAGAAGAAGCCGTTAGGAAAAGCGGTATTAAGAACGGTTTATGCCTTGTATTCGCTCCACATGCTACAGCCGCGATTATCGCTAATGAACATGAGGGTGGGCTAATGGATGATATTCTAACTAAAATCAAAGAGCTTGTACAACCAGATAGGGCTTGGAAACACAATATTATAGATGATAATGCACACGCACATATAGGAAGCGCGTTGATATCTGCTGATAGAGTTTTCCCGGTAAGAAACGGTAAGCTGGTGCGCGGTACTTGGCAAAACATATTCTTTGTCGAAATGGATGGCCCGAGGTACAGGAGATACGTCTTAATCGAAGTTATAGGCGAGTAGTAACACAAATTATTTTTCACAACAATATCTCACACAAGAAGGGTACTCGAGCTATATAGTCTTCTAGGGTGCTTACTCAATGAATCCATACATGGTTTCCTGGAATGAAATAAAAGAAGGTAGTGTAACTGATATCTACTTCGTGAGAACCAAGAAGATTCTCGAGAAAGCTGGTATTAGGAAAAAAGTTAGAATGGAACTTCATACAAACAGTCTTCCAAAAGGCTATGAATGGGCTGTTTTTGTTGGAGTAGAAGAAGTAATCAGATTATTTGAAGGTCTTCCTGTCACAATATATAGTCTGCCTGAAGGAACATTGTTTAAAGCCGGCGAACCATTAATGATTATCGAAGGATATTATAATGATATAGCTGTTTATGAAACACCCCTATTAGGTATACTAAGGCATGAAACTAGTATAGCAACAAAAGCAGCTAGAATAAAGAAGCTAGCAATGGATAAAACCATACTCTTCTTTGGATTACGTGCACTACATCCCGCCCTTGCAGTTATAGCTGATAAGGCAGCATACATTGGAGGCGTTGATGGAGTTTCTGGTACAGCAAGTGAAAAACATTTAGGATTAAAACCCGTGGGCACAATGCCTCACGCACTAATTATTGTATCCGGTAGCCAAGAAAAAGCGTGGAGTTTATTTGATAAGTATGTCGAAGAAGATGTCCCAAGAATAATGCTTGTTGATACATTTTATGATGAGAGGATAGAGAGCCTTATGGCCGCTAAACTGCTAGGCAACAAATTATACGGCGTACGCCTCGATACACCCAGTAGTCGTAGAGGAAACATGAGAGCAATAGTTAAAGAAGTGAGATGGACGCTTGACTTACATGGATATAAGCACGTGAAAATTTTTGTCAGCGGAGGTATTAACGAGAAAGAAATTATTGAGCTAAGAGATCTCGTAGATGGGTTTGGTGTAGGTACATCTATAGCATTTCCACCAAACATAGACATAAGCATGGACATAGTTGAAGTATATGAAGATGGCAAATGGGTACCCATAACCAAGAGAGGTAAATTACCAGGAGCCAAACAATTATACCGTAAAAGACCTGGTTTAAACGATATAGTCCTTCCATGGGACTCTGAAGCACCAAAAGACTACAAACCCATGCTCATCAAGGTCTTAGATAACGGCAAGATCGTCAATAAATTACCTACTATAAAGGAGATACGCAACTACGTATTAGAACAATTGAAAGAATTACCGGAACCCCAGCCTATCTAGAAATTAGCTAAACAATGTTTTTACATAAAAATAAAAATATTGTTACCTGAGGACAGGCGGTCTTTTCTCTTTTATTTTTTCTCTAACTTCTTTAACTGTATTATCTATCTTCTCGAGGAAGTCTTGAGGCAGCTTAGGGAATAATGGAGAAGGCTTACCAATTCTATGACCAGGTTTTACGGGTAATTCTTTGATTGTTTTAACTCTGCCAGGAGACCATAATGGTTCTTCCATACCTAACTGACTCCATATCTCTTCTGCTTTACGTGGTATAATAGGTGCTAGAAGTACTGTCAGCGCGTAAACTATGTTCACGCCGACCCACATTGTTGTAGCAGCATTTTCTGGTTCCGTCTTTATCTTCTCCCAAGGCGCTTTCAGGTTTATGTACTGGTTACCCGCCCATGCAAGCTCAAGTATTCTCTCCAAAGCTAATCTAAGACGGAGTCTCTCATATTCATGATCTACTTTATCGACGGTATCCTTGATCTTGTTTATTAGTTCTTCATCAGGCTGTTCGAGTTTACCAGGTTTTGGTACAACTCCTTCGAACCTCTTGTAAATAAAACTCAGTATCCTATGTATAAGATTTCCTATATCATCACATAACTCTTTATTTATTATTCTATAGAATTCTTTCCAGCTAAAGTTGGCATCTCTTTGTTCAGGCCTAAGCCTGATTAATGCAAACCTCCAGTAGTCCGCCGGCATGATCTCAAGAGCCTCATCAATCCATACTCCGATGCCGCGACTCTTACTAAACTTCTCTCCCTCAAACAATAGATACTCTGTAGCAGCAATACTCCAAGGCAGTACATAGCCTTCTTTACTTGCTATAACAAGAGCGGGGAAGATCACACTATGGAACGGTATATTATCCTTACCTATAAAGAAGACCACTCTCGTGTCCTTGTCTTTCCAGAATTCAAGCCACTTCTCGGGCTCATTCTTTTTCTCGAAATACTCTTTAGTAGCACTAATGTAGCCTAGAAGAGCATCAAACCATACATAAATAGTCTTGTTTTCAGCACCAGGGAAAGGAGCAGGTATACCCCATTTATTGTCTCTTGTGAGACTACGAGGTTTAAGACCTTCTCCAATCCACGATAACGTGAAGTTTCTCACGTTATCAGGGAGATTAGGGTTATTTTTCACCCACTCAAGGATCTCGTCTTGAAGCTTAGGTAAATCGAAGAACCAATGCTTGGTCCTTTTGAAAATCGGTTTTGAGCCACAAAGTACACAACGGGGTTCGAGTAGTTCTGTTGGATGAAGAAGTCTACCACAATTATCACACTGGTCTCCACGCGCTTTAGGGTACTTACAGTAAGGGCATGTTCCTTCAACGAATCTATCCGGCAAGAATATGTTATCATTGGGACAATAGGGGACAATATCTTCTTGCTCAAATACAAACCCATTCTCATAAACCTTCATGAGAAGCTCTCTTACAAACTCCTTATGTGTAGGCGTTTCTGTTCTTGTATAATTATCAAAACTTATACCCCATTCTGCAAAGAGTTTTGATACATACTCATGTACCTGATCGGTCATCTCTTTAGGTGAGATCTTCTTTTTCATAGCTTCTACTTCAATCGGGGTTCCATGCTCATCGCTACCACTAACGAATACAACATCATCTCCACGTAGCCTCATATATCTTGCAAATACATCAGCAGACAATATACTCCCTATAAGGTTGCCCAGGTGAGGCACACTGTTGACATAGGGCCACGCAGCTCCAACAACCCACTTCACCATTTCTGTCCACCATACACTCATACATTGTTAATTTTGAGTTAAACAGATACAGGAGACAGGATATATAGATTTACCTTCTTTAAAAATCAAACACCTGGTTCTCTGATACATGAAATTAAGAATGATTAAGGATTTTTATAGACAATGATGTGTCTTAGAGGGTTGTTGTCAGGGTATATTCTAATAGCTCTATATTTTTCCTCAATACTATGGCTTTCTTTAGAACAAACTCCGAGGATACTCCTTCTCCAAACATTAATGAAGACCTCCTTGTCCTGTACATTACATATCTTTGTTTGTCTACAGAAATCAATAAGAGGATCTATTCTTCCCTCCTGTAGCAAATAGCCGAGCAATATCATATCCTCAAGCCTATATGTAGGAAGATCGTTATCATGTTTTTCATCAATAATTAAGTAATAGGCTAAATTCTTACTCGGAAGAAATAGTGACAACGGTTTGGAATATGCTAGATTCTTGTGGTATATTGATATAAGGAATCCCCCCGTAAACAACATATGATAAATAGCTTCTTCTAGAAGAGAACTAGGCTTCTCGTTTTTAAGTATACACTTTGAGAAGATTTCTTCTACAATGTCACCTCCTAGGGTAAAGGGTATATTGTTTATTTTATTTACGCGGCCATTACTTGTAGTAATTAAAACCATTCTATAAGGATAAACAGTAAATCCTGCTATTGCATCATATATTCTCTCTCTTGATTCCCCGATAATAACGATACTAGGAATGCTGTATGTTTGTTTAATGTACTTTCCCGTATACACTTTTATATCACATCCATGTCTCAGATAATTCACGTGATTTCTTTATAGATAAAATATAGATTTAAGTGGTTAAAGAAACATTATGTACCAGGGTTGGAAAAAGAAAGAGGTGCACCAAATAGTGTATAATATTATGAAGAAAAAGACTGTAATACCCATAGCTACTATTTACATGTTATTATTACTTGTATCTTTCATCCCAATTACTTATCTTAATGCATCTTCTCCCGACCCTTCATTAAATATTCTCATACTAGGTGACCCCGTAGCAAATACCTCCTATGTAGAGCTAGATCTACGCTTCGATAAACCTACGTCAGGGATCATTGATATACCCTTGGTTATTGATGGCACAAATATAGCAATAATAAATGTTACTGGTGTTACTTCCACAAACAACCTAGTAGACTTGACTAATGCAACATCATTTGATACAACAACACAAAATATTGTGGTTGTTGCTGACGATATTATTAAGATCGCTATAAAAATACTCGTTTACGGTATATTCGATGTTGAAGGTATTGATTCCTATTTTCTAAACGTTAACTTGACACGAATTAGCAACGACATTAGTTTATCATGCGAATTAAGAATAATGGGGAACTATACACCGATAATAGTATCCATAGGCGGATATAGTATCGAGAAAAAACCTAATATGCTAATTATACGATTTTCTGATAAAACAAACTACTTTATAACAATTTATCCTGAATTAAGCGAAAATATCTTGCCTCCAATAGTAGAGACAACGACTACAACTAATGAAGAGAACACTGGAGTAATAGCTACAAGCAATAACAACTTTCTATTGTACATCATAGCTTTACTCACCGTAGCAATAGTTGTTGCCCTAGTGTACTTCTTCTTGAAAAGATCTAGAGCTGTCGTCATTGAAGAACTATCGTCCAAAGACCTTCTATCAGATGATGTCATTAGGAACATCATAGTAGCCATAGGGAAAACAGGGGATAAAGGTATTGTACAAGCTAGATTACCAGAAATACTAGGTAAACCTAAATCAACTATATCAAGAAAAATAAAAAGACTCAGTGAAGAAGGCTATGTCAATGTTATAAGAAAAGGGAAAATCAATATACTTAAACTGACAGAAAAAGGTTGGAAAGCATATAAAAAGATCGCTGAGGAGTGATACTAGTGGAAGAACCAAAACCCATATATGCACAAGGATTCTTTGTAATCCATAAACATGGACTTTTCAATCAGATAATAATATTTGACTACTATGACCCCGACAACTATTATTACAAGCTTTTACGTAGAAAAAACGCGTTAGCCGAAGAAAAAGAAGTTCTTAAAAACAATATGCAATACTTCCTAGACCAAGAAAAAGTTCTTATAAACGGTAACGAGTCAAGACCCATTGTTAAAGATGTAGAAATAGGAGTACGTGGAAGACCAGACCTAGCATATATTATATTCAATATTGAGTTCTATGGAGAACTCACCGAAGGAGTTAATGTCTACGAGAATATCTACGAGGAAGAAGAAGTGGAATACGACTACATAGTACAATGGATAATTCATGAAAAAGGTAGGTTTATTGACGCAGAACTTGGTGTTGCCTACGAGCTAAGAAATAATTCTAGACTACTTCTCTTCAAAGTGCCGCGTGGAACCAAAGTAGGAGGCTACGAGAAAATAGTATTTGAATTATTTTAGATGCAAGCCATATCCTATTAGAACCAATGATTCAAGAATTATGGAAAAGTATTTCTTCAAGAAAAACTAGTTACTACATGATGATGAGTGGGGACCTCCCATAAATTCCTGAAAGATGATGTAGGGCCATAATCTGATATATTCTACTGAACGGTGAAGAATACGCCATCGGCTGAATCAATTCATCATAATACTTTTAAATACCTTAAACCTATTTGCTTAATATAAACCATAACATCATATAATTAAACATTGTACCATAGTTTTAGTTCACGGCTTAAATACTCTAGCTTCTAGTATCTAGAGTGACTGAGGAACACTAGTGATGCTTAGAATCTATAGCATTGACTACAAAAAATATCCTTTCCTTGCTAATCTTAAAGAGATTATGGAGTCTAGGTGGCCGGGTTTATCTCTAGAGGATCTTCTTAAGTCTAGAACAGGCGTTATTTATGAGAGAGCTATTGAAATACTCAAAGGGGTAATTTTTTCAGGCCAAATAAAGTATTCGCCACGTGTAACAACCGAAGATGAAGTAGTTGCTTTCAATATCGCACTTATGATACTTAGCTTGATAGGAAATAAATGGCTTCGCGATAGATTTGCTGTATCGTTTGCAAAATACGTTCATGAATTCTTGAAGAAAGAGCCTCCAGAGAATATTGAAGCAATAGCACGAGCTCTTGGCATGGACGTGAGATACGATCCCAGCAATTGTCCAAAAATACCGTTACTGAAAAGGAGTATGCTGTTCTACAAGATAATACCCTTCAGTATTAATGTCAAAGACTATCTTAAGTATGCAAAGAGGCTGATAAATGATCCGAAATATGCTTTGATAAACCAGATTGTTGATCATGGACGTGTTTATGTTGAGAAAGATATCTTGACAAGAATAATTGTCGAAGCTATAGCAAGTAGTATTCAGGAAAAAATAGTTCTCATAAGTGAAGTACCAAGCGATGTAAAACCGCTTATAGAGGAACTTAAGAAAGAGTTGGGATTAGATCAACAAACACAGAATACACAAGAAACGTCGTTTTCCCAACAAATTTCAGTAACTCTTAAAGATAAACAACCAGTACAGGGAGTAATAGATTTCGATGCCTTCCCCCCATGCATGAAAAACCTTGTCGACCAATTAAAGAGAGGAGAGAATCTGAGCCACCAAGCCAGATTCACCATAACAGCTTTTCTAACAAGAATAGGCATGGATGTAGACAGTATACTTGAATTATTCAGTAATGTACCTGACTTCAATGAGAAAATAGCTAGATACCAAATAGAACACATTGCAGGACTTCGTGGTTCGAGAAAACAGTATCTCCCCTATAGTTGCGCCACTATGAAAAGTCTAGGTCTTTGTCCTTTAACAGAAAAGGATTGTAATACCAAGAATCCACTAGTAGCATATTGGAAAAACCTTCGATTAAAACAACGAAAAAGAGAAAGAGCTGACAAAAGAGGAAAAGAGAAAAAAGCCACATCGTAATATTTTAAAAATCCTTCCATATCATTATCATATCGTAAGAGGATAAGGTGCTCTATAATGATTGATACAGGGAAAACAGTCATTATATTATCTAAAAAGGGGAGAATTATTGACAAAAAAGTGGTCAACGAAAGCTTAAGAGACACTATTAAGAAAGTAGCAAAAGAAGCTCTCGAGAAATGGGAACCTTTTGAATCAGGTTTCGACATAATACCTTATGAGCATGAAGTAGAAAAACCTCTGCCATTAAAGCCTGAAGAAGTAGACATCATTTTAAAGCTTAACCCAATAAGGATGAAGGATCGCGTACTAATAAAGATCCCAATGTTTATAGTAAGCTATAAGAATTATAGGATGGGAGAACAGACAATCGACGAAGAAGTGTATGTTGTAGCACCATATATAACTGATGAGTATATCAAAATCATTGAAGAAATAGCTGTACTAACAACAAGCGAAGAAGCCCAACAATAAATATCGCTACGGTGTTTATTGAGTTTGAATATACAAAGAATTCTACGTATTGTATCAGTGTTTTCATCATCACCATTTATAGCACTGCTAATACCCATATATTTCTTGATAATAGATGTAATGTCTCTATTCGAGTTTATTCATGCACTGATATTTCTTTTCATAATACCATTGTTCTTACCTTATTATTGGTCTCTAAGAAAGGGAATTGAATGGGATTATCCCAATAGAAAAGAACGGATTATGCCGTTCACTATGGTCACGATATCATATATTATTGGCTTTGCAACCATCTCATTATCGGGCAGTAACTTCTTAGTTAAATGTTTACACTTATCTTATGCGATCACAAGTTTAACTGCATTGATGATAACAATGTATTACAAAGTAAGCATACATATAATGGGTATTATTGGTCCTGCCACTTTCTTGTTCTGGGCAGGTTATCTAGTGCTCTCATTATCATTAATAATTTTATCCATAGTGGTTAGCTATGCCAGAATAAAGCTGAAAAGACATACATTAGACCAGGTTATAGTTGCTTATATTGTAGCCTTGATCGTTAACACCGCGGTCTTCCATGTATATAAACTTCTTTCCTGATTGAGTTAAAAGTAGGACAACAAAATTACTTAAATGGATCTTTAGGATGATATAGATGGTCAAATACTGTATATACTGTGGCAGGGTTCATACACAGGAGAATCCTGTTGTCAATAACATTTGTCTTGAGTGCATGATAAGGAAAGGGAAAATTATTGCTCTTAAAAAGGATGTAATAAAAGCAAGTTTATGCAAGGTCTGTGGTTCAGTTAAGATAGGTTTTAAATGGGTTGAAACACACGGTTTTGAAGAGGCTATTGATCGTATTGTAAGGGAGGTTGTCCCCCAATTAATTACCCCAGCACCCGGTGTTGAACATATTGAAGTGAATGAATACAGATTAAAGACAGTTGCTTCATGGCGTACAGTAGTAGAACTACGCATTAACGGTATTTATGGCGGCAAACAATTTAGTATATCTACCGATCTCATTATAATGCTTGAACCGACAAAGTGTCCACGATGCATCATGTATGATAGTCGCGAATTTGATGCAGTCATACAGATTAGAGGCTATGACTTAAAACGTGTAAGCAAAGTTATTGAAAAAATAGTAAGCAAGGACCACAAGATCTTAAGAGATCTAATAGATACCATTGAAACAGGAAATGGTGTCGACTTATATTTTTATGGATTTGGAGCCGCTAGAAAACTTGCTAGAAAACTCGCTACTCAACTAAGAGCCTCCCTACATGAATCATTTGAAGAAACTGGTACGCGGAGCGGCAAGAAACGTTCAAGACTATACATTAGTCTAAAACCTTCTAATAAGTCCCACTAACTACATTAAAGCTATAGAAAATTTATAGACTACAGTGGGATTAGGTTATACGAGGGAATGTACTTGAGTAAAGCAAACAACCAGACAAACGACCGAGACCTAATACTGATAAAAGAGCTTGTAAAAAACGGTAGAGCAAGCTACTCATACTTAGCACAAGTAACTGGCTTAGCCTACACTAGTGTTCGCGAAAGAATAGAGAGACTAATAAATAAAAAACTCTTAGAAATAAAACCACTTGTAAGCCCAAAGATCTATGGCGATAAAGCAGCTATTCTTAGAATAGCAACAAAAAATCCCGAAGACGTTGCTTTGATTTTATCTAGATGCAATAGAGTAATTTCAATTGTCAAGACAAATAATGATATTGTAGCTATAGTTGTAGGGAAAACAAAAATAGAGCTCATATACATAATCGAGTACCTATTGAGAAAATGCGATCATATAGAAGAATTTAGTATAGAATATGGCTCAATACCATCAATGTTCATGATTCCTTTGAAAAACCCACTGGTGGTATGTGATAATTGTGTACAAAAGAATTCAGCGAAATGTAGTGGTTGTCTACCAATACTTAGAGCACGAAAACTATAGCTTCTCTTATCCTTCATTTAAGAAATTAGAATAAAATAGTCATCAATTATCATAGATGTTCTTCATATTCATAAACAGTATTGATACCTATACCTAGTTTCAATAATTCCATAGCTTTCTCTTCACCAAGTACTAGAGATGCTATCTTTAATACATGTTCTAGATCAGGGTTTCTCCGTACTTTGTATACAAGTCTTCGATACTCTGGATGCTCGTATACTATCATTCTAACAATTTCTTCAAAGATTTTCCGTCCATCACTATTTAGTACATCATTATGAAAAAACCTGTGATACCCGATAAGTAGTTTCTTCAACAAATTCCCTATGTCTTTTCCAAACTTAGTCATTTCACTAACCCTATTGTATCTCTATGGAGTAATTCTTTAGATTTAACTAAAAAGTATCTATTTGAGTTCGTATCTGCGAGAAGTAAATAACCTAGCCAATAACCATATATTTCCATTCTCTTCCCGACAATATCTCTAAGCTGAGTATTTTGTGCTTTAATGAAGTCGGTTATATCGTTATTATAGGGTATTACTCGGAAAACTTTTCGCCACTCGTTTTCAATCCCGTACTCTTTTGAAAGCTTGTTAACAGCATCGATAAGTTTACGGTAGGATAATTTAGGTGGGCGAGCAAGTACATCTTTAATACTTCTTTTATGAGGTCTTTCTGTAAAGCCCTCTTTTAACCCAATTTTTATCTCTAATTCACGTGTTTTTACTGCACTATCATATTCTACTAATTCCGCAGCTATTACATGTGGCTGCTCGCCAACTCTATCAATGAGCCTCCATTTTCTTGTACTACCGACTTTAAAACCATATCCGTAATCCAGAAGGTATACTACATACTTTAGCTCATTCTTAAATCTACTATCGAGTTCATTACAGTAGGAGAGCCCGTGAAGTGTTGATGAACTGAAGCATTTATCATAAATTGCTCTAATAGAGTTATCGTGCTCTCTACAATATCCTAACCGCGTGTAAGAGTATCTCCTACAATAAACTCTTTTTAATGGATCATCTCTCTTATCTAACGGACCAGTATGCCATTTACAATAACTTGTATACCCTGGTGACAAGACTATGTAGTCGTTAAGCGATATAAGAAATAACTCGTTTTCTTCAATATTCTGAACAATTATTCCATGGAAAATCTGTGCATACTCTTCAAAATACTCTATCGTGGTTGTTTCGTTTTTCAATCCAAGATAGTTCTCTAGACCAATATTCTCGACTCTTTCACGTGACCTGAACACTGTTTCGGTATAAAATACTCTTGGCACGTACACTATAGTGCCACCTTCCCCCCTAACAACTATAAGATATGTCGTCTCTCTAAAACCATTGGTTCCGCATAGATATTTATCTACGAAAATAGTGATAAACTATAACCACTATAGAGTAATAGGGTGATTCCATGAGGATAGTTCTTTTAGGTCCTCCGGGAGCCGGTAAAGGTACCTATGCCAGCTACTTTAAAGAGAAATACTGTATTCCCCATATTAGTACAGGCGATATATTTAGAGAAGAGGTAGCAAAGGGTACTGAGCTTGGCAAGAAAATAAAGGAATATCTCGATAAGGGGCTTCTAGTCCCCGATGAGATAGTTATTGAAGTTGTTAGAAAGAGATTAAGCCAGCCAGACTGTCAACGCGGTTTTATATTAGACGGATTCCCCCGAACTATAAACCAGGCAAAAGCACTAGATCAAATGACCAAGATAGATGCAGCAATACATTTGTATGTTCCATTAGAGGTGTCAATTGATAGACTAAGTAACAGATACATTTGCCCGAAGTGCAACAGAATTTATAACCTGAAATATAATCCGCCTAAGAACGACTTAAAGTGTGATTATGATGGAACCCCGCTGATTAGAAGAAGTGATGACACACCCGAAGTTATCAAGAAAAGATATGAGATATACTATCAAACATTCAAACCAATACTTGAGTACTATAAAGAGAAGGGAATACTCATAGAGTTCGATAACACCATAGGTAGTGATATAGGTAGGAAAAAGCTCGAAGAACTATTGAAAGAGAAAGGTATACTAAAAATAGAGCCATGTAAGGAGATGTAGTTTTCTACATAAAACAGTATTTTTATGGTACAAGTCTTGTCCTATCTCTAACGAATATTATTGCTTCTCTTATGTTTTCAAGGCCAAGCATGCTAACCATCAATCTTTCGAGACCGAGACCGAATCCTCCATGAGGAGGCATACCGTACTTGAACGCTTCTAGGTAAAATGAGAAGTTACTGGGATCTAGGCCTTTATCTTTCATCGCCTCAACAAGTTTATCATACCGATGTTCTCTTTGTCCACCACTTGATATTTCTAGACCCTTATAGTCGAGGTCAAATTTTCTTGTATGGTATCCGTCTTCTTCTCTCATATAGTAGAAGCCTGTTGTAGGCCACGGGAATTTTGTTATGAAGTATATTTCATATCCTTTCTCCATCAATATTTCGCCTAGTTTTCTTTCAGCAGATTCACTGAGGTCTTCGCCTTCGGGAACCTCTATACCTTCGCTTCTCAGTATATCGACGGCTTCTTCATATTTTATCCTCTTAAAAGGCACTGAGAGAGGCTTTATTTCAACACCGAGTATTTCAAGTTCTTCTTTACAGTTACTTCTAACGTAATCGACAATGTACTTGACAAGGTTCTCAAGAGTATTCATGACATCTTCTTCGCTTTCAATGAAGCCCTGCTCTACGTCAATACCCCATGATTCGTTTAAATGTCTTCGTGTATTGAATTTCTCTGCTCTAAAATAAGGTGTTATCTCATAAACTCTCGGTATACTAGTCATCAACATTTGCTTATACAACTGTGGGCTCTGGCTCAGATATGCTTTGTACTCAAAGTATTGTACGGGAAAGAGTGTTGCTCCGCCTTCAGCACCAGCAGCAACTATTTTTGGTGTATGTACTTCTAGGAACCCATTTTTCTCGAAGTACTCACGTGCAGCTTTGAGTATACTTGCACGTATTCTGAACAATGCCTTCTCTATGGGATTCCTTAACAACAAGTACCTGTACTTTATACGGGTATCAAGTAACGTCGGTACTTT
The DNA here is from genome assembly GCA_029637525.1 of Desulfurococcaceae archaeon MEX13E-LK6-19. NCBI lineage: Archaea > Thermoproteati > Thermoproteota > Thermoprotei > Desulfurococcales > Desulfurococcaceae > Desulfurococcaceae archaeon MEX13E-LK6-19. The sequence continues at coordinate 1,885,603 of CP072660.1, forward strand.
ACCAACAGTGTCAACAGGTAATGGCTCAACAGGCTTAGAGTACACTTTGACGCTCTTAGCAATATACTCTATACCACGTTTACTCTTCTGTTCAGGAGCAATTTCTCCTTCAAAGCAAAGAGCTGTACCTACATCAAAATTCTTTGCCTGCTCGAAAAGCTGCGGCTCCCTATCCTTCTTAAAAACTATGACTGCAGGTTTGACGTGTTCTCCTACACTAAGCTCTACTATAACTACTTTACCCAAGACCTTTTGTCTAATAACCCAACCACAGACTCGTGGCATAATTCATCCTCTAGCACTAGAAACTATGGGATCACGAATAAAAGCTTGCCCTAAAAACGTTTCTTACGCAATAAACCAATCCAGAATATCTAGTATTAATAATATAGAACTAGTAAAATAATTCAGTAGTATCTAGTAATATTTTAAAATATATAAGTATGCTTAACAGAAAATACTCTCGGCGGCCAACCGCCCAGCGCCGCCAGCCTACCCGGACCCGGGCAAGTGAGTCCAATAACATGATGTACTATCATGTTTTTGGGCGAGCCTGGGGCAACCACGGGCTGGCGGCGACCCCGAGAGGGGTGGGCTCCCGGAGGTGGTACCGGGTCTCCGGGGCCCCTGGGCGGGCTATGGCTCATTTTCGCTATCAAGTTCTGTTATAAATGTTTTGTCTTCACATACACACAATACGGGGTTTTTGTTATTAAAAGCAAAAATATTGAATTTAAGGCAAATAGTTTTGTTTAAATTAGGGTATTGTTTTTATTATTCTCTTTCTTATTTCCTCGATTACTATTATGGTATGGCTTAATAGCATAATAGCCAATAGCTCTATAAGATATGGGGTTACTGCTCCAAGTAACCAAGGTACTAAGAATACTGGCGCTATAGTTAGTATGAACCCTGCTATATAGCTTAGCGGGTGGTATTTGTTTCTCAATAACCCTATTTCGAATAATGATTTATCTGGACTCCTTATGTTGAAGCTGTGTGCCAGCTCACCTATTGATAATGTTAAGAACGCAAGTGTTGGTCCATGTAGTTTGAATAACTGGGCAGAGGCTCCTGTAAGCAAGGATAACATTGCACCTATGTAGAACAAGTATATGAGCCCTGTTTTACCAAGTAATGGCTTGAGACTTGTAGGCGGCTTTTTCATAACATCTGGTTCAGGCGGCTCTATACCAAGTGTTATTGCTGGCAGGGAGTCTGTTACAAGATTTATCCATAAAATCATCGCTGGTGTTAAGAGTAGTTCCTTCAACAATACGATGCTACCAAGCACAATCATTACTTCAGCCATATTAGCAGATAAGAGGTACAGTGTTGCTTTCCTTATGTTATTATAGCTTGTCCTGCCTTCCTCTATAGCTGCAACTATTGTAGCAAAGTTATCGTCCTCAAGAATAAGGTCAGCAGCCTCTCTAGCAACATCGGTCCCCCTGAGACCCATGGCAACTCCTACGTCAGCAAGTTTTAGTGCTGGCGCATCATTTACACCATCACCAGTCATGGCAACAACTTCGCCTTTCTTCTTTAATGCTTTCACAATCCTTAGCTTGTGTTCTGGAGTAACACGTGCAAACACAGCAACTCTATCTATGATTTTTTCGAGTTCATCATCACTCATCCTATCTAAATCCTTACCAGTAAGCATTAGTTTCCCTTCTAAGGGAAGCCCAATCATTTCAGCGACAGCCCTAGCAGTCAACAAATGATCTCCCGTAACCATAATGACCTTTATTCCAGCTTCAATAGCCTTCTTGACCGCTTCTGGAACCTCTGGTCTAGGCGGGTCTATGAGCCCAGTGTAGCCTATGAATACAAGGTCTTCCTCTAATTCTGTGTCCTGCAGCTTCACCTCTTTGAATGCGTAAGCAAGGACTCTAAGACCCTTGGCAGCCATTTCTTCAGCTATAGCCAGCAACTGTTTCTTTTCTTCATCACTAAGCTTTAGTACAACACCATTCCTCACTATATAATTTGATTTCGCGAGAATGACCTCGGGGGCACCTTTAGAGAACACTATATTTCTATTGTCAAGACTGACGACAACACTCATCATTTTTCTCTCGCTTGTGAAAGGTATCTCTTTAACGCGTTTGATTCTAGCCTTAAACTCGTTAGGGTCGATCTGTGCTTTATAAGCTAATACTATGAGCGCTGCCTCTAATGGGTCACCAATAGGTTTAGGCGGGTTGGAGTCATAATCTACATTACTGTTATTACACAATATTGCATCAAGAATAAGGTAGTCCAGATCTTTATTTACACCATATTTCAGTTTCTTCCCGTCTTTCAGTAACACACCATCTTTCAGATAACCACTACCAGTAACATCAATGTATCCTAGACTAGGCACCCATATCTTTACCACAGTCATTTCATTCCTTGTTAACGTACCTGTCTTATCTGTTGCAATAACAGTTACTCTACCAAGAGTCTCTACTGCACCAAGTCTTCTTACGAGGGCATTCCTCTTTGCCATACGCATAACTCCTAGAGCAAGTATCATCGTTAGAACCGCCGGCAAACCCTCAGGTACAGCTGCTACTGCAAGAGCTATACTTGTTAACAATGCTTCTATCGGATCAGTTACACCGAGTATTATCGCTGTTACCAGTACCACTACTGCTATACCTATTATCACGGCCCCGAGTTGCTTTGCAAGCTTATCCATTTCAACATGTAGTCTCGTTCTCTCTTCTCCAGCTTCAGCAATCATTCTAGCAATCTTGCCAAGCTCTGTATTCATACCCGTTGCCACTACAACCGCTTTACCACTTCCACGTACAACATATGTACCACTGAAAACCATATTCACTTGATCAGAAACAGGAGTGTCTGGATCCAGTATCGCTTCAGCATTCTTGTGTACAGGCTGACTCTCACCAGTAAGCATTGACTCATCAACATATAAATCATGGGCTTCGATAAGCCGGGCATCGGCTGGTATTCTGTCTCCTTCACTCAAAACCAGTATATCGCCTGGAACCACATACCTTGAATCAATTTCGATTATTTTCCCATTACGTAGAACTTTGGCTTTTGGTACAGCTAACTCCTTAAGTTTCTCTAGCGCCTTTTCAGCTCTATACTCTTGTACAACCCCAGCAATAATCATTATAGCCATTATAGCAAGTATACTGGCAGCATCAGTTTTCTCGCCAACAAACAATGCTATTATTGCTGCAACAAACAAAAGGATCATAAACAAATTAGCTATCTGGGCAACAATTATTTTAAATAAGCTTCTTCCTCCCTTAGCTTCTATGGTATTAAACCCGTATTGCTTAAGCCTCTTCTCAACTTCCTTTTCGTCAAGACCTTTCTCGGGGTCTACACCAAGTTTCTCTAAAACTTTTTTGACAGGCAACGAATGCCATTTAGACATCCTATAGCCACCAACTAAAATGGATTATTTGCTCCTAGGAGAATAAAAAATACTGCTAGGACAACCATGTTGTAGCAATTTAACACAGTATTGGACAAATCCATTAAAACCATACAGGTAACTATACTAGTATTGAGAGAGGAGCAGATTAATAATGAAGCGAAGCAAAACCAAAATAAAAACACTCGACATGTTCCTAGGGAAACCCAGTGAAGAAAAAGCCAGCAAGGAGAATAAAGTACAGCAAAAACAGCAAGGACGCGTGACGGGGAAAAAGACAGCAATTACATCAATTAAAGAAGTAGAAATAGAAAAGGAAGTAGATGAACTTCTAAGTCAACTATTTACCAGAAAAGAAACACAACCAAAGAAGGAAAAACAAGAAGAAAAACAACAACCAAAACCCAAGAGAAAAGAAGAAAAAATCGAGAAGACAGGCAAAACCGAGTTAATGGACAAGTTCCTCATTGGCAAAGAAGGAGAAGAAACAAAACAAGAAAAACCCAAAGAAGAGGTTGCCCCGACACAAAAAGAAGAAGCTAAAAAAGAAAAACAAGAACAGACACTCTTGACTACACAAACAAACAACATAGTTATCAAAGGAGAGCTTCTCCAGAAACTCCTTAAGATGCCTGTAGGACCTGAAAGAGCTGTTTCCTGCAACAACACAGGTGTATGCAGTGATGGCAAAAAGATTTCAGAGATATATGTCGATGAGGCCGGGATTGTGAGACAACGAGGATTTATAAGAACTTCCAGAATACCCGTCATACTAGACTGGGTTGTAGAACATGGTAAAATAGAAAAAGTACTTCCAAAAGCATATAAACTCGTAACAGATCGTGGGGCTATGGCGCTTGTACCAGAGGACTTCATATGCGAACTTGTGACAAGATATGGAGTAATAGTAGAAAATTATGACTGTAAGAATTATCAAGTAAGTCTAACAGGTTCAGCTAGAAAGAAAAAATGAAATGATTTATTTCACCTTATAAAAAAGACATCTCATTACAAGCATTTAATGCATATTTGCACTTAAACCTGACAATATTAAGCAATTACTATGTAATTCCTTGGTGGTTCCTATCCTCGTTTACCCATAAAAGAATCCAAGACGTTCAAACATTAAAATACCAAGGACTAATACACTTAAGCATTAGAGGAAACATAACTAATGTTTAGGCGGCACATAATAGGGTCTTGGTACAGCTACATCAGTATATACTCTTGCTGTTCTTCTACGTCTCCTTCTCTTCTTTATACCACGTCTTTCAGGAGGAAGCTCCATGCCTGGTAATCCATAGCTTCCGTCAGGAAATTCAATAAGCACTCCTGTGTCTACAAGTCTATTCAATGCTTTTCTTAGACGATCCTCTCCAGCAATACCACTAAATGCCTCTCTAAGCTCTTCCCATGTCATGGGTCTCCCTTTTTCTTTAATAGTTTCTACAATAACGTCTCCTAACTCCTCGTCCCTTGGCGCTATTAGCACTACCACATCAGCGTCTTCATAGACTACACGTTTCTTTTGAGGCATATACTATCACCTCCTTTTTCCTTCCAGGTATTACTTAAGCAGAGAATATTTATAAACCCTTCTCACATCACTCGCTACTCCCACAAAATTAAGAATTACCCGATATGATTACAGACTCTCAGTCCCACCTATCTGTCCCACTGTAATTAAACTTGTTTGGTTTATGTTAAAATAGGTGGACTGTAGATAACGTATAAAATAGGTGATGAATTATTACAAATCCGCTTCTTTACCCTAAAGGATCTACTGTACTGCTTCTAGGAAACGAGGCGATAGCACGTGGAGCTATAGAATCAGCTATAGGATTTGCTGCTGCCTACCCTGGAACACCAAGCACCGAGATCATAGAAGCCCTTGCATCCGTAGCAAAAGATGTTGGCTTTTATGTTGAATGGAGTACTAACGAGAAGGTAGCGTTTGAAGCTGCCTATGCAGCAGCACTGTGTGGCGTAAAAAGTCTTGTAGCAATGAAGCACGTAGGCGTCAATGTTGCAGCAGATATATTGATGAGCAGTGCCTACGCAGGAGTAAACGCGGGATTCGTAGTAGTATCAGCAGACGATCCTGGTCAACATAGTAGCCAGAATGAACAAGATAACAGATGGTATGGAATGTTAGCACACATCCCAGTCATTGAGCCATGGAGTCCCCGCAGCGCATATAAACTAATCAAGGAAGCATTCAAGCTTAGCGAGAAATACAAACACCCAGTCATATTCAGGTCAACAACAAGGATAAGCCATACTAGACAGCCGGTAACGTATGAAGATGATATACCTAAACCTAAAACGAAAGGAGTATTTGATCGTGACATAAAAAGATACGTGTTAATACCAATACATGGGAGAAAATTAAAGAAAATACTCATGGAAAAATGGCATAAAATCTCTTCAGAAGAAGGAAAACCACCATTAGTAGAAGTGATTAACCCAGGAAGACCGAAGGCTATCATTGCATCCGGCATTGCTTACGCTCATGTCACAGAGGCTTTAGATTACCTAGGGGCAAAAGACGACTACACTATTCTCAGAGTCTCCCTACCAGTACCACTCCCGTATAAGCCTGTCATCGATGTCGCCAAGGATGCCAAGGAAATTCTTGTAGTAGAAGAACTTGACCCCATAGTTGAATACCAAGTAAAGAAAATAATCCAAGAACAAGGACTAGAAGCCAAAGTATATGGAAAAGAATACGTACCAACAGATCTAGATCTAGACTTAGAGAAGGTGTATAAAGCAATAAAGATGTTTAGAGGAGAAACACCAGAAACCCCATGGAAACCAGTGGAAGTACCAAAAGTCGAACCGGGCATCCCGCCCAGACCACCAGTTCTATGTCCAGGTTGTCCTCATCGAAACACATTCTACATCATAAAGACTGCCGCCAACAAAGCTGGGTTAAAGGACCCCATTTACACTGGAGATATTGGATGCTATACACTAGGCTATAACGAACCATTCAAGACACAAATGACGAGCTTTGAAATGGGAGGAAGTATAGGCGTAGCTCATGGTTTAAGTAAAGTTGTTGATGAACCAGTTATAGCAGTTATAGGTGATTCAACATTCTATCACGCAGGAATACCTCCAGCAATAAACATAGTCTACAACAAAGGACGCGCAATTGTACTTGTTCTCGACAACTACTACACCGCCATGACCGGTCATCAACCACATCCTGGAACAGGGTACACTGCCATGGGCGAGGAAACTTATAGAGTTCCAGCCGAAAAACTATTGGAGTCAATGGGGTTCAAGACATTCGTTATAAATCCAATGAACGTCAAGGAGTCCATTGAAAAAGTTGTTGAAGCATACAAAGCATACAAGGAAGGAGAATACGTAGCAATTGTGTCAAGAATGAAATGTGCATTACAAGCACAAAGAGAAGCTAGAAAGAAAGGCATTAAATTACCAGCATATGGAATCAATGAGGACAAATGCCGTGGATGCATGGTTTGTGTAAATCTACTCGCCTGTCCAGCAATAATAGTTCCCGAAGGCAAGAAGAAGCCAGTAATACTAACAGACTTGTGTGCTGGCTGTGGATTATGCGCACAAGTCTGCCCGTTTAACGCAATTGAAGTTGTTAGAGAAGGTTCACCTGACTGGATTAAAGCTTGGATGTAGGAGGTGAAAGTGTTTGCCCAGATATAATATCCTCCTAGCTGGCGTTGGAGGGCAAGGACTCTTAACCCTAGGCAGTATCATCGGGAACGCTGCAATAGAAGAGGGCATCGACGCAACCATTGCTGAAACCCATGGTCTAAGCCAGAGAGGAGGAAGCCTAGTAGTTCACGTTAGGCTCGGCGATGGATCATCTCCATTAATTCCGCACGGCGGCGCAAACTTGATTATAGGACTTGAAGCTCTTGAAACACTACGCTACCTCAACTATGCAAATAAAGACACAAAAATTGTTATGAACGAGTTCCTTTGGCCACCACCACTTTCGAAAACGCCGAAACTAGAAGACATAATTAAAGCCATAAGTTCTTCGGCACGATTGTATGTTGTCAATGCTAACGAAGAAGCAAAGAAGGTTACAGGACTTATTGTAACCGCTAATACATTGATACTAGGTTTCGCATATATGATTGATAAAGATCTACAGTCATTATTAAGTGAAAAATCTCTAGAAAAGGGTCTTGAGCGAGTATTTAGAGGAAAAGCTCTCGAGCTCAACAGGAAAGCATTGAAGGCAGGTATGGAACTAGCTAAGAAAACAATATAGGTTAGAAAAACTAACATTTATTTTTAACAAATACTCGCTACAAGAATTCTCAACGAGGTATAAAGACAATGGCATCCAATGTTAGCGTTGAAAAAATAGATTTTTTGATTAAAGAAGCTGAGAAAGTTCTTCCAAACAGTTATGCACCATACAGTAATATACATGTAGCCTCAGCTATACTAACCGATAATGGTAACATCTACTTAGGCGTCAACGTAGAGAATAGTAGCTATGGTCTAACTATTTGTGCAGAAAGATCAGCTATAGCCTCAATGGTTACAAACGGCGAGAGAAAACCTGTAGTCGTCGTTATTGTGACAGATTATCATGAACCAATACCTCCATGCGGAGCATGTAGACAAGTAATAGCTGAGTTCAACAAAGACGCCATGATAGTGATGTATAGTATTAAATCAAAGAAGAAGATCATAACAAGTCTTACAAAACTCTATCCAGACCCATTCAAATTAACTAAATGATCACATAAAGAAAAACTATTAATTACTTGATAGCTAAACAAGTATATGGGATGAAGAAGAACCCGGGATAGGAACCCTTAAGGGAATGTCTATATCTATTTTTATAGCGGGCGCTGACCAAAATAGATAATCAATTACACTCCATACTTGCAACACATTTTCTCTTCAGGAAGCATATATTATCGAGAACTTCTTCATAAGATGCTGTCTCTAAAGCCGTTGAGACAATTTCATCAACTAAATTTTCATCTACATTGAGGTAAATACCATTGACTGAAATCCTTAGTTGTGAGCCAGGATTATATACCTGAACAATAACTGGTTCAAGACCAAGTTTTCTTAAATCATGAGCTGCCGCGAATACAGCATTTATAACATTTGCATCAAATATTTCACCATAGACAATTGTTATCCATACTCTCCTCAATAACAATCACCGTTATTTTTCCTTCTCTACTAAATAGGTACCTCGTTATATCCTTATATAGCCGGGCATTAAGGAATACAACGTTATTAAAAACTAGGATACACCAGTAATACCCCATTATCACACAGACCCCCGTATTTAAACTATTCTAATACTCCATTACAAGGTGTGAGGAGGTAACAGGTAATGGATATTCTAAAGAGGGCCTATGAACTACTCATATTTATGAATATAAAGTATCTTAAGGAGCTAGAGGAACTAAAAGCCAAAGAAGCTATTCTCACTTCAAAGAAAGAGCTTACACCAATAGAGGAAGTAGAACTCATAGGAACCAGGGCGTTAATAGATTTTCTGTCAAAACAATTAAATACTAAAGTACTTGATACATTAGAGCTACATGTAATGAATACTGAAAAGGCATGCATTTAGCTTATTTTAGATAATACAATCCTATACATTTTATATCTATGAAAGTTCTTTCAATATTAAGCCATCTTATTTACTAAAAATTTCTAAAAATCCCAGATATACTAAAATACTTGGGGCTAAGGATTGTCTAAGATCTTTTCATCTAGGAAACATTCCTTATACTTTACAATACTTCTCATTGTGATAATAACTAGTTTATCATATACATGCTATGGCAACGACTATATTCTTCTAGAAAACAAAGAAGTATCCTTCACTATATATCGTAGATATGTTGGATTCTATACCGAACTTAAAGTAATATCATCAAGCGACTATGGCTATTCTCTTTTGATATTTACAGGTGAAGGAATCTTTGCTTATGGTTATTACATGGAAAAAAGACCAGAAGAAAATGGTATCCTACTATACAGGGTTTCAGGAGATCAAAACAGATGGTTTTTAGTAGGTAAAGTATCGTTCAATGAAACAATTACTCTTGCATTATTCCTAGATACGAAAAATAACACTGTATACTTCAGAATAAATAATAAAGTGATAAAGGACAATACTACCACATTATTTGAGCCCCAAAAATTCCGTATAATAGTTAAAAATATTGACAGATTTAAACAACCCCCAGTAATTGCAACAAATATACTCATTGTCATGCAATCGGACGATATTAATGACACTGTAATATATAACTATACATCAACTTCATTAGCAAGTTTCCTACGTAAGCAATCAATAATATTAATTTTAGAAAAACCTACTGAAACACCAACAACGCAAACAACAAGTCTAACAAAAACAACCATCACAACGACCACTACAATAACGAATGCTACATATACTACATCTTCAACAACATCTCTAGTAAAAACAAATACAACCACCAGTGTCGGAGAGCAAATAATCGAGAAAACAACAATTATAGCAATTATACTCATTATAGTAGCCGTCTCAATATTCATATACTATCTAGCAAGACGGTCCCACGGTCCGTGAATAAGTCATCCCTAATGGGTCTTTTAGAGAGGCCTCGGTCATCCCGTTTTACATTACTCTAAAACTAGTCTTAAATATCCTTTCTCGCCAACCGTTATAGGGATAATATTACTTACTATATCATCATCAAAAATCTCTATTTCACCATTAGATACCAGCTGCTCATAGTATTCCTGGGGAAGAACATTCTTTATTTCTTCAAGACTCTTGGAACCAACAACTCTACATATAGAAAACATACTAATATGATGTCTGCTAAAGACTTGCTGTTCTTCTTTGATTTTACAATAATATATTTTTACAATACCGCTATCTGGCAACTTTCTTCACTTTCTTACTAATTTTCTTTTCAGCAAGCCCCTTAATTAAGGCAATAGCATAAATAATCGATTCAGGTCTTACAGGACATCCCGGCACATAATATACTCCATCAACTTCTATTCTAAGATTATCAAGTATTTTCAAGAGTTCGGGGACGCCTCCTATTGTTGAATAAGTATCATGCCAAATGCCTCCCCCTACTGCACAAGACCCTAAAGCAAGTATTATTCTCGGTCTTGGCGTTGCCTCAATAACCTTGATCACCTTAGGCAAAGACTCCTGAGTTATCGGGCCTGTTAACAACAAGACATCGGCATGACGAGGGCTTGTAACCAGTTTCACACCGAATCGCTCAGCATCAAAGTATGGTGTTAGTACATCAAGTATCTCAATATCACAAGCATTACAACTACCAGTATTAAGATGGAACACCCATATGCTTTTCTTAAGATACTTACTGTTGCTCACGGTAACCAAACCTCCCTTCTATTGCTTTTATGAACTTTTCCTTCCTACAATACGGGTCAAGATCAATATATTCCTCTGCATAACGCGTTTTCTCGAGAACAAAATCCTTCATAGCAATTGTTGTAACAGGTTTGCCACATACTCTACATTTAACAACTTCATGAACAACCATTTCATGTAGATCATCAATATTATTAGTTGCAAGCTCAAACTCTAGCGTCCCCCTAATGGCACCGGTAGGACACACATCAATACAGCGCCAACAGTAAATACATCTTCCTATAAAGTACTTGAGCACTTTTGTGTCATTATCTTGCTCCATAGTTAATGCATTAGGTGGACACACGTTAACACATGCACCACAACCTATACACTTATTCTCATCTATCTCTATTTTACCTCTGAATTCCTCAGAAATCAATGGAGGTTCAAATGGGTATTTACGAGTTACCCTACCTGCTTCACTTGCTATAATAAGTGCTTTTAGAGGACCCAATTTCTTAACTAGAGTCTTGAACAACCCATTCCACCCCATTGACTAGGTAAATGTAAAACCTCTCTCCTACCATCACTTTTTACAACAACTATCCTATCTGTACACGAGAAACAAGGATCAATACTGGCAATAGTTAAGGGAGCATCAGCAAGCATTACACCATTAAGCATAACTTTTAGAGCAGGGATGTTCTGATAGGTTGGTGCACGTACTCTCCATCTATAGGGTTTGCCATAACCGGTTATAACGAAATGTACATCTTCACCACGCGGCGCCTCAACAAGCGATACCGCCATCCTATTCTCAGGGATATCTATTTCTTCAGCCATAATAGGGCCTTTGGGGAGTTGCTCAATAAGTTGTCTAATAATCTTTATACTCTCGAAAACTTCATCCACTCTAACAAGAGTTCTAGCTAAATTATCACCCTCATCATATACAGGTACATTGAAGTCGGCGTACTTATAAGCGGCATATGGTAGATCTCTCCTGTTATCTCTATCAAGTCCTGAACCACGCGCTGTAGGTCCAACGACAGATAGTTTTCTTGCATCCTCCTTAGGCAGAATTCCTGTTTCTTTTAGTCTGAATTTTATCTCTGGAACAGAAATCATTGTATCTACAAGTCTTGCAAATTCCTTCTCAATTATAGACAAAACTTCAAGGGTCTTAGGGATCTTATCTTCATTAATATCCTTTCTAACACCACCAATAAGATTTATTCCATAGGTCTTCCTGCTACCTGTCAACAATTCAGCCAAGTACATAACATGTTCACGTATTCTCCAAGAATGCATAAATCCTGTGTCATAGCCCAGTAGGTGAGCTGCTACGCCAACCCATAGCAAGTGGCTATGGATTCTCTCTATCTCAAGTATAATACTCCTAATAAACAGCGCTCTTTCAGGAACATCTATTCGTGCAGCCTTCTCCACAGCTTGACAATAGCAAGTACTATGGACAAACCCACAAATACCGCAAATGCGTTCAGCCAAGAATGGTATTTGCTGGTATGTCATCCGTGTCTCAGCAAGTTTTTCTATGCCACGATGGACGTGAAAGCCTCTATATTTCACATCAACAACTTTCTCTCCTTCAACATAAAGCTCAAAGTACTCTGGTTCATGTAATGCTGGATGATATGGTCCTACCGGTATTGGTGCTGAAGAACCTTTTCTCCCCACACTAACACGTTCGCCTGTAAACGAGGGTTTGGGTTTAATGTCATGGGGCACATCCTTACGTAGAGGATAGAGGTTTTTCGGCCACCAATTCGGTAATACAAGTCTATACTGTTGTCTACCCTTAAATTCCAGCCCAAGAAGATCACGAGCCTCCATTTCACACCAATCTGCCGCAGGACATATATCGGTTACTGAAGGAAACACTTGCTTTGAAGGATCAGCATAGGTTTTTAGAACTATATTCAATCCGTTACGGTCGTCCCCAAATATGTAGTACATGGCAAAAAAGCCGTTAACGGGTCTTTCGTCAACACCAGCACAAGTTCTTAAATAACAATCGAATTCATCGTGGACAAGCTTAACTGCTTCTCTAAATGAATTACTTGGTATAGCTGCGAATAAAGTATCGTCAATAAACTTTATATCACTAGCATATTTTGAAAGCCTTCTTACATACTCATCTACAATACTCTTTTTATTATTTGGACTATTTCCAGACATACTTATGTTCACCACATCACATAAGCTATTACAAAGAATATTATGATCAAGGGAATGTAGATCTTTAAGAGAAATACCGGTGCGGCATCTATTCTACTTCTTCCGAGAAGAGCTGATAATGCTGCATAAATACACCACAAGATACAGGTCAATAGAATCGCCAGTATAACACCATTTACCGTAATGTGCACAACACTACTTGCCGCATAACCAACTAGTGGTATCAAACATATTATTATAACAAACAATTTTATGAAGAATCTCCTAGCTAGATTACTATAATGAAGAAGCCCAAGTAATGGACCACTTAATTCTATTATTACACCAGAAGCTAATTCTGGCTCAGCTTCCGCTAGATCAAAAGGTGGGCGTGCACAAGACACGTAGGCTGCTATCAATAGTAATAATACTGCTATACCATATGCTGGACCTATACTGGTAAATCCTTTCGTATACCATAATAGTATTCCAAATACTAGCACAGTAAATGTCTCATTTACAAGCATCAACATTACTTCTCTCGAGCCACCAACTATGGCAAACGGGTTTGACGACATAAATGGTATTGCCACAAATACTACCTGACCTATCATAAAAAGTATTAAAGCTATAATCAACGCTGTAAACACGTTTATCAGCGATATTGATAAAAGCACTCCTATAGCACTTATTGTTAATACAAAGTACAATGCTATAAGCAAAACGAGATGATAAGCACCCTGAGGTAAATATGTTGTTTTCTCAAATAATTTCATTAAGTCATACCATGTTTGCATTATAGGCGGGCCTATACGACTATGAATTCTAGCTTTAATTTTCCTTTCAACACCATCAAGTAATGGTGGTAAAAAGTAAGATAAAGCCGTTAAGAAACCTAGAGCAACGCATGTGTAAACAATATCTACGGCCATAGTTTACCACCAGTCATTGTAAGTAAAGCCACTATTAGGAGAGCCATTGTAAACAAGAGCCCTATCCAGAGCGAGGCCAAGAGTGTTGACCTGTAAAGAGATCTTTGCAACACATCGAGATATAACGTTAGTTTTCTTACGATTAAAACAAATTTATTCTCGATAGACACACCCATTCTAACAGCTTTTACCATTAAGAATTCAAGAAGTTTAGGCGGATTCTTACTGGCTTTCACGAAGTTATGCCTAACTTTGTCAAGTATTTTTTCAAGATGTCTAAGAGCTGAAGCTGCTACAGAGCTCAAGTCTCTACACCTCCTACCCAAGTTGGAGTCTCATATATGACGATCTTTTTATGGAACATCTTAGCAGCTAACACCGCTATTATAGTCACTATATAAAAGCCATAGATCATGTAGGTGATTGCATCACCCTGTATTATTAGAAGGAATGGTAATGGTATTATTATCATTAGCAGGGATAACGTGTACTCCATTACGTATTGTGTACTATCAAGCATGATACTTGGTCTAAATGGTATATTGGCATAGGTACCAACATATACACCTAGATATTTCACTGAATAGACAATGGAGAATATAGATGATATGATAACACCTACTAGAAATACAAAAGCATAGGGAATACCTTGTGATGCTAGTATTAGCGCGATGTATATCACCAAGGCTTTGGCAATAAAACCTATTGTTGGAGGTAAACCCATGAGTGATAGAATGGTATAAAGTATTTTGTCATAAAGCCTTCTCGCAACCTTTGCCAAGTAACCGAGTCTATAAATGTCTCTAGTGTTCGTCAACAACTCAATCGACGCTATATTAAGGAATACATGAGTTTTAAGAAGACCATGGTAGAATACGTACAAATACACTAAGCCAGTAATCCTTTCATCAAACACCAATAGCCCTAGAAGCATTGTCATTACTCCATAGTGTGTCATTGAACTGTAGGCAATCATTTTCTTTACATCTGTTTGGGCCGACGCCATAATTGAAGCGTATATAGTTGTTATAAATCCTAGAGCAAGCAGCGTAATCAAGTATACCATGTTGTTTAGGTCTAACAAGCTGAGAACCCTTAATATAGCGTAGATGCTCATCTTAGACATTAATCCACTAAATATAGCCGTTATAGGTGATGGAGCTTCTGAATATGTGTCAACAAGCCATATATGGAATGGTATTTGGCCAAGCTTAGCTAGAAATCCTACTAGTACAAGAAATGTCAGCACAGGATTAGTAACATTAATAGTGCTGTTCATGAGTATCTGGAAATCAGTTAATAGCGCCTTGTTTATACCAATAGTTGTAGCAGTAATAGCAATCCATGAAAATAGTGATATATCGCCAGCTGTAACACATACAACAAGATATTTGAGACCGACACTCCAGTTTTCAAGCCCTCTTTCGAGCAATATAAGGAGAAAAGCAACAAGCTCTATACTTATCCACAGCACCGTAAATTCCAATAGATTTCTAGCTGTAAACAGCATTAATATAAGCAACAAGGTCATGTCTATTATTAGTTGAAGATGCTGTATTTTACCAAATAGCACACGTAAATACCCTTCACTATATAGACTAATTGCTATACCTGCGATGCTACAAAGAATTAAGAACAATCCCTGCAACGAGTCAATATATATTATCCATGTATTTAGTAAATAGCCAGCTACTATAACCAGCCATACCAGCACATATGCTATTATCCTCAAAACTCTACTGAGTCTACGCATTGTATCAACTACTAGAGCTCCCGAAGAAACAAGTACTATTAATAATATCCATAAGATATACCTATAAACAGGATCATAGATTATCTCAGCGATCTTACACCACCCCTCATGGCTATCATTACAGCGATATAAATTAACACTATGACGGGTATTATTGACGCCAAGAGGATAGCATTGATCAAGTCTTTCTCTATAGGTGTGAAAACTAATACAAGTAGCGAACATATGTTGAAAGACGATAGAACTAGTTCAGTGTAAAGCAAGCTTCTATAGCTTCCTGAGAAATCTTTTCTATCAAGTTTTTCTACGACCAAGGTGCTTGGCTCACCATAGTACATCATAATGTACCTAAACCCTATGAGAACAGATACTATTATTGACAACACTACCGCAATAATTACTAGTATACTGTATACAATAAATCCTTTACTTAAGCTCGCTAGTATGGCAAGCAGTTTTGCAACAAAACCTATTGTTGGAGGCATGCCTATGAGTGAGAATAATGCTATAATTGATGACGTCGATAGTAGTGGCAAGAAACTGCTAACACCCCTAATTAGATCAATGTTTCTTGTGCCGAAAATTACTTCGATAGACCCAGCATTCAAGAACAGCGATGCTTTGTATATCGCGTGCGAGACAAACGATGCAAGTAAAGCAGTATAGGTCACAGAATCAGGGTCAACAACGTATAATGATAAAAGAGCCAATGTAAAGCCATTACCGGCTATTGTACTGTATGCAAGCATTCTCTTTATGTCTTTTTGAATATATGCCTGGAATCCTCCATATACAATTGACGCTATGCCCAAAAACATGATAACTAACGCAAACAAATTCTTTACATAATCATCCATTTCTATTATCTGGAATACTCTCAATAATCCATAAACACCCATACCAGTCATTATACCGCTTAGTAACGATGATGCTGGTGCTGGTGCCGTTGTATGTGCATCAGGGAGCCAGAAGTGTAGTGGTATTTGAGCAGATTTTGCTATAAATCCTACGAGGAGTAATGGCACAATATATAATGGAATATATGCTGCACTGCCTTCAAGTGCACTAAACTTCTTCATTAACACATCAATACTACCACCCATAGATGTACCAGCAAGAGAAAATATACTAACATATATCATTGTGAATAATGTTAACTCAAATGTCGTCGTTGAAATGGCAAGGAACCTCTTTGAAGCAGATACTCCTCTTTCTCCTGTAATATGTTGTTCACCAATACTTATCATAGCAAAGCCTAGAAGCTCAGCCGTTGTCCATGTTATCGCTAGTGATAACAAATTAGGCGATGCAAATGTATAAATCATTGATAACGCAAATAGATCTATGAGCACATGAAATCTATTACTGTATTTCTTTTTGGCAGCATAACTTATTGCATAAACTGAAATAGGCAGTGACACCGCTATAGCCGTGGCACTAAATAGTATAGAAAGTTCGTCTATAACCTCATACAAAGATAGGATAAATACAAGAAGTGATGCAAGTAAGTATACGATAACCTTGAATATCACAGATAATACTTTTTCTCTTGAAACAAACCATTCTAGACCAATAATGAGCAGAGTTAGAACTATTATTATAGGAGAAAAAACTAGGACAGGCTCCAATAGGATATTCACCGTACTACCTGTCCTTCTTCAAGAGCTTCAAATCTCATTTTAGCCCATGATTCTGCTAGACGTTTCTTTATTTCATCAAATACCATCGCCGGCGACCCGAATACTATCGCTGCTGTTGGACATATTGCTGCACAAGCTGGTATAAGTCCTTCTTTCCTTAAGTCCATACAGAGATCACACTTCACAGCAACTTTAGCTCTTGCATCAAGTTCTGGTATACCAAACGGACACGCTGTAAGACAGGCCATACATCCTATACACTTAGGCGTGTTAACGTAGACAGCTCCATAACTATCTCTGGTCATTGCACCTGTTGGACAAGCTTCTATACAAGGCGCTTTCTTACAATGCATACAGGATATCGGTATCTCTAGTCCTATGCTTGTTCTATAAACCTTGATGAAAGGTGATCCATGAATAAACTCGCATACAGCTTCACAAGAGCCGCATCCAATACACTTCGATAAGTCAATTACCCTTAAGTGAGTTGCTTTTACAGAGTCTTTACCAGAACTCATACACTCCACCTCCCTTCTCTATGGTGTGGGAACCAGTTTCACAGAAACAGCTTTCAAGTAATTATGAATGGAACGAGCTGCATAAAGTGCTGTTTTAATAGCCTGCCCTATTCTTGATGGCCCAGTTACTACGTCACCTGCCGCAAAGATCTTGGGATTCTTAGTCCTATAATTTTCATCAACAACTATCCTACCCCACTCTACATGAATACCAAGCTTCTCCATGACCTCCTTGTCTTCAGGCAAAGGCGGTGTAGGAGCCTCGCCTGTGGCAAATATCACTAGATCAGCGTTAAGCGTGAATTCGGAGCCAGGTATTGGTATGGGTCTCGGCCTACCGCTTTCATCGGGTTCGCCAAGCTTCATACGCTGAAACTTCACGGCGACTGCCTTATTGTCCTGCTTTATTATTTCAATAGGGCTAGCTAATTCAATAACTTCAACACCTAGTCTTTTAATACGCTCGATCTCATAAATTCCAGCTGGAGCTTGTGCAATAGTTCTTCTGTAGACCAGGTAGACCTCTTCAGCTTTATCAAAAACGGCTTGTTCAGCAGCATCGACAGCACTATAACCGCCACCAATTACAATAACTTGTCTCCCCTCATAAGGAACTTTATCTACATAGCCCATTTCCTTTAATCTATGCTTATAGACATATTCAAGAGCTCCTACAACGTTTTCGGCATCAGAACCAGTTACTTTAGGTATTCTTGATCTCCATGTACCTGTTGTTATTAGTACAGCATCGTAATTGTTGACAAGTTCTTCTATACTAGCCGTTTTTTCAACAAATTCATCGCCTTCTTCATGATGTGGTTCTCCATAATATACTTTCGTCTTTAAAATGAATTTTACTCCATATTTTTCCTCAAGAAGCGATATTGCGTTAAATACTCGTTCTCTAGGGATTCTCCATGGTGGGATAGCAAATACCATCATTCCGCCTGGACGGGGTAGTTTCTCATAGACATCAACATCAAAACCATTACAAGCCAAGTATCCTGCTGCAACAAGACCTGCTGGGCCAGCACCTATTATTGCTATTTTTTTACCAATACTTGATGGTTTTTCTTTACATAAGAATGCAAAGTTTAATCCTGTACTTAGAACCAATCCTTTATCACCGTCAGCTATTCCTTAGAACTGTAAAGTATCATTTCCTTCTCTTCGCTCTCAGTTTATGTTTAAAGGTTTATTCTCTAATAAATAATTTGCTAGGCAGACCTAACTTGTGCTATACATTTCTAATAGTATTACTCCACACGGTATTATTATGCGATCGGGCTACCGTATCTTTCTTCAGCAGGCTTACCAACTACTTTAAAGACTCCTTTAATCGATGCCCCTAGGATAAAAGCTGCCTTCTTTCTTGATAAAACCCTATTGTTGTTACCACAATACGGGCTATATATACATCTAGGGCATCCATCATCGCATTTACACTTACTCACTATCTCATAAGCAATTTTCTCGGCTTTTTCAAACCGCTCGAATAGAAGCCTAGCAAGTCCACTACCGCCTGGTGCGGCATCATATATGACTATGTCACCGCTAGGATAGCTAATGCCACCTAAATCACCTAGTGCTGCACCACAAACAGGTCTAGCTGCCGATATCAGGGTATGTTCTATAGCATGAAACGCCTCCGCATTATCCATTGTATCCCACTCAGGATTCGGTGGGTATTTGAGGAGAAGCGCTCTAGTGTTGTAGGTATAAACAACGGGGTGCTCAAGCTCTTCAATACTCGTTGGTTTCTCTCCACTATAAATATTATAGATCACGTACCCTTGAACTATAATTGATATAGTCACCCTTGCATAAATAAGCGGTATACCTGTTGCACTAACCCTCTTGTCAACTATGTCATAATCTATTAGATCCGTTGTATATAACGGTCTCGTATAATATGGTATATCGTCAGGAAGTTTTTGTACAACAGCGGTTCTTTTACCAACATCCAACTCTATTGACTGATAAATCCTGCCGCCATGAAGGTATATTGCATGTGGATGTAGGTCTAATATCGCCATAGGCAGCTCTCTAGTCCCTATCGGTTTACCCGAATCCTTTTCTATAATAGTTACTTGTGGACCAGCACCTCTAATGCTCATGTATTCAAGGAGGAGACTACGGGCTTTCTTCCATACAGGGAAATAACCGATAGCCGTTTTTACTGCAAGTCCTTCTTCTACAAGTTTCTCCAAGGCTTGAATCCATGTTTTCCCTGGAATAGCATCCCTTCGGATCATCCCTTGTTGCATAAGAAGGGCTAGACCATGAATTTTCAATACTTCCTCATTATCAGGCTCGATGTATATAGGCGGTATTTCTTGCTCATAATACTTTTGCGGCTCTCTTTCAAAATACGCGTCAATAGGGTCGTCACCCAATATAAGGAAAATATATCCTGTACGTCCACGTCTACCAGCTCTACCAGCTCTCTGGAGGTATTTTGCATAAGTTGGGGGAGGAGCCGCCATAACAACCGCATCAAGACTCCCTATATCAATACCCAGCTCAAGTGTTGGCGTGGCAACAACACCACCTATATCTCCTTTCTGAAGCTTAGCCTCAACATTCCTTCTTTCTTCAGGAGGAAGCCCCGCCCTATGTACTAAGAATTCTTGTCCAAAACCTCTTCTCGCAATTCTTGCAACAACTTCAGCCATTTGTTGTGAGTCAGTGAACACAAGCACACGTAACCCCATTTGGGCAAGCATACTTGCTACTCCTGCTGTTACAGTCCATCTACTCAAATACCCAGCCGAAATCATTACGTGATATGCTGTGCCCCGTCTCCTTAATGGACCTTTTATAACCCTGACTTTTGTGCCAAAAAGGACTTCACCATGTTTTTCAGGGTTCCCTATAGTTGCCGAGCTACCAATGAATAAAGGCTTGCTTTTACGGAAAATCTTTAATCTATCAATAACAGCTTTCACATGAGCCCCGAAAACACCCTCATATACATGCATCTCGTCAAGAACAAGATAGGAGATCTTTTTCAAGAGCTTCCTCATATATGGGCTTAACACGAGACCTACATGAACCATATCAGGATTCGAAATCAGTATACTAGGTGGATTGACAGCTATTCTCTTTCTATCCTTTCTAGGGGTATCACCATCGAAGACTGTCGCTGTAATAGGTCCAAACCCTAGGAACTCCTGTAGTCTATTAAGTTGGTCTCTAGCCAAAGCTTTTGTTGGATAAAGTATGAGGGCATTGGGTTTGGTATTAGGGTCTTCAATAGCCTTGACTATCAAGGGGGCTAGGAAGGCTTCTGTTTTACCAGTACCTGTACCTGACACTATTACTGTGTCATAACCATCCAGTATACTCTTTATAGCATCCCATTGAAACTTATATAACCTATTGATACCTCGTGACTTAAGATAGTTAATTACAGGTTCAGGAAACCCCGTCTCCTCAATGAAGGGTCCTTTTTCGGGCTCGCCTGTTTCCTCTCTATAGACATGAATTATATCGACTACATTACTCCATCTCCTTTCAATAAATTCTTTCAGTTCAACAAGAACTCTATCCCTGTATACAATCAAACCCTAAGCTCCCTTCCTAGCGAACTTCTCGATCTTATCAATTTTCTTCGAAAGCTTCTTCCAAAGCTTATAGTGTTCTTCACAAAGATAGACGTGGCCTGGCCTGCGTGGAGGTCTAGCACCATATACTGTAAGCTTGAGACCCTGTTCTTCGAGTATTTTCGCTTTCTCATAGCTAATCTCGTGAACTCCTTCTTTCTCACATCCTTCTACACTACATTGCTTAGCCATAATGCTCACCACATAGTAAAGAACCAATTATCTGAAATCTATACTCTTAGATATAATACTATTTACACACCATTAAAACTATTGATAGAAAGATGAGAGGCACGTAAGAGGATATGTTATAACCAATCTATTTTAGCCCATGGTTTCTTCTTGTTCTTTATATCTTAATCTAAGAACAGTCATTGGATCAAATATCTTGACACCACTGCTTGTCTTAATAACGATAGATCCATTTTCGGTTACATCTTCAGCAATTCCTTCAACTTCTCCAGCAACTGTTTCTACAATTACTTTTCTTCCAAGAGTATCAAGATTCTCTAAATAAGTCTTTAGTAGCTCCTCTTTATCTTCTATAATCTTCTTTAGCCTAGAAAACCATCCTATAACTGATGCAAATACCCTATTCCTAGGCTTTAATCCAACTATCTTCTTGAGAGAAATAGCTTCTTTAAGAGTAACATCATTGTTTACATTGATACCTATTCCAACATATATTATGAAGTTACTTGGAAAAGCTTCTGCTTCAATAAGTATACCTGCAATCTTCTTTCCATTAACAACAATGTCGTTGGGCCATTTTATCTTCGCGTTTATTTTATAGAGGTTATTCAATGTCCTAGCTATTATGACTGGCGTTGCTATTGGCAAGAGCATTGCTTGTTCTGGTGGAAGCGACATAGAGACTGTAAACCATAGTCCACCAAAACCTGTCTTCCATGTTTTACCATGTCTCCCTTTTGCTTGTATAAGGTACTCAGCAACAATAATGCTCCAAGGCCCATACTTCCTTGCTGCATCTTGAGTACTTCCAAGAAATGGTGCATGGACTAATCTCCATCCCCAAGGCTTTAATGTACTAGGATTGTCTGCTGGATCCCAGTACACTTTTTCTCCATCAATACGCAAGACATAATTCTTCGATAGTTCTTTAATTAGTTTGACGACAGTAGCATAGTCTAAACCTGTATCCCATCCAAGTTCACGGAATGATGTTTCTCTTGATGACATTAATTTTGATATTATTAATAGTTTCAATAGTAGTTTCTCACATGCCAGCACATTTTACCACCATGGAGTATTGCTTGCGAAGAACTTAGGGCGTTCTGAATAATTAAGTGTCCTCAAGCCTTATAGGTTGTTCGCATCATTAATAACTTACAAGATCATGGAATATTATACACTACAGATCCTATCTCCTTCGAGACGTTAATACTTTAAGACTGGCAATAGCTTCATGCACACCAAGAATGTAAGGAAGATCAGGATAATATGCTCTGAGAATATCGTATACATTAACAACATTGTCTTTATTCGTTGGATTCTTCTCTCCGGGCTCAAGATCTACTAATCCTTTCTTCCATAAATTACTTAGAAGACGCATTATTATTCCACGTTTTCTCTCCATTTCCATGGCCGCTTTTACTTCACTGGGCATGTACATAGATAAATACATTGGATTTACATTCATGAATCTTGATATATAGTTGATACTAGCTTCTATGACAGGGCATTTTCTCGATAACCCGTATTCAGTGTAGGCAATAATTATCCTCATATCAGTGTTGTAGAGATACCTAACTTCTCTAGGTATGTAAGGAAATGCGCGACAAACAAGGGGCTTGTAAGAATTATGGAGCAAACACTTGTTGTCGCTATCTAAGAACGGGCATTTACCATTATTTAGCTCGAGAACATATGATAGAGCTATGTGCGATCTTGTTCTTCTATCAAATACAGTGTAACCATGTGTAATAACGCATTTAATATCTAGTTTCTCGGCAGCTACTTTAAGTAAATATTCTTCAAATGGCAAAAGAGATATTGGAGATAGCTTACAACAATATCCTTTCCTTAGACATCTAAATCTTTCCGTCGTCAATATTTATCACGCAGTTACATACCCTGGTAGCTTCTCTCTATATAGCATTTTAACCCGTGCAACACCATCAATTTCATCAATTATACGAGCCACAGGTGGCGGCACTAGTTTACGCCAATCTTGATTCTCTTCAGCCATAAGCCTCCTAATATATGCACCCCTATATATTTCTCTATTGAATTTGGGTGGTTCCACAACTTCATATCCTTCTTCAACAAATATCCTTGCTATAATAGGGTTTAGAGTTACCACGCACTTAAATGGCGGCGAATATAGTTTAACATAATGTATGGCAACACTACTTACTTCAAGTGTAGGGAGGGTTATGGTTATCATTTTCTCTAGAGGCAAACCAGCCCATTTAATGGTCTCTCTCAACATTAGGATTCTTTCGCCAGCAGTAAACGGGTTTTCTGGGGTATGACTTTGACTAGCCATACCGATCACAACAATCACTTCATCAAAATTTTCAAAACACCACTTTAAGACATTAAAATGCCCATAATGCAATGGCTGAAATCTCGCTATAACTAGCCCACGTTTTTCTGTAGCAATAAGAGTGGAAGACACAAGCTTCACCAATTATTGTTCTCACATATTCAATCAATACACGAGAGTAACTTTTTATTATTAATTTCTTTTCATCTAGTAATAGGCGACACTAATGTCCCTCACCGAGAAGATAGTATATATGGATGAAAAGAAGGCACTACTTCTAGCTATGATTATTGTCGCATGGGCTTTCGGAGGACATCTCATCATTGAAAAAGGAAATATTGAAGCTTTTATATTGAATTCAGTAGTAGTGGTAATAGCTTTCTTGCCTCACGAACTGGCCCATAGATACTATGCAAGAAAATACGGTTGCTACAGCAGATTCATACTAGACCCCCTGGGTGCTGCGATTACTTTAATGAGCGGGTTTATACCGTTTATACGAATTATTATACCAGGCTACGTATTCATATCAATGCCATACTACGATAGCACTTATACAAAGAAGATCATGGGAGTAGTTTCGGCAGCTGGCCCCGTGGTAAACATAGTAATGGCTATTATTTCATTCATAATCTTGAATACAATGTATCAATACCTTTCAGTAACTCTGTTCTTGTTTCTCTTGTTTATGACCGGAATAAATGCCTGGATCGCGTTCTTTAACTTGTTACCAATACCTCCACTAGATGGGAGCAAAATAATAAAATGGAACCCGGTTACGTGGGGAGTGCTTTTCGCTATATCAATAACGTTAATGTTTATATCAGGGTTTTAGTAAAAACCTGTTAACAATATTCACGACGTAAACAGTAATGCTTAAGTATCCTGAAGCCCAGCCTATAACCCGCTACTAATAATGGCTCTTTTTCTCTAATTGCAGCATAAAGTATTGTAGCTTTTTTGTACCTACTTAGATTTCCTAGTTTTTTCTCTAACCCTGATACTATTTCCTTGTACAACCTATCATCAAAAGCAATACCAGGTATAAATACACCATTATCTATTACAATAATAAGAACCGCAGATGCATTAAGCGCTATAGCTTTATCTCTTATAATCATAACGTTTGTTGATTCAGGAGGAGTATCTTTAAGAATTACAGTAACGACATTATTCCAGTTAAAACCTAGATAATCATCTCCAAGTCGCTTGACATTGATGAGTTCATTAAGTTTTTCAGCTAAATCTTTTCCTTTATCTGTTAATATTGCACCTGCAATTCTATCCAC